>DASUKA010000152.1:0-59015 GCA_036278935.1 Gemmatimonadaceae bacterium
CGCGTCGGCGGCCGCGTGTTCGTCAGGTCCACCGAGGAGGACAAGCGTGCCGCCGCACGCATCGTGCAGCGCACGCCCGACGTCGACGAACCGCCCCGGCGGCCACCGCTTGCTGCCCAGGCGCGCACCGGGCTGAAGGCCGATCAAAGGACGCTTTGTATATGCGAGCAGGGCGTCGGCCCGCGCGCGGTCGCCGGGCCAGAGCGGAAATTCCATCTGCGTTCCGCAGGGTGGTGCGCCGAGGAAGGTCGTGAGCGCAAGCAGCCGCTCGATCTCGTGCCCGGCGGTGGGCAGCGGAAGGGCGGCATCCAGCCGACCAGGGACATCGCCGGGACGGATGAAGCCCGCGGTGGTACGCGCGCCCAACAGGAGTGTGAAGGGGTTGGCGCACACCCCCGATCCGTGCATCTGGATGGCCAGGTCAAAGTGCTCGGTCTGCATGCGCCCGAAGAACTCCGTGGCGCGCCGCGCGTCGAAGAACTGCTCGGCCATACCGGGAAAGCCCGGAAACGGCTCGAAGCGGTCGAGGTGGGGCGACCGGGCAGCCAGCTCGCGCACCATGGGAAGTGCCATGAGCGTGATCTCCGCACCGGGAAGCGCCGCACGCAGTGCGCGAAACGCCGGCGTGGCGCACAGGAAGTCGCCGATGCGCGAGGCGCGCACCAGCGCCACGGAGCGCAGCGGCCGGGCGAGTCTCCGGAGCAGTCCTGGGGGTCGCGTCAACGTCACGATGATCGCAGTGTTGCCACCGCGTAGCTGCTATGACGAGGGCGCAGTGCCCGCTGTGCAGGCCCCACGCAACGCAGCGCTGTGCAGCTGTCCCGCTGCCGTGTCCGGCGACACATCTCCCTCGTCCCCGAGCGGTACGTCATCCTGCACACCGCGTGGCGGTGCGTACTGCTCGATCATCTCCGGCAGCAGCTCGAGCGCATGGCCATCCACCGTTCCCGCTGCATTCAGCACCGTGCTCGGCACCTCGGAGAAGTACGTGCCGGACGGCAGGATGCTGCAGCCACCCCAGCGGCGCATCAGCAGATTCTGCACGAGCACGTCCTCGCCGGAGTGATAGCGCGGCAGGCGCGGCCAGAACGAAAAGCCGCCCACCGAGAGCAGCCTGGCGCGATCGTACATCACGCACGCCCCGGTCCAGGCCACCTTGTACCGCCGCACCTCGTCCTCGCTGAACGTGCGAGCAACGTGGTACGGGTTGGCCGCGCGATGCAGCTCCCACCGCTTCCACTCGTTCGAATCCGGATCCACCACCTCGGGATGCACCGGGCCATACCAGTATTCCACATGCTGTTGCTGCGGACGCACCTCGTCCCTGTATGACAACCCGGACGGGAACGCGCCGACAAAGGCGCACCGTTCCCGCAGCAGCGTCTCGCGCAACCGCGCCACCACCCACGGCTGCATCAGCACATCGTCATCCAGAAAGAGCACGCATTGTGAGGATGCGCGTTGGAGCAGAAAGTTCCGCTGCTCCGCGATTCCATGACAGTCCGCGCGATGATGCCACTCCAGCGAGCCGCCGCGAGCCTCGATGATGCGTGCGACGGCCCGCACCACGGGCGAGCGCCGCACGGGCTCATCGCTCTGGTCAGCCACGATGACGTGCAGCTCCGCCAGCGACTGCGTGGCGACGCCGGTGAGCGTCATGATGAACGACTCGATGCGGTTGCGCGTGGGGATGAGCACATCGGTGCACACTCCACGGGCGTCAGCGGCGGCAGCGGACGCCTGTCCGGACTGCGCAAGCATTAGAAGACCCCGCGATAGACCGCGCACGAGCGACACACCTCGGGCGGCTCATCGGAGGCGAGTTGCTCGCGGAACCTCCGGTACGCATCCCCGGTCCAGATCGCCTCCACGCCCTGCTCGGCCATGCTGCCGAAGTTCAGGCGATCCGGCGTGGAGATCATGCAGCAGGGCATGCTGGAGCCCTGATAGCTCACGTACGCGCCACGCCATGGCCAGTCGCATCGAGTGGGGCCCGGGGTGCCCGGCGGATGCAGGCGCGGACTCGTGCGCGGCAGACGCAGGTCCACGCCCAGCTGGCCGGCCAGGGTCCTGGCCTCGGTGAAGTACCGCTCCACGCGCGCGGGGTCCTCGTTGAGCAGCGTCTGGGCATCCACGAATTCGCGCATCGGGCGGTAGCGCGTCGGGAGCGCGGACTCGCCGAAGTCATGACAGAGGTGCTGCACGAACACCGTGTTGACCGACCATCCATGCGCGAGGCGAACCAGCTCGGGCAGCTCGTGCAGGTTCTGTCGCATGACCACGAGCACCAGCTGCACGGCGGGATGCGTGCTGCCTAACCGCTCACGCGTGACTATGAGCCGTTCCAGATTGCGCACGACGCGCTCGTGGTGAGCGTGAACCCGGATGCGCTCGTACGTGGCAGCCGTGGCGCCATCGATGGACACGTGGATCTCGGCGAGACCGCTGGTCACGCACCGGGTTGCCCGCTCCGCCGTGAGCAGGGTGAGGTTGGTGTTGGTGGTGACGCGGATGTTCTTCGCCACGGCGTACTCGATCATCTCGAAGAACCGCGGGTGCATGGTGGGCTCGCCGAGTCCCTGCAGGTGGAGCTCGGTGCACTCGGTGAACTGGTCGAGAATCCGGGTGAACTCCTCGAATGCCATGAAGGCCGGCGGACCATACGGCGGGCCATCCTCGCGAAACTGAATGGGGCACATCTGGCACCGGAGATTGCACTGGCCGACGGGCTCCATCTGGACGTAAGTCGGAAGCTGCATGAACCCTCCGCCCGGCGCGCCGGATGCCACCGGCAGGCGGTCGCGGGCGATCAGAGGAACGGGACGCGATACTTGATGGCGCCGCGCAGCCGCCAGAACACCGCGAGCGGCGGAATCAGCGCGGACGTCACGACCATCTCCGCCACATGAGCCGGCGCGCGCGACGTGGCACGCAGACGGCGCAGGCAGAGGGCGGCCGTGAGCAGGAGCCATGCAGACAGTGCGGCAAGCGCCGCCCCACGGCGTCCCAGTGTCGCCGCGGCAACACCCACGAGCAGGGCCGCGACGATGCCGTAGTACCGCCATGGCGGCGAGTGCTGGATACGCTGCCAGTACAGCGCGCGATGCTTCTTGTAGAGCAGGGCGTTGTACATGGTTTTGCGCTGCTGACGAAGGCTCACACCCCATCGCTCCGGACGCACGGGGTGTACCACCACCGCGCGAGGCGCACGAGCGAGCCGGTGTCCGCGCTTCAGCAGTTCCAGGAAGAGATCGCTGTCCTCGCGCCATGCAGCCGCAAAGCGCTCGTCGAACCCTCCGAGCTCGGCCAACACCGCACGCCGGTAGAAGCAGTTGGCGGTGGCGAACTCGGCGCGTTCCAGTCCCGCCACGTCACGCTCGTAGTCGGTGGGCGCATCGGGGAGGGGGACGCGGATCGGGCCGGAGGCGCCCGCCACGTTGCCGCGCAACGCCGCCACACCGGCGCACAGCCACCCCGGCGTGGGAATACAGTCATCATCGGTGAAGGCGATGATCTCGCCGCGCGCCGCGCGCCACCCCGTGTTCCGCGCCGCCGCGGGACCGCGGCCACGGAGTGTGCGCGTATAGCGCAGCGTGGCGCGCGAGCGGAGCGACCAGCACCACACGGTGCGCCGCGTCGCGTCGCACGCCCCATCGTCCACCACGATCACCTCGTACGCGACGGCAGGATAGTCCTGCGCATCGAGCGCGGCCAGACATCGAATGAGCAATAGGTCGCGGCGACAGGTCGGGACGACCACCGAGAGGGGCAGCGTCATCGACGCACCGCCGGCTTCTCGAGCAGGAACGGCCCGATCACCAGCGCATCCAGCGGCGATGTCCAGAAGCACTCGATGGCGTCACGGGGCGTACACACGATCGGCTCGCCGCGCGTGTTGAACGAGGTGTTCACGAGCACTGGGACACCGGTCCGGCGCGCGAACGCCGTGAGCAGATCGTGATAGAGTGGATGCTGCTCCCGGTTCACGGTCTGAACGCGCGCGGTGCCATCCACGTGTCGCACCGCCGGAATGCGTGCCGCGGCGTCCGCACGCACATCAAAGACGAAGAGCATGAACGGCGAAGGCCGAGCGTTCGAGAACCAGGCCGTGGCCTCCTCTTCAAGAACCACCGGGGCGACAGGGCGAAAGTCCTCGCGGTCCTTCAGCTCGTTGAGCCGGGACTGCATGTCCGCGGGAATTGGCGAGGCAAGGATCGAGCGCGCGCCCAGGGCGCGCGGGCCGAACTCCATGCGCCCCTGGAACCAGCCGATCACCTTGCCGTCGGCCAACAGCGCCGCCGTATCGTCGGCCACATCGGCCAGCCGGCGGTACGGCAGCTTGGCGCGCTCGAGCACGCGCTCGATGTCCGCGTCGCCGTAGGCTGGCCCGAGGAACGTGTGCTCCATATGATGGCGCGTCGCGGCGTCGCGCCGCTCGGATGCGTCCACGTGCAGCGCCGCGCCCAGAGCGGTGCCCGCGTCGCCGGCCGCCGGTTGCACCCACATGTCGGTGAAGGGACCGCGGTCCCGCAGGCGCGCGTTCATGACGCAATTGAGAGCCACGCCGCCGGCGAGGCAGAGGCGCGGCGCGCGCGTCGTCTCGAAGAGCCACTGCCCCAGCTCGAGCACCGTCTCCTCGAGCACACACTGGAGGGAGCGGGCGATATCGGCGTGCCGACGCTCCGCCGGCGCGCCGGGCACCCTCGCGGGGCCGAACCGATCCTCCAGGCAGGGAGTGTGCACGCGGTACATGCCCTTGCCGCACAGCTCGATGATGTCGTGAAAGGCATCGGTGTAGCGCGGCGCACCGTAGGATGCCAGCGCCATCACCTTGTACTCATCAGACGCGCGGAGAAAGCCGAGGTAGCTCGTGACCTCCTCGTACAGAAGTCCGAGCGAATGGGGCATGTGCACCTCACCCAGCGGATCGAGACAGCTCCCGCGCCCCATGAAGTACGCGGTGGTCGCACGCTCGCCGCGGCCATCCAGTGTCATCACGGCCGCGTCGGCAAAGGGGGAGGGAAGGAACGCGCTCGCCGCGTGCGCGACATGATGCGGGACGAAGTGCCACTGGTATGGCCCGTCGGGCCGCGCACCGCGCAGGCGGGGCGCCAGGCGCAACGGCGCGCCATCCGCCAGCTGGCGGGGCGCATTCACAATGTACGAGAGAAAGAGGGACTCCCAGGGCGACTGCCGGTCCGCGGCGCCGTGCGCGCTCGGCTCGAGCGGGAGCGAAAGGGATGCGGTTTCGCGGGGCTCGTCGAGCAGGAGCCACGGATCGAACCCGTAGGCCACATGGTCCACCTGCGGCAGCGTGATGGCAGCCTCGGCCAGGCAATAGTCGATCGCGTGAAAAGGCAGCTCCCAGGTGCTGAAGGGCACCGGCCGCTTTCCGTGCTTGATGCGGGTGAAGCGTTCCTCCTCCGCGGCGGCGATGATGCGTCCGTCCCGCACGAGGCAGGCGGCGGAATCATGAAATGCGGCGTTGATGCCGAGCGTGTACATGCCGAATTCCGTGGTGACCGGGTGAATGGCGCACGAGGCGGCCTGCGTGCGGTGTGGAAGCGTGCACGTGTGTGGTCATGAGGCGGCTCGGAGCGCACGGCGGCGTTGTTGCCCTGTGCCAAGCAGTTCCAGGGCGGCGTTCACCACATCGCGAGGCGCGACCTGTCGCAGACACGCGTGGTGGCCCATGGGACATTCGCTTCGGTAGCAGTACTTGCACGGCACGTCGTGCGAGAGCACGCGCGCGCTCACGTGCCATGGCGTATGCTGCGGGTTGGTGAGCGCGTACAGATCCACGACGGGCGTGCCAACCGCCGCGGCGATGTGCGCCGGACCCGTATTGTTGGAGATGAGCAGTGGCGCGCGCGCGATTACCGCCGCGAGGTCCGCCAGCGAGAGTCGGCCGGCGAGCGAATGCGATGGCATGTGCATGGCGCCGCGAATCGCATCGACCAGGGCCTCTTCCTGTGCTGAGCCAGTGAAGACGATCTGCATTCCGTGTTTCGCGGAGAGCTCCGCCGCCGCCCGCGCAAAGAGCTCCGGCGGATACCGGCGGGATGGCGCCGTGGCACCAGGATGTACCACCACCCAGGTGCCCTCTGCATCGACGCCCACGGATCTGAGTAGTGATGAGGCGCGATGCCACGCCCGCTGCGGCACGCGAAGCGAGAGCGTCGCGTCGCGTGGGGCGCAGCCCACCTCGGCTACCAGATCGAGCTGCCGCTGTACCTCGTGCCGGATGCCCTGCTCGGGCTCGGGATCGCGTATCCAGTTGGTGAGCAGCTGGTATGGGTTCTCGCGGCAGTGCGCCAGACGCAGGGGAATGCCGGCGAGCAGGCAGAGCAGGGCGGCGGGGAGCGGGTTCTGGCTGTAGACCGTGAAGATCACGGCCGCATCGAAGGTGCACGCGCGCAGCCGCTCGATCATTGCGAGGTCAACGCGGGCGCCTGAACGCGGTGGTGTGCTCTTCATCCACGGCGCCTCGTAGACGATCACGTCATCGATGACGGGGACCAGCGCGGCCACCGCCGCTCCGGGCTTCGAGGTGAGCAGCGTGATGTGCCGCTCCGCCCGCGATTCTCTGATCGCGCGGATGGCCGGCGTCGTCATGAGCACATCACCGAGCGTGTCCAGGCGCACGCACAGCACTCGCGCGGCGGAGTCCCAGCCTGCGGGGCTCATGGCGCGCTCCGCGCAGCGATGCCGCGAGCCAGCGCATCCGCCCCGTCGCGGCCGCTCGTCAGAATGTAGTCCGCCGCGGCGGCGAGGTCGCGCACCACGCGATCCGGCTCGCGCTGCGGCGCTCGCACCCACTCGGTCTCGTTGCCGACATCGAGGAGCACGGTGCGACACCCCGCGCGGTTGCCCGCCTCCATGTCATCGAGAATGTCGCCGATGAGCCAGGAGCGGCGCAGCTCCGCACCCAGCTCGTGTGCCGCGCGCAGCACGAGGCCGGGTGCGGGCTTGCGGCAGGAGCAGGGGACCGCATAGCCGCGGACGGTGCCGCCGGGATGATGCGGGCAGTAGTAGAATCCCGCGAGCGACACCCCCGCGAGCGCCAGTAGCGCCTCGATCCGCGCACGTACATCGCGCAGCGCCCGCTCCGGAAAACGGCCGAATGCGACACCAGGCTGATTGGAGACGACCGCAAGACGGAAGCCCGCTGCCGCCAGCCGTCGGAGCGCGCCGACGGCGCCCGCGGCAAGCCTGATGCGCGTTGGGGCCACATTGTACGGCAGGTTCTCGATGAGCGTCCCGTCCTTGTCGAGAAAGACGACCGCGTCCGAACCAGGCAGAGCTGGCACCGCGGTGGGACGCGGGAGGTATGCGCCGCGACGACGCATGCTCACGCCGTCAACTCGACGTTACCGAGATCGTCGTCGCCGCCTCGTGGGCGATCGAAGAGCGCCTGTTGCGCGTCCGCCAGCCGGGATGCGACGTGAGGGAGCGGCAGCTCGGGCTCCATCGGCGCTACATCCGCTGCGGGGTGCACGGGCAGGGGGACCAGCCGTTCCGAGAACAGCGTGCTCGTGCTGAGCTGGCGATGGACCTGGCGCCGGTGCGGCGTGAGCAGATCCTCGTACAGCCTGGCGATCGCCTGGGCGACGTTGCTCCATGAGAAGCAGTCGTTCGCGCGTTGGATGGCCCGCGCCGCCAGAGCGCGCATCAATTGCGGGTACCGGTAGAGATGGGCGAGGCGCTCACCGACAGCATCCGGATCGCGCGGCGGCACCAGGTAGCCCGTTTCCCCGTCGCGCACCGTGAACTTGATGCCGCCCACGTTGGCCCCGATCACCGGCGTGCCGCACGCCATTGCCTCGAGCGGCGTGATGCCGAACGGCTCGTACCAGGGCGTCGTCACGAACACATCCGCGGCGCTGTAGTAGTGCCTGAGTACATCCCGACCACGGCGGCCCACGAACACCACGCGGTCTCCCACGCCAGCCGCGCGCGCCACGTCCCGCAGGCGCCCGATCTCGGGCGTCCGCACGGGGTCTGGCTCATCGGATTCGCCGCCGACCACGAGCAGCCGCGCCTCCACGCCGTGGACGGTGATGAGGCGCGCGAATCCCCGAATCACGTTGTCGATGCCCTTGCGCGGCACGAGCCGACCGAGCTGCAGCACGATCCGCTCATCCGGATCCAGTCCGAGGATAGTGCGCGCGGTGCCCTTCGGCACAGGGCTGAAGCGGGTGTTGTCGACCCCGCACGGGACGATCCGCATGCGCTCGGGGTCGGCCCCGTACAGGCAGAGCAAATCCTCCTCGTCCTGCGGGCACTCCGCAATCACGCAGTCCGCTTCCCTGATGATGCGATCCTCGATCTCGGCCCGCGCATCCGGAAAGCCATCGGCCTGCCCCTGGTGCACCCGGCGCACGCGCCCCAGCGCGTGGAACGTCACGATGAACGGCGTGCCGGTCGCCCGTTTGAGATCTGCGGCGACGAGGCCGGACATCCAGAAGTTGGCGTGGTAGAGGTCATAGCGCGCGCCGCGGCACCGGCGCCAGTGCAACACGAAGTCCGTGAACTCCTCCATGTACGGCAAGAGGTCCTCCTTCGGCACGTAGCGCGGAGGGCCGGCCGGTACATGGATGACGCGGATCCCACTGGGACACCGGACGCTGCGCGGCAGATCGTCGCTGCCGCGACGCGTGAAGATGTCCACCGCGTAGCCGAGCGCGGCAAGATTCTGCGCGATCTGCGCGACGTACACGTTCTGGCCGCCAAAGTCCGTCCCGCCGAGTGACGCCAGCGGCGAAGCATGCTCGCTGATGAGCGCAATTCGTCGATTCATGTGACTCCTCCTACCACCATCGAGCGACGCGTGCCGGTGGGCCCGGCATGCGTACGTCCGGCTACCTGCGCGAACACCGCCATCCAGTCGCGCACGAAGCGCTCGATGCCGAAGCGCTGGAGCGCCCGGCGGCGTGCACCTTCGCCGAGCCGCTGCGCCTGCGCCGGATCGTCGAGCAGGTTGTGCATCCGCCCAATGAGATGATCGATGTTGGTGTCCACGTACCCTGAGCTCCCGTTCTCCACGACCGTCGCCATCTCGGTCGTCGCCAGCCCCACCACCGGCATCCCGATCATCATGGCCTCGCACACGGCGAGGCCGAGGCTCGTATAGCGAATCGGGTTGAAGAAGAAGCGATAGGGTGCGAGCGCGCTCGGCAGCGCAGGCGGGGGGAGCTCGCCCAGGCCGCCCAACGAGTCCGCGTCCATGCCGATCAGGTCGAGTGGCACAACATCGCGGACGCGCGTGAAGACGTCCGCGCCGAGGCGGCGACCCCGCGTCCGCAGATTGTTGATCACCACGACGCCGCGACGCAGTCCGCCCGTGTAGTGCACGTCCGGTGGAATCACGACGCCGTGCTCGATCACCCGCACGGGCGTGCCTCCGCTGTCCCACATGAGCGCGTTGAACGGCGTCACGTGCACGAGCACGGCGTCCGGATCATCCACCGGATGGCGCGTATCGGTGGGATGCGCGCGCGGTGGGTCGTGCTCCAGGTAGATACGCGGCAGCCTCCGCTGCGCCGCCGACAGGACGGTGTACTGGTCGTGCAGGTAATGCTGCCGGGCCTGGAAGAGAATGACATCCAGCGCCAGCTCCCGCACCGCCTCCGCCGGCACCTCGTGCACGTTGTCCGGCCAGGGAAACGCTCCGGCGCGCCCTCCGTATCCCGCCGGCCGTCCCGGAAGAACGGGCACATAGAATTCGTGCGGCACGTGCGACAGGTAGTACAGGTAGTTGCCGTGGACGTGCCAGGTGAAGATGCGCAGCGCGCGCGCGTCATGCGGCATTGGCGTGCTCCTCCGCCAGCAGGCGCGTGGCTTCGCCGAGCACCGCCGCCGGTGTGACGCCGCCGGGGCAGGAGCATGCATCGGTGACACGCTCCTGCCCGCGGCAGGTGGCAGGATCATACACGACGCGATGCCGCGCGCGGTCGAGCGGAGCCCATCGCTCCAGATCGGCATCCAGGAACACGACCACGCTTGGTGTGTTCACCGCCGCCGCCAGGTGCGACACGCCCGTGTCGTTGCAGATGAGCAATCGGGCATCGCGAATCGCAGCGCCGAGCGCCCCCAGGCTCATCGGCCCGGCCAGATCCACGGCGCGCGTGTGCATGGCGCGCGCGACCGCCGCGGTGAGCGGTGCTTCCGCGCGTGTCCCCGTGAGCACCACGTCCAGCCCCATGGACGAGCACGCATCCGCCACCGCGGCGAACGCGTCGGGCGCCCATCGCTTGTTCGCGCGCCGCGCGCCGGGATGCACACAGACGTACCGGCCCGGAACGAGGCCGGCCGCATCGGCGCTCACGCGCCATTCCGCATGATCTTCCGCGCTGAGCGGGAATTCGAGATGCGTGCCCGCACCGGGAATGCCGAGGGCGGACAGCACCGCGAGCAGGCGCTCGATCTCGGTGCCGCGGGTTGGCCGGAGCGGAAACCACGCGGGCTCGCCCGGGCAGTACGCCGCCGTCGTCTCGCGGCATCCGGCGCACCGTGCCGCGCCGAACGATGCGACTATGGAGTTAGTAAGCCGTCCGTTGCCGTGGAGCTGCAGCGCCAGGTCGAAGCGGCGGCGCATGACCTCACGCAGAAAGGCCGGAATGCGCGCGACTCGCGCGGGCTGCTCGGGAAGCCCCGGGAAGCCTGGAAAGGAGATGACATCGTCGAGATAGGCGCCGAAGCGCGGATGCAGGTCGCGCGTCCACGGCAGGCCGACGAGCGTGATTCGCGCGTGTGGACATGCATGGCGCAGCGCCCGCAGCGCGGGGATGGCACACAGCATGTCACCCAGCTGCAATGCGCGGAATACCACCACGCGCTTGAACGACGGCCATCCGGGGCGCGACCCGACATCGGAGACAGCAGACGGCAACAGGGTCACTGCGATAACACCACCTCGGCAAAGGTGAATCGGCACACCTGGCCGAGTTTTGACGACCGTCGGAGGCGGGCCGGCAGACAGCGCCGGTGCACAAGCCGAACGGTAGAGGCGGCAATGCAACTGATGGACCAGCACTGTCGGGGAGAAGCGATTCCCGCTCGGCCATCACACGGGATGCCCCACTGAGGGCATATCGATTGCGTCGCACTCAAAGCCGCGCGCATGCGGCACACGCATGCGAGATGACATCGATTGCCACGAGGAGCATCATGGACACACTGGAACAGCTGCTGGATGTGCCGGCACGCGCGCGGCCGTTGGCCGATCGCGTGGTGTTGATCACGGGAGGCGGACGAGGATTGGGGCAGGCCATCGGGCGCTGTCTCGGTGAGGCTGGCGCGACTATCGTTGCGGCGGACATCCGCGGCGAGAGCGCATCGGAGGCGGCGAGCGTGCTGCGTGAGGCGGGGTATCATGCGGGCGCGCTGCCGCTGGACGTGAGCGACGCGACGCAAGCGGAGGCCGCTGTCGATCAGGTGGTCCGCGAGTACGGAGGTCTGGACGTCCTCATCAACAACGCGGGCACCGACGTGACGATGGGCGTCGAGGAGCTGCCCATCGACGAATGGGATCGCGTGCTGGCGGTCAACCTCCGGGGGCCGTTCGTGATGTCGAAGTTCGCGCTGCGCGCCATGAAAGCGCGGGGGCGCGGACACATCGTCAACATCGCCTCCACAGCGGCCAAGCGGGCCTGGGCCAACGCCTCCGCCTATCACGCGAGCAAATGGGGACTGCTCGGGTTGAGCTATGCGCTCCACGTGGAGGCGCGTGCGCTCGGCGTGAAGGTCACCGTGGTGATCGCCGGCGGCATGCGCACGCCCTTCCTGCTCGATCGATTCCCCGACATTGATGTGCGCAATCTGCAGGATCCGGCCAACGTCGCCGATACCATTCGCTACGTGCTCACGCAGCCGGAAGAGACGGTGATACCAGAGGTGATGGTGCTCCCCATGCGTGAGACCTCCTGGCCGTAATGGCCACGCCGATCATCGACGTGCTCGTGTCGACGTTCAACCGGCCGACCGCCCTCGCCGTGACGCTTGCGAGCCTCAGTGCGCAGGCGACCAAGGACTTCAGCCTGATCATCTCCGACCAGGGAGACGCGCTGGATGCGGCGAGCGCCCCCGAGGTGCGTGCCGTGCAGCGCGTCCTGCGCTCGCACGGCGTGCTGGTGCGGGCGCACAAGCATCTGCCGCGGCGCGGCATGGCCGAACAGCGGCAGTTCCTGCTGGATGCGGCCACGGCGCCGTACGTGCTCTTCCTGGACGATGACGTGCTGCTGGAGCCCGACGTGCTGGATCGCCTGCTCCGCGCGATGCGGCAGGAGCGGTGCGGCTTCGTGGGCTGTGCGGTCATCGGCCTCAGCTTTCTCGACGAGGTCCGTCCGCGCCAGCAGCACATCGAGTTCTGGGATGGCCCCGTGTGGCCGGAGCGCGTCCAGCCGGACTCGCCCGCCTGGGAGCGTCACCACCTGCACAGCGCCGCCAACCTGTACCACGTGCAGCAGCGGCTGCAGCTCACGCCGGAGTCTCAACGCACCTACCGTGTGGCCTGGATCGGCGGGTGCGTGCTCTACGATGTCACGGCACTGCGCGAGAGCGGCGGCTTTGCGTTCTGGCGTGACCTCCCGCCGGAGCATTGCGGGGAAGACGTGCTGGCGCAGCTGCGTGTGATGGCGCGCTATGGCGGGTGTGGCATCATCCCATCCGGTGCCTTCCATCAGGAGGTGCCTACCACCCTGCCGGACCGGCGCGCGAATGCGCCTCGCGTACTGGCGGGCCCGTCGCCGGCCGACGGTGCATCCGCCAGCCACAGCGGAGCATACTGAGGCGCCACGGCGGCGGTGTGGCGAGCCGCTTGCACCAGCAGGAAAGTCGTGCGATACTGCATGGTTCGCTGGGGCTTGCGTGGAGCCCCTGGTCTCCCATTCCCATCGTAACGGACCCTGCACTGCGGGGCGGGGTACATCTGTTCAACGCTCTGGAGGTAGTGAACGTGAAGGCAATGACCAGTGAAGCGAGGGCCGTACTCGGACTGCTGCTGGTGGCGGGGCTCGGTGTTCTCCCGGGCTCGGTTCAGGCGCAGCGGGACGGCCCGTCGGCGGACACGCCTCGCCTGCTGATCGTCACATTCCGCTCGCCGGATGCGGGGCTGGGTACCGATGCGGCCGAGGAAGTGCGCAAGCGGGTGAAGGACGAGGTGTCGTCCAAGAAGCTGTTGGTGATTCCGCAGAATGCCATCGAGGCCAACCTCAAGGCGTCGGGCTTCAATCCGGACAGCGCGCCGGATCCCATCACGGCCAAGCTGCTGGCGCAGGCGCTCCGCGCCGACCAGTACGTGTCTGGCACGGCCAGCAAGACGCCGCAGGGCTACCGGATCGACGCGCAGATCGTGCTGGCGAGCAACGCCAACATGGTGCAACCGGTGCCGGTGGCGCAGTCGGACAAGCTGGGCGACGCGGCCAAGGCGGTGGCCAAGTCCATTGCCGCCGCACGGCAGCAGTTGGACAACGTGCTGGCCTGCGAGCGCGCCATACAGGCGGGGCAGTACGATGCGGCGCTCAAGGCGGCGCGAGCGGCGGTGGCGGCTTATGCACAGTCCACCAACGGACGCGACTGCCTGGCGCAGGCGTACTCGGGCCTCAAGTACCCGCCGGACTCGATCATCGCCGTGACGTCGCAGGTGGTCAAGATCGACCCGCAGAATAAGCCGGCGCTCCGCCTCCTCGCGCAAGCATATCAGGATGCGGGGAACGCCGACCAGGCAGCGAAGTCGTGGACCGAGCTCCTCGCCCTGGATCCCAAGAACGTGGACTTGCAGACGCAGGTGGTGAAGACGCTGGCGCAGAGCGGCAAGACGGCGCTGGCGACCCCCATCATCCAGAAGGCGGTGTCCGAGAATCCGAACAACGCCGATCTGGTGAAGCTCCAGTGGCTCATTCTGTACGCGGGCAAGGACTGGAAGGGCGCCGCGGCGGCGGGAGAAAAGCTGGCCAAGATGGACACGTCAGCGGTCGATTCCACCTTCTTCACGCGCCTGGCCGCCGCCTATGCCAGCGATAGCCAGCCGCAGAAGGCCGCGCAGGTGACCTCGCGCGCGGTCGCCAAGTTCCCCAACAGCGCAACGCTCTGGGCGCTCAACGCGCAGACGCTGCGCCTGGCCGGACAGACGCAGCAGTCTATTGCTGCGGCTCAGCATGCCATTTCGCTCAACCCGAAGTCGGGGAAGGTGCGACTCACGCTGGCGCAGGGGCAGATGGACCTCAATCAGCCCGACAGCGCCATCGCCACGCTCAGGCAGGCGCTTGCCAACGGTGCGGATTCGGCAACGGTCGGCCAGTTCCTCCTCGTACTCGGGAACAAGGCGTATCAGCACGCCGATACCACCAAGGCCATGCCCGATTACCAACGGGCGGTGCAGGTGCTGAGCATGGCGGACAGCGTGGCGCCATCGCCGACCGTGAAATTCCTGCTCGGAGTGTCGTCCTTCTATCTGGGCGATGCCCTCACACGGGCGAATCAGCAGGACAAGAGCTGTGAAGAGGCGAATCAGGCGGACAGCGCGTTCACGCTCTCGCAGGTCAACGTGATGCAGGGCGCGTCCGTGGATACGGCGGCGGCTGGCCAGGTCATGTCCGCGCTACAGAAGTACGACCCGACCGTGAAGTCGATGATCAAGGTGTTCTGCAAGAAGAAGAAATAGCACCCTGGCGGTCCATGCCGAGACGCCCATCGCTGTGCGGTGGGCGTCTTCATTTTCGGTGAGGCGGAGCGCATCGCTCGCGAGTGCGAGCAAGCCACGGCACGTACATCGCGGCCTCCTTGACGCTGTGCTCCCGATGGCGCTAGAATGACTTCCCCGCAGGTGAACGACTCCTCCTCGAGCAACTGGTATCACACGCCCGTCCTGGTTGACGAGGTGCTCACGCTCTTGCGCGGGGCGGGCCATGTGCTGGACGCTACCCTCGGCGGCGGCGGACATGCGCAGGCACTCCTCGAGCACGGCGTCGCCGTCACAGCACTGGATCGAGATCCGGACGCGCTGGCGGCGGCACGCACCCGCCTGCGGGCCTTCGAGTTGACGGGGCAGTTTCGTCCCGTGCTCGGCAACTTCGCTTCACTCGATACGCTGCCGGCCGTCGCCGGCCAGCGCTACGGCGGCATCCTCCTCGACCTCGGTGTTTCCTCGCATCAACTCGATGATCTCGAGCGCGGCTTCTCCTTTCGCGAGGCCGCGCCGCTTGACATGCGTATGGGACGCGATGCACTCGTGACCGCCGCCATGCTGCTGAACAGCAGCAGCGAGCGCGAGCTCGCGCACATTTTCCGAGCGTACGGTGACGAACCGCGCTCCACCCGCCTGGCGCGTGAGGTCGTACGGCGGCGCGCCACGCGACCATTCTCCACCAGCGACGATCTGGTCGCCGCCATCCGCGGCGCGCTCGGCCCGCGAAGCGGCCCGCCAGACTTCGCCCGCCTCTTCCAGGCCGTACGCATTGCGGTGAACGGCGAGCTGGGGGCGCTGAGCACCGCGCTCCCGGCGCTGCGCGACCAGCTGGAGCCCGGAGGCGCGATGGTCGTCATCGCCTACCACTCGGGTGAGGACCGGCTCGTGAAGCACGCCTTCCGCGAATGGAGCGCCGACTGCATCTGCCCGCCGCGGCAGCCGGTGTGCACCTGCCGCGGTCATCCGCTCGGCGAGACGCTCACGCGCCGGCCGATCGAAGCATCCCAGGCCGAGCGCGAGCGGAATCCCCGCGCCCGGAGCGCCAAGCTCCGCGCATGGCGCGCCGCGTGAGACGGCGCGGCGCCGGGCCGCGCGGACGGACGGTGGTGGCGCTGGCGCTCCTCGGTTTCGTTCTGATCGCCGCAGGCGTCATCTGGCGGAGGGCGGTGGGCGTCACGCAGGTACGTGCGATCCAGGTACTGCAACAACGCCAGCTCCGCCTCGAGGCCGAGCATGCCAGCCTGGAGCGTGACATCCGCGACGCCTCGAGTCGCGAGACCCTCGTCCCGATCGCCGAGGCCCGCCTCGGCATGCACATTCCGAGTGACACCCAGGTTGTCATCATCACCCGCTCCGCTGTCCGGCCGTAGATGCATCTCCCGGGTCGCGCCAGTCTCATCCATGCTTCGCTCGTGCTCTTTGCCCTGGCGCTGGTCGCGCGCGCCGCGCAGGTGCAGCTCGTGCAGGGCGACGTGTGGGCGCAGCGCGCGCACCGACAGCATTTCGCGGTGGACGACCTGCCGGCGCCGCGGGGGGAGATTCTGGACGCCAACGGCACGCCGCTGGCCGAGAGCCGGGAGATGGTGCGCGTGAGCGTTGCCCCGCGGGAGCTGCGGAACCGCACCGCGACGGCTCACGCGCTGGCGGCGCTGGGCGTTGCGCCGCGCTGGATTGCGCGGGCCACGGATACGCACCGTGCGTGGGTGACGCTGCCCGGCGACTTCATGCCCGGTGCGGCGTCCACTCTTGGAAAGATGGATGGCGTGTACCTCGCGACAACGCTGCAACGCGTCTACACGCTCCGGCAGGCAACACGGCGACTGGTAGGGCGGGTGAACGCGACTGGCGAGCCCCTGTACGGCATGGAGCTCGTGCTCGACTCCCTGCTGCGGGGACAGGCCGGACGCGCTACACGCGAGCGCGACCCACGCGGTATGCGCTTCGCCCTCCCCGGTGACGCGTACGTTGCTCCAGTGCCGGGCGATGCCGTGGTGCTCACCATCAACCAGGCGCTGCAGGAGATCTCCCAGCGCGCCCTGGATGATGCGGTCACCCACACCGGCGCCGATGGCGGCGATATCGTGATCCTCGACCCGACCACCGGCGAGATCCGCGCGCTCGTGAGCAGTCGCAGCGATCCGCGCTCGGCGGGCCTCCCGGCGCTCACGCAGCCCTTTGAGCCCGGCTCCGTGATGAAGCCCTTCATGGCGGCCGCGCTGCTGGCGTTGGGCAAGGCGCGCCCCAGTGACACGGTGAACACCGAAGGCGGAACGTATACGGTTGCGGGACGTACCATTCACGACGTGGAGCGCACCACGTCGCTCTCGCTGCGAGATGTGATCCGCTACTCGAGCAACATCGGCATCGCGAAGTTTGCCTCCCGCCTCTCGCCGCGTGAGGAATACGAGGCACTGCGCGACTTCGGGTTCGGCATGCCGACCGGGGTTCTTTACCCCGCGGAATCCGGCGGGATACTGCGTCCTCCATCGGAATGGTCCGCGCAGTCGCCGGCGTCGCTCGCCATGGGATACGAGATCAGCGTCACGCCGCTGCAGCTCGTCACCGCCTACGCGGCGTTCGCCAACGGCGGGGAGCTGGTGCAGCCCGCGCTCATCAAGGAAGTGCGATCGCCTGACGGGACGGTGCGCTACCAGCATACGCGCCGCGTGGTACGCCGGGTGGTGAGCCCGCAGATCGCGCGCACCATGCGCGGGATTCTCGAGGGCGTGGTGGAGGAGGGGACCGGCAAGCAGGCGGCACTCGGAAGCTATGTGGTGGCCGGGAAGACCGGGACCGCCCGGCGGGCCGTGCCGGGCCACGGGTACGAGCGCGGTCATTACACCGCGACCTTCGTGGGGCTCTTCCCGGCCGATCATCCGCAGTACGTCATCCTCGTGACGCTGCAGAACCCCTCCAACGGCTCCTTCTATGCCGGGGCCACGGCGGCCCCGATCCTCAAGCTCGTCCTGGAGTCGGCCATCGCCGCGCGCGATGCGGCGCTCAACCGGGGGGAGCTCGCCGCGAGTGCCTCGTTTGCCGAGGCGGTGAGTGGCGCGACGACCCGGGCGTCCGCGCAGGGCCCTTCCGCTCCCGCTACAGCTTCGGCCACGAGCGACACGACCTCTCGTCATCCGATCGCCGTGCCGCCCGTGATCGCACCGGAGCGCAGCTACACGGTTACGCTGCCCATGCGAAAGCCCACCGCGCCGCCGGTTCGCGCGGCGCACGCCGTGCCGAGCGTGCAGGGCCTTACCCTGCGTCAGGCAGTGCAGGCGCTTCACCAGGCCGGCTTTCGCGTGCGGCTGACCGGCCTCGGCGCCCCGGCGAGCACGGTGCCGGTCGCAGGCGCCGTGATACCGGCGGGCTCCCTCGTGCAGCTGGCGACCACGCCATGAGCGGCATCTCCACGACCGTGGTGGCCGAAGCGTTGCAACGCGCGGGACTGCTGACACTCACGCGCGGTACCATTCCAGCGCAGGTGAGTGACATCACCGACGACAGTCGCGCCGTGATGCCCGGCGCGCTCTTCATTGCCGTGCGCGGCTCGGAGCGCGATGGCCACGACTATCTCGCCCAGGCGGCCGAACGCGGCGCGGTGGCCGCGCTCGTCGAGGACGCGGGGCGCACCGCGCTTCCGTCGCTCGTCGTGCGCGACGGGCGGCGCGCGGCGGCGATCGCAGCGGCGGCGGCATTCGGCGAGCCAGCCGGGGCATTGCGGCTGGTTGCCGTGACCGGCACGAACGGCAAGACGACCATCGTCGGGCTGCTGCGACATCTCCTCAATGAGGCGCGTGCGCCGAGTGCCTCCATCGGAACGCTCGGCGTGCTGCTGGGCGATGGCGCGCCGCTCGACGGCGGAGCGGGCCTCACGACGCCGGGACCGGTGGAATTGCAGCGCGTCCTGCGTGCGCTCGTTGACGCGGGCGTCCGGTGTGTGGCCATGGAGGTATCCTCGCACAGCCTCGACCAGCGGCGCGTGGAGGGATTGACCTTTGAGGCGGCCGTCTTTACCAACCTCACGCGCGATCATCTGGACTATCATAAGACCATGGAGGCGTACTTCGCCGCGAAGGCTCGTCTGGTGTCGCATCTCTCGCCGTGCGGAGCCGCTATCGTGAATGCGGACGATCCCGCGTGGTGCCAGTTGCCCGCCGCCCCGCGAACGGTCACGTTCGGACTGTCCGAGCCCGCGCAGGTGCGGGCGCTGGGCGTGCGCTTCCTGCCAGGCGGCAGCGAGTGGATGCTCGAGATGGGCGGCGAGCGGCACTTCGTGCACTTTCCGCTGCTGGGAGCGTTCAACGTCTCCAACGCGCTCGGCGCCGCAGCGGCAGCCTGGCAGCTGGGCCTTGCGCCGAGCGTGATTGCCCAACGACTGGAACGCTCGCCACAGATCCCGGGCCGCCTTGAGGTAGTGCACCAGCGGCCGGCGGTGCTGCGCGATTACTCGCATACGCCGGATTCGCTGGAGCGGGCTATCCAGGCGGTGCGTCCCTTTGCGGCGCGGCGCCTGCTGGTGGTGGTGGGCTGCGGCGGCGACCGCGATCCCGGCAAGCGCCCGCTCATGGGGGCCATCGCGGGCCGCCTGGCCGACTTGACCATCATCACGAGCGACAACCCGCGCACCGAAGATCCCGAGCGCATTCTGGATGACATCGAGGCGGGAATGCACGGCGTGCCGCACGAGCGGATCGAAGACCGGCGCGCCGCGATTGCACGGGCGATCGAGCTCGCGCAGCCGGATGATGTGATTCTGCTGGCGGGCAAGGGACACGAGACCTATCAGATTCGCGGCACCACGAAGTATCCGTTCGACGAGCGCGCGATCGTTGCGGAGCTCACCGGGAGCACGCCGTGAGCGCACCGTTCTGGACGCTGAGCCGCGTGGGAGCCGCGCTCACCAGCTGGGCGCGCGAAACCGGCGTATGCGGCGCGATCCCGAGGGGCGAGCAGACGATCCGCGCCATCTCGACGGACACACGTGCCATTGGCGAGGGCGACGCCTTCGTGGCGCTGGCTGGTGAGCACTTCGACGCGCACGACTTCCTGGCCGGTGCCGTAGAGTGCGGGGCGTGCGCCTTGGTGGTGTCCCGGGCGGAGGCGGCTGCGGGGCTCGGTGTTCCCGTCTTTCAGGTACGCGACACGCGCGCGGCACTCGGCGCGCTCGCGAACTATCACCGGCGCGCGTGGAACGGGCCGGTGATTGGCGTGGGCGGCTCCAACGGCAAGACGACCACGAAGGAGCTCGTGAAGGCGGCACTCTCGTCGGTGCTCGAGGTGCACGCCACGTTCGGCAATCACAACAACCTCATCGGCGTCCCGCTCACGCTGCTGGCACTTCCCGAGCACGCGGACGTCGCGGTGGTCGAGATGGGAATGAATGCACCCGGCGAGATGGCGCAGCTCCGCGCCATTGCGGAGCCCACCATCGCGCTGCTCACCGGCGTAGCGGAGGAGCACCTGGAGGGACTGGGAAGCATGGAGGCGGTGATGCGCGAAGAGACGGCACTCTTCGAGAACGCCACCCTGGCCATCGTGCCCGCCGATCAGCCGGAGGTGGTGCGCATTGCCCGTGCGCGCGCATCGCGTGTAGTGACGGTGGGGCTCGAGGCGGGCGACGTGCGTGCCGACGCGTGGGGTGTGGGTGCGGAAGCGCGGGGGTGGATCCGGATGGGCGACGTGACCATTCAGCCTCCGGTGCGCGGCGCGCACACGCTCCGGAACCTGATGCTCGCGCTCGCGGCCGCGCGTGAATGCGCTGTCAGCGTGGCCGACGCCGCGCGCGGCATCGAACGGATGACGCCGCCCTCCATGCGCACGAGCTGGGAGCCGCTGGGGCGCGCCATTCTCATCAACGACGCCTACAACGCGAGCCCGTCATCGATGCGCGCGGCGATCGACATGCTCGACGGTCTCCGCGATGGTCGGCCACGAGTGGCGGTGCTGGGCACCATGCGGGAGCTGGGTGTGCATTCGGCGCGGTTGCATGCGGAGTTGGCGCAACGCGCCGTGCGCTCCTCCATCGACCTGCTGGCCGGCGTGGGAGAGATGGGCGCCGCGTTGCGGGCGGAGGCCGGCGCCGATGCGCGCGTGCTGGCCGCCACGGACATCGAGGATCTCTGGCCCGTACTGGAGCCGCGGCTCACGGCGGATGCCGTGATCCTCCTCAAGGCCTCGCGCGGCGTACGGCTCGAGCGCCTCGTTCCCCTTCTCACTGCCTGGGCGAACCGCTAGTGCTCTACCACCTGCTCACACCGCTCACCAAATACTGGAGCGTTTTCAACCTCTTCACCTACATCACCTTTCGCGCGGTGGGGGCCGCGGTCACCGCGCTCGTCGTAGCCTTTCTGGTGGGCCCCGCGGTGCTGCGCCGGCTGCGTGCTCTCAAGGTGCGGCAGGTTGTGCGCGCCGGCACGCCCGACTCGCACCTGGGTAAGTGCGATACGCCGACCATGGGCGGCATCATCATCCTGATCGCATCGGTGGTGCCCACGCTGCTCTGGGCGCGGCTCACGCGGCCGTATGTCTGGATTACGCTCTTCGTGATGGTGTGGATGGGGGCGATCGGCTTCCTGGACGATTACCTGAAGCTCAAGCAGAAGCGGGAGGGGCGGAAAAACGAGGGGCTGGTGGAGCGATACAAGCTGGCGGGGCAGCTTTCGCTGGGCGTGCTGCTCGGCCTCTATCTCTGGCAGTTTCCCATCTCCGCGCTTCCGGGTGCCTCCACCACGCTCCCGTTCTACAAGTACGTGCTCGTGGTGCCGGTATTTGCATGGCTATACGTGCCATGGGTGGCACTGGTGCTCACGGGGAGCAGCAACGCCGTGAATCTTACCGATGGGCTTGATGGGCTGGCCGCTGGGCTGGGCGCCATCGCGGCTGCCACGTTCGCGCTATTCGCGTACGTCATCGGTCGCGTGGATACGAGCCTGTACCTGCACATCTACTACCTGCGCGGCGCCGGCGAGCTGACGGTCTTCTGCTCAGCGCTCTTCGGCGCGCTCATCGGCTTCCTCTGGTACAATACCTATCCGGCGCAGGTGTTCATGGGCGATACCGGATCGCTCGCGCTGGGCGGTGCGCTCGGGGCGGTGGCCATTCTGCTCAAGTCGGAATTTCTGCTGCTGCTGGTGGGCGGCGTGTTCGTGGCGGAGACCATATCGGTGATCGTGCAGCGCACGGTGTTCAAGCACCGGCGGCGCCGCTTTGGAGTGGAGTACGCGCGGGCACACCGGGCGTTCCTGCGTGCCCCGATCCATCATCACTTCGAGGTGAAGGGATGGCAGGAGCCGCAAGTCGTGGTGCGGTTCTGGATTCTGGGGATCCTGTGCGCGTTCATCGCACTCACCACGCTCAAGGTGCGATGATCCCCGAACGGTGGGCTGGCGGTGAGATCGCCATCGTCGGGATTGGCAAGAGCGGTCACGCCGCCGCGCTACTCTTCGCCCACGCAGGCGCGGGGGCGCGCGTGTATGCGTCCGATGCCGGGACATCTGACGAGGTGGCGGATGCCGCTCGTTCGCTGCGCGCGGTCGGTGTGCACGTGGATGTTGGCCGCCACGATCTCGAGCGTATCGCGCGCGCGGCTGTCGTCGTGGCGAGTCCTGGTATCGCACCCTTGGCGCCGCCGCTCGAGCGCGCGCGCGCGGCCGGTGTGCCTGTAGTGGGCGAGGTGGAAGTCGCTCTGCATTTTCTTCCCGGCACCCGCTATATCGCCATCACGGGCACCAACGGGAAAACGACCACCACCGCGCTCACCGGCGCGCTGCTGTGCGCGCTGGGATACGATGCGGTGGTAGCGGGGAACATCGGCACTCCGCTGGCCACGGTCGCCCTGGGCCGGCGGCATCCGCGCTGGGTGGCGCTCGAGATGTCCTCCTTCCAGCTGCACGATACGCCGAGTCTTGATCCCGCCGTCGGCGTGCTCACCAACCTCAGCCCCGACCACCTGGATCGGTATGAGAACGTGGACGCGTACTACGCGGACAAGGCGTTGATGTTTCGCAATGCGAGCGCGGCCTCGCGCTGGGTGGTGAACTACAACGACCTCGGCGCCATGAAGATGATCGCGCGCGTGCGCGGCGAGCACCATTATTTTGGCACCTTCGGTACGGAGTCCGGCCTGCACAACCTCCAGCTGGCCGACATGTGCTACGTTCGCGGAGAACGCGGCGGCGCAGCCGCTGAGGAGGGGACGGATGCCCAAGGCACGCAGCCTGGCTCACACGCCGGCGAGCTGCGTTGGCATGGCCGGCATGTGCTCTACCGGGAGGAGTTGCCCCTGCTGGGTGACCATAATGTGGAGAACGCCATGGCCGCCACGCTCGCAGTGCTCGTGGCCGAGGGCGATCAGGCGGAGCGGCCGGAGGCGCTGGAGCGCATCGCGCAGGCGCTGCGCTCGTTCCGGCCGCTCCGCCACAGGCTGGAGATTGTGGGAGAGTTTGACGGCGTGCTGTGGATCAACGACTCCAAGGCCACCAACGTGAGTGCGGCGCGCGTGGCCATCCAGGGGATGACGCGCCCCACGATCGTGCTGCTCGGCGGACGGCACAAGGGCGAGCCCTATACCGCGCTGGCCGAGCCACTTCGACAGCACGCTCGCGCCGTGCTCGCGTACGGGGAGTCCGCGCCGCTGATCGAGCGGGACCTGGCGGATGTGTTGCCTCTGGAGCGCTTGGGCACGGACTTCGAGGCGGTGGTGGCCCGCGCGCGTTCCCTCGCGCGACCTGGCGATGCCGTATTGCTGGCGCCCGCCTGCTCGAGCTTCGATATGTTCGCGAACTACGAGGAGCGCGGAGCGACGTTCGCTCGACTCGCGGCGGCGGGAGCGTGATGGCGCGCGCGCGTCGGGACACGAAGCGTGAGCGCGGGGGCCGCCGCGCTGCGCCCTCGTCCACGCGGAGCATCCGCGAACGGTGGCGCATGGGGGTGCACGCGCGGGCGATGGTCATCGTCACGGCAGTGCTGCTGGCGTTCGGCCTGGCCGTGCTGTACAGCGCCAGCGCGGTGCTGGCGCTGCGGGAAGGACACGACAGCATGTACTACTTGTTGCGCCAGGTCAGCGGCGTGGCGTTGGGCGTCTTCGTGTTCGCTTTCGCGGCCAAGTGCGACGCCGAGCGATGGCGAACATGGGCGTGGCCACTCATGGCAGCCAGTCTCGTGCTTCTGCTCATCACCATACTTCCGTTCACCACGGCTATCGCGCCGCGGGTGAACGGCTCCAGGCGGTGGGTCAGGCTGGGCTTCCTCTTCCAGTCGTCGGAGCTGGGCAAGCTCGCCGTGGTCACGTGGACGGCCATGCTCATCGTGAAGAAGGGGGACATGCTGCGCCGGCTCACCAAGGGGCTGCTCCCCTTTCTCCTGGTGGTTGGCGTGCTCGATGTGCTGGTGATTCTCGAGCCAGACCTCTCGACCGCCATGATGTACACGCTCATCATGGCGCTGGTGCTCTTTGCTGGCGGCGTGCGCATTGGACACGTCGTGGTGCTGGGCATTCTGGCGGTGCCGCTGCTCTGGCACGAGGTGGAGCGGGTGCAGTACGCGCTGCTCCGCATGACCGCCTTTCTGGATCCCGGTTCCGCTCCCATGCAGGCGAGCTACCAGCTCCGGCAATCACTCATCGCGGTGGGCTCCGGCGGATTGTTCGGCGTGGGCTTTGGCCAGGGCCGCCAGCAGAACGGCTTTCTCCCCTTTCCGTACAACGACTTCATTGCCAGCAACATCGGCGAGGAGTGGGGCTTCCTCGGCCTGCTCGCGCTCACGCTCTTCTTTGCTGTGTATGCCTACCTGGGCTTTCGCATCGCGAAGCACGCGCGTACGCCCTTCCAGCGCCTGGTCGCCATTGGTCTCACGGTCACCGTCGTGATCACCGCGTACCTGCACATCGGCGTGGTGATCGGCCTGCTGCCCACCACGGGACTCACCCTTCCGTTCATCTCCTACGGCCGGTCGAATCTGGTACTGTCGTTGTTGATGACGGGCATTCTGGTGAACATCGGGAGTAAGCGCGAGAAGGTGGTGGGGGCGGACGCGACCAACCCGCTGCTCGCCGCGCGCGGATGAGAATTCTGTTCGCGGGCGGCGGCACGGGCGGGCATCTCTACCCGGGGCTCGCCATCGCGCGGGCGCTGGTGCGACTGGATCCCGCGGTCACGCCGTTCTTCGTTGGCGCACGGCGCGGCATCGAGCGTGAGGTCCTTCCCGGCAGCGGCTTCCCATTCGAGTTGCTCGATCTGCATCCGCTCTACCGCGCTCAGCCCTGGCACAACTGGAAGACGGTGCGCGGGGCGACGGGCGCATGGCACCGGCTGGGGTCGCTCGTGCGTGCCGACCGTCCCGTCGCGGTCGTGGGCACCGGCGGCTATGCGGCCGGCGTCGCCCTGGGCTACGCCGCCAGACATCACATTCCAATCTTCGTTCAGGAGCAGAACAGCGTTCCCGGCCTCACCACGCGATTCTTCAGTCGCTACGCACGCGAAGTCTTCCTTGGCTATCCCGAAGCTGAGCACTACATGCGGCACGGGCGCGGTACGGTGTTCGTGGATAGTGGGAACCCCATCGAGCCGCCGCCCGTACCGCTGCCCTCGCGCGAAGCGGCGCGCGCGCGGTGGGGCATCCCGGAAGGCGGCGGCCACGTGCTGCTCATTTACGGCGGCAGTCAGGGCTCGCGCGCGCTGAACCAGGTGGTGGATGCCTGGGTCGCGCGCGGGGTGCCAAGCGGCCTCTACGTGATCTGGGCGACGGGGCGCGCACACTACGACGCGTTCGCGCACCGGGATGGCGGCCAGGTGCGCGTGCGGCCGTACCTCTCGCCGATAGCGGAGGCGTACGCCGCGAGCGACCTCGCACTTACCCGAGCGGGCGCGATGACGACGGCTGAACTGCTGGCGTGGGGAATTCCGCCGGTGCTGGTGCCACTCCCCACCGCGGCGGCGGATCATCAGACGGCGAATGCGGTAGCGCTCGAACGCGCGGGGGCGGCCGTGAACGTGCCGCAGGCGTCGCTCACACCGGAGCGGCTCGGCGCGACCGTGCAGGAGCTGATGGCCGCGCCCGAACGGCTGGCGCGCATGCGGGCAGCGGGTGCGCAGCGGGCGCAGCCGCACGCAGCGGAGGCCATCGCGCGGCGGATACTCGAGGCGTGCGCGCCTACGGCTGCCGCGGCCGATCTGTAACGCACGCGGACGCGCCTACGGACGGTTCACCCCACCCGCCGCGCCCGCCTCAGCTGCAGATGCACGACGAGATACGATCCCACGACCAGCGCCGCCGCGATGAGCTGCGCGGTGAGCGTCTCCAGGGTGGGGAACACCGCGAACCAGAGACCCGCCCACGAGGGGATCACGGAGGCGAGCGCGGGCACAGGGGTGGACGGCAGCCAGTGCGCGAGCTGCATCTCCTGCGCCTGCTCCCCGACCATCACCAGCAGTACGAAGCCGAGCATCACGCCCGTTCCGACCAGCATCTTGCGATACGGCAGCCGGTGGTGCGCCACGAAGGTGAGCACCGCTACCGCACCCGCGAGCAGCACGCCGATGGCCACACCGGACAGCACCGTCGCGCCGCCGAGCTTGAGGCGGTAGTTCTGGAGAAAGAGCACCACCTCGAACCCTTCGCGATAGAGCGAGGTGAAGCCGAGCAGTGCCAATCCCCATACGATGCGCGCCCGGGACGCGTCTGGCTCATCCGCTGTGGCGAGCAGCGCCTTCTTGCGGCGATTGTGCAGCGAGATCCACCCGGTCCAGTAGACCTTGTGGAAGAACCAGTTCATGACCACCAGCAGTACGATGATCGCCAGGAAGCCGGTGATCGCCTGGAGCTTCAGCGCGGGGATACTCTCGGCGAGGTGATCGATGATGCGGACGGCCACGAACCAGGTGAGCAGCGAGGCGCCGAACGCGACGGCGGCGCCGGCGGCGATGGGACGCTGATATCGCTCGCTCGTGCCGACCATGCTCGCGGTGATGGCGGCCAGAACGAGGATGCACTCCAGCCCCTCGCGAAAAACGAGCACGGCGATGTCGAGCACCTTGGCGCCCGGGTCGCTCCCCGGCGCCAGCGGGTCCGGCGTCCCGCCCGCGGCCAGCGCCTGCCAGATGAGGAGAGCGGCGATGCACAGTGCCGCTACGACCAGACCCACGCGGAAGAGGGTGCGCGCGCGCGTGGAGCGGGGACGTGGCGGTGCAACGGCAGACATCATCGACGGAGTCGGATCAAACGTGATGGACTGATATTGGAAAACGCGACCGCGGAACGGTTACCGGCCCTGGCTCCCGCTCGCTCGCATCGCCTACATTGCGGCAGTCGCCATGACCGCGGCGCCTGGCATTGACGATAGATATTATCGGGATTGACGTCTGGCAAGGGCGAGGCCCAATGGAGCGAGGCACATTGGCGCGAGCCGAAGCGACAGCCCTCTCACCCGAATCGGGCGCCGAGCAGCGGGAGAAGACCCGCGTCGCCCTGTCATCGGTGGCGGCCGCCGTGCTGCTCACCGGGCTCAAGCTGCTGGTCGGGCTCCTGACCGGAAGTCTCGGTCTTCTCGCCGAGGCCGCGCACTCCGGGCTGGATCTGCTCTCGTCGCTGCTCACGCTTTTTTCCGTGCGCATCGCGGCGCGGCCGGCCGACGAGGAGCACCCGTACGGTCACGGTCGCGTGGAGAACCTCTCGGCCACCATCCAGGGCGTGATCCTGCTCGCCACGGCGGCCGCGATCCTCTACGCGTCGGTGCGCCGCATCCTGTTCGTCAACGTCCCTGTCGCTTCCACGCCGTGGGCGTTCGTGGTGATGGCGGGGAGCATCGCGGTGGACTTCTGGCGCTCGCGCATGCTGGGCGCCGCGGCGCGGCGGTTCCACAGTCGCGCGCTCGAGGCCGATGCGCTCAACTTCCGCGCCGACACGTTCAGCTCGACGGTCGTCATCCTGGGTCTCGCGCTCATCGCCTACGCCGAGCACACGGGGCGCGGCGGCTTTCTCCTCAAGGCCGATGCGGTGGCGGCGCTCATCGTCGGGCTGGTCATCATCGTGATGAGCGGGCGCCTGGCGGTGAATGCCATCCAGGTGATGCTGGATCGCGCGCCGGCGGGCCTTCGCGAAAAGATGACGAGCGCCGCCGCGCGCGTGCCGGGCGTGCTCTCCGCGCAGCCCGTGCGCGTACGCGAATCGGGACACCGCATCTTCGCCGACGTGGTGGTCACCACGCCACGTACGGTGAGCCTGGCGCAGGCGCACGAGATCACCGAGCGCATCGAAGCGGCCATCCGTCACGTGGAGCCGCGCTCCGAGGCGGTGGTGCACATCGAGCCGGCGGCCACCTCGGCGGAAACCGCGGCCGATGCGGTGCGCGCCGTGGCGCTCAGGATGGGAGCGTCAACACACCACGAACGGGTGTACGAGGTGGAGGACGGGCTCGAGGCGGCGCTCCATCTCGAGGTGGAGCCGGATCTCACGCTCGCGCAGGCGCACGCGGAAGCGCATCGCCTCGCGGACGCGCTGCTGGCCGACAATCCCAGGTTACGCCGAGTCGACACGCACATCGAGGTGGCGGAGCCCAACCCGGCGCGGCGGCGGGAGGTGAGCGGTGAGCAGCCGGAGCGGGTCGACGCGGTACGCGCGATCATCGCTCACGTGGGTGGCGCCGCGGGGTGCCGCGACGTGCGGCTCTACCAGTCGGACGGGCCGGGATGGGACGTATCGCTCACCTGTCTCTTCGCGCCGCATCTCACCGTGGGCGAAGTGCACCGTCGCACGGAGCTGCTCGAGACCCGGCTGCGCGAGCGGCTGCCGGATGTGGGGCGCGTGCTGATTCACGCGGAGCCGGCGGAGGGGGAGTAGGGGGCACTGGCGACTCGCCTTCCCATGCAAAGCGCGCCGTTCTGGAGAGAAATCGCCGCAACAACTCACGGGTGCCTGCAATCACGGAGGTTCAATGGCCCGGCGATTCAATCCGGCATCTTCCCATACGGCATTGTGCCTCGCCGTACTCCTTCTCGCCGCGGCCAGCCCCGCCGCCGCCCAGCACGTCACGACACGGCCGCCGCCCGCGGCCGTTCCCGCTGCCCGCCGCTTCATCCTGGACGCGGACGTCGGCTCCTACTTCGATGCCGCCGACCTGGGCGACGATCGCAGTCAGCGCGGCCTCCTGCTCCGTGTCCGTGCCAGCTACGCGCCAAGCGTCCTCGCCATGCATGGCGATCCACTCCGGTGGAGGGACAAATTGGCACTTCGCCCGGCGGCCCGCGGCACACGAACGGCCACTCTGTCTCCCTCGCTATGGCGCACGTCATGGTTGGTGTTCAGATGACGTTCAACCCGGCGCTCATGGTGGGGTGGAGTGCGTACGACTTGGATCCGGACATCGGCCCCCGACCGTGCGCTCGCCGCGGGCATCTGGCTACGCGGGCATCTGGCTATTGGAATGGTGAGCGTGATGGGATCGCCGGCCAGTAGCGACTGACGCTGCTCGCCGGCCGCGCGTCCAGCGACGCGCTGACGGGGCCAGATCGCGCAGGATGTGCGCCAGTGGCTGCCCCTCGCGTCGGAACTCGCCACCGTTGCCGACCCTCGGGCGACGAATGTGCGAAGCGCCGGAAAGTGTGACCGATCCGCCTTGAGGGGACCCGCGCCGGCACTGTATATTCGCGCTGCCCTCCATGTCCCCCTTCTCTCCGTCCGATCCTCGGCCAGTTCACTTCGTGGGTATTGCCGGCGCCGGCATGCGCGCGCTGGCCGAGCTCCTTGCGCGGCGGGGGGTGCACGTGACGGGGTGCGATGCCAACCCGGGCGACAGCGCCGATCTCGAGCGCCTGGGCATCACGGTGCACCAGGGGCACGACGCCGCTCATGCAGATGGAGCACAGGCGCTCGTGGCGACTTCCGCCATGCCGCGCGATCACCCGGAGCTCTCGCACGCCCGTGAGCTTGGCCTTCCAGTGATCCGCCGCGCGGAAGCACTGGCCGAAGCCGTGTCCGTGGGCGAGCTGATCGCCATCGCTGGCACGCATGGCAAGACCACCACCACGGTGATGACCACCGAAGCGCTGGCCGCGGCGGGGCTCGAGCCGACCGGCATTGCGGGCGGCCGCGTGGACGCGTGGCAGGGCAACCTGCGTCCTGGCGCCGATCGGCTCTTCGTGGTCGAGGCCGATGAGTACGATCGTTCCTTCCTCGCGCTCGCGCCCACCATCGCGGTCGTCACGAATGTGGAAGCCGATCACCTCGACATCTACAAGGATCTCGCCGACATCCGCTCCGCCTTTGCGCGCTTCGTGGGCGGTGCGCGCACGATCATCCTCGGCGCCGACGATCCGGAGGCCAACACGCTCCCGCTTCCGAGCACGGCGCAGGTCATTCGCTTCGGCCTCTCGTCTCCGGACGCGCGGTTGGTCGCGCGCGATGTGCGACGCGTGGACGGCGGCTCGGCATACACGGCGCTCCACGACGGCGAGCCGATCGCCGAGGTAACGCTCCGCGTGCCCGGCCAGCACAACGTCCGCAATTCGCTCGCGGCGCTGGCCGCCGGCATAGCGCTCGACGCGGACATCGGAGCCATGGCGCGCGGCCTGGGCGCGTTCACCGGCGTGGAGCGGCGCTTCCAGCGCCTGGGTGAGGCGGGCGGCGTGACGGTGGTCGACGACTACGCCCATCACCCCACGGAGATCCGCGCCACGCTAGCGGCGGCACGCGCAGCCTTTCCGGAGCGCCGGCTCGTGGCCGCATTCCAGCCGCATCTCTTCTCCCGCACGCGCGACTTCGCGGCCGAATTCGGGCAGGCGCTGGCGGAGGCCGACGTCATCTTCCTCGCGGAGATCTATCCCGCGCGCGAGCAGCCCATCGAGGGGGTGACGTCCGAGCTCGTGCAGCGTGCGGCGCAGGCGGCCGGCGGCGACGTCGTGTGGCTGGGGTCGCGCGCGGATCTGGCCGCGGCGCTTGCCGGCCGGGTGCATGCCGGCGACGTGGTGCTCACGCTCGGTGCGGGGGACATCACCCGGACCGGCGCCGAGCTGCTCATCCGTTTGACCTCGGCGTCACGATGCGCGTCCTGAGTATGCCGGGGCGGGCTGTGTGGCTGCCGCTCGCCGTCGGTGCGGCGGTGCTGGTGCTCGTGTCAGCGCCACTGTGGGCGCCGCGCGCCCTCGCGCATCTCTCGTACTTTCGCGTTCGGCACGTGCAGGTGGACGGCCTCCGCTACCTGGCGCCGGCGGTGGTGCTTGCCCGGCTGCAGGTGGATACCACCGCTTCTGTCTGGGATGACGTGAGGCCGCTCGAGCGCCGCGTCGCGGCGGCCCCGGACGTGCGATCCGTAACCATCAGTCGCAAACTGCCGGGCACATTGGTGGTGCATGTGACGGAGGACCTTCCCATCGCGTTCATTCCATCTACCTCGGGCTTGCACGCGGTCGACTCGGCGGGGCAGGTGCTCTCGATCGATGCCAGCCGCGTGAATGTAGACCTGCCCGTGCTCGCGAAGCCGGACACGGCATTGCTGCGGCTGCTCTGCGCGGCGCGGCGCGCCATGCCCGCGCTGTTCAGCCGGATCAGCGACGTGAAGCGCGTCGGACGGAGCGAGCTGGTGCTGACCCTGCCCGAAACACGCGTCCGCGCGGACACCGGCCTTACCATCCAGCGGCTGGCGGATATCATTCCTGTCGAGCGGGATCTCGCGCGTCGCGGGGCGCGCGCGTCCGAACTCGACCTTCGCTTCCGGGATCAAGTCATCGCCAGGCTGCAATGAACCCTGATCGCTTCGTCGCCGGTCTCGATATCGGCTCGTCCAACACGACGACTCTCATCGCCGAGGTCGTCGGGGAGCTGCCCAGGAACCCCCGCATCAAGGTGCTCGGGGTGGGGCAGTCGCGTACGGGCGGACTGCGCCGCGGGGTTGTCTCCGACATCGAGGAGACGACGCGCTCCATTCGCCAGGCCATGCAGGACGCGGAGCGGATGGCGGGGGTGACGGTCGAGCACGTGTACGCTGGGATCGCGGGCGAGCACGTGCGCGCCATGAACAGCACGGGCGTCGTTGCGGTGAACGGCGATGAGATTTCCCGCGCCGACGTGGAGCGCGCCAACGAGGTGGCCCGCACCCAGGCCATTCCGGCCGACCGCGAGCTGCTCCACGCGATTCCACAGGAATACCGCGTCGACAAGAACGTGGGGATTCGGGATCCAATCGGGATGATCGGAATGCGCCTGGAAACCGAGATGTATCTGGTGACCATTGGCGCTTCGCCCGCCATGAATCTCCGCCGCTCCATCGAGCGCGCCGGCTACCGGCCGCGTGAGCTGGTGCTCGAGCCGCTGGCCAGCGCGCTCGGCGTGCTCACGGAAGATGAGAAGGAGCTGGGCGTCGCGCTCGTCGAGATGGGCGCCGGCACCACGGACCTCGCGATCTTCCAGGAAGGGAAGATCCGCCACCTGGGCACGGTGAGCTTTGGCGGAAACCACGTGACCAGCGACATCACGCATGGGCTGGGCGTCACGCAGGCCGACGCGGAACAGCTGAAGGAGTACACCGGGTGTGCGTACGCGCCGCTGGTGGACGCCAGCGAGATGCTGGAGCTTCCGAGCACTGCTGCGCAGGGCGAGCGGCACGTTCCGCGCGAGTTGCTGGCGCACATCATCCACCAGCGCATGGATGAGATCTTCGGGCTGGTGCAAGCGGAGATCGGCAAGGCAGGGTACGCGAGCCGTCTCAGCGCCGGCGTGGTGCTCACGGGGGGCGCTTCGACCATTGAGGGCGCGGCGGAGCTCGCGGCCGACGTTTTCGGTACCGGGGTGCGCGTGGGGACTCCGGCCGAGCGGGTGGGCGGGTTGAGCGATTCGGTGGACGCGCCGCGCTTCGCGACGGTAGTGGGTCTGGCGCTGTACGGGGCAAACCAGATCGCGCGGGGCGATGCATCGGGGGCCGGCGGTCGACGCATGAACGGTGCCCCCGGCGTCGACAAGCTCGCCCATCGGGTGAAGACCTGGTTGCAGGACTTTTTCTAGCCAGCAGAACTCGGCAGTATGGCAAGCGGGAGGTAGGGATCCAGCCGGGACGGACATTATCCGGGGATACGGATGGGCAGTTTCACCTCTCGCCTCTCTCCTTTCTCCTCTCTTCTGTTCGGGCGTGCGCGATGCAAATGATGTTGCCGGTTATTCTAGTGCGCGATGAAGTCGGAGGCATTATATTCCGCCAGCGTTTCTGAGCCGCGACGTCGAGTCCGCCAGGGCTGCACGTTCGCGCGCGGTTCACGCTCCAGCTTCCGACGAGTCTCCCGCCGGCACACCCCCAATCTCTCAACCCGTGGAGCTCCCCCGCACATGATCTTCGAGTTCGAAGAGAACGCATCGCAGAAGGCCAGGATGAAGGTGGTCGGCGTCGGTGGCGGCGGCGGCAATGCTGTCAACCGGATGATCGAGGACCACCTCGACGGGATCGAGTTCATTTCGGTCAACACGGATGCGCAGGCGTTGTTGAGCTCGAGGTCGGACGTCAAGATTCAGATCGGCAAGAAGCTCACGCGCGGACTCGGCGCTGGCGCGCGACCGGAGATCGGCCGGCAGGCGATCGAGGAGAATCGCGAGGAGGTGGGGCGCGTGCTGATGAACGCTGACCTCGTCTTCGTCACCTGCGGTATGGGCGGCGGCACGGGAACAGGCGCGGCCCCCATCGTGTGCGAGATGACGCGCGAGGCTGGCGCGCTGTGCATCGGCATTGTCACCAAGCCGTTCCTCTTTGAGGGACGGAAGCGGATGCGGCAGGCCGAGATGGGAATCGCGGAGATGCGCAAGCACGTGGACACGATGATCATCGTGCCAAACGAGCGGCTGCTCGCCGTGGTGGGGAAGGGAATTCCCTTCCAGGATGCGCTCAAGAAGGCCGATGAGGTGCTGCTGCACGCCACGCAGGGCATCTCGAACCTCATCAGCGTCACCGGTCTGGTGAACGTGGACTTCGCGGATGTGCGCACCGTGATGCAGAGCGGCGGCTCGGCGCTCATGGGCACGGGGATCGGTCGCGGCGAGAATCGTGGAATGGAGGCGGCACAACAGGCCATCTCCAGCCCGTTGCTCGACAACGTCTCGGTATCCGGCGCCACCGGGGTGCTCGTCAACATCACCGGCGGCAACGATCTTACGCTGGGCGAGGTGCATCAGATCAACGAGATCGTGCACGACGCCGTGGGCGACGAAGCGGAAATCATCTTCGGCGCGGTCACGGAGCCCGCCATGCAGGGCGAGATCCGCGTGACGGTCATCGCGACCGGGTTCGATCGGGCCGTGCAGCCTGGCCTGGGCGCGCTCAACCCGGAGCCGCAACCAACGCGGGCTGCGACATCGTCGGTCATCCCCTTTCCAGCGCAACGGCAGGGGCGGACCTCCACGGTGATCCCGCGGGGGATGGGTGTGTCCGATACATCGCGTCGCTCCGTGCCGTCCCACCCGGCATCGCAGCCGCAGCAGCCACCGGAGAAGGGCGGGCAGGATCTCAATGACATGGAGATCCCGACCTTCATTCGGAGACAGATGGATTGAGGCGCCCGTCCCGGCGCGTGGTGGTGGTCGCGGTGGTGGTGGCGGTCGCGGCCGGATTGCTGATGGTGGGTCTTCCCCATCCGCGCATGTCCACGCCGTTCGCACCGACGGCGGCGGCGGCGCCTGCAGATCCGGCTCCGCCCGCGGAGCCCGTATGGCGGACGCAGGCCGACACGCTGCGTACCGGGCAGACGGTGTCCGGACTCCTATCACGCAGCGGATTGGCCTCGGGCGAGATCGCCAACGTGCTGTCTGCGGCAACCGCGCTCGACGCCCGGCACGCGCGCGCGGGCATGCCGATCATCGTCCGCAGCCGCACCGCGGATTCGATCCCGTCGGAAATCATCTTCAAGCTGGCCGTCGATCGCCTGCTCCACATCCGGCGCACCGATTCCGGGTGGACCAGCATCGAGGTGCGCTTGCCATGGACGTCCGACACAGTGGTGGTGAGCGGGACGATCAACTCGAACCTGTACGACGCCATCGACAGCGCGGCACCCGCGCTCCCGCGCGCGGTACGCACCGAGCTGGCATGGTCGCTCGCCGACATCTACGAGTACCGCGTGGACATGAGCCGCGACCTGCGGGAGGGCGACAGCTTCCGGGCGCTGTTCGTGCGGCAGCAGGGGCCGGGCGGCGCGGAACGGGTGGGCGATGTCCTCGCTGCGCGCTTCACGTTCTCCGGTGATACCACCGAGGCGTTCCGCTTTGTCGCGGGCGCAGACTCCGACGTCGCATACTACGATCAGGACAGGAAGTCGCTGCGCGCCGAGTTCCTGCGTGTGCCGTTGCAGTTCCGCCGCATCTCGAGCGTGTTCGGCCGTCGCTTCCATCCCATTCTCAAGCGCTGGCGCGAGCATACCGGCATCGACTACGCCGCCAACGCGGGCACGCCCGTGCGCGCCATCGGGAGCGGCACGGTGATCTATGCCGGCCGCATGGGTGGCTACGGAAACGCGATCGACATTCGGCACGCCAACGGCTTCGTGAGCCGCTACGGCCACATGCGCGCCTTCGCGCACGGCATCCATCGGGGCGTGCACGTGACCATCGGCCAGACCATTGGCTATGTCGGGATGACGGGGCTGGCTACGGGCCCGCACCTGCATTTCGAGATCCGCGTGAATGGCGTGGCGCGAGATCCGCGCGTCGTGCTCAAGAACAACAAGGGCTTCCCCATTCCCAAGGGCGATCTCGCTCGCTTCGACCAGGTGCGCCACTCGCTCCTCCTCGCCCTGAACGACACCGGGCGCGCCCGCCAGTTGGCCGCACGCTAACGCTGCTGCATGCGCTAGCTTTCGCGCATGTTCCTCTGGATCATCGCCGCCGTGGTGGGCCTGGCACTTGCGCTGGCCCTCTATGGTTGGCGGGACCCGCGCGGCATCCTGCGGGCGCTGCCGCTCATCATCCTGCGCGCGATCGCCTTTGCCGTTCTCCTGGCACTGGTGCTGAACGCACCGGCCGGACCCGCCACGCCCAGCGCGCCGCTGGTGGCGCTGGATGCTTCGCAAAGCTGGATGCGCGGAGATGACAGCGCGACCTGGCGTCGGGCAGTGGCGGACGCGCGCCGTGCATCGCGCGACTCCGTGCTGCTGTTCGGTGATTCCGTGCGCCGCGGCCGCATTCCGTCGCTTCCCACAGACGATGCCACGCGTGTTCAGCCGCTCGTGGAACGCGCACTCGGCTCCGGGCATCCGCTGATCCTGGTCACCGACGGTGTGGTTGACGATCCGGCCTCACTGCAGACGTTGCCGGCTGGCTCGCGCGTGGATGTCGTGGCGCCGCGCGCCGGGCGCGATGTGGCCGTGGCGTCGCTCGATGCGCCCCGCACCGCCGTGAGCGGCGATACGATCGACGTGCAGGTGACGCTGCAGAATGGCGCCGTAGCCGCGCCCGCGGGAACGCTCGCGGTGCTCGCCAATTCGCACGTTCTCAACACTGCATCGGTGGCGGCGCTCCCCGCGGCGGGAGAGCGTACGGTCACCATCAAAGTACCGATGAAGGTGCCTGCCGGCCCCATGGTCTTTGCGGTGGCCATGACCGCGCCGGGCGATGCGGAGCGACGGAACGACACCGTGGCTGTCCCCATGGATGTATCCCGCGCTGCGGGAGCGGTGCTGGTGTCGAGCTCCCCGGACTTCGACGCGCGCTTTTTGCTGCCCGTACTGCGAGGCGCCGTGGCGCTGCCCACGCGCGCCTACTTTCGCGTGGCGCCGGGGCAGTGGCGGCGTGGCGGTACCCTGACCCCGGTGACGGAAGCCGAGGTGCGTGCCGCACTGCGTGATGCGCCGCTCGCCATTCTACACGGAGATACGGCCGTCTTCGGCCCGCCGCGCGCGGCGACGACCGGGTCGCTCGCACTCCTGGCGCCTCCATCGGATACGCTCGGCGAGTGGTACCCGGTGGCCGCTCCGCCCTCCCCGTTGGCGACCGCCCTCAATGGCATCCCCTGGGATAGTCTTCCTCCTCTTGACGTGTCGGCAAGTCTGCCGCAGGGAAGTTGGGAGGGGTTGGTGGCGGCGCGGGCCCGCCAATTCGATCGCCGGCCGGCGATTGCCGGGTGGGAGCAGGGAGGGCGCCGCATTGTCGTGATTGGCGCATCCGGTCTCTGGCGCTGGGAGTTCCGCGGCGGCACGGACGCCGATGCGTTCGCCGCGCTCTGGGGAAGCATCTTCGACTGGCTCTCCGCCGAGCGCCCCGACCCACGCGCGGCGCTGCCCGCCGCGGGGATCGTGCGCGCTGGCGACCGCATTCGTTGGCAACGGGGGAGCGGCACCGATTCCGTCGTGGTGGCGGTGCTCACGCGGCGTGGTGGTACCACGCGCGATGATTCGGTGACGCTCCGCTTTGCTCGCGGCACAAGTATAGCGGAGAGCGACCCGCTCCCAGCCGGCGTGTACGACGTGCGGGTGCCGCACGGGCGAGCGGTGCTCGTGGTGAACGCATCACGCGAGTTGCTGCCGCGTGCGCCGACGGTGAAGAGCGGCGTGGTCGGCGGGACCGTCCTCAGCGGCGTGCAGCCTCTGGTGCGCGATCGCGGCTGGGTGTACCTGCTGGCGCTTGTCGCCCTGTGTGCGGAGTGGCTGTTGCGGCGGCGGAAAGGCATGAGGTGAGAACGGCGGGGAGGGCTGCAACGTGTGAAGCGAGGCATTTCAGCCGGGTGTCGGAAGCGGGGTCCAGGGTAGGCAGACAGAGAGTTCCGCACGCCGCGGCCGTTATCCCGACACCCCACACCCTACTCCCCCCACCCCTAGCCTTTAGCTTTCCTCCTCATGGCACGCATACTACGACGCGCGGAGGATGTGCCGCGCCGCTCGCTCTGGCAGCGCATCAAGGATGTTGCCCTCATGGACGTGGGGGTGCTCGCCCGCGGCGGGGTGGCGCCTGGGTCGCTCGAGCGGCTGGAAGAGCTGCTGCTCGAAGCGGACTTCGGCGTCCCGACCACGCTGCGCCTGGTCAGCGAAGTGGAGCAACGGGCTGAGCGCGGACTGGTGAAAACGCAGGACGAATTTCTGTCAGCACTGCGTGAGGGGGTCGAGCGCGTGCTCCGCTCGGGTCGGAGCGACCCCGCCATGACGGTCGCCGCGTCGCCTCCTACTGTCATCCTGGTGGTTGGGGTGAACGGCGCTGGCAAGACCACCTTCATCGGCAAGCTGGCGGCGCGCTACCACGCGGAGAAGAAGCGGGTGCTGCTCGCCGCCGGTGATACCTATCGTGCCGGCGCAATCGACCAGTTGCGGCTCTGGGCGGAGCGCACCGGCGCGCAGTTCGTGGGGAGCCGTCCTGGAAGCGACCCCGCGGCCGTGGCGTATGATGCGATAGACGCGGCAATGGCGCGCAAGGCAGAGATCGTCATCGTGGATACGGCGGGTCGCCTGCATACTCAGGACCACCTCATGTCCGAGTTGCAGAAGGTGGCGCGCGTGATCGCGAAGCGGCTCCCCGGCGCGCCGCACGAAACGCTCCTGGTACTCGACGGCACCATCGGCCAGAATGCCCTCGCCCAGGGCAAGGTGTTCGCGGCAGCCGTTCCGCTCACCGGCCTCGTGGTGACGAAGGTGGACAGCACCGCACGCGGCGGCATCGTGATCGCCGTGCACGAGGCGCTCGATGTCCCCGTGAAGTTCGTCGGCGTCGGCGAACAGCCGGAAGACCTGGAGCCCTTCGACGCAGCCGAGTACGCGGAGGAGGTTTTGAGTAGCGAGTAGCGGGTTATGAGTCGTGCGTTATGAGCTCTGGGTTGCGCGTCGAGCAGTTGAGAGCCCGGCTCCGCCCGCCCCACGCGCCGTTTCCTCCAACGCCAAACACTCATAGACTCATAACCCATGCCCTCCCTCTCCCTCGCCACCCCCGTCACCTACCTCAAGGGCGTCGGCCCGCGACGTGGGCAGGCGCTCCGGCGGCTTGGGATCGTGACGGCCGCCGATCTGCTGTATCACCTCCCGCACCGGTACGAGGACGCGACGACGGTCACACCCATCGCGTCGCTGGAGCCCGGCATGGACGCGACGGTGATCGGCACGGTGATCTCGAAAGGCGTCATCCCGACGCGCAAGGGGCTCCGGATCTTCCAGGCGGTGGTGCGGGATGACTCCGGGATGATCGAGGTGTCGTGGCCCGGGCAGCCGTATCTGGATCGCACCATCACGCGCAACGATGTGCTGCTCCTCTCGGGGCCGGTGCGCTTCTTCCACGGCCGGCAGCTCCAGCCACGCGAGTTCGTCAATCTGGGCGACGACGGGGACGGAACGAGTGCGGGGCGGGTGCTGGCCGTCTATCCGGCAACCGAAGGAGTGTCGTTCCGCTTCCTGCGCTCACTCATCGAGGCGCACCTCGATGCGCTGCTGCCGCTGGTGGTCGAATATCTGCCGCGCACCCTCCTGGCCCGCGCCGGTGTGCCGCAGCTGGGCGAGGCGCTCCGCGCCGTCCATCGTCCAACGTCCATCGCCGAGGCGACGCACGGGCGGTCCCGTCTGGCGTTCGAGGAGCTGTTCTTCGTCCAGATTCTGCATGCTCGCGCCAAGCATCTCGCACGGGAGCGGCGCGATGGCATTTCTTTCGTCAACCAGCGCGACCTCACCTCGCGGCTCAAGACATCGCTCCCCTTCCAGCTCACCGGGGCCCAGGCGCGCGCGGTGAAGGAAATCGTCGCCGATATGTGCAGCGATCGGCGCATGCACCGCCTGCTGCAGGGCGACGTGGGAAGCGGCAAGACCGTGGTCGCGCTGTTCGCCGCGCTGCTGGCAGCAGAAAACGGATATCAGGCAGCGATCATGGCACCCACGGAGCTCTTGGCGGAGCAGCACGCCCGTACCTTCGAGCAGCTACTCGCCCCTCTGGGCATGCGCCCCGTGCTGCTGACGGGAAGCATGGGCGCCCGTGAACGTGCAGCAGCGGCGGAGACGCTGGGACGCGCCGCGCCGCTCGTGGCCGTCGGCACTCACGCGCTCGTCCAGGAGGCAACGACGTTTGGCCGCTTGGGGCTCGTGGTGATCGACGAGCAGCACCGGTTTGGCGTGGAGCAGCGCGCCGCGCTTGGCGCCAAGGGAGAATGCCCGGATGTCCTGTTGCTCAGCGCGACGCCCATTCCACGCTCGCTCGCGCTCACCGTTTACGGCGACCTGGATGTGAGCGTACTCGACGAACGGCTGCCGGGCCGCCAGCCGATCACCACTGTGCTGCGTCCGGAATCGGCCCGGGGGCGCGTGCTGGCGTTCATCGACCGCGAGGTGGAGCGGGGCCATCAAGCCTACATCGTCTATCCGGTCATCGACGACTCCGACAAGATGGAACTTCGCTCGGCGACCGCCATGCACGAGGAGCTGGCGACAGGAGTCTTTGCGCGACGCCGTGTCGCGCTCCTGCACGGTCGTCTGGCGGCGGAAGAGCGGGACGAGATCATGCGCCGCTTTCGCGACCAGGAGATCGACGTGCTGGTATCGACGACCGTGATCGAGGTGGGCATCGACATCGCCAACGCTACAGTGATGCTCGTGGAGCACCCCGAGCGCTTCGGTCTGTCGCAGCTGCATCAACTGCGCGGGCGCGTGGGTCGCGGCGACCATGAGGCGTATTGCATCCTCCTGGGCGACGTCCGCCCCGAGGCCGCCGACCGGCTGCGCGTGCTGGCGGGCACCGACGATGGCTTCGAGATCGCGCGCGCCGACCTCCGGCTGCGTGGGATGGGCGACCTCTTCGGGGAGCGGCAGAGCGGTGTACCCACTTTCAAAGTGGCGGATCCGCTGCGGGACGAAGCGCTCAACCTCATTGCCCGGCGCGAAGCCACCGCCCTCATCGCGCGTGACCCAGACCTCTCCCGCCCGGCCAACGCCAACCTCCGTCAGGCCCTTGCTGATCGCTACACGCGCGCGATGGAGCTGTTCCGGGTAGGGTGAAGGGGCGCGAGAGGAGAAAGGAGGAAATGCCTCGGCGTGAGGGCTCTCCCGAAGAGCCGGACCTTCTCTCCTTTCTCCTCTCGCTCACAGTCCGCTGTCCGGCTTCGGTGCGGCGAGGCGTTTCTTGATGCGGTCCAGCTCCGCGTTGGTCTTCTCGAGCTGATCCTTCAGCTTCTCGTTCTCCTTCTCGAGCGCTTGCTCGTGGGCCAGATTCGCCGCGGAGGGCCGCACGACGGTATCGGTAGGAGAGGCGACCACCACCACCGGGACGCGGCTGAGCGAGTCGAGTGCCAGTGCCAACCGGCGGAGCACCTGCGCTTCGGGGCGATGCACCAAGCCTGAGCCGCTGGCCAGATAGGCATCGAGTTGCGTGACCGCCCGCTGTGCATCGCGCGCCTGGTTGGCGGGATCCAGCATGAAGATGGCGCGCCAGTAGTGCGCCTCCTGCGCTTCCCGCGCACCGGGGTACTGCTCGGTGAAGCGCGCGAGCATCTGCTCGGCGTCGCGGTAGTGGCCGCCGCCCGCGGCCCGTTGTGCCGCGGCCACCGTGCTCGGCCAATCGCGCGCCGCGGATGGGGGCCCGCCGGCCCCGTGCATGTGCGGACCGCACGCCACTGCTCCCATGACGAGCGCGAGGACGAGACGCGCCCTCACGCCGTGACGCTCAACGAAGACGAGGCTCTGCGCCGGAACGCCGGGCGCGCCGCGGCGCTCACCGGCAAGGTGATACAGAAGGTGGTGCCCATTCCCAGTGCGCTCTGAACGGAGATGTCACCACGATGCGCGGTGACGATCTCGCGCGCAATGGCCAGCCCGAGACCGGTGCCGCCGTGCGCCGCGGCCGCCTGGTTGTCGGCCTGGTAGAACTTCTCGAAGATGTGCGGCAGTTGCTGGGGCGGGATGCCGGCGCCCGTGTCACGCACGGTCAGCCGCACCTCTTCGTCGCTCCCCACGGCATGGAGCTCGATCGTGCCCCCGCGGTCCGTGAACTTGAAGGCGTTGGAGAGCAGATTGCCGAGTACCTCGTTGATACGATCCGCGTCCCAGTAGACGATGGCCGGCAGCACACCGGCCCGCTGTACCTGGAAGTCGATCTCGCGTTGCATCGAGAGCACCTTGAAGGCGTCCTCGAGCTCGGCGAGAAACCGCTGGAACTCAGTGGCGCGAATGTCGAGCTTCCCGCCGCCCGCCTCGAAGCGGCTGATGTCGAGCAGTTGGTGCACGAGGCGCGCGAGCGATTGCGTTTGCGCGTCGATGGTCTTCAGAATCTCGCGCTGTTTGGTGGACACCGCGCCATACACCCCTTCATCCACGAGTTGCAGATAGCCGAGGATGACGTTGATCGGTGTCTTGAGCTCGTGCGACGCCACCGAGATGAATTCCGCACGCAGGCGGTCGAGTTGCGCCAGCTGATGCGCCATGGTCTGGAAGCTCGAGGCCAGCCGCCCGAACTCGTCCCGGCGTGCCGGGGAGACGGAGAGTCGGTAGCCGAAATTGCCATCGGCTACCGCGGCCATCCCCGCCTCCAGATCCCGAACCGGGCGACTGATACTGCGCCAGAGGGCGATCGCGATGATGAGCGCGAATGTGGCGGCGACCGCGAACGACAGCCCGGCGGCGTTCCGCGCCCGGATGGTCTCTTCCGTGGCTGCCTGGACGCGATCGCTCGTGCGCAGCCGGAGCGCGTGCTCGGCCGCCGAAAGGGCGCGCTCGGCGTCGCCGATGGCGGGAATGAGCTGCTGGCTCGAAATGGAGTCGGCCACCGGGGCCCGGAGGGCGGCCGCCGCCGCGTATTCGATCGGCGTGTAGCGCGCGACGAGGTCCACCGCCTCGCCGATGTTCTGCGACACACTGGCGAGATCGTAATCCGCCAGCGAGTCAGCCATCGCCGCAAGGCTGGCCACCTGCGCCTGCATGTTCAAGAGGCTCGAGTCGCGGTGGACGAACAGCAGCGCCACCTCCAGCCGCCGCATCTCGTCCGTGGAAGAGCGCATGCGATTGAGCAGCAACGAGGCCGCGAACTCGCGGTTCCGGAGCTCCGCTGTGATCTGATGAAGGCGTCCCAACGATCGCAGCGCAAAGCCCAGCGGCACGAGCAGGATGACGGCGATGGAGAAGAGTCCGAGCGCCAGCTTGGAGCGGATCGTCACGTCAGTCGCGAAGGCACAGTATGCGCCGGATGGATGGACCAGGACGCGGGGCCGCTGCCTGGAGGAGGGGAATCGACGCTCCCGTCACGATGTGCATATGGAAAATGTGTCGCCGGGATCGAAGGAGATGCGTGGAAGGAATCCGGGCGCGGTGTCGTTGCCACGGTGCAATCTACATTGACAGCGCTTTCCACGCTCTCTAGCTTGCGCCGCCACCGCCGTTAACAGACAAGTCATGACACGCCACTGTGAACGTATTGAAGCGCTGAGCGGCCACGTCGGGAAACCCGTTACCGTGCGCGGCTGGGTCACCCACGTGCGCGTGCAGGGGAAAGTTGCCTTCGTGATGCTCCGCGATGGAAGTGGCATCGTGCAGTGCGTCTTCGTCAAGGGGGCATCGGGCGGCGGGGATGATGTCTGGAATCGTGTGACGGCGCTCACCATTGAATCGTCAGTGGCGGTGACCGGGGACGTGCGCGCCGACGCGCGGGCGCCGGGCGGCTACGAGCTGTCCGCCACGGACGTGGAGGTGATTGGCGCCAGCCCGCTCGACTATCCGATCCAGCCCAAGGAACACGGGGTCGATTTTCTTCTCGACCACCGCCATCTGTGGCTGCGCAGTCCACGGCAGCGCGCCATCGCCCTCGTGCGTCACGAGGTGGAGCAGGGCATCCACGATTTCTTCTACGCTCGCGGCTTCGTGCACGTGGACACGCCCATTCTCACGGCCGCCATCGGTGAGCGCTCGGGGTTGTTCGCCACCGAGTACTTCGACGAGGGGCAGGCCTATCTTGCACAGACCGGGCAGCTCTACGGAGAGGCGGCGGCGGCCGCGTTCGGCCGCATCTACACCTTCGGTCCCACCTTTCGCGCCGAAAAATCCAAGACGCGCCGGCACCTGACCGAGTTCTGGATGATCGAGCCGGAGATGGCCTGGTGTGATTCTACCGAGAACATGCGTGTGCAGGAGGAGCTGGTGAGTGCGCTCGTGCAGCGGTGCCTCGAGCGCCGCGCGGACGAGATGGCAGCGCTCGAGCGCGACACCCGCCCGCTCGAACTCGTGCGGCCGCCATTCCCGCGACTCGACTACACCGACGCCGTTACCCTGTTGCAACGCAAAGGGAGCGCGATTCACTGGGGCCAGGACCTGGGGGCCGAAGATGAAGCGTTGATTGTGGCGGAGTATGACCGCCCGGTCTTCGTGATCAATTACCCCGCGGAAGCCAAGGCGTTCTACATGAAGGAGAATCCGGCCGATCCGCGCACTGTGTTGTGCGATGACCTGCTGGCGCCAGAAGGCTACGGGGAGATCATCGGCGGGAGCCAGCGCGAGGACGACTATGACAAGCTCCGCGCCCGAATCGTTGACGAAGGACTGCCGCTGGACGCGTACGGCTGGTATCTGGATCTGCGCAAGTACGGCACGTTCGTGCATTCCGGCTTCGGGCTGGGGCTGGAGCGCACCATCGCCTGGATTACCGGGACGCCGCACATCCGCGAGGTCATCGCCTTTCCGCGGCTGATGAATCGGCTGGCTCCGTAGCGCCGCGGAGTTCATCACTCCATGGCCTCACGTCCGGCAGCGGCGCCGCCCTCGTCGCGAACCGATCCGTACGCCGCGCTCCGCATCCGCGACTTTCGGCTCTACGTCATCGGCAACTTTGTCGGGACCATTGGCATGGAGATGGTCACGGTGGCGGTGGGATGGGATCTGTACGAGCGCACGGGCTCCGCGCTGGCGCTTGGCGCCGTGGGACTGGCGCAGGTGCTGCCCGTCTTCCTGCTCACCCTGCCGGCCGGCCACGTGAGCGATCGCTTTGACCGGAAGCGACTGCTCATCGCGGCGCAGATTCTCCTTGCCCTGAGCTACGTGGGGCTCGCTGTCGCCACCGCGCTCCCGCATGTGGTCGCCCTCGTGTACGTGTTCCTCGTCGTCGCCGGGATCGCGCGCGCATTCCAGCAGCCCGCAAAGGATGCGCTGTCACCGCAACTCATCCCACCGTCGCTCTTCGGGAATGCCGCGACGTGGCGCAGCACCTCATGGCAGCTCGCCGCCGTACTGGGTCCGGGTGCAGGCGGGCTGGTGATCGGGGCCACGCACCACGCCGCGCCCGCCTACGCGCTGGCAGCGGGCGCGGTGCTGGCGTTCGCGTTGCTCATCGCGCCCGCGAGGAGCCGCCCGTACGTGCCGGTGGCCGAGGAGGAGGGAATGCTCTCGACGCTCGTGGGTGGGGTGCGCTTTCTCCGGCGGACCAAAGCGGTGCTCGCGGCGATCACGCTGGACATGTTCGCCGTGATGTTGGGCGGCGCCACGATGCTCCTGCCAATCTACGCGAAGGACATCCTCCGCGTGGGCGCCACGGGCCTCGGCTGGCTGCTGGCGGCACCCGCCGTGGGTGCGCTGGTGACGGCGCTCATCATGGCGCACCGCCCGCCGCTGCGGCACGCCGGCCGGGCGCTGCTGGTATCCGTGGCAGTATATGGCGCGGGCACGGTGGTGTTCGGGCTGTCGCGCTCGTTCACACTCTCCCTCATCGTGCTGGCGGTGGTGGGCGCCTTCGATATGGTGAGCGTGGTCATTCGCAACACCCTGCTTCAGGTCATGACGCCGGACGAGTTCCGGGGCCGCATCTCCGCAGTCAACGGCCTGTTCACGGGCACGTCGAACGAGCTGGGAGGCTTCGAGTCGGGCACGCTCGCGGCGGTGGCCGGCCCGGTGTTCGCCGTCGTGATCGGTGGCGTCGGTGCCATGGTGGTGGTCGGGATTACCGCGGTGGCGTGGCCAGAGCTGCGGAAGCTGGGACAATTGTAGGCGGGGGCGGCGGCATCCGCGTGCCGCGGCAGCGCTCACTCGCCGGCCTTCACCTCGTCCCACAATGCGTCGAGCTGCGAGAGCCCCGCGTCGCGCATGGCAATCCCGCGCTCGGCCGCGATCTGCTCCATCCCCTCGAAGCGGTGCGCGAACTTGGCGTTGGCCCTGTCCAGGGCGAGTGCGGCGTGCACGCCAGCCTTGCGGCACAGATTCACGGCGGCAAAGAGCAGATCGCCAAGCTCGGCCTCCAGCGCTGCATGCGCCGCCTCGTCCTCGCCCGCCTGAGGACGCGCTGCCACCTGCGGCGCGTGATCGAGCTGCTCGCGTACCTCGCCCAGCTCCTCTTCCACCTTGGCGGCCGGACCGTCCGTGTCGGGCCAGTCGAAGCCGACACCGGCGGCGCGGTCCTGCAGCCGGTGCGCGCGATGCAGCGGGGGGAGCGAGAGCGGGAGCCCGTCGGCGATGGATGCGCGCTGCCGTGCCTTCATGCGCTCCCACGGCTCCCGTGCGCCGCCGCCGTAGAGGTGCGGATGACGCGCCTTCATCTTCGCGATCATCCCGTTCGCGACATCGGCCATGTCGAAGGCGCCTTCTTCCTCGGCGATCACGGCGTGGAAGAGCACCTGGAGGAAGACGTCGCCCAGCTCCTCGCGCATGAGCCGCGCGTCGCCGCTGCGCAGCGCGTCGTCCAGCTCGTGCGTTTCTTCCATGAGATAGGGGCGCAACGAGCCGTGGGTCTGCGCCCGGTCCCAGTCGCATCGGGTGCGAAGGTCGCGCATGAGCGCGAGTGCGTTGTCCATCGGTGATGTGTCTTGCATGCTCTCCTCGGGGCCGGTATACTATCGGCGCAACTCGCGACGGGTCAATGGAGACGCAACGAACGCGCGCCTGGGTCGAGATCGATCTAGGCGCGTTGCAGCGCAATGGGGCCGCCATGGCGGCGCGGGCAGGGCGAGCGCTTCTGCCCATGATCAAGGCCGATGCATACGGCACTGGTGCCGTGCGCGCCGCCGGCGCGCTCGAGCCCCTCGCACCGTGGGGATTCGGCGTCGCCACTGTAGCGGAGGGGGTCGAGCTGCGGGAGGCGGGCATCACGCGCCGCGTCATCGTGTTCACACCCCTGACGGCCGATGACCTGCGCACGGCGCATGCGCGCGCACTCACGCCCGCGCTGGATACGGCCCAGCAGATGCGCTGCTGGCACGAGCTGGGCGGGGGCGCCTGGCACCTGTCGATCGATACGGGAATGAACCGGGCAGGTGTGCGATGGGACGACATGGCATCGCTCGGTGACCTGCCGCGCGCCATGCCGCCCGAGGGCGCGTTCACGCACTTTCACTCGGCTGAGCGGGACGCACAGTCGGTGACGGAGCAGGAGGACCGCTTTCGCCGCGCGATCGGGGAGCTCCCGGCGCGGCCCCGGTACCTCCACGCGGAGAACTCGGCGGCCATCGCGCGGCGCCACGGCTCGCCGTGGGATCTGGTGCGCCCGGGCGTCTTTCTGTATGGCGTCGACTGCGGTGCCGCGGCGGGAGGTGCTCCGGAGGCCGTCGTGCAGCTGCGCTCGCGCGTGGTGGCCGTGCGCACCGTGCCGCCAGGGGAGTCGGTGAGCTACGACGCCACCTTTCGGGCGCCGGACGAGCGCCGCATCGCCACGCTCGCCATCGGCTACGCCGACGGGTATCGCCGCGCACTGAGCAATCGCGGGAGCGTGCTGATCCGCGGTGTGGAGGCTCCGGTGGTCGGCGTGGTGACGATGGACATGACGATGATCGATGTCACCGATGTGCCGTGCGAGGTTGGCGACGTCGCGACGCTCATCGGCGGGGATGGCGCGCTCGAGCGCACGGTGCGATCCGTGGCTGCAACAGCTGATGTATCGCCGTACGAGCTGCTCACGGGACTGGGCAGCCGGTTGGAGCGGATCTACCACGGTCCAGCGTGAGCGGCGCGGTGGATGCGCCTCCGGCCGCCGGCGCATGCGAGGAGCGCGCGACGGGGCGGTGCCCGTGATAGATTTCGCCTGGCGGGGGCCAAGGCTGGCGCAATGGCGGACGCGCCGGGCCGCGCTTGGAACCTTTCCCACGTCCAATCGTACCCATTCACTCCGCCCTACGTGATCGCCCATGATGCCCGGACGCATCATGGATGCATACCGGCCGGCGTTCCCGGCCCGAATCCCGACTACCCTTGCGTGTGGTTCATCTCGACGTGGCAGGTAGGCACACCGGCGTCTGGCGCCGGCGCTGGTGCATGTTGGCGCTCGTGGCCGCGGGCACGCTTGGCCTGGCGGCCTGTCAGGAGGATCTGAACGGCGGAGCGGCCTGCCCGTCGCTCTGTCCTGAGCAGGGACTCTCCTTCAAGGACACCGTGCTGACCGGCGTGATCGACACGGCGGTCACGGTGCGTGGCTTCCCACCGCTCGGCTCCGCCACGCAGCTGCTGATGGTAAACACCATACAGGGCGACGACACGCTGCTCACCGTGGCGGTGGCGCGCTTTGATTCGCTCAAGAGCACGTACACCTCGGTGGACAGCGCCGGCGTAACGCTGACGCTGGCGCAGTTCCCCGCGGGGCAGGATACGGTGTTCGTCCCCGGTGACTCCCTGAGCGTTCGCGTCTACAACGTCGACACCACCGCGGATGTCTTCAATACAGCGGCGATCGCGGCGCTCATCCGTCCCGACCGGCTGCTGCCCGGGGCCGTGGCGACCATCGCGCGCGACACGCTCGACTCCGCGTCGTTCGCGCTGCGCATTCCGCTGCCGGACAGTCTGGTGCAGCGCGGCGTGGTGGGGGGGAAGCCGCTACGGCTCGCGTTCGAGGCCACGACGCCTACCCAGGGCGCCGTGCAGGTGGATGCGATTTCCGGGGAAGGGGGTGCGGCGCCCGAGCTCGAGTACAAAGGGCGCACGGCGACCGACTCCGCCACCGTGGCGGTTCCGGCGAATGCCGCGATCTCCCCCGGCGTGGACATCGCGGGGCTGGCCGATTACATGGTGGTCGTGCGCGGTACGCCGCCCTCCGATCCGCGCTTCCTGGCGGTGGGAGGACTGCCCGCGTCGCGCGCGTATCTGCGCTTCGACCTGCCGCCAGCGATCGTGGACTCGACCACCGTCGTGCGGGCATCGCTGCTGCTCACGCAGGTGCCCAGCCGCGCCTTTCTGCACCCTGATACGGTGGCGATCATTCCGCTCGCCGGCCAGGCCAGCAACAGCGTCACGGATCCCGCAAAGTCCGCCCTGCTTGCCGCGCCGGCGGGAATCATCAACCTCCCTGTGCTCACGATCACGCCGCAGGACAGCGGACAGCGAGCGATCGAGCTCGTGCAACTGCTCCGCCTCTGGAAGGCCTCCGCGGCAACGGGCAACCAGCGCGCCGTAATCCTCCAGTTTGGCGCGGAGGGACTCGATCCGCGGCAGGTGCTCTTCTATTCGACCGACGCCTCCGTGCCGGACTCGCTGCGGCCGCGCCTGCACCTCAGCTACATTCCTCGCGCCAGCTTCGGGTTGCCATGATGCGCAGTGTGATAGCGGGCGTGCTCGCCCTCGGCATCCTCGCGCCCGCGGTGCGCGCGCAGGGAACGCTCAGCGCACAGGGCTTTGGCTATCCCACCGGGGAGCTGAGCACGCGCGCGGCAGCCACTGGCGGAGCGCTGGCGCCCTTCGACCCGGTGTCGCCCGTCAACCCCGCCGCGCTCAGCTCGTGGGGCGGCACGGCGATCTACTTCCAGTATTCGCCCGAATTCCGCAGCGTGAGCGTGCCGGGCGGGCAAGATCACACCACCATCTCGCGCTTCCCGCTCGCGGCGGTGGCGACGTCGCTCAGTCCGCGGCTCAGTGCCGGCGTGTCGATGGCCACCTTTCTCGATCGGACATGGGGGACGTCCATCACCGCCGAGGAGCAGAGCGGGTCGGGAGAGAGCAGCCAGTTCTTCGAGGACTTCACCGTTCGGGGCGCCATCAATGACATCCGTCTGGCGCTGGCCTACCAGATCGTGCCGGCGCTCCGCATTGGCGTGAGTGGCCACGTGCTCACGGGGGACAACCGTCTGGATATCACCCGCAACTTCGTGGACACCGCATTCGCGGACTTCAGTCAGCACTCGACCGTCGGCTACTCCGGCAACGCGGTGGGCGTTGGCCTCGAGCTGCGCCCGGTCCACGGGGTCATGCTGGCCGCCGACGGACGGATTGGCGGGAAGATCACCGCGACAACCGGCGACACCACGCTCGGCCGCGCGTGGGTCCCCAACGTCTATGGCGGCGGCGTGGAGATCAGCGCGGTGCCGGGGCTGCTGCTCGCGGGGAGCGCGCAGTGGACGGGGTGGTCGCACATGCGCGGGCTCGGCCAGGGGGACGTGACGGCCTTCGATGGCTGGGATTGGGGTGTGGGCGCGGAGGGCAGCGTAGTGGGCGCCTTTGGCCGTTCGCTCCCCGTACGGGCGGGATTCCGGCGCCGCACACTGCCGTTCGGGGCCGCTGGCCGGCAGGTGACCGAAAAATCGGCCTCGATCGGCCTGGGCATACCCTTCGGCGGTGATCGCTCGCGCGTCGACCTGGGCCTGCAGCGCGCGTGGCGCTCCATACCGCTGGCGGCCCGCGAACGGGCGTGGATCATCAGCGCGGCATTCTTCATCCGACCGTAGCGCCGTGACGGATCCGGTAACGCAGCCCCCGCTCATTCTCGTCGCCGACGACGTTCCCGCCAACGTCGAGCTACTGCACGACCAGCTGAGCGTGCTGGGGTACCGCGTGGTGAGCGCGGAGGACGGCCCGTCCGCCATCGAGGCATGTTTCGAGTTCCGCCCCGACCTGTGCATCCTGGATATCTCGATGCCGGCCGGCGCGCTGGGCGTCGATCATCGCTCCACCGGTTTTGAGGTGTGCCGCCGCATCAAGCGGGATCCGCGCTCGTCGCGCATCCCGGTCATCTTCGTGACGGCACTCAACGATACGTCGGACCGCGTGAAGGCCATCGAAGCGGGCGGCGATGATTTTCTCACCAAGCCGCACAGTCGCCAGATTCTGAGTGCCCGGGTGCGGAGCCTGCTCCGACTCAAGTTCGCGACCGACGCCCTTGAACAGAGCTATCGGCAGCTGCGTGAGCTGGAGAAGGTGCGCGATGACCTCATGAAGATGATCGTGCACGACCTCAAGACGCCGCTCGCGGCGGTGCTGGCGTCGCTGGAGATGGTGCTCGACGGAGACTTCGGCCTGGTGAGCGAGGCCCAGCGCCGTGCGTTGAGCGATGCGGAATCGCAGGCGGAGGATCTGCTCGCGCTCATCGAGGATCTGCTGGAGGTGGCGCGCATCGAGGATACAGAGCTCCAGCTGGAAGTAGAGCCCATCGCGCCCGGCGTCCTGCTCACCGAGGTGATGCACGAGTGGGCGGTCCGGTTCCAGCAGGAGGGGGCGGTGGTAGCGATGGACGTGGCGGACGAAGCGCCGGTGTTCCGCGGCGACAAGGGGATGCTCAAGCGGGTCTTCTCGAACCTGATTCAGAACGCCCTCACGCATTGCCCGGAACATGTCCACGTCTCGCTCTCCGCGCGCCGGGGCAACAACGGCATCCTCTTCACGGTGTCCGACAACGGACCTGGCATCCCGCCGGAGTATCACGAGATCATCTTTCGGAAGTTCGAGCGCGTGAAGCATCCGGAAACGCCTCGTGTACGTAGCTCCGGGCTCGGCCTGGCCTTCTGCAAGCTGGCCGTGGAGGCGCATGGTGGCCGCGTCTGGGTGCAGAGCAGCGAGGGGAGCGGGAGCCATTTCCACATCGCCCTGCCGCTCGATCCCTGCGGCCCCGCGTCGTCCGATGGAGAGCGACATGAGCGCTGACAAGCCCGGCACCGTCTACATCGAAACCTATGGCTGCCAGATGAACGTCAGCGATTCCGAGCTGATGCACGGCCGCCTGGCCGAGTACGGCTATGAAGCGACGGAGTCGCCGGACGACGCGGATGTCATTCTGGTGAACACCTGCGCCATTCGGGACCACGCGGAGCAGCGGGTGCTCGGGCGCCTGGGCGAGCTCAAGCGCCACATGAAGCCCGACACGATCCTGGGCGTGACCGGATGCATGGCGCAGCGGCTGGGCGCGCGGTTGCTGGACCGCGCCCGGCATGTGGATCTGGTGATCGGCCCGGATGGATACCGTGCGCTCCCGGCGCTCATCGACGGCGCACGGCGCGGGGAGCGCGTGGCCGCCGTGGACTTCGACATGGAGGAGCACTACGAGGACTTCCGCGCCCGCCGTGCCGAGGGGGTCTGCGCATGGATTCCCGTGCAGCGCGGGTGCGATTACCGATGCACGTACTGCATCGTTCCGACCACGCGGGGTGCCGAGCGCAGTCGCCGCCTTGCCGACGTCGTGCGCGAAGTGCGCGACGTTGCGGCGGAGGGAATTACGGAGGTGACGCTGCTGGGGCAGACCGTGAACTCCTATCACGATGGAGAGCACGACTTTGCCGACCTGCTCCGCGCGGTGGGGAGCGTGAACGGCGTGCGGCGGGTGCGCTTCACCAGCCCACACCCCAACGATTTCAGCGACCGTGTGATCACGGCCATGGCCGAGACTCCGACGGTGTGCGAGCACGTGCATCTGCCCATGCAGTCCGGTTCCACGCGCGTGCTCAAGCGCATGCTCCGCCGATATACGCGGGAGGGATACTTCGAGTGCGTGGAGCGGCTGCGCGGGCAGATTCCCGGCCTGGCGCTCACCACGGACATCATTGTCGGCTTCCCGGGCGAGACGGAGGAGGACTTTGCCGAGACGGTGAGTGCCGTGCAGGAGATCGGCTTCGATGACGCCTTCACCTTCAAGTTCTCGCCACGCGAAGGCACACCGGCCACGCGCATGCCGTCGCATCTCACCGTGTCGGACGAGGTGGCGGGTGCGCGTCTGGACCATCTGATCGGCGTTGTGCGCGAGAAGGCCCGCCAGCGGAACCTTGCACTCCTCGGGACACGACATGAAGTGCTCATCGAGAAGGTATCGCGCCGCGGTACCCTGCTGCAGGCGCGGACGCGCCAGCACCGCACGGTGCTCGTACCCGGCGACGCGGAGATGATCGGGCGATACTACGACGTCGAGCTCACGGGGACCACCGGGTCGACCTTCACCGGGGCGATCGTGCGCACCGGGCGCCCGTTGCCCATGGCGGGATAATCCGATGGTGCGCGCCGACAATCGATGACGCATCCGGGGGCGAGAGTGGCTAGCGATGCAGCATGCCACTCATCGCCCTCGCTGTTGCCGCCTATGCTGGCGGCCTGATCCTGGGCTTTGGCGGCGCCTCGGTGCTGGCGCTGCTGCTGGTCGTGGCGGTGCTGGTCGTCGCGTTTCTGCGCCGCGCTCCCACGCTGGCGGCGCTTACGGCCGTGGCTGCCGCCGGCGCCATCGTGGCACGCGCGACCCAGGCCTCGGAACAGCGGTGCCGGGCGCGTGCGCTCATCACGCCGCAATGGACGGTTACGCTGGCCGATGCGGCCGCGCCCGGCGCTTTCGTGCCGGGCCGCGCGCGGTTGGGTGGCTGCAGTGTGCGCATGGCGCTGGCGGTCCAGCAGGGGCGGGGGGGCGCGGGAGCTGTGGTGTTGGTGCGGGGCGTGGCTGTGGCGTCCAGGCGCGGGATCAAGATCGAGCACGCGGTGCTGGCGCCCGTTGGCCGCCGCTCACTCACCCTCGCGCTCCGCGCCCGCGCCGGCGTAGCGATCGACAGCGTCTTCCGGCTGGACGCGCCGCTCGTGCGCGCGCTGCTCATCGCCGACACCCGTTCGCTCGACCCTGCGCTGCGCGATCGCTTCGCCGCCGCGGGGATCGTGCACATGCTCTCGATCTCCGGGATGCACGTGGCCATCATCGCCGCGGCCATTCTGCTCATCTTCCAGGCGTTGCGGCTCCCGCGCACCTCGGCGACCGTGGCCACGCTCGCCGCCACGGCGGGGTACATCGCGCTCATCGGTGCGCCGCCCGCGGCGCTCCGCGCGGCCGTGATGCTGGGAATCGGGGCGGTCTCCAGGCTCATGCAGCGCCCGGTGTCGCCGTGGGCCGCGCTCGCGCTCGGCGCCGCGATACCGCTGGCCGAGCCGCGTACGGTGCTGGATGTCGGCTATCAGCTCAGCATCATCGGGATGGCCAGCCTGATCGCGGGCGGCGCGCTCGCGCGCCGGTGGATTGTGCCGCGCCTGGCTGGCTGGCGTGCCGAGTTGGCGGTGACGATGCTCATCTCCGTGGTGGCCACGCTGGCCTGCGCACCGCTCGTGGCCTGGCGATTCGGCCGGCTGAGCCTCATCGCGCCGGTCACGAACGTGGTGGCCGCACCCATTGTCGGCGTCCTGCAGCCCACGCTCTTCCTGGCGCTGCTCGCGCGCCCCGTGCTGCCGCTGGCGCGCTTTCTCGCGGGCGCCGCACACCCGATGATCGTCGCGCTCAACTTCGTGGCACGCACGGGCGCTGGGGTGCCATACGGATCGATTGTCGTGGCGCCAACCCGAACGGCCGCGATGCTGGCGGGCGTGGCGAGCGCGGCGCTGTTGGCGGCCTGCATGAGCCGCTTTCCGGGTCGCGCGCTCATTGTGGCAGTCGGCTCGCTCACGATCGTGGCCTGGCTTCCGCTCGTCCCTGCCGGAGCGGGCGACGTGGAGCTCCACGTGATCGACGTGGGGCAGGGCGACGCCATCGCGCTGCGCACGCCGCACGGGCACTGGGTGCTCGTGGATGCCGGGCGCACGTGGCGCGGCGGCGATGCCGGCCGGAGCACCGTCATCCCGTACCTCCGGCGCTATGGCGGTGACGTGGTGGCGTTCATGCTCTCCCATCCGCATGCGGATCACGTGGGAGGTGCAGCCAGCGTATTCCGAGCGCTGCACCCGGCCGCGTACTGGGACGGGGCGTTCGCTGGTGGGAGCGAGCCCTACCTCGCATCGCTGCTCACGGCGCGATCCGTGGGCGTGCCCTGGCACCGCGCGCATCCAGGCGATACGCTCCGCGTGGACGGCGTCTCCATGAGCGTCCTGGCGCCCGATTCCGCCTGGATGTCCACGCTCGATGATCCGAACGAGGCGAGCCTGGTGGTGCTGGTGCAGTTTCACGCGGTGCGATTCCTGCTAGTGGGTGACGCCGAGCGTGGCGAGGAGCGGTGGCTCCTGGCGCACGACTCGGCGGACCTGCACGCGGACGTGCTGAAGGTGGGGCATCATGGGAGCTCCACCAGCAGCACGGCGCCCTTTCTGGACGCCGTGCGGCCGCGTGTGGCGGTGATTTCCGTGGGGGCGGGGAACAGCTACGGCCACCCGAGCGCATCGGTGGTTCACGCGCTCGCCGCACGCGGTGCCGTCGTATTGCGGACGGACCGCGAGGGGAGCATCATCATCCATACCGACGGCCACCACATTCGCATCGAGGAACAAGGAGACGAGTGGACGCTCTCGCCGGCATCCTGAGGCCACTTCTTGGCCGTCCCGTCACGCTGTCGAGCGCACTCCTGGATCGCTACCCGGAACTGCGCCTGGCGCGCGTGCGCCGCGGCGGGCTCCCGGTGCGAGTGGGCGGGTGGATGCTCGGGCGTCGCACGGCCGCGGCGATCACCCTGTGGCATACCGTCTTTCTGGCACCCCGCGAGCCCGCCGCGGTGGAACTGCTCTTGCACGAGCTACGACACATTCATCAGTTTCAGGAGAGCGCGACCTTCCCGGTGCAATACTTGTGGGAGAGTCTGCGCCGCGGGTATCACCACAACCGATTCGAGGCTGACGCGCGCCGCTACGCTACCGCGCGGCTACGCGAGTCCGGCCCCGAACTGCGTCGAGGAGAGGGTTGACCGTGGTCCAGCATACTCCCACATCAGTCGTCACGATCGAGCGGTTCATCGTCGAGGAGGAACGGCTGCATCCGGAAGCCACTGGCGAGCTGTCCGGAATTCTCTACGATATCGCGCTCGCGGCGAAGATGATCGCCAACAAGGTGCGCAGCGCCGGCCTCGCCGACATTCTGGGCGCCACGCACACCGAGAACGTGCACGGCGAGATCCAGCAGAAGCTGGATGTGCTCGCGAACGAGATCGTGATCAAGGCCATGGATCACGGCGGCCGCCTGTGCGGCATGGCGTCCGAGGAAGAGCCGGACATCATCCAGATTCCCGATGGCTTCCGGTGCGGCAAGTACCTGCTCCTCTTCGACCCGCTGGACGGCTCGTCGAACATCGATGTGAACGTCCCCGTCGGCACGATCTTCTCCGTGGTGCGCAAGATCACGCGCGGCACCCGTGGAGAGCTGGAGGACGTGCTGCAGCCGGGCCGCCGCCAGGTGGCAGCCGGCTACGTGATCTATGGATCGAGCACTATGCTGGTCTACACCACGGGGCAGGGAGTCCACGGCTTCACGCTCGATCCGTCCATCGGCGAGTTCCTGCTCTCGCACCAGAACATTCGCACGCCGGAAAGCGGGCGGTATCTGAGCGTGAACGACTCGTACGAGCAGTTCTGGGACGAGAACGTGCGCGCGCTCATGCGGCGCTATCGCGGGCTGGATGGCGACCGCAAGGCGCTCAACGTGCGCTACGTGGGGTCGCTCGTGGCGGACTTTCACCGCAACCTGCTGGGCGGCGGCGTGTTCGCCTATCCATCGAACAGTCGGAATCAGCATGGCAAGCTGCGGCTGCTGTACGAGGCCGATCCGTTGGCGTTCATCGTCGAGCAGGCTGGCGGCGCGGCCACGGACGGTACCACGCGCATCCTCGACCTCCAGCCCACCGAGCTGCACCAGCGCACCCCGCTCTACATCGGGAGTCGCGGGGAGATCGAACTGGCGCAGGAGATGCTCGGCGGGGGCGCGCTCAGCGGCGCCGGGGCGTAGCGCCCGCCGTCGGCTCCGTGCGCGGGGGCGCTACGCCGTCGCGCGCGGCAGCCGGACGGTGAATACCGAGCCACACCCCAGCGTACTCGTCGCCGTCAGGTCGCCGTGCATGAGACGCGCGAGATTCCGGCTGATGGCCAGGCCAAGCCCGGTGCCCTCGGTCGCGCTACTGAGGTCGTGATCGAGGCGCACGAAGGGGTCGAAAATCTGCTCGAGCTTCGGCGCCGGAATTCCGCTGCCGGTATCGCGCACCTGGATGATGACGTCCGCGTCGTCGGCGGTGCATGTGAGCACGATCTCCCCCTGGGGTGGGGTGAACTTGATGGCATTGGACAGGAGGTTGAGCACCACCTGCTGCAGCTTCTCGCGATCGGCCCGGGCCGTCAGCGCGGGATCGCACCGGTCGAACCGGTACCGCAGCGTCTTGGCGCGCACCTGCGGTGCGATGAGCGCCTCCATGTCCAAGAGCGTTTCGTCCATCGGCACATCACACACGGTGCACTGCACCCGGCCCGCTTCGAGCTTGGCGAAGTCGAGCACGTCGTTGATCAGGCCGAGCAGATACCGTTCATTCCGCCGGATGCGCTGCAGCGCCTCGCGTTGGGCATCGATCACCGGCCCGTAGACTTCCATGTCGATCAGGTCCACGTATCCTGCAATGGCATTGAGCGGCGTGCGCAGCTCGTGGCTCATGGTCGCGAGAAACTGGCTCTTCGACTGATTTGCATTCTCGGCGTCGCGCCGCGCCGCTCGCTCGGCCTCATAGAGGCGCGCATTCTCCGCCAGGAGCGCCGCCCGTTCGGCTTCCTCCGCCAGTCGTGCATTCTCGAGTGGCGCGGCGGTCTGATCGGCCAGGGCGGAGAGCAGCCATTCGTCGTCCGGCGTGGCCGGCCGTTCCGCGGGTCGCAGCACGGCCAGGAGCCCGGTGACGCGTCCCTGCACGACGAGGGGCACCCCGATGAAGCGCTCCAGCGAGTCCGCGCCTAAGAGGCGCTGGAGTCCGCCGATGGTCGATTCGTCCAATGTGCCCGTAAGCCGCTCGGCGCGCTCCGGCGAGATGCCGGCGGAGGCGCGCACGTGGAAGAGCCCATCGGCGTCGGTCAGCATGAGAATCGCCTTGTCCGTCCCCAGCAGCTCGGCGGCCTGATCGGCCGTGAGTCTCAGGATCTCCGTGAGCGAGGTTGCATAGGTAAAGGCGCGACTCACCTGGGTGAGGCGCTGGAGGCGGCCCGCCTGCGTTGCCCGCGCGTTCATGGTGACACTCCCTGCTCTAAATGACCCGCACGCCCCGATGCCCGATCTCAAAGGTATGCAGGCCGGGCTCGTGCGGGCTACGCCGCGTCTTGATCACTCGCAATGTGCGGGCCGAACGCTCGGCGGTCGGCAGCGACAGGAGGAGCACATTGTCTGACATGTAGCTGAGTTGCTGCTCTTGGGGCGTATGCCGCGTCTGCGCCCCAGTGTCCACCTCGGATTCGAGCGTCAACACGCTCGTCACACCGCGCACGGCGAAGTGCTGCTCCAACGCGTATAGGTAGTCGTGCAACCGCTGCGGGTCGGTCGCCGCGGCGGACAGGTCGCCTACCGCGTCAACCACCACGCGCCTGATCCCCTGGCTCTGCATGAGCGCAAAGATTTCCACGATGATGCTGTCGATCTGCAGCTCCACCGGCGACTTGTACAGCAGATGCAGTCCCTGCCGCTCCGCGTCGTCGACGTCCGTGCCGAGGTCGGCGATCAGCCGCCGCAACTGGGAGGGGTTCTCCTGGAAGTTCACATACAGCGCCGGCTCGCCACGCCGGAATCCCTCGAGGGCGAATTGTAGCGCCATGGTGGTCTTGCCCGACCCGGTCGGCCCCAGGAGCAGTGTCGTACTCCCCTGCCACAGTCCGCCGCCAATGAGGGGATCCAGGCCGCTCACGCCCCACGGCATGCGCTGCCTGCTCACCCGGTACTCCTTGGGCATGGGCGGCGACACGAGGCGCGGGTAGATGTCGAGCCCCGCGTCCGTGATCCGGAATGCGTGCTGCCCCTCCCGGTATTCGCTCCCCCGGAGTTTCAACACCCGGAAGAATCGCTCATCGCGCGTGCTGAGCGGGCTGCGAGCCAGCTCGACGATGGAATCGGCCACAGCGAACTCCGGGAACTGGGGGATGTCCTCCCTCGTGTACTCGCCCAGGAGAAAGGTCGTTGTCTCGTAGGCCGAGAGTAGGCCGGCCAGCTCCGTGATGACGCGTCGCATCTCGCCTCGTGAGGTGGCGAGGTCGTGAATGGCGCGGTAGGAATCAATCACGATGATCTGCGGGGAGTGGGTCTTGATCTCGTCCTTCAATCGGGCGACGAGCGCCTGCGGACCCTGCTGCGCGAGCAACGCGCCGAGGTCATCGTACATCACCACACTCCCCAGCTTGGCGGCGTCGAAAAATCGGAAGCGCTGCACGTAGCTCATCGCCTTCGCCATCGGCTCCGAGAGCGTGGTGAGGTAGAGCATCGGGCGGTCGCCGCGCGCGTTGTGGAAGAGCATCTGCTCGGCGAAGATGGTCTTCCCCGTGCCGGGCTGCCCCATGATGACGTTGATGGAGTTCGCCGGGAATCCGCC
>DASUKA010000153.1:0-5458 GCA_036278935.1 Gemmatimonadaceae bacterium
TACATGCTGCATCAGGCGCGGGAGTTCTTCGCGCCCCTCATGGCCGCCGCGCTGTTCGTGCTGCTCATCGTCTGCGCGAACGTGGCCAACCTGCTCCTTGCCCGCACGAGTGGGCGAGAGCGTGAGATCGCGGTGCGGAGCGCGCTGGGCGCCGGACGTGGGCGGCTCGCGCGACACCTCCTCACCGAGAGCTTCGTTCTGGCGCTGCTCGGCGCGGTAGGTGGCGCGCTCCTCGCCTGGTGGAGCGTGCCGCTGCTCAAGAGTTCCGTGCCGGCGAGCCTCACCCGATACATTCCGGGCTGGGGCGCCGTCGCGGTGAACGGGCGTGCGCTCGCGTTCACCATCGCGCTCTCACTCGCGAGTGCGCTGCTCGTTGGCGTGCTCCCGGCGCTGCGCGCGTCACGGCCCGATCTGACGTCGTCGCTCAGGGAGGGTGGACACGACGCCACCGGCGCGCGAGGCGGCCGCGTACGCCACATGCTCGTCGTCGCCGAGTTCGCGCTGGCGCTGGTGCTGCTCGTGAGCGCGGGGCTCATGGTGCAGAGCGTCCGCAATCTGCTCGCCACGAGCACGGGGATGCGCATCGAGCATGTACTCACCATGTCGATCGAGCTGCCGGAGGCGGGATACGCGGAGGCGGCACGGGCCGGGGCTGTCTATAGAAAAGTGCAATCGGTGGTGGGCGCCCTTCCGGGGGTGCGCAGCGTCGCGGGCATCTCGACGCTCCCGCTCAGTCATGATCGCGACTTCACGCTCTTCAACGTGAGCGGTCGGCCGCACTTCCCGAGGGCGCAGGCGCCGAAGGCAGTCAGTGAGGTCGTCACTCCCGGCTATTTTGCGACGCTCGGCATCCCGCTTCTCGGCGGACGCGACTTCACCGCGCACGATGTCTCGGCCGCTCCGAGAGTGGTGATCATCAGCAGGACCATGGCGGAGCGCTACTGGCCCGGCGACGATGCGATCGGACAGGGACTCGACATCTACGGCACTCCGTATCGGATCATTGGCATCGCTGCCGATGTGCGGGACCAGATGGAGCACGCCCCAGCACCCACGATCTATGGGTCGGCGCTGCAGGCCGGCGGCCGCTACTTCACCCTCGTGGTGCGCGCCGCATGCCCGGCGCGGGCACGGGGGTGTGACCCCACGTCCCTCACGCCCTCCATCCGGCGCGCCATCGCCTCGGTGGATCGGGACATTGCCATCGCCCAGGTGCGCACCATGCCGCGTGTCGTTGCGGAGTACGTCTCACCGTGGCGACTGCTCATGGGATTGCTCAGCATCTTCGCGGCGCTCGCGCTCCTCATCGCCGCCGTCGGCATCTACGGTGTGATGATGTACGCCGTGCTCCAGCGCACGCACGAGATCGGGATCCGGATGGCGCTCGGCGCCGATCGGAGCGCGGTGATCCGGATGATCGTGCGCGACGCGGTGCGCCTCGTCGCCTGGGGTGCGGCATTCGGCGTGCTCGGCGCGCTGGCTGTCAGCCATGGCCTGCCCTTGATGCTGTACCAGGTGAGCCCGATCGATCCCAAAGTGATCGGCGCCGTTGCCGCGCTGCTTGCCCTCGTCGCCCTCCTGGCGAGCTGGCTCCCGGCGCGACGCGCGACTGCTGTGGACCCGATAATCGCGCTCCGGAGCGAATGAGGGCACCGGAGCCCATGTCTCCGCGCCGCTGGACCCTGTCGTTCGGGCGCTCCTGGCCTTCATCAGTCGCCCCGGATGGTTACGACGGGATCTACGCGCGCCGCTCGCCGTGCCGGCAGCCAGCTGGCAAGCAACGCGACCGCGACGAGCAATCCCGTGGCGCACGCGAACGTCACCACATCCACCGCGCCGACCCCGAACAGCAGCGACTGCATCACGCGCGTGAGCGCCGCCGCACCAACGAGCCCGAGCACCGCACCCACGGCGGTCGTCCACGCGCCTTCGCGGAGCACGAGTCGCACGATGCCGCCCGATGTGGCTCCGATCGCCATCCGCACCCCGATCTCGCGCTGGCGCTGCGTGACTGAGTACGCGATCAGCCCGTAGATCCCCGCCGCCGCGAGCACGAGCGCGAGCGCGGCGAATGACGTGAGGAGCAGCATGTCGAAGCGGCGGCTCGCCATCGACTGCGCGATCAGCGTCTCCGCCGTTTCCATGTGCGTGAGCGGGAGCGCGGGGTTCATGGAATGCACGACGTGGCGCACCGCGCCCGCGACGGCGAGCGGATCGCCGGCGGTGCGGACCACGTAACGCATGCTTCGCGTGGCGTAGTTCGCGACCGTCGAATCGTTCGCGAACTGCAGCACGGGGAAGTACGTCTCGGGCGTGCTCTGCTCGTCCATCGAGTGCGCCTTCACCGTCCGCACGACGCCGATGATCGTCATCCACGGGTTACGGGATCCCGCAGTGCCCCACTTCAGGCGGCGACCGATGACGGTCTCGCCAGGGTAGTAGCGCTTGGCGAACTCCTCGTCCACGATCGCCACTGGCGGGGCGCCGACGACATCGTGTGCATCGAACGTCCGCCCGGCCACGAGCGGGATTCCCATCGCCTTGAAGTAGCCGGGCATCACGAGATCGTTGACGAGGAGCGGCGTCTTCGGCAGCGGCACACCTTCCGGTGTCGCGGCGATCTTCCATTGCCCGGCCATTGGGAGCGTGAAGCCCGCGGTGGCACGCGTCACTCCGGGGATCGCGGCCAGCTGCTCGACGAGTTGTTGCTCGGCGCGCGCCACCTGCGGCGCGGTCGGGTAGCCGTGCGAGGGGAGGGTCACCTGGAAGGTCAACAGATGCGCCGGGTCGAAGCCAGGGTCCTGACTCATCGCCTTCGCGAAGCTGCGGAGCAGAAGTCCTGCGCCGGCGGCGAGCACCAGCGCCAGCGCGATCTCGCTCACCACCAGCACGCGCCGCCCACGCTGTCGCGCGCGCCCCGTGCTCGTGCCGCGCCCTTCCTCACGGAGTCGTTCGGGGAGCGCGTCCTCGCGTCGCTGCAGCACGGGCGCGAGGGAGAACGCGATCGTCGCCAGCAGCACGACCGCGAGTGTCACCGCAAGCACGCGCACGTCGATCCCGATCCGATAGCCATCGAGCAGACCATCGGGCGCGAGCGCGGCGAGGGCGCGCGTGCCCCAGTGCGCCAGGAGGAGCCCGCCCGCCGCGCCGAGTGTCACCAGCACGGCGCTCTCGGCGAGGAACTGCTGCACGAGACGCCCGCGCGAGGCGCCGAGCGCCGTGCGCACCGCGATCTCGCGGCTCCGCGCCGCGGCGCGCGCGAGCAGCAACCCGGACACGTTGATGCACGCGATGAGCAGCACGAACCCCACGGCGCCGAGCAGGATGAGGAGCGAGCGCCGCACATCGGCCACGAGCCGCTGGCGGAGTGGGACCGCGTTGGCCACGACGGGAAAGCCGCGAGGAAAGGCATCGGGATGCAGCTCCGCCATACGCGAGGCGATCTCGTTCGCGGCCGCGCGCGCGCGACGGAGCGGAACACCGGGCGCGAGCCGCGCGATGTAGAAGGCGTCGTAGCTGTTGCCCCGCTCGTGCATGACGGCCGGCGTCATGCGGAGCGGCACGAAGAAGTCCGCCGCGGGATCGACCTCCAGTCCGGGGAGGGGAAAGGAGAAGCTCGGCGGCATCACACCAATGACGGTCGTCGGCTTCCCGTCGAGCGTGATCGCGCGACCGATGATCCCCGGGTCGCCGCCGAAGCGCCGGTGCCACAGCGCGTCGGAGATGATCACGACATCGGGCGAGCCGAGGGCGTCCGCATCGGGTGCGAAGTCGCGGCCGAGCGCGGGGCGGACGCCGAGCACGCGGAACAGCGACGCCGATGTGCTGAGGCCGGTGACACGCTCGGGTGCATCGCCGCCCGTGAGCGCTGCCGCTTCACCCTTGAACACCGCCGACGCTGCGAACACCGGTCCGTCGAGCGTCTTGAAGTCCAGATAGTCGGGTGTGGAGATCGTGCCGAAGTTCTGGTCGCCGATCTTCGGCAGCCCCTCACCCACCAGCACCAACCGGTTGGCGTCGCGGAAGGGGAGCGGGCGGAAGAGTACGGCGTCGACCACCGAGAAGATGGCGGTATTGGCGCCGATGCCCAGCACCAGGCAGAGCCCGGCGGCAGCCGTGATCGCGCGCTCGCGGCGGAGCTGGCGCAGGGCGACGCGGAGATCGGTGATCACGCCGCGCATGATGTCGGACATCGATCGCCTCCTGGCGAAGTCTTGGTCGATCTTTGAGCACTCGACGCGCACGCGCGCGAGATCGCCGAGTCGATGCTCGGCTTCGGCGCGCGCCTGCTCCGGATTCATTCCGGTGGCGATGTACTCGTCGATGCGCGCCTGGACGTGGAAGGCCAACTCGTCGTCCAGATCGGCACGCGGGTCGCTGCGCCAGAAGCGGAGGTACCGGTGCCAGAGCGGGTTCGGATCGCGCATCGGCGTGTCCTGCGGGGAGACTCGTGCGTGAGGCGCTCAGCCCCACGCCGGGCGCTCGGAGCTCGTGAGCACCTTCGCCACTGCCGCGGCGAACGCGGACCACGAGGTGGCTTCGCGGCGGAGTTCGGCGCGGCCGCGCGTGGTGAGGCGGTAGAACTTCGCCCGACGGTTGTTCTCGGACAGTCCCCAACTCGCCTGCACGTACCCGCGCTTCTCGAGGCGGTGCAGGGCGGGGTAGAGGGAGCCCTCCTCGATGCGGAGGGCGTCGTCAGTCACGTGCTGGAGCCAGCGCGCGACGTCGTAGCCGTGGGCGGGTCCCCACGAGAGCGTCTTCAGGATGAGGACGTCGAGGGTTCCTTGCAGGAGCTCCAGCGTCTCGGATGCGGGCATGTGGGTCGTCCCCATAGAACGTCTTGGGGAAAGGTGCCGTCTATCCCATAGAATGTCAAGGGGGCAGAGCCGATCAGCGCACCCCGGTAAAGTCCGCCGTGCCGACCTCCACCACCGTCCCCTCCCGGCGCGGCCGACGCGGCGCGGTGCCCGTCGTGTCCGCCACCGGCACCGCCTCCGCCCATATCCCGTACACGCGGTTGTCGTACGCGGTCAGCCACGTGTAATCACCGAGAAACGGCTGCCGCCCCACGAATGCCGAATCGGTCCACGCGTAGTTGGTGAACGTCCGTCCGCCATTCGTCGAGCGCGCGAGCGTCACGCCCGTCCGCCGGTTGGTCGAATCGGCACGACGGTCGTAGAACTGGACGTAGACGGCGCCGGTGATCGGGTCCACCGCCATCCACTGGAAGAACTGATCGAGGCCGTCGTGGATCGGATCGTTGTTCACGCGCGCGGGTGTCGACCACGTGCGCCCGTGGTCGGCCGAGGTGGCGGCGAAGACGTCGATGTCGCCGTTGCGGTAGTCGCTCCACGTCACGTACAGCCGCCCGCCGCCGGCACCCTTGCTGGGCGCGACACCAATCTGCGGAAAGCCCATCACGCGTGAGACGCCGGGCACGGTGCCGAAGTACGGCGGT
>DASUKA010000154.1:0-4668 GCA_036278935.1 Gemmatimonadaceae bacterium
ACGTCCATCGCCACCTCGATCGATGAAGACGTCGTATGACAACGCGCACTCTGTCATCTGGATGACATACGGGCCAGCGCACCCTCTCAGGAGCACCGCCGCCCCGCACTTCCCTACCCCAGCCCCCGCGCCGCCGTCTGGATGAGTGTGATGAGTCCCGTCGGATACACCCCGAACCACACGAGCAGTATCGCCAGAACTACGAGCGTGTACCCGCCAAGCAGCGGCGCCGACACGCGCGCGCCACCCGCCGACTCGGCGCCCTGCGGCACCTCCGCGAAGAGCGCCACCACGATGCGCAGATAATAGAAGAGTCCGATCACGCTCGTCACCGCCAGGATGACGATGAGCGCCCAGACGGACGCCGAGGCTCCCGCCGCCACGATGTAGAACTTACCCAGGAAGCCGGCGGTGAGCGGGATGCCCGCCAGCGAGAGGATCATCAGGGTGAAGATCGTCGCGAGCACCGGACGCCTCCAGAAGAGGCCGCGGTAGTCCTCCATCTGATCGGCGTCCCGAGTGCCGTCAGACAGCACCGCCACGATGCCGAACGCGCCGAGCGTGGTGATGATGTACGCCACCAGATAGAAGGTGACCGCCTGGATGGCATAGAGACCGCCCGCCAGGAAGGCGACCAGCAGATAGCCGAAGTGCGCGATGGACGAGTAGGCCAGAATGCGCTTCACGTTCCGCTGCATGAGCGCGAGCAGGTTGCCCGCGAGCATCGAGGCGATCGCGATGATCGCGAACACGGCATACAGCTGCCGCGTGTGCTCCCACCCCGGCTGGGAGAAGTAGCGGATGAGAAACGCGAACATGCTGGCCTTCGAGACGGTGGCGATGAAGGCGGTCACGGGCGCGGGCGCGCCCTCGTACACGTCCGGTGTCCACAGATGGAACGGCACCACGCCCAGCTTGAATCCGATGCCGGTGATGATGAGCGCCGTCGCGGCAATCAGCACCACGCGCGACGCCGCCGGCTGCGCGGCGAGCCGGCTGGCGATCTCCGCAAAGCGCATCGTCCCCAGCTCGGCGTACACCAGCGCTACGCCGAACAGCAGGAACGCCGCCGACGACGCGGCCAGCACCAGGTACTTGATGCCGGCCTCCAACGGCAACCGGCGGGTGCGCAGATACGCGGTGAGCCCGTACAGCGAGACGCTCAGGATCTCGAGACCGAGGAAGAAGGACACGAAGTGCGTGCTCTCCACCAGCACTTCGGAGCCCAGCGTGCCGAGGAGAAGCAGCACATACATCTCGTCGTGCTTCCCCTCACACTTCTCGAAGTAGCCATAGCTCAGGAGTGCCACAGCGAAGGCGGCCGCGATGATCAGCCCCAGATAGAAGAGCGCGTAGCGGTCGACGATCAGGAGCGGGGTGACCCGGCGCGGTATGTGCGCGGCCGCGGGCCAGAGCGACGCGAAGGCGAGCGCCAGGCCGATGAGCGTGAGCGCGAGCGTGAGCCGGTGGTCGCGATGCACCGCGATCACGACCATCACGAGCACCGCCATGCCGCCCACGAAGATGAGCGGCAGGAGCGCAACCCAGTCCGCGCCACTCACGATCCATCCTCCAACCGGCTCGCGTGCTCGCTGTGTGCGGGGCCGGCCGCCTGCCCGAACCGCCGCCCGACACTCTGCTGCAAGCTCTGCATGGCCGGCCGGAAGGTGTCCAGCACGGGCTGCGGCCACAGGCCGAGCCAGAGCAGGATGGCCATCATCGGGACGAGCATCAACAGCTCACGCGGGAGCGCGTCAGCAAGCGACCAGTCGTGCGTGTTCGGTCCATGGAAGGCGCGCTGCACGAAGCGCAGCGCGTAGAACGTGGAGGCGAGAATGCCGAGCACGGCTACGATGGTGAGTCCCAGATGCTCGCGGTATGTGCCGAGCAGCACGAGGAACTCCCCCACGAAATCGCCCAGGCCGGGCAGTCCCATGGACGCAAGCGCGAAGAAGAGCCCCGCGCCGCTGAGTCGCGGGATGGTGGCCCAGAGGCCGCCGAGCTGGTCCATGTCGCGCGTGTGCGTGCGCTCCTGCAATGCGCCCACGATCACGAACAGCGCGCCCGTACTGAAGCCGTGGCAGATCATCCCGATGAGCGCGCCCTGCAACGCGAGCGAGTTCCACGCGAAGATACCGAACAGCACGAAGCCCAGATGGCTCACGCTGGTGTAGGCGACCAGCCGCTTGAGATCCGTCTGCCCGAACGCCACCACGGCGCCGTACACGATCCCGATGACCGCCAGCGTCATAGCCACGGGCGCGAAGCGGTGCGCCGCACCGGGGAAGAGCGGCACGACGAAGCGCAGCATCCCGTACGCGCCCGTCTTGAGCAGCAGCCCCGCGAGAATGATGCTCCCCGCCGTGGGTGCCTCGGTGTGCGCATCCGGGAGCCAGGTATGGAGCGGGAACATCGGCAGCTTCACCGCGAACGCGACGAAAAAGCCGAGCATCAACCACATCGCGGTGGTGGGCCGCAGCGGGGTGCCGATGAGCGCCGCGTACTCGAAGGTGAAGGTGCCGGTGGCGGCGTGGTGCGCGAAATAGAGCCCCAGGATGGCGATCAGCATCAGCAGACTGCTGATCTGCGTGAAGAGGAAGAACTTGACCGCCGCATACACGCGGTGCTCGTGCCCCCAGATCACGATCAGGAAGAACATCGGCACCAGCATCACTTCCCACGCGATGTAGAAGAGCAGCAGATCCACCGCGAGGAAGACGCCCACGATGCCCGCGAGCACCCAGAGGAGATTCAGATGGAAGTAGCCCACGCCATCCCGGATCTCGCGCCACGACGCCAGCACGGACACCAGCCCGAGCACGAGCGTGAGCAGCACGAGCAGGAGGCTCAGGCCATCCATTGCCAGGTGGAACTGCGCGCCCCAGCTCGGGATCCACGCCCAGGCGACGTTCTCGAACCACGCGCCGCCCGGGAGCAGACTCACGGCATGGAAGTGCCGCGCCCAGATCACCAGCGCGAGCACGAGATCGGCGCTCACCGCTACGAGCGCGACCCATCGCGCCAGCACGGGCTGCCACTTCGCCGCCGCCCATGCCACCACTCCCGCGACGATCGGAATGCCGATGAGCCAGAGGAGGATCATACGAAGAGCACCACCGCAATGAAGATCACGGTGCCGAGCGCCATCGCGGCCGCGTACCAGCGCACCTTGCCACTCTGGCTGATCTGGAGTCCCCGGTAGCTGCCCATGGTCAACTCCGCCAGGCCGTCGTAGAACAGGTCCACCCAATCATGCGTGTCGGCGCGCGCGAACCAGACGATCGGCCGAACGAAGAGACGGTCGTACAGCCAATCCATCCCCCAGTCCGAGAACCAGTAGCGGTGCAGCGCGCGCAGCCCCGCCGGCGCCGAGATGGCGCGCGCCCACCCTCGATTCCGGAAGAACAGCAGCCACGCGAGCGCCAGCCCGATCAGAAACGCGAGCGTGACGAGCGCCTCGGAGCCCAGCTCCGAGAAGCCGCCCATGTGCGCTTCGCTGAGCGGCGGCAACGCCTGGTGCATGAAGTTCACGAACGCCGGCACGTTGCCCAGCCAGGGGGGCAGATTCACCCACCCGCCGATGATGGACAACACGCCGAGCACCACGAGCGGCAGCTTGATCGTCCACCCTGGCCGGTGCATGACGCGCGTGCGCTCTTCTCCGAAGAAGACCAGGAAGATGAGCCGGAAGATGTAGAGCGCGGTGAGGAACACACCGATCACGCCGATGATCCACAGCCCCACGCTCCCCCGCGGCGACGCCCACGCGCCCCAGATGATCAGCCCCTTGCTGTAGAAGCCCGCCGTGATGAGCGGCAGGCCGGCCAGCGAGCAACCGGCAATCAGAAAGGTCCAGAACGCCACCGGCAGAGAGCGGCGCAACCCGCCCATCTTGAAGATGTCGTGCTCCTCGTGCAGCGCCTGGATCACCACGCCGGCCGCGAGAAAGAGCAGCGCCTTGAAGAAGGCGTGCGTCATGAAGTGGAAGATCGCCGCGGACCACGCCCCCACCCCGCAGGCGAAGAACATGTAGCCGATCTGGCTGACGGTGGAGTACGCGAGCACGCGCTTGATGTCCGACTGCACGAGCGCGCTGAACCCGGCCATGAGCAGCGTGGCGGCCCCCACGATAGTCACAGCGAGCTGCCCGGCCGGCGACAGCGAGTAGAGCACGTGCGTGCGCGCCAGCAGATAGACGCCGGCGGTGACCATTGTCGCCGCGTGGATGAGCGCGCTGGTGGGCGTCGGCCCCGCCATGGCATCCGGCAGCCACGTCTGCAACGGGAGCTGCGCGGACTTGCCTACCGCACCGCCAAGCAGGAGCAGCGCGGCTGCCGTCGCCACCCCCGAGCCCACGGGCCATTGCTCGGCGGCGCGCTGCATGAGCGGCTGAATGTCGAGCGTGCCGAGCTGGTGAAAGAGGAGAAAGAGCCCCAGGATCATCGCCGAATCGCCCACGCGCGTGACGATGAACGCCTTGCGCGCCGCCCGCCCATTCACCGGATCGGTGTACCAGAATCCGATCAGCAGATAGCTGCACAGCCCCACGCCCTCCCACCCCAGATACAGCAGCAGGAGATTGTTGCCGAGCAGGAGCGTGACCATCGACGCGACGAAGAGGTTCATGTAGCAGAAGAACCGGCTGTACCCTTCGCCCTCGATCATGAA
>DASUKA010000155.1:0-2497 GCA_036278935.1 Gemmatimonadaceae bacterium
ATCATGAGGCCAGCACCCACGAGCAGCACGAGCGAGAGCGCGAGCTCGGCGGCCACGAGCGCGTGGCGAAAACGCTGCTGCGAGCGGCCGGTGCTGCCGCCGCGCCCGCCCTCGGCCAGATTGTCGCGCGGGTCCACGCGAGCGCTCTGCAGCGCGGGGATCAGGCCAAACGCGATACCGGTGACGAGCGCAATCGCGAGCAGGAAGGCAAAGACGCCGGCGTCGAATCCGATGGGATGCGCGCGGGGAATACTGCCTGACGCGAGCGCCACGAGCGCGCGCACGCCCCAGTGTGCGAAGAGGAGGCCGAGCAATCCGCCGGCCAGCGCCAACACCACGCTCTCGGTGAGAAACTGCCGCACGAGCCGGGCGCGTCCAGCGCCAAGCGCCGCACGGATAGCCACCTCACGCTGGCGCGCGGCGGCGCGTGCGAGGAGCAGGTTGGCGACATTGACGCAGGCGATGAGGAGCACGAGCGCCGAGGCGCCAAGGAGCACGAACAGCTCGCGGTGGAGCGTACCGCCGAACAGGTCGTCGTGCATGGAGACGAGCTGGACGCTGCGGGTGCCATCGACGTCCGGGTACCGTTGCGCCAGGCGCGCGGCGATCTGCTTCATCTGCGCAGCCGCGGCGTCGAGCGTTACACCGGGCTTGAGCCGCCCGACGACGGCCAGGTAGCGGTTGCCGCGTTGCGCGTGCTCATCGGGGGTGAACGTGCGCGGCAGCCAGAGATCGGTGGATGAGGTGGCCGGGAATGCGAACCCCGGGGGCATGACGCCGATCACCGTGTAGGACTCACCGTCCAGGGTGATCGTGCGCCCCACGATCGCCGGATCGCCGCCGAACCGGCTGTGCCAGAGCGCGTCGCTCAGGACGACGGTATGGTCCGCTCCCGGCTGGGTGTCGTTCGGACGAAAGGTGCGGCCGAGCTCGGGGCTGACGCCCAGGAGGGCGAAGAGATTCGTGGTGGCGCGCTGTGCGAAGAGCCGCTGGGGTGCGGCGTCGCTCTGCAGGTTCACGTTCGCGCCTCCATACGCCACGAGCTGCGCGAACACCGTATTCTGCTGACGCCAATCCAGATAATTGGCCGGCGACACGGAGCCGTGCCACCCCGCGCGGTCCGTATGCGATTCATACAGGCGCACGAGCTGCTGCGGCCGTGGGTAGGGCAGCGGACGCAGGAGAACGGCGTTCACCACGCTGAAAATGGCGGTAGTCGCACCCGTGCCGAGCGCCAGGCAGAGGATGGCGATGAGGGTGAAGCCAGGGCTCTTGCGCAGGCCGCGGACGGCGAGGCGCAGATCGCGGACGAGGGTGTCCATGTGGAATCCCGGAACGCTTCGTGATGCGGCGGTGTCCTGCTCTGATTTGCCGCGGCGGACAGTGACGCTCAGTTGGACAACACTACTCGACGGAGGGTTGGCCGTCGAGAGTGACGAGCCGCCACTGGGACGAGAACGATGCTGGATGCAATGCGGTGATGACATGATGGACGTGCCACCGGCGCATTGTGCAGCATGCACTCCACTTGCGTTCCCCCAACCGCCGAGACGATAGTATGGGCATGGCTGCTCCGATGGATTTCTACACAGCCGACATGGTGCGCGCTCTCAACGAGAGCTCACCATGGAACGGGCCGCGGTACGAGACGGTGCACGGGGAGTTGCTGGTGAGCCCGGCGCCCCGAATGTGGCATCAGGAGATCGGGCGCCGCTTCGTCGTCGGCTTGAGCAATTATCTCGAGCGCGAACCGGCCGGGCGTGTGTTCATGGCACCGGCTGATGTGTCCTGGGGACTGCCCGATGTGCTCACGCAGCCGGATGTGTTCGTCATTCCCACCGCGGAGACAGAAGGCTGGGAGTGGAAGCGAATTCAGCACCTACTCCTGGCTATCGAGGTATTGAGCCCGAGCAGTGTGCGGGCGGACCGCTTTACCAAGCGTCGACTGTATCAGGAGCAGGGGACGCCGCTGTACTGGATGGTGGACGCCGATGCACGCTACGTGGAGGTCTGGACGCCCGTGGACCAGGCGCCGCGCATCGAGCGCGAAGCGCTCATCTGGCAGCCGGCCGGAGTTTCGCTCCCGTTCACGCTGTCGCTTTCGCAGTTGTTCCACGGGCTCTGAGGGGACGAAACGCACGCCTCACTCCGCCCGCAGCGCGATGATGGGGTCGACCGTGGTCGCCCGGCGCGCCGGAAGGTAGCTCGCGAGCAGCGCCACACCGAGCAGCAGAGCGGTGACTCCCAGAAAGGTGAGCGGATCGCGCGGCTCGATGCCGTAGAGCATGCTGGAGAGCAGTCGGGTTGCCACGATGGCGCCGAGCACGCCGAGCGCCACGCCAATCAGCGCCGCACGCATGCCCTGCATCACCACCAGCCGCAGCACATTGCCTTCGCGCGCGCCGAGCGCCATGCGGATGCCGATCTCGTGCGTGCGCTCGGTGACCGCGTAGCCGATGACGGCGGCGAGCCCGATAGCGGCGAGTGCGAGGGCCAG
>DASUKA010000156.1:0-44873 GCA_036278935.1 Gemmatimonadaceae bacterium
GCCGAAGTCCGCGACGAGACGTGCCACGAGCCCTTCGATGGAGAAGTCGCCCACGTCCTTGTACCGCTTGCTCGCGCGCAGCTCCTCCGGGGCATCGGAGAGTGTGTCGAACGCGGCGTCGAGCGAGTAGATGCGCTCGAACTCGAGCATCCCGCCATCCGGCATGCGGCGCGACTCATCGAGCTTTCCCCGCTCCAGCAGGTTGCGGAAGATGGTGAGCGCCGGCGGCCAAGTGGCGACGACGATCGACGCGCCTGACTCCGCGAGCGCCTTCGCGATGGCAAAGCCGTAGCCCGCATCATCAGCTACGCCGGCGACGAGCGCCCGGCGACCGGAGAGATCGATGGAGAGCATATCGTTAGAAAGAAGAGAGGGAGTGAGTCAGGAACGACAGGGGGTAAGGGAATAGGGTGTCGGGTAGGCGGGGGCAATGCTCCGCTCGCCGTGGCCGGCCCATAACCCACAACTCACAACTCATAACTCTCCCGCTTCCACCACCGCCCTCACCACGCCCTCGATGTCCGCTTCCGCCGTGCGGAAGCCGAGGACACAGATACGGAGGGAGAAGGCGCCACGCAGTCGCGTGGAGGAGATGAAGTAGCGTCCACCGGCGTTCACCGCGCTGTTGATCCGTTCGTTGAGGGCGTCGAGCTCGGCCGCATCATCGAGCCCGTGCGGGTGCACCCGAAAGCAGAGCACGCCGAGCTGTGCGGGGGCCAGAATTTCCAGCGTCTCCTCCTTGTGCACCAGTTGCTCGGCGTATGTCGCGAGATCCATGGCGTGATCCATGGCGGCCGAGAGCGCGGTGGTGCCGAAGTAGTTCACGACAAGCCACACCTTGAGCGCACGCGAGGAGCGGGTGAGCTGCTCGCCGTAGTCCGCGAAGTTCACCTCCTCGCCGCGCACTTCCACGTCCTTCAGATAATCCGGGAAGATCTGGAACGCCGACTTGAGCCGGGCCGGCTCGCGCGCCATGAGACAGCCGCACTCGAAGGGGACGTAGAGCCACTTGTGCGGGTCCATGGTCACGGAGTCCGCGCGCTCGATACCGGTGAGCAATTGCGCGCCGCGCGCGGTGAGCACGGAGAAGCCGCCGTACGCCGCATCCACGTGCATCCAGACGCCGGTCCGATCCCTGAGGTCGGCCATGGCCGGCATGGGGTCCACCGCGCCTGTGTTCGTTGCTCCGGCGTTGGCGACGATCATCATCGGCAGCAGGCCCTCGGCCCTATCGCGCTCGATCGCCTGTTCGAGCAGATCCATGCGCAACCGGAACGCCTCATCCGTGGGGATCATGCGCACGTGCGCGCGTGGAATGCCGGCCATCCACGCGGCGCGCACCATCGACGAATGGGTCTGATCCGACAGGTAGACGGTGAGGCGGGGAATGCGCGTAGCATCATCGCCCACGAGCGTATGCCGCGCGGCGATCATGGCCGTGAGGTTGGCGGCGGAGCCTCCGGAGGTGAGGAGCCCGCGCGTTCCCGCCGGCATGCCGAGCCATTGCCGAAACCACTCGAGCACCACAAGTTCGACCTCGTTCGGCCCCGACGCCACGGACCACACGCCCGCAAAAAAGTTGTACCCGGTCGCGAGCCAGTCGCCGAGGATGGCGGGGAAGGTCGGACAACTCGGGACATACGCGACAAAGCCGGGATGCGGCTCACGCGCGGCATATGGGAAGACGCGCTCACGCAGCGTGGCGATGAGCGCCGAGAAGTCGGTGGGCTCCGCCGGGGGCGGCGAGGCGATCAGCCGGTCGGCATCCGTACGCGAGAGCGTGGCAACGGCGGGTTGGTCACGGAGCGTCGCCAGATGCTCGACCACGACATCGAGAACCTGGTTGCCGAGGCGGCACATGGTGTCGCGGTCCAGGTCGAGTGGGGATCGGGGGGGAAGTGACACGGGCGAGTGTCCAGCGTTCATAATGGGTTCGGGCGTGGAGTTTGCAACCACCCGCTACGCACTGCGGGAAGATTGCACGAAATCTTCAGATGGAACGGGCGTCGCTCAATGGCGCGGCGCATAGCTGGGGGGAATCAATGAGAACGATGTTCGCGAGCAGTGCATATCGGATGGTTGTCATGGCACTCGCTGTCGCCGTACCCATGACGCTCATAGCCTGTGGCGGGAGCAAGGAGAACGGGACGCTCGGCCAGAGCGGTGCCGCGGCCGTGCCCGCCGGTACCACGACCGCTGCGCCGGAGTCCGGGGCGATCGCGCCGGCCGGGAGTACCGCGGCTGGAAGTACGGCGGCCGGGACCACAGCGACTGCCGCGCCCGGCGCGGGTGGAAACGCCAGCGCGAGCGCCATCACCAAGCAGATGGTCGCGGAAGGAGACAGCATCTTCCACGGTCAGCTGGCCGGCGGAACCTGCCAGACATGTCATGGTGCCAACGCCAAGGGAACGCAACTCGCGCCGAACCTGACCGACAACAAGTGGATCAGTGGCGACGGAAGCTATCAGTTTATTATCAACACCGATACCCACGGCGTGCCGAATCCCTCGCCGCCGTACGTCGCGCCGATGCCGCCGATGGGTGGCGCCACGCTCACCACAGCGCAGATCCGCGCGGTGGCCGCGTACGTCTACTCGCTGAGCCATCCGAACATCGGGAAGTAACGAGCGCCGCGCGCGGCCACCGATCTCCATCGCGCCGCGGCGCTATTGATCGGCTGTGCGTGGCGCCGTAAGCTTGCCACGCATGGGCTCGATCGTCCCGGTCCCATCCAGCGCGCGGCCCGCGCGAATGCCGGCCACGCGCGAGCTGTCGTTCGCGCGTGGCTTGTGGCGACTCGCTGCCGCCGACGCATCGAGCGGGAATCGCGTCGCGCTCCTGCGTGACGGGCCGAAGACGTTCGATGCGATGATCGCCGAGATCGAAGGAGCCAGCGAGACGGTCGCCCTCGAGAGCTACATCTTGAGCGATGACCAGGTAGGGCAGCGGTTCGCGGACGCGCTCTGTGCGGCAGCCGCGCGCAGCGTGCGCGTGCGACTGCTCACCGACTGGATCGGGTGTCGCAGCGCCTCGCGCGCGTTCTTTCGCCGGTTGCGCGACGCGAAGGTCGACGTGCGCATCTTCAGTCCACCTGGCTTTCGCGCATGGCTCGGCCTGCTTCCGCGTGACCACCGAAAGCTGCTCGCCGTAGACAACCGGGTGGGGATCACCGGCGGCATCGGCCTCAGCGAGACGTGGTCGGGGCTGGGCGGACACCGCGGTCGTCGCGCGCGCTGGCGCGATACGGCGGTGCGGATCGAGGGCGCGGCGGCCGGCGACATGATGCAGGCCTTCGAGGTCATGTGGCGCCGCGCGGACGGCACGGAGCGCCGCGGTTCGGAGCGGCTGCTCGTCCGCCGTGCGCGTGGCGCCGGGATCAGCCCGCAGACGGCCGAGGGTGCGGTGGTCGGCATCATCGAGGGCGAGCCGTGGCGGCTCCGCGTCTCGCGGGCGCTGCAGATTCAATCCGTGTCCGCCGAACAGACCATCTGGATCGCCAGCGCGTATTTCGTCCCGTCGTCCGCCGAGATGGAGGCGCTGGCCGGAGCGGCGCGCGACGGCGTGGATGTGCGCGTGCTCGTGCCGAGCAAGTACGACCACCCCTGGGTGCGACGGCTCACCCGGCGCGCCTACCGGCGATTGCTCCGGAACGGCGTGCGCATCTTTGAGTGGCAGGGCGCCATGATGCACGCCAAGACCAGCGTGGTGGATGGACACTGGGTGCGCGTCGGCTCCACCGACTTCAATCCGCTCGGGATCGCGATCAACTACGAGCTCGACGCGGTGATCGAGGATGTCTCACTCGGGCGCGACGCCGAGGAGATGTTCGAGGCGGACCTGGAGATGTCGAAGGAGATCCGGTCGTAGGCGCGCCGTCATCCGCAGACGGACGCGGCAGGTGCGCTATGCCTGCGCGGCTCCCGGCCAGCGCGGCTGGGCGATGCCATCCACCACCTCGTAGAAGCCGAGGTCCTGGCCCGTCCGCAACTTGGTGATATACATGATCTGTCCCGTATGCATGGAGAAGTGTTCCACCACGTGGTAGATCGCCTCGAGAACAGTCACGTCGTCTCCCTGAATGGTGCGGCGTTCGAGGAGCTGCTCGGGCGTGACGGTCGCCAGCACGCGGTCGGTCTCCTCGATCGTCGCCGTGAGCCTGGCCAGCAGCTCGCGCGCTGGAAGCGGCGTCCGCTCGTCGAACTCGTGCTGCCGATTCCGCTGGTCCGGCGCCCCGCCCACCCCGCTCACGATCCACTGCCGCACGTTCCCCGAGAGATGCAGCATCAGATTGCCGATGCTGTTGGCGGCAGGGTTGGGACGCCACCAGATATCAGCGTCCGTCAGGCGGCTGACGCAGCTCGCGATCCTGGGCAGGAAGTCGCGCAGCAGATACTCGCGGGACTGCTCGACAAAGATGTGGCCGACATCGGTCATGGCACTTCGCTCGTATGGGGGTAAGGAATCCGGCCCGGCGCCGCACGGCCGCGAATACCGGGAAGATAGACCGGCCGCGAATACCGTTCAACACGCCACGCGCGCATACACCTCGAGCCACGGCGCCCATCGCGCGCGCAGCGGTCCGACACATCCCGTGCGGCGGAGCACGACCTTGAGCGCGCGTTCCTCCACGGCCGCCCATGGTCGCGTCCACTCATCCGCAATGGGCACGAGGGTGTCGCCGATCACGCGCTGGATGCGGAACCCGGCGTGTTCCAGGAGCGCGGTGAGCGAGCGAACGGTGAAGCCGTGCCGGTATGGGAAGGACAGCAGGTTGTTGTGCGCGAGGAGCGCTCGCGCGGCCCAGGCGAGCCCGGTGGAGAGCCACGGCCTGATGGCGAGGTAGAACGCCCCATTCGGCACGCGCACGGCCAGGACGCCGCGTGCGCCGAGGAGTGCACGTGCCGCCGCGGCGGCCTGGCGTGGATCGGGAAGTTGCTCGAAGCAATTCCAGATGGCGACTGCGTCATAGCGACGCGCCTGGTCCAGGGAGGGGAGGTCACCGCGCATCACGTTGAAGCCGTGCGCGCGCGCGAAGGCCGTGGCGTGCTCGTTGATGTCCAGCCCCTCGAAGCGCCACCCCTGCTCCGCGGCGGCCGCCAGGAAAGCCCCCGCGTAGCTGCCGACTTCCAGTCCGGTGCCGCGGCCGCCACACGCAACCGTCAGCCGCTCTGCCTGTGCGCGATACGAGGCGCGCTGCGTCTCGTACAGCGACTCGAGCACGCCCGCGCGCGGCGCCTCCGCGGCGTAGAGCGCCTGGAGCTGGTACGCACGCGGGCGGGGGTGTCGGAACACGAGCCCGCAGTCGGCGCACTGCATGAGTCGGAGGGGTGGACGCTGCGAGAAGGCGACGCGATCGGCCAGGTGCTCGGGCGGCGTATCCGGACGGAGCCGCCGCGTGTGGAAGGCCCAGAGGAGCTCGACCTCACGCCGCAGATCGTCGGGGCCCGCCACTTCGCGCACGCGGCCACTCGAGCAGGCGGGACAGTGGGGACAGGGGGGAAGCACAAGGGCTGGGGTGTGAGTTGTGAGTTCTGAGTTGTGGGTTGTGGGTTGTGGGTTCTGAGCGCCGAGCTCCCGACGGCCCATGACTCGTAACTCAGCACCCGTGACTCGTAACTCAGGACCCAGAACTCACAACTCATAACTCATGCCCCACCCCTCCGTGCCGGAGCGTGTATCTTGGTATGGAATGAAGACGGGCTACTTTATCGTCGTCGAGCTTGCCGGGCCGGTGCTCCAAGAGGTGAGTGCCATCCAGCGGATGTGCGACCCCAAACTCGCGAATGGAACGACGCCGCACATCACGCTCGTCGGTTCATCCGGCGTCGGGCCGATCCCAGCGGACACGCCGGTGACGCAGATCGACGAGCGGATTGCGCCGATCACCTCCGCCACACCGCCCATCGTCGTGCGGTTCGGAGCGCCCGTGCGCTTCATGCAGACGGAGATCGTCGTCCTCCCGCTGGATCCGCACGGTGCGTTGCGCACACTGCACGAACGAATCGCCACGAGCGGGCTCACCTTCGAGCGGGCTCGCTTCCCGTTCTCGCCGCATTGCACCCTGAGCTTCTTCCGGACCATCACGCCGGCCATGCAGCAGCGACTCCTGAGCATCCGGATCAACGCGCCGCTGACGATCGCGCACCTGCAGGTCTACCAGACCCTCGACCCGCAACCCTCACGCAAAGTGCTGGAGCTGGAGTTGGAAGGGGGGTGAGTTGTGGGTGGTGAGACGGCCCTCGGGAGAGGGGCCGTGCTCGTCCGAGCCGTTTCTGACCGACTGACCAACTGACTCGCTGACCCGCTCCTCTCTCGCCTCTCGTGTTCACCACCTGCCTCTTCTGCCACGCCTCGCTCGGCACCAACGCGATGGTCGAGCACTTTCCCGTCGGCCGGCGCGGTGGTGGTGCTCGGGGCACTCTACTGGGGCGGTGCGGCCGTGGGACTCCTTACCGGTGGCGGAGCGGCGCTGGCCAACATCGCGTTCCAGGGCGTCACGTACTACCGGCTTCGCCGCAGCGCCGTCCGTGTTCCTGTGGACGGCGGGGAGCCGCTGGGCCTGACGGTGCTGGATCTGCGCCACGCGAGGCTCGTGCCCGGGACAGCGCTGCTTGGCTGGAGGCTCGAGCTGGTACACCACGGAGTTGGAGGGCGCTGGCGACCTCCCTCGGTCTGGAGCATGGCGCCCAGAACGCAGCCCACCACCGAGCTGACGGGGCGGCCGCGATGCGCTCGTCAACTTCCCTGCCTCGGTGCGTCTGGCGCTCGAGATGGCGGCGCATGAGGAGATCGAGCGCAAGGCGTTGGAAGGGGAGCTCGCGCAACTCGAGCAGGCGTGGCGCGGCGCCCGCCCGCTATCTTTCGGCGCCGTTCATCCAGAACCAACGATCATCAGTGACCACTTCGATCTTCGATGCGCTCGAGCAGGATATGGGGCGCGATGCCGCCCTCCCCTTCGTCGAGCTCGTCGCAAGCTATCTCGCCGGCACCCGCGACGGAGCCGGACCCGTCTCGAGCGCGCGCTCCCCGGGCGAGCTCGCCGAGCGCTTTCACGAACCGCTCCCACTCCAGGGCCAGCCGCTCCGCGACGTGGCCGAGCGCGTGGAGCGCGACATCCTGAGCGATATCAACCGCCTCACGCACCCCATGTATATGGGACACCAGGTGTCGCCGCCGCTGCCGGCGGCCATCTGGATGGAGTCGCTTACCGGCGCAATGAACCAGTCCGTGGCGGTGAGCGAGATGTCACCCACGGGCACCGCCGTGGAAGCCCAGCTCATCCAGTGGATGACCGCGCTGGCCGGCTTCGCGGCCGGAAGCGGTGGCACGCTCACCTCGGGCGGCACCGAAGCGACCTTCACCGCGCTGCTCGCCGCCCGCGCCGCCGCCATGCCGCACGCATGGGAAGACGGCGTGGGGAGCGATGCGCCCGTGGTCCTGTGCGGCGAGCACGCGCACTACGCGGTCACGCGAGCCGTCGCCCAGCTCGGGCTCGGGCTCCGCCGCGCCATCCGGATCCCCTCGTGCGACGGCCACATGGACGTCTCCGCCCTTGTCGCCAGGCTCGATGAGCTGCACCACGCGGGCACTCGCGTGATGGCCGTCGTGGCCACGGCGGGCTCCACGGCGACGGGCTCCTTCGATGATCTCGACGCGATCGGCGCCGTGTGCGAATCCCGCGGCATCTGGTTTCATGTCGACGGCGCGCACGGCGCCTCCGCGCTCCTCTCCAGCCGGCATCGTCACCGGATGCGCGGCGTGGAGCGCGCCCGCTCGCTCGCCTGGGATCCGCACAAGATGATGCTCATGCCCATCGCCACCGGCATGTTGCTCGTGCGCGATGAGCGCGATCTCGAGCGCGCGTTCGTTCAGCATGCGCCCTATCTCTTCCACGCGGATGGCGGAGCGCGCACGGTGGACCAGGGGGTGCGCAGCTTTCTCTGCTCCCGCCGCGTGGATGCCTTCAAGGTGTGGGTGGCACTCCAGCGCTACGGCGCGCAGGGGATGGCCGAGCTCTACGACTACCTGTGCGCGCTGGCCGACACACTGTACGAGGAGATCGCCACTCGTGGGGACTTCGAGGCGATGCACGAGCCGGAATCGAACATCCTCTGCTTCCGCTGGGTGGGCGACGGCGCCCGCGACGACGCGGAGCTGGATGCGTTCAACCGTGAGCTTCGGGAGCGCTACAACCGCTCCGGACGCGGCTGGATCACCACCACCGTGCTTGCGCGCCCCGATGGCGACCGTCGCGTGCTGCGGGTGACGCTCATGAACCCCCGCACGAAGCCCGAGCATCTGCGCGCCATGCTGGACGGTATCTCGGCGCTGGCGGAGGGAAGCGCGGCGTAGCGGGTGCGGCGCGGCTCAGCGCGTGAACCGCGCGGGGGCGGTGGGTCCCGTCCCCCGCCCCCGCCGCTTTCCTTTACAACACCTTCTTGATCGCCGCCTCCAGATTCTGATCGCCGCCGAGGCCCGTGTACACCACCTTGCCGGCCTTGTTGATGACCACCACGTACGAGGTCGCGGGCACGTTGTACGCCGTCGTCGCGTTGCCCTTGCGATCGTAGAGGATCGTGTGGTGGAAGTCGTGCTTCTTCGCGTAGCGCTGCACGAGCTTCGGGGATTCGTTCACCGAGACCGCCACGCCGAGAAACTGGACCTGCTGGCCATACTTCTTCTGCATGGCCAGCAGGGAGGGCTCGAGCTCGCGGCAGTTGGGGCACCAGGTGGCCCAGAACTCGATGAGCACCGGCGACTTGCCGATATACTCGCTCAGATTCGCGGGCTTACCGTCCAGTGTTTCGAGCCGGGCGGTGGGAGCGGTGGCACCGACATCGATGCCGATGGTCTGCGCGTGGACGGCGGGCGCCGCCACCATTCCGGCCGAGACGAGCGCCGCGGCCGCCAAGCAGAAGGAAAATCGTCTCATATCAACAGTTGCCCCATCTGAATGAGATAATACTCGGCCACGCCGAGCATGAGGATCGCAAAGCCGCGCTTGATCCAGAGCATCCACGGACCGGCCTTCGGAAGCGTCGAGACCGCTCCGGCAAAGAGGCCAACGACCACGAGGAGCGTGCTCATCCCAAGCGAGAACGCGAAGAGATAGACGAAACCGAGCACGGCGCTCTTGGTGGTTGCCACCCAGGTAAGCACGGCCGCCATAACCGGCGCCGAGCAGGGAGCGGCCACGAGGCCGGAGACGGCCCCCATCCCGAAGGTGCCCGCCACGCGTCCCCGGCTGCTGCCGCCACCCACCATCGAGGCGCGCTGGATGATGGATTGCGGCAGCCGCACCGGAATCACGTCCAGCATGGCCAGCGCAAAGAGCAGCAGCAAGTTCGCCATGGCCAAGTAGAGCCATGGATTGGTGCTCACCGAGCCGAAGAGCGTTCCCGAGAGTCCCGCGAAGAGGCCGAGCGCGGAGTATGCGAGCGCCAGCCCCAGCACGTAGCTTGCCGTGAGCACGAGCGGGCGCCACCGGCGGCCGCCCAACGTGCGCTCGGCCGTCTGGCCGCCCACGAGCGACGCCGTGATCGGGATCATCGGGTAGAGGCACGGGGTGAGGCTCGTCAGCACGCCTCCCAGAAAGAGCAGCGGGAGGGCCAGCGCCGGGTTCGCGGAAAGGAGCGTGGAGAGGTTGGAGAAGTGCATGCTACCAACAATAACTCGCGTGGCCCGCTGCTGTTCCCGGCGCACCGGCCGGCCCGGCCCACGCGCAGCCATGGGCTGCCGGGAGCGTGTGCCCGGTGCGCCGGCGGGCGGGGCGCGGCGGCGGTGCGACCGTCATTAGATTGACGGACGCCTGTCTATCCCCGGCTGTCCATCGAGAGCCCTCATGCTTCAGCGATTCCCGTGGCGCGCGCTCTGCGTCGCGCTCTGCGCCCTTCCACTGGCCTGCAACACCACCAGCGCGCCCGTAGCCCAGTCGACCGTCGCCGGCGTCTACACCCTCCAGAGCATCGCCAACCTGCCGCTCCCCGCTCCGGCAACCGGAGCGGAGTTCGCCGGCCCGCTGGGCGACAGCGTCGTTGTGCTGAATGGGCGGCTGGTCCTCGGCGACAGCGCCCGCGCGTCGTCCGAGGTGTCGTACGTCTACGCGAACAGCCCCGGCCAGCAGCACTCGGTGCAACTGCTCGGGAGCTATTGGGCCGTATCCGGTGACACGCTGCGCATTGCCAACGACCCCGCTGGTACCTCGAACGCCGTCTTCGGGAACCTGGGCCTTGGCGCCGTCCAGCTCTTCATCCACGACGTGCCCTGGGTATTCGTTCGGTAGCGCGCAGCATCCATCCATGCGCGCCGCTGCCGCGCCTGCTCATCGCTCGGCCGGTTTCTTGCGCAGCGTAATGCGCGTCAGACTATCTCATGCCAGCATCACGATCCACATCACGACGATCGGCGGCACGCAAGGGGCCGGGCGCGACATCGACGCTCGCGCACCTGGCCATCGAGTGCGTGGCGCCGCAACTCGATGGCGAGTGCTTTGCCGTGAAGCGCGTCCTCGGCGACTCGTTCACGGTGAGCGCCGACGTCTTCAGAGATGGCCACGAGCTGCTCGCCGCGCGCATCTGCTATCGCGCGCCGGGCGAGCGCGCCTGGCGCTACACCCCCATGGTGTACGACTACAACTCCGACCGGTGGGAGGGCGGCTTTCCGCTCGACGCCCTCGGCATGTGGAGCTATGCCGTGGAGGCGTGGACGGATCGATTCGGGAGCTGGCGCGAGGCGCTGGCCGCCAAGGCGGATGCGGGACAGCACGTGGCCTCCGAGCTGCTGGAGGGCGCCGCCCTGGTACAGACGGCCGAGCGCCACGCGCCCTTCGGTCAGGCGCGCACCACGCTGGCCCGCACGGCCGCACTGCTACGGGACACCGAGGCGGACATGGGCGAGCGGACGCGCGCCGCGCTCGATCCGGCGCTCATGGCACTGATGGAGGCGCATCTCCCGCCGTCCGATCTCACACGCTCTGATCGCGAGCTGCACGTGTGGGTGGACCGCGAGCGGGCCCGCTTCGCCGCGTGGTACGAGATGTTCCCCCGCTCGCAGACCGACTCGCCCGGGCTGCATGGCACCTTCGCGGACGCGGAGCGCGGCCTGCCTCGCCTGGCCGAGCTGGGTTTCGACGTCATCTACCTGCCGCCGGTACACCCCATCGGGGTCACCAAGCGCAAGGGACCGAACAACACGCCCGATGGAGGCGCGGATGCGGTAGGGAGTCCCTGGGCCATCGGGAGTGCGGAGGGCGGCCACATGGCGGTGGACCCGCGACTGGGCACGATCGAGGACTTCGAGCGCTTCGTGACCGCCGCACACCGGTTGGGAATGGAGGTGGCGCTCGACTACGCCCTGCAGTGCTCCCCCGATCATCCCTGGGTCACCGAGCACCCGGACTGGTTCTTCATCCGCCCCGATGGCACGATCAAGTACGCGGAGAATCCACCCAAGCAGTATCAGGACATCTACCCGCTCAACTTCTGGTGCGACGACCGCGAGGGGCTCTGGAACGCCTGCCTGGAGATTCTCCGCTTCTGGATCGCGCGTGGCGTCACCACTTTTCGCGTCGACAACCCGCACACCAAGCCGTTCGCCTTCTGGGAGTGGATCATCCAGCAGGTGCACGCCGATCGCCCCGATGTGATCTTCCTGTCCGAAGCGTTCACCCGCCCCAAGCGCATGAAGTATCTGGCGAAGCTCGGCTTCACCGAGTCGTACACCTACTTCACCTGGCGCACGACGGCGTGGGAGCTGCGCGACTATCTGACGGAGCTCACGCAGGGTCCTGCGCGCGAGTACTTCCGCGGGAATCTCTTCCCGAACACGCCCGACATCCTGCACGAGTACCTGCAGCGCGGCGACCGGCCGGCCTTCCGCGTGCGGCTGCTGCTGGCCGCCACGCTGTCGCCGCTCTACGGCATCTACAGCGGCTACGAGCTGTGCGAGAATGTACCGCTCCGCTCGGGCAGTGAGGAGTATCTCCACTCGGAGAAATACGAACTCCGCCAGCGCGATTGGGCCGCGTCGTCGAACATCAACGCGGACGTGGCGGCGATCAACACCATCCGCCGCGAGAATCGCGCGCTCCAGCTCTACGACAATCTCACCTTCCACCACTCCGAGAACGACCGGATTCTCTTCTACAAGAAGTCCGCTCCCGAGGGGGTGAACGGCATCGAGGGCGTGAACCACCTGCTGATCGTTGTGAACACCGATCCGCACCGCGTGCAGGAGAGCATGGTGCACGTTCCGATCGACGCATTCGACCTGAGCGGCGACGACGCGTTCGTGGTGGAAGACCTGCTCGACGGCGCCCGCTACACCTGGCACGGCACCCGCAACTACGTGCGCTTGGATCCGCGCGTGCAGCCGGGTCATGTGCTGCGCGTGGTGGGGAAGGCATGAGGAGCACAGTGGGTCAGTTGCTCAGTGAGTCAATGGGTGAGGAACGGCTAGGGTGTAAGGGAGTAGGGTGTCGGGTAGGTAGGCGGAGAACCCCTCGCCCATAGCTGTTCCCCTACACCCCACACCCTCCACCCTGTCTTCTGCCCCCATGCCCCTCGGTTCCGACCCGCTCTGGTTCAAGGACGCGATCATCTACGAGATCCCTATCAAGTCCTATCGCGATAGCAATCGTGATGGCTTTGGCGATTTCGCCGGTCTGCTGGAGAAGCTCGACTACATCGAGTGGCTCGGCGTCACCTGCCTCTGGCTCCTCCCGTTCTACCCGTCGCCGCTGCGCGACGACGGGTACGACATCTCCATGTACGAGGCGATCAACCCCACCTTCGGTACGATCGATGATTTCCGCCGCTTCCTGGATGAGGCGCATCGCCGGGGCATCCGTGTCATCACCGAGCTGGTGATCAACCACACCTCCGATCAGCATCCCTGGTTCCAGGCGGCGCGCCTGGCGCCGCCGGGCTCCCCCGAGCGCGACTTCTATGTCTGGAGCGATACTCCCGAGCGCTACCAGGACGCCCGCATCATCTTCACCGACACCGAGCGGTCGAACTGGACGTGGGATGCGGTGGCGAACGCCTACTACTGGCACCGCTTCTTCAGCCATCAGCCGGACCTGAACTTCGACAACCCGCTCGTGCGCGAAGAAGTGATGAAGGTGATGCGTTTCTGGTTCCGCATGGGGGTGGACGGGATGCGGCTGGATGCCGTGCCGTACCTGGTGGAGCGCGAGAGCACAAACTGCGAGAACCTCCCGGAGACGCACGCGGTGCTCAGGGAGATGCGCGCCGCGCTCGATGCGGAGTTCCCCGATCGCATCTTCCTCGCCGAGGCGAATCAGTGGCCCACGGATGTGCGTCCGTACTTTGGCGAGGGGGACGAGTGCCACATGGCGTTCCACTTCCCGCTCATGCCGCGCATGTTCATGGCGGTGCGGCGTGAGGACCGGAGCCCGATCGTGGACATTCTCGCGCAGACGCCGGCGATTCCGGATACCTGCCAGTGGGCGCTCTTTCTGCGGAACCACGACGAGCTGACGCTGGAGATGGTGACCGACGACGAGCGGGACTACATGTACCGCGAGTACGCCAACGATCCGCGTATGCGGCTCAACATCGGGATCCGGCGCCGGCTCGCGCCGCTCATGGACAACGGGCGCCGGCAGATGGAGCTCATGAACGCGCTCATCCTATCCATGCCCGGCACGCCGATCCTCTACTATGGTGACGAGATCGGCATGGGCGACAACGTCTACCTGGGCGACCGGAACGGCGTGCGCACGCCGATGCAGTGGAACGGCTCGTGGAATGCGGGCTTCTCCGATACCGATCCGGCCGCGCTCTACAGCCCGGTGATCGCCGATCCGGTCTACGGCTACCAGGCGGTGAACGTCGCGGCCGGCGAGCGGACGCAGACCTCGCTGCTCCGATGGATGCGGCGGACGATCGGTGTGCGGAAGCAGCATCTGGCATTCGGGCGCGGGAGCTTCGAGATGCTCCTCCCGGAGAACCGGAAGGTGCTCGCCTACCTGCGGCGGTACGAGAGCGAGACCATCCTCTGCGTGAGCAACCTCTCGCGCTTCGTGCAGCCCGTGGAGATCAATCTGCAGCGCTTCGTGGGACTGGTGCCGGTGGAGCTGATCGGCAACGTGCCCTTCCCACCGATCACGGAGCAGCCGTACTTCCTCGCGCTCGGTCCGCACAACTTCTACTGGTTTCGGCTCGTGCCGCCGGAGGCGGCGCCCACCGCATGAGCGATGTGTCACACTCGCCTGATGGTGGCCCGGGAGCCGATGCTGCGCCGCCGATGATCCGGGTGCAGGGCGCGCTCGACTCCGCGCTCGCGCCGGAGTCGCTTGCCACCATCGGCGTGCCGGACATCGCGCGCTTTCTCGCACGCCAGCGCTGGTTCGGCGGCAAGGGGCGGGTGGTGACATCGGCCGTCATGCGCGACGTCGTGCCGCTCGCGTGGGCGAGCTACCGCGCCGCCGCCGTGCGCCTGGAGGTGGGATCGGACAACGGGGGCGTGGCGCAGTACCAGCTCCTGCTCGGCGTGCAGGCGGTGGCGGACGCGCCCGCAACGCGCTCTCAATCGGCGCTCGCGCGCGTGGAATCCAGCGAGGAAGGCGCGGGCGTGCTCATCGATGCCACCCGGGATCCGCACTTCCGGTCGCTGCTCGGCGTGGCATTCCGGGAGGGGGCGGTGTTCGACACGCACCGCGCGCGCTGGAGCGTGGAACCGATCGCGGTGCCTGGTGAATGGATCGCGATGGACGCTGAGACGCGCGTGATCAGCGCTGAGCAGAGCAACACGTCCATCGTCTACGGCGACCGCGCGATCCTCAAGCTCTTTCGCCGGCTCGAGCCCGGGGAGCAACCGGATGTCGAGATCGGCCGCTTCCTCACCACGCGCACCGCGTTTCGCAATACGCCGGAGCTGCTCGGCGTTATCACCTTCGCGTGGCATGGCGCGACGAGCGTGGCCGGCATACTCCAACGCTTCATCCCCGGCGCGGAGGACGCATGGAGCTACGCGCTCGCGGCAGCGCGCCGGGCCGCGCACGGAACGGGCGGAATGGCCGGGGGGCGCGGAGCAGGTGAGGGGAGCGAAGCCGGCTCGGCACCTGCGGGATCGTTCGCGGGCGACGCCTTCCGGCTGGGACGCGTGACACGCGCGCTGCACGACGCCCTGGCGTCCGAGGCCGACGAGCCCGCGTTCGCCCCGGAGCGCGTCACCCGGGCGGACATCGAGGCGTGGAGCGACGGCACGCGCCGCTCTATCGACTCAGCCTTCGAGCTGCTCCAAGCCCGCCTCTCGGCCGGGTCGCTCGATACGCAGACGACAGCTGCCGCGCGCGCGCTCCTGGGCCGGCGCGCCGCGTTCGATGAACGGGTGGATACGCTCGTGGGCGGGGTGGACGACGACGCCGGGCTGCGCATCCGCGTGCATGGCGACTACCACCTGGGGCAGCTGCTGCGTACGCCGGATAGTGACTTCCTGGTGATCGACTTCGAGGGAGAGCCGGCTCGTGCATTGGAGGCACGCCGTGCAAAGCAGAGCCCGCTCCGCGACGTGGCGGGGATGCTGCGGTCGTTTGCGTACGCAGCGGCGACCGCGGCCCGCGAAGCGACAGGACGCACCGTGAACCCCGAGGTGGAGCGCGCTACGGCCCGCTGGGAGCGCGCGGCACGCGAAGCCTTTCTGAGGGGCTACCTGGGCGCGGACGCCTCAGCGGCCGGTGCGCCCGCATCGCACTCGCCCACAGGCAACGGCGCGACGCCTGTCGCATGGAGCGAGGGGGCCGGCACGCTGCTCCCGCGCGCGAGCGAGCACGTGCAGGCGCTGCTCGCGCTGTTCGAGACGGAGAAGGTGTTCTACGAGCTGGCGTACGAGCTGAACAACCGGCCGGAGTGGGTGTGGATCCCGATGCGAGGGGTGGCGCGGTTGCTGTAGGTGGTGGGGCGACGCGGATGGAAAGCGGGGAGCTCCGCGTGCGCGATGATGCTCGACGAACCCGCCGCCGACTCAGAACAACCGCTCGTCCCACGGCACCGCGAACGGCGCCGAGACGATGATGCGACCCGCCGCGGAATGCGTGGGATTGATAAGCACCGTACGCCCCACCGGGCGACACGGGATCGCCGGCACCACCAGCACCGCCGACCGTCCGTCCGCCAGCCAGGCGTCGCCAAAGGCGCGCGCCTCGGCTGAGTCCCTGGCGTCCCAGCCCGGCAGCGCATCAGGGTCGAGCATCTCGACCAGCGTGTCGGGCGCCTCGATCCGCACCGCGTGATGCGGCCCGGGAAGCGTGCGCGGACGCATGGCATGCGCCAGCACCTCGAGAACGGCCCCGGCAAAGGAATCGGCCGCATAGATGACCGCGCGCCCGGCGGAGTTCCACCGGGCGCCCTGACGCTGTGCCCCCGCCCCATCGTAGGGCGGGTGACGAACCTTGCACACTCGGTACGCCACCAGCATCAGACGGGCAGCGCGTACTCGATTTTCAGCAGCAGATCTTCCACCTCACGGGCGCCAAGCTCGCTCCGCGCCAGCTCCACGGGCTGCTTCCCCTCGAGCTGCGGTTGCGGACTGGTCAGGAACTCGCGCGCCAGCGCCGGGCTCTCCCATACCTGCTCGGCCAGCGCCACGATGCGGGCCAGCCGCTCCAGACGCTCGCTCTCTTCGGCGGTGAGCCGCTGCCGGCGATGTAGGGTGGTGCGCGGCACGATCCGGTACTTGAACTCGCTCGCGCCAGGCCGGTCGCCCGCCACGTAGCGAACCACCGCGTCGAGCGCCCGTACCGGCAGCCCATTCTCCACCGCGTGACGCAACTCGGCCACGGTGCGCACCCTGCGCCCCAGCGCCGGATAGCCGCCCAGGATGCGGGCCACACTCGGTGCGCTCACGACCATTGCTCCTCCGGGAGATTCCCAACTGGACATATTTTGTGCCCCATATGGGCATGACGGAACTTATATCTCGTGCGCGCACGAGTCAAGCCGCGTACCGCACCTCGAACCATTTCCCGCCTGCCCGGCCCGGCACCGCAGCGACCGGCACGCGTCTCCCGCCTCCGGTCCCCGCGAATACATTGCGGCACGCGCCGAGTGTTCGTCCGGGGCCATCAAACCGCAACGCCGCATTCATCTCCAACCGTCAACCCAATACCCCAGCGCATCCCGAGGCATCTTATGACCTTCCTCTCTCGCCTCTCGCCTTTCGCCCCTCGCCTCTCGCCCCTCGCCTTTCGCCCCTCGCCTCTCGCCTTTCGCCCCTTGCCTCTCGCCTTTCGCCCCTTGCCTCTCGCCCCCCGCTGATGCGCGTCTGGCCCGGCCAACCGTACCCGCTCGGCGCCACCTGGGACGGCGAAGGCGTCAACTTCGCCATCTTCTCCGAGGGGGCGACCGGCGTGGAGCTCTGCCTCTTCGCCCACCGGCACGACGCCGAGGAATCGTTCCGCTATCAGATGCGCGAACGGAGCGACCAGACCTGGCACTGCTATCTCCCTGATGTCCGCCCCGGGCAGCTCTACGGCTTCCGCGTGCACGGCCCCTACAAGCCGGAGGAAGGGTTCCGCTTCAACCCGAACCAGCTCCTCATCGATCCCTACGCCAGGGCGATCAGCGGGACCATCCGCTGGAGCAACGCCCTCTTTGCGTACAAGATCGGCAGCCCGGACGACGACCTCGCCATGAGCACCACCAACAGTGCGGGGAGCGTCCCCAAGTGCGTCGTCGTCGACTCGGCATTCACCTGGGGCAATGACCGGCCGCCACGCGTTCCCTGGAACCGCACCGTGATCTACGAGTGTCACGTGAAGGGGATGACCATGCTCCATCCGCAGGTGCCCGATGCGGTGCGCGGCACCTACTTGGGGCTCGCCTCCGAGCCGATCATCGAGCATCTCCAGTCGCTCGGCGTCACGGCGGTCGAGCTTCTCCCGGTGCATCACTTCGCCGTGGAGCGGCGGCTCGCCCAACTCGGTCTCACCAACTACTGGGGGTACAACTCCATCGGCTTCTTCGCGCCCGATGTACGCTACGCCACGGGATGGGGCGGGCAGCAGGTGGACGAGTTCAAGTCGATGGTCAAGCGGCTGCACTCGGCGGGGATCGAGGTGATCATGGATGTCGTCTACAACCACACGGCCGAGGGGAATCATCTGGGCCCGACGCTCTCGCTGCGCGGCATCGACAACGCCGCGTACTACCGCCTCGACCCCGAGAACCCGCGCTACTACGTCGATTTCACCGGGTGCGGCAACAGCCTCAACATGCTTCACATGCGCACCATCCAACTCATCATGGATTCGCTGCGCTACTGGGTGCTGGACATGCACGTGGACGGCTTTCGCTTCGACCTCGCGCCGGTGCTCGCCCGCGAGCTGTACGACGTGAACCGGTTGAGCGCCTTCTTCGACATCATCCACCAGGACCCCGTGCTCTCGCAGGTGAAGCTGATCGCCGAGCCGTGGGACGTGGGGCCTGGCGGCTATCAGGTGGGGAACTTCCCCATCCGCTGGGCGGAATGGAACGGGAAGTACCGTGATACCGTGCGCAGCTTCTGGCGCGGCGATCCGGGCCGCGTGGGCGAGCTGGCCTCGCGGCTCTCGGGGAGCAGCGACATCTACCAGTGGAGCGACCGGCAGCCGTACGCCAGCATCAACTTCGTGATCGCGCACGACGGCTTCACCCTGCGCGACCTGGTGAGTTACGAGCAGAAGCACAACGAGGCGAACGGCGAGGGGAACCGCGACGGCAGCGATCACAACCTGAGCCGGAACTGGGGCGTGGAAGGCCCCACCGACGATCCAGCGATTCTCGAGATGCGCGACCGGGCCGAGCGGAACTTCCTGGCCACGCTCGCGTTCTCGCAGGGCGTGCCGATGCTCTCGCACGGCGACGAGATGGGGCGAACGCAGCAGGGCAACAACAACGCCTACACGCAGGACAACCAGCTCACCTGGGTCCATTGGGATCTGAGCGAGCGGGAGCGGGAGCTCCTCGACTTCACACGCTACGTCTTCGCCCTGCGGCAGGCGAATCCGGTGCTCCGTCGGCGGAGCTTCTTCCGGCCCGTCGATTCAGCGGGCAAGCCGGATGTCCTCTGGCTCCGTCCCGACGGTGGGGAGATGACGGAAGCCGACTGGCGCAATCCGCAGAGCCACGTGCTGGGCATGCTTATCCAGGGCGCGGCCTCGGACGAGACCGACGAACACGGACAGCCGGTCAAGGGGGATACGCTTCTGCTGCTGTTGAACAACGGGGCGGACGAGCAGCCGTTCGCGCTGCCGGCCATGGACGGATCCGGCATCTGGCTCCAGATCGTCAACACCATCACGGCGTCCGAGGTGCACGCCGTGGAAGCGCACGACGTCACGCTGGCACCGTCTTCGCTCATCCTCATGCGGTACACCAGCAGGCGCCGGCATCAGCGCGCCGGGGAGGCGATCGGATGAATAGACAAGGCGGCGGGCGCGACGCGGAGCGGCGCAGAGGCCCGATACCATCCGGGGTGGGAGCCACACGCGAGACGCGCCGGATCGACGCGCCAAGCGCCGGCCAGGACGAGGTCGCGCACTTTCTGGCGGGCGATCTCTCCGACCCGCACCGGGTGCTCGGTGCACACCCCGCGGTGGTGAACGGTGTGGACGGCAGCATCGTCCGTGCCTTCCACCCCGATGCCGTGGCCGCCGTGTGCATTGTGGCGAGCGGCCGCACCTTCCCGCTCGACGGCGCGGAGGATGGGGATGGGCTGTTCGCGGCCTTTCTTCCCGGCGTCACCGTACCGGCGCACTACCGCATTCGGTTCTACTTTCCCGACGGGACGAGTTGGGAGCACGGCGATCCCTATCGCTTTCTCCCCACGCTGGGCGACGTCGACCTGCATCTCTTCAACGAGGGACGGCACCGGCGGCTGTGGAACGTGATGGGGGCGCATCCGCGCACCATCGATGGCGAGGAGGGGGTGGCGTTCGCCGTCTGGGCGCCGAATGCGCGCCGCGCGAGCGTGGTCGGTGACTTCTGCAACTGGGATGGCCGGGTGTTCCCCATGCGCCCGCTCGGTAGCTCCGGCATCTACGAGCTGTTCGTGCCCGGCGTGGAGCCCGGCTCCCTCTACAAGTTCGAGCTCCTCACGCGCGAGGGACAGCTCCGCACGAAGACCGATCCCTTCGCCTTCGCCATGGAACTGCCGCCCGGCACCGCGTCACGCGTCGTGTCGCTGGATCAGTACCACTGGCGGGACAGCGCCTGGATGACCACCCGCGCGCAGCGTGATGCGTTGCGCGAGCCGATGGCTGTCTACGAGGTGCACCTGGGCTCGTGGGCGCGCGTGCCCGAAGCGGGACGGCGCTGGCTCAGCTACCGCGAGATCGCGCCCAAGCTCGCCGAGCACGCGCGTGGGCTCGGCTTCACGCACATCGAGCTGCTCCCCATCATGGAGCACCCGTTCAGCGGGTCGTGGGGCTATCAGGTGTCGGGCTACTACGCACCCACCGCCCGCTTCGGCACGCCCGACGATTTCCGCTTCTTCGTGGACACCTGCCACCGCGCGGGGCTGGGCGTCATCCTCGACTGGGTGCCCGCGCACTTCCCCAAGGACGACTTCGCGCTCCGCCGCTACGACGGCACCGCGCTCTACGAGCACCAGGACCCGCGCCTGGGCGAACACCCCGACTGGGGCACGCTCATCTTCAACTACGGGCGCGCCGAGGTGCGCAATTTCCTCACCGCCAACGCACTGTACTGGCTCTCGGAGTTCCACATCGACGGGCTGCGCGTGGACGCGGTGGCCTCGATGCTCTATCTGGACTACAGCCGCAAGGCCGGTGAGTGGCTGCCCAACCGGTACGGTGGACGCGAGAACCTGGAGGCCATCGACTTCCTGCGCGAGACGAACGAGCTGGTGCGGACTGAGCACCCGGGGTGCATCATGGTCGCCGAGGAGTCCACAGCGTGGCCCGGCGTCACCAGACCCGCATCGGAGGGCGGGCTCGGCTTCACCTTCAAATGGAACATGGGGTGGATGCACGACACGCTCGCCTACTTCTCAGAAGACCCCATCCACCGCTCGTACCATCAGGATCAGCTCACCTTCGCGATGCTGTACGAGTACACCGAGCACTTCATCAATCCGCTGTCGCACGACGAGGTGGTGCACGGCAAGCGCTCGCTGCTCGACAAGATGCCGGGCGACGTGTGGCAGAAGTTCGCGAACCTGCGGCTGCTGCTCACCTACCAGTACACGCGGCCCGGCAAGAAGCTGCTCTTCATGGGGACGGAGCTCGCGCCCTGGCGGGAGTGGAACCACGACCTGAGTCTCGACTGGCATCTGGCGCGCGAGCCCGAGCGCCAGGCGTTCGGCTGCTTCCTGCGGGAGCTCGGCGCGCTATACCGCGATACGCCCTCGCTCTGGCGCATGGATCCCGATCCCATCGGCTTCTCGTGGATCGATGCCTCCGACCGCGCGAGCTCGGTGATGTCATACGTGCGCTCCGATGGCGACAGCCACGTCGTGGTAGTGCTCAACATGACGCCCGTGCCACGGGAGAATTACCGGATCGGGGCGCCGTTCGCCGGAACATACAGCCGGCGCTTTTCCAGCGACGACCGCCGCTACGGCGGGAGCGAGGTGGAGACGGCGGAGCGCGTTTCCACCGAGGCCGTCCCGATGCACGGGTACCCGCACTCGGTGAGTCTCACCCTGCCGCCGCTGGGGGCGCTGGTGCTTTCGCCGGAGTGAGGGCGGGGGCGCGTATCGGAATCGGGTGGCGCCCCGCACCAACTCCTGCGCGCGTGCCGCTCCCCCATCGCACACGCTACGGCGCCGGCTTGGCCCCGCGCGTTCCGGCCTTCTCCCTCCCTTCCCTGGCTTACGACCCGCTCGTCCATCGCATCTCGTTCGTCGACACGAAGCCGAGCTGGTCGTAGAGCAGCCGGCCCTCGCGCGAGGCATGCAGCGCGAGACGATTGACCCCGTGCCGCGGCGCCCACTCGAGCAGCTGCCGCATGAGCTGCTTCGCGACCCCACGCCGGCGCCAGCTCCGCTCCGTGAACACGTTCACCACGAATCCATCCGGTCCGAACGCCAGCGCGTGGGCGTCGGGACCCATGTGCGGCAGCACGGCACGCAGCTGCACGCCGATGCCGGCGATGACCCTCTCCGGCTCCGTGGCAGGCGCGGCCAGCCAGCCGACGTACTCGCCAGTTGGCATCGCTGTCTCCAGGTAGCGGCGTGTCGCGTCGATCATGGAGCTGTACAGCGCATCGGGCAGTGTGCCGATGTCCCGGAACATGTCGGCGCGATGGCGGGCGATAGTCGGCGCATCGGCGAGCGTCGCTATGCGTATGAGGAAAGGGGTGGTCATATCGGATGACATGCAGTGACCGTCGCACATCGATACGCTCTGGACCGTCGGCAAACAAGCGGTAACTTCCCCCCGATCTCCAACCCACGCGGCCGAGCAGGGCCGCGGCCCCAGCCCGGAGCTCCACGATGTCCCTCCCGCGCATCGTTCGCCGTCCAACGCTTCCCGTTGCCCTCCTGCTGCTCACCACGTCCGTCCTCGGCGCCCAGCAGCCCGACACCGCCGCCGGCTTCGACCTCACCGAGGTCATGATTCCCATGCGCGACGGCGTGAAGCTGCATACGACGATCTTCGCGCCGAGGGGCACCCATGCGCCGCTCCCGTTCATCCTCACGCGCACCCCCTACGGCATCGCGCACGCCGCGCGCAACCTGCGCGGTTACTACAAGGCGCTGGCCGACGACGGCTACATCTTCGTCTTCCAGGATATTCGCGGGCGCTACGGCTCCGAGGGGCAGTTCGTGATGCAGCGCCCGCCCCGCGATCGCAAGGACCCCAAGGCGATCGACGAGAGCACCGACACCTACGACACCATCGACTGGCTCTTGAAGCACGTGCCGAACAACAACGGCCGCGTGGGGATGCTCGGCATCTCGTACCCCGGCTGGCTCACCGTGATGGCGATGCTCGATCCGCACCCCGCACTCAAGGCCGTCTCACCGCAGGCCTCACCGGCCGACATGTTCATCGGTGATGACTTCCATCACAACGGCGCCTTCCGCCTGAGCTATGGCTTCGAATACGCCGCGATGATGGAGACGTCCAAGACGAACGAGAACTTCGCCTTCGACCGGTACGACACCTACCAGTGGTACCTCGATCTGGGTCCGCTCTCGAACGTGAACGCCAAGTACCTGCACGGGAAGATGCCCACCTGGAACAACTTCGTGGCGCACCCGAACTATGACGCGTTCTGGCAGAAGCAGGCGGCTGCGCCATACCTCACGCGCGTCACGGTTCCCACACTCAACGTGGCGGGATGGTGGGATCAGGAGGACTTCTACGGTCCGGTGAAGATCTACGAGACGCTGGAGCCGCACGACACGAAGCACCTGAACTATCTGGTCGTAGGGCCGTGGAACCATGGCGGCTGGTCGCGCGCTCGGGGGGACACGCTGGGCGCCATTCCTTTTGGCAGCCCGACGTCCAGGTACTTCCAGGAGAAGATCCTGGCGCCCTGGTTCGCGCATTTCCTGAAGGATGAGGGCGCGCTGCACGAGCCCGAAGCGGTGACCTTCGAGGCGGGCGACGACCAGTGGAAATCGTGGAACGCCTGGCCGCCCAAGCGCGAGAGCACCGCCAGGCATCTCTACTTCCATGCCGATGGCCAGCTCTCATTCGAACAGCCCGCCGATCGCGACGCGCGGGCGTCGGACAGCTACGTGTCCGATCCCGCGCACCCGGTGCCGTACCGACATCGCCCCATCCAGGCAACGTACTTTCCGCACGGCTCCAACTGGTACACCTGGCTGCTCGAGGATCAGCGATTTGTCGATCACCGGCCCGGCGTGCTCAGCTGGGAGACACCGCCGCTCGACCATGACGTGACGATCGCGGGCGACATCACGGCAAAGCTGTTCGTCTCCACCACCGGCACCGATGGCGACTGGATCGTCAAGCTCATCGATGTCTATCCGGAAGCCTACCCGCGGGACTGGAAGCTCTCCGGCTACGAGCTGATGGTGGCGAACGACGTCTTCCGCGGGCGCTTTCGGAAGAGCTTCCAGAAGCCCGTGCCCTTCGTGCCGGGCAAGGTCACGCCCATCACCATCGATCTCCACACACAGGATTACCGGTTCGAGAAGGGGCACCGAATCATGGTGCAGGTGCAGAGCACGTGGTTCCCGCTCATCGATCGCAACCCGCAGACCTTCGTGCCCAACATCTTCACGGCAAAGGCGTCCGACTACCAGGCGGCGACGATCCATGTGTATCGCTCGGCGCGGTGGCCGTCGTCGGTGGAGGTGCACGTCGTGGGCTCGTCGAACTGACGACATCCGTCAGCCAGCTCGCCGCCGCCCGCACCTCGGTCGCGGCGAGCGCGTGGCTTCCGTTGGTCCAGTGATGCGTCACACGCGCACCGGCGCGCTCGAGCAGTGCCGCCAGACGCGCGGCGTTCTCCGGCTGGATGAGCTGATCGCCGCGCGCGTTGGCGAGAAAGACCGGGGTGCCCGGGAGCGACGGGAGCGTCGCGGGCTCGAACGGCACCATCGCCCGGAAGAGTACCGCGCCCGCAAACAGCTGCGGGTATGTGAGGAGCGCGCTCGCCGCGATGTTCGCGCCGTTGGAGTAGCCCACCGCGATCACGCGCGAGGCATCGAAACCATAGAGCGCTGCCGCCGCGGCGAGGAACGCCGCCAGCTCGCCGGTGCGGCGCGCGAGGTCCACCTCATCGAACACGCCCACGGCACGGCGCCGGAAGAAGCGCGGCATCCCGTGCTCCAGCACCTGCCCGCGCGGCGCCAGGCGTGCCGCGCCGGGAAGCAGCATGGCGCCCAGCGACAGGAGATCGTTCTCATCGCCTCCCGTGCCGTGCAGCAGGAAGAGCGTCCAGCGCCCGGCCGGGCCGGTACCGGGCACGAAGCGGTGAATGACGCCGAGGTCGGAGACAGGGAGTGTCATTGGCGATGAATCCTCGTGCGTGGAGAAGCTGCCATCGAACTGCCATCAGGTGGAACCGCGGGCCGACGACGGACGTTCCCTCCAGGTACATCCAGCGGGAGAGGACCGTATGGAGCTGACCGGCATTCATCATCTGACCGCCATATCGGCGGCCATCCGGGAGAACCATCGCTTCTACACGCAGACGCTCGGGATGCGGCTCGTGAAGCGCTCGGTGAATCAGGACGACGTGAGCGCCTATCACCTCTTCTACTCCGATGCGAAGGGGAGCCCCGGCAGCGACGTCACCTTCTTCGACTGGCCCATGCCGCGTGAGCAGCGCGGCACGCACGCCATCACGCGCACACATCTGCGCGTGGCCGGGCTTCCGGCGCTCGAGTGGTGGAGGGAGCATCTGCGCGAGCGCGGCGTTGCGGCCGGCGAGATCAGCGAACGCGACCACCGCCTCGTGCTCGATCTCGAGGACCCGGAGGGACAGCGCCTCACCCTCGTGGATGACGGCGGCGCGGGCGACGCGCATCCATGGGAGCGGAGCCCCGTACCCGCCGAGCACCAGGTGCGTGGCCTGGGGCCGATCATGCTGAGCGTGCCGGATCTCCACCCCACCGAGGCGCTGCTCCGCACGGCGCTCGGCATGCGCCCCGTGCGCGAGTACGCGCATCCCGACAACCCGGCGCACACGGTGCACGTGTATGAGATGGGCCCCGGCGGTGCAGCGGCAGAGCTGCATGTTGCCGTGCAGCCGGCGCTGCCGCGCGCGCGGCAGGGCGCCGGCGGTGTGCATCATGTGGCCTTCCGCACGCCCACGTACGAGGAACACGCCGAGTGGGTGAACCGGATCGCCGCCCTGCGGATCCCCAACAGCGGGCTGGTGGATCGCTATTACTTCCGGAGTCTCTACTTCCGCGAGCCGAACGGGATTCTGTTCGAGATCGCATCCGATGTGCCGGGCTTCGCGGTGGACGAGGACGAGGCGACACTCGGTGAGCAGATCGTGCTGCCGCCATTTCTCGAGCCCAGGCGCGCGGAGATCGTGGCGGGGCTCCAGCCCATCGACTGAGCTGACGGGCAGACCATGCCGCCGCTCACGCGTGCTTGAGCGGCGGCATGGTGATCGCCATACGAGTCGTACCTCCTGTCGGAGCCACCGGCATGGCCAGTCTCGAGCTCGTACTCCTTCTCCTCGCGGTGTCCGCGGCGCTGCGCGTTCTCGCGCAGCGGTGGCACCTGCCGCACCCCGTGCTCCTCGTCTTCGGGGGCGTGCTGCTGGCCTTCATTCCGGGGCTGCCCCGGGTGACGCTGAATCCGGATGTCGTCTTTCTCATCTTCATTCCGCCGCTCCTGTACTCGGCCTCCATCACCACCTCGCTGCGCGATTTCAGGGCGGAGATCTGGCCCATCCTGCGGCTCGCCGTCGTCCTTGTTCTCGTTACGATCGGCGCCGTGGCCGTCACGGCACACTGGCTGACGCCGGAGTTCAGCTGGCCCGCGGCCTTCGTCCTGGCCGCGATCGTCTCGCCACCCGACCCCATTGCGGCCATCGCCGTCATGCGGCCGCTCGGCGCGCCCGCGGCGCTGGTGAGCATCCTCGAGGGCGAGGGGCTACTCAACGACGCCACCGCGCTCGTGGCCTTTCGCGTCGCCGTCGCGGTGGGCGTGACGGGCATGTTCTCCGCGGGAGATGCCGCTCTGCGTCTCCTCCTCACGGGCGCCGCGGGCGTGGTGATCGGGCTGGCGATCGCGGTGGCGATCGGCTTGGTGCGACGCTTCATCCGCGGCTTCACCGTGGTGGAGATCACCCTCTCGCTGCTCACCCCGTTCGTCGCCTACCTGATTGCGGATCGCGCCGGCGCTTCGGGGGTTCTCGCGGTCGTGGCCTCCGGCCTCTACCTCGCCCACAAGGGGTCCACTCTCCTCACGGCGGCCACGCGCCTGCAGAGCGATGCCACGTGGGCCGTGGTGACCTTCCTGCTGGAGAGCCTGGTGTTCATCCTCATCGGGCTCGAGCTCCCCGACGTGCTCCGCGCGCTCCAGCAACACTCACTCGGCACACTGCTCTGGTACGGCGCCGCGGTGAGCATCGTCGTGATCGTCGTGCGCCTGCTCTGGGTGTTCCCCAGCGCGTACATTCCCGCGCTGCTCAAGCGGCTCATGCGTCCTCGTGGCGCTCCCGCGCAGCCCTTCCGATCCTGGCGGTGGGTGGTCTTTGCCGGCTGGGCAGGGATGCGTGGGGGCGACTCGCTGGTGATCGCGCTCGCGGTCCCCTTCGTAACGGCGAGCGGCACGTTCTTCCCGGCGCGCGATCTCATCATCTTCGTGACCTTCGCGGTCATCTTCGTCACGCTGGTGCTGCAGGGACTCTCGCTCGCCCCGCTCCTGCGCGTGCTCCGCCTGCATGAGGACGATCACCTGAACGCCGAGGAAGCGCACGCCAGGCGCGTCGCGGCGCAGGCGGGGTTGCAGCGGCTGGACGAGTTGGCGGACCGGAGCGGCGCGGCGCCCGAAGTCATTGCCCAGCTCCGCCACGCGCAGCAGGCGCAGCTCCGGCAATGGGCCGCGCGCGATCGCACATTTCATGGAGCGGACGACGACGACCACCGCCCGTTCGCGGGCGTGGACGTCGAGGGTTCACGCCGCGATTCGGCGCGCTACCGGGCGCTGCGGCGCGCGATCGTCTCCGCCGAGCGTCGCGCCATCATCCAGCTCCGCGATCTGGGAGAGATAGGCGACGACATCCTGCGCCGCATCCAGCGCGACCTCGATCTCGAGACCGTGCTCGCCGGCACGGACGAGACGCGCCCCGCGGACGCCGACAGGGACGCAGAAGGCGTGCGGTAGCCAGCGCCGCGCGCTCACGACGGCTGGGCCGCATCCTCCCGCTCCTCCGCGCCGAGCAGCACCGTGGCCCGGTCTACGGCGTCCCGCGTGCCGGACAGCGCCAGCACGTCCCCCACACGCAGCACTTCCCGCCCCATGGGGAGCACGATCCGCTGCCCGTCGCGGAGAATGGCCAGCACCGTCGCGCCGGTCAGTCCTCGGAGATTGCACTGCGCCAGCGTCCTGTTTATCGCACGGCTCTCCGCATCCAATCGCACGAGTACCGGTTCGCCGAATCCGTGAAGCGCGAGGTTCATCGACGCGAGATCCCGCACGTCGCCCGCTCGTGGCTCCGGCGCATCGGCCATCTGCTGCGCCAGCGCCGCCACGATCACTTCCGCCCCCGCGCGCGCCTGGCCGTGCAGGGTGGTTGCTCCGCGCCAGAGGAGCACGCCGAGGATGCCCAGCACCACGACGAGCATCACCGTTCCGCGGATCGGCGGCAGGAACGGCTGCGTGATCGCGATGACCGGCGCGCCCGCCAGACAGACGATCCCGAGCTGCAGCGTGATGACGACCACGCGCCGGGGCGCTGCCGCCTGGTCCATCGCGCCATCCCCGGCGGCCGGCATCACGCGCAATGCGAGCATCTGGCCAATGACGCCCGCGCTCCTGATGAAGCCCAGGATGAGCGGAATGGCGATCACCACCGCTCCAGTGATGAGCGCCAGCCGCACGAGTGACGGTGAGAGCGTGGTGGCTGCCGAGAGCAGCGCCGTGACCCGGTCGATGTCGAGCGACACGCCGATCACGAGCGCCACCAGGAGCGCGGCATCCAGCAGCAGCAGCCGGATCATGCGACGCAGCCTCGGCCGCGTCTCCACCTCCGCGGGCGCGCTGCGCAGCCGCTCGAGCCATGATCCGTAGAGGCCGAGGAAGGTCTGGAGCGCATCCGGAATCGCGCGGTCGATGACAGCCGATGCGGGACCGGAGGCGCGGATGAGCCATGGTGTGGTGAGCGTCGTGATGGCCGACACCGCGATCACCACGGGATAGAGGAAGCCGTGCGTGGCCCCGCGGGCGAGCCCGACTCCCGCGATGATGAAGGAGAACTCGCCGATCTGCGTGAGGCTCATCCCGGCTTGCGCGGACGTCTGGATGGTGTAGCCGGCCAGCACGCCGCCCATGGACACCGCGATCGTCTTGCCCACGATCACCGCGACGGTCAGCACCACCACCACGAACCAGTGCTGCGCGAGCACGCCGGGGTCGATCATCATCCCCACCGCCACGAAGAAGATCGCCACGAACATGTCGCGTACGGGCGTGATGAGCTGCTCGACGATCTTCGCCTCCCCCGATTCGCCCACGAGCGAACCGGCGATGAACGCCCCCAGTGCGACCGAGTAGCCGAAGGAGAGCGCGAGGAGTGCTGCCGCGAAGCAGATCCCGACCGTGGTCACGAGCGTCGTCTCCGGACGGTTGAGCCGTACGACCGACCGTACGAGCCGGGGGATGATTAGCAACCCCAGGCCGACCAGGCTCACGAGAAACATGACCAGCCGCGCGGCCGTGAGCCCGAGGCTCCGCGCCGACACGCCGGAGCCCGTGGAGATGGCCGTGAGGACGGCGAGCAGGAAGATCCCGATCAGGTCCTCGATGATGAGAATCCCGAACACGAGGTCGGTGCCCTGCCCCGTGATATTCTGCGCGGAGAACGCCTTGACGACGATCGTCGTACTGGCGATGGCGATCATGGCGCCGGCGTACACGCTCTCCAGCGTCGTCCACCCGAACATCCGCCCCATCGTGTAGCCCAGCCACATCATCATGCTGCATTCGATGACGGCAATGATGCCCGCCGTGGGCGCCACCTGGATGAGCTTGCGCAGGCTGAACTCGAGCCCCAGCGCGTACATGAGGAGAATGACACCCAGCCCCGAGAGCGTGCGCGCCGCCGTCTCGTCCGCCGTGAGCGGAATGGGGGTGTGCGGGCCGATGATCATCCCGGCCAGCAGGTAGCCGAACACCACCGGTTGCCGCAACCGCTGAAAGAGCACGGTGGTAGCGGCCGCCACGCACATCACCAGCGCCAGGTTCGCGAGGAATTGGTGGGTCTCGTGCATGTCGCCTCACTGCGGGTGGTGGATCAGCGGCGCCGGGGGCTTGCGCGTTGGGGATCGGGCGCGTGGACTGGAGCCCTTCTCGGTTGTTTTCACCACAGAGACACAGAGGACACGGAGAATAGCAAGGCTTTTCTCTGTGCTCTCTGCGCTCTCTGTGTGCCTCTGTGGTGAATCCCGCACGCTGAACCCGAGCGGAAACTGCCCTCCCTACAATAAGACGAGGACGATAGCGATGGCGTCGCACGGCGCGTGCGCGAATCCGCGCGGGGAACATTTGAGTACCCGCAGACGGTATCGCGCCACCGGCAAGTGGTTATTCAGCGGCGACGCGAGCCGCACTGGCGTGCGGTTGTGCCCGAATTGGCCGTCAGCCCGGCTCGGCCATGGCCAGGATCTGCTCCCGTGTGAGCTCCATCTTGTGGACCTCCTGCGCGTGCTTCTGGACGGCGGCCACGAGCTGCTCGTCGCTGTTCTCCCGGATCGTCTTGCCGCAATCACAGGAGACCTTTTTCTGTGTCATGGGTCGTGCTCCTTTCCGTAAGTGAGAGACCATTGTTTCCAGCGGACGGATGATGTATAAGTCGGGAGGGTTGGAGATCGCTCGGCGAGAGCTTGGGAAAAGCTTGGAGCATCCATAGTGCGCATCTACCTGTCCGGCCGCATGACGATTGAGGCCGACGGGATCCGTCTGGGACCGCGGGACTTCCCGGGGCAGCAGGGGCGCGCCGCGTTCGCACTCCTCGTGGGCGAGCGAGGCGACCCCGTATCGCGCGCAGTGCTGGCCGATGCGCTCTGGCCGAATCAGCCGCCGCCATCCTGGGATACCGCCCTCAGCTCGATCGCCAGCAAGCTGCGCTCCCTCCTCTCCAGGGCTGGGCTCGACGGCGCCGAGGCGCTCGGTACCGGCGGCGGCTGCTACGAGCTCCGGCTTGCGCGCGGCACGTGGATCGATCACGAGGCGGCGGCCGACAGCATCCACGAGGCCGAGGCCGCGCTGAAGGCTGGGGACCCCGCCCGCGCCTACGGTCCGTCCGCCGTCGCCCACCACATCGCGCGCCGTCCCTTTCTCCCCGGCGAGGAGGGCCGCTGGTTCGACCAGCGGCGCGAGAAGCTCGCCGGCATCCTCGTGCGGGCGCTCGAGTGCAGGGCCGAGGTCTACCTGTGGAACGGCGAGTACCCGCTGGCCGTGGAGGCCGCCCGCGACCTGGTAGCGGCGGAGCCCTTCCACGAACAGGGCTACCGGCTCCTCATGCGCGCGCACGCCGCGGCGGGAAACGCCGCTGAGGCGCTGCGCGTGTACGAGCGCTGCCGAACGCTGATCTCCGAGGAGCTGGGGGTGGATCCGTCGCGGGAGACGAAGGCGGTGCACGAGCGGGTGTTGCACACGCTGTAGAGCGTCAGGGGCGAGGAGGGCGCCGGTGGGGATGCCGCATCGCTCAATCGGGCGATGCGCCGCTTCACGTCGGCCCCTGCGATGCAAAGCGCAATTGAAACTGGCGCTACTCGAGCACCGCCAGGCTGAGCTCCCGAAGGCGTGCGGGGTCAGTAATCGCGTCGATCGCGACGATACGCCCATGGTCGATGGCGAAGGCGAGTACCATGAGAAGCTGACCGCGCGGCGCCACGACCGCTCCCACCGCACCATTCACGAGCGCTGGCCGCGCCGCCCGTGCACCTCCCTTCACCGCCTGCGTGGCCACGGCCATCGCACCGTGGATCTCCCTCGGTACGCCGACGGGCGCGGCGACGCGGTCGGCTCGCAGCACCACATCCGGGTCGAGCAGCGCGATCAGCGCGTCGAAGTCGCCATCGCGCGCCGCGGCCAGAAAGGCATCCACGACCTCCCGCCGCCGCGCGAGGTCGGCATCGGGCACGGCGGCCCCTCCGCGTACTCGCCTTCGCGCCCGGCTCGCGAGCTGCCGCGCCGCGGCCGGTGAGCGTTGCACAATGGACGCGATCCGGTCGAAGGGCACGCCGAACATGTCGTGCAGCACGAACGCCACCCGCTCGGCGGGATCCAGCGTGTCGAGCACCACGAGCATGGCGAGACCCACCGAGTCGGCCAGCACCGCTTCGTGCTCGGGGTCGAATCCGTCCCCGTGCCCCACCCCTGGCTCCGGCGCGTGCGCGTCCAGCGACACCTCGCCCCGCGAAGTCCGCGAGCGCAGCATGTCCAGGCACACCCGCGCGACCACCGTCGTCAGCCATCCCGCGAGGTTCTCGACGCCGCACGTGTCGGAGCGGCTGAGTCGCAGCCAGGACTCCTGCACGGCGTCCTCCGCGTCGCTCAGCGAGCCGAGCATCCGGTACGCCACCGCCCGCAAGTGCGCGCGATTCTCCTCGAACCGCTCGGCCAACCAGTCCTTCTCATCCACCGTCTCATCCACGGTCACATTCCCTCATCTCGTTCCGTCATGGCGATGACGGACGACAGCCCGTCGATGTGACAGCAGTCCCGCGTGCCATGACCCGCGCGCGGGCGGAATGAGAACTCCTGAAGGAAAGTGATCATGCAGGCACGTATGACGAATATCGTGACGATTCTCCCCGAGGCACTGCGGGCCCTCCAGGCGCTGGACGCGTGCACGTCAAAAGGAGGTGTGTCGCCGCGCACGCTCCGCCTGGTGGAGCTGCGAGCGAGCCAGATCAACGGATGCAGCGTCTGTGTAGACATGCACTCCCGCAGCCTCCTGAACGAGGGCGAGACGAACGAACGCCTCTTCGCGGTGGCGGCGTGGCGGGATGCGCCCTACTTCACCGACGCCGAGCGCGCCGCGCTGGCGCTCGCCGAAGCCGTCACGCGGCTGAGTGATCGAGCGGACCCGGTGCCGGATGAGATCTGGGATGAGGCCGCCCGGTATTACGACGAGCCAGCGCTCGCGTCTCTGATACTCGCCATCGCCAACATCAACGTCTGGAACCGGCTCAACGTGTCCACCAGGCAGGTGGCCCGGTCGAGCTGGGACTGAGGGGCGGGGAAGGCGGCATCAGCGCGGAGACAGTCACGACACCGCGAAGAAGGTGCGCCGGGGCGCGGAGCGAACCGCGCCCGGCGCCGCGGCTCAGAACCGATAGCCAAGCCCGAAGAGGAAGATGTCGGTGTCCGCATCGTAGCTGGTGATGGTGCGCTCCCAGTTGAAGCGCAGGAGAAACGCGCGGGCGATGCGCCAGCTCACGGTTGGGGTGACCAGCTCGGCCACCGTACCGGTGCCGTGACCGCCCGGCCCCGGCTCGCGCTTCTCGTCGATCGCCAGATAGGGACCGGCCCCCAACCCCAGCGTCATCCGGTCGTTGAGAAACGAGCGGATCACCCAGAGCTGCGTGACGAGCCCGTTCCGCCGGATGATGGCGGGATCGCCCTCGTCGATCACCGCGATCGACCAGTCGATGTATCGACCGATCCCTCGCCGGTACTCGAGCGCCAGCGCCGCCGAGCGCTCGTTGCTGAAGCTATTGACCACCGTTCGCCCAACGAACAGCGTGATCTCGTTGTCGGTGGTGCGGGCATCCCGCGCAGCCGGGCGTGCGCGCCCACCGGGGCCATTGGGAGGCTGCGGCCGGTAGCCCATGCCGAACAGCGCCATCCAGCTGTCGATGGACCTCGCATCGGCCCAGGTGCGCATGACGCCGACCCGCAGCAGCAGACGGCGTGCGACGACATACGAGGCGCGTCCGCTCAGGGCCGTGCCCCATGCGTGATGATTGGCATAGTCACCGACGGGCCTGTCGATCGTGTCGAAGTAGCGATAGACACCACCGGTCACTCCGATGAACAATTGCGGAGAGCCAACGCTCGTACGGGCGCCGAGCTGCACGGTGTAACCGTCCCGGTGATGTCCCTCGATGTGACCCTCGTTCAACCAGCTCCCGGCCAGCAGGATATGATCGCCCAGCTCCTGCGCGTACTCGATCTGCCACGCGTACGAGCTCCGGGGCATCCGGGCATCCCACGTGACGCCCGCGAGCCCGCTGAGCTCCTGGGGGGCGGCGCTCGCCGGGAGACATGTGGCGAGCGCGGCGGCTGCGATGGCGCGCCGTACGCGGCTATGACGCGCGGCGAGCATGGGCGGCATGGTACGACGGCCGTGAAGGAAGCGAGCGGCGTTCCGGGCGATGCAGCCGCCGCAAGAAGAGAGCCCCTCCTCGAACAGCCTGGGGGCACATGGACCCTTCGCGGCGCGGCGCTTGTGTGCATCGGCCTTGCGCGATATCGCGCGCGGATACCACTGTAAGAGTGTTCGCTCGAATTCGGGGGAGCCGTGAACGTCGCTCATGGGCCGATTGTGCGAATGCCTGCACTGCGCGTCATGGGATGCGTGGTCATCGGAGTGGTGTGCCTGCATGTTGCCGCGCTCGATGCGCAGCCGGCGCCGGAGTTGAGCGCGCGGGTGCGCGGTGACGCTCGTGCTGCGCTCGCGATCGCCGCGGGCACGAGCGCGGCAGCACTCCGAGTCACGGAGTCCCGCGCCACGTCGCCCGACACGAGCGCGCTCCGGCGCTCGGTGGAGCACCTCATCACGACGTTCACGACCGCGTGGGCCCACGCCAATCCAGATTCGATCGCCGCCCTGTTTGCGGCGGACGCCGACGTCGTTATCCCGACGGGGGTGATCGTGCGCGGCCGGTCGGCGATCCGCCGCTTCTATGCATCGGCGTTCGCGAACGGCTATATCGGCAGCCGGAGCACCGTGCGTCTGGAGGCGCTGCGTCGGCTAACGCCGAGGATAGCGGTCCTGGACGCCAGCTGGAGGATCAGCGGGGCACAGGGGAGTTCCGGTGCGCCGAGGGCGCCCGAAGCGGGGCTCCTTACCGCGGTGCTCGTACGCGACTCCGGAGACCGTGGCGGGTGGCGCATCGCGGCGTTGCGCGAACAGACGAGCGGGACGCATCTCGAGCCCTTCCCGGGCGACAGCGCGCGGTAGCGGGCGAGACTGCCGTGAGCGACAGACGGAGGAGATCTTCGGAGTATCGTTGTTCGCGATACTGATCTGCGGACGCTACAGGCTGCCCCGGCGACACTACGACCGGCACCATGACATCGCGCGGATGCAGGAGGGAATCCCTATGCATACGACGAAACGGAAGCGCGCCCACGTGGCACGCGAAGATGAGAACGCCATGATCACGGTCGGCCCGAACGACAATATCTTCACTGCGCTGAATCTGCCGGACGCTGACGACTGGCTCGCGAAGGCGGAACTTGCGCACGCGATGGGGTGGCCCATTCGGGAGCGAGAGCCGACGCCAACATAGGCTGCCAAGCTCCTCGGCGTCGTGCAGTCCGATGTCTCGAACTTTTTACGGGGCCGCCTCGCCGATTGCTCCCTGGAGCGTGTATATCATTTTCTCACCGCACTCGGCCAGGATGTGTGCATTGTCGTGCAGCCGAAGCCGCGTTCGCGGAAACAGGCTACAGTGCGCACGCACGGCCGTGCGGAAGTCGGCCTGACGGCGGGAGCACTGGCGAAGCCAACGAGGGGGCCACCCCAGAACCGCCAGCCGTGCCTCAGGTACGCGACGCGATCGGCGAAGGGCACATCGGTCATTCTACACGCATTTATCAAGAAGACGCGGAAGACTCCCACAGTTGACCTCGGTCTCGTGAAAAAATCGCATGCACGAGGCGACATGATGAACAGCCCGCGTATCGGCAGCTCGTTCGAGAGCTTCCTAGAAGAGGTGCCGGATCTCGCGCGGACGGGAGCTCGCGCGCTGCCAGCAGGAGGCGACGGCCGAGCTGAGCGACGGACCTGATTGGCGCGGCAGCGCGGCCAGCCAGCGTGTGACGTTCGCGCGAACATGGAGCGTTGACGATGAATCTCACCGTTCGCTTACTCGGCGCTAACGACGAGCCGGTGCTCCGGCGCGTGGCGCCCAGCGTCTTCGACGCCCCAGTGGACCCCCGCTGGAGCGCCGAGTTCCTGGCGGACCCCCGGCACCACCTCGCCGTTGCGCTCGATGCGGAAGAGGTGGTCGGCATGGCGTCCGCCATCCACTACGTGCACCCCGACAAGGCGCCTCAGTTGTGGATCAACGAGGTCGGGGTCGCGCCGACACATCGAGGTCGCGGAATCGGCCGCCGACTCATGGAGTTATTACTCGAGCACGCGCGGACGCTCGGGTGTACGGAGGCGTGGGTGCTGACGGACGACCCGGGCAACCGGGCGGCGCATGCACTCTATGCGAGTGTGGGAGGCGAGCCAACACCAGAGGGGAGTGTCGCGATGTATACGTTCCCCCTGCGCGGTGGATGAGGGGAAGCCGGAGAAGAGGCATCGGTTGCCAGGAACCGGCTGCCCAGCCGCTACCAGCCATACCTGGTGAATGGTGGATGCGGCCCGGCCAACCTTCAGGAGGTGTCCTCAGGAACGACGAACCGCCCGGCCTTCAGATCGGGCGGTTCGTCGTTCCGAGGGCGATTTCTCCTATGACATCCCACCAGTGGCCAGGGACGGAATCGAACCGCCGACACGCGGATTTTCAGTCCGATCTTGGCGTGTTGCGGAGAGCGATTTCCCTCTAGTGGTTGATAGTGCTCGATAGCACTTGTTGCTAAGAGTATCCTCAGTTTGGTCCTCAGGCGATCGAACAGAGGGCCAGACCCTCAAGCCCGACGGCCCGCCTCCGGTGCATCCGCGCCGTGCACTTTTCCCCCTGCCAGCGAGTTGCTGGGGGTGGGCGGTGCCCTTCCTCCGTCTATCACGCTCATACCGGTCCCCGGCTTGCGGGCGGTCACGCGCCACCGGCACCCTCCGGGTACCGGTCGGGGATGTACTATGATCGGCACCACCACGCACCCCCTTCACCCGTGTCGACCACATCACCTCGCCGCATGGCGGCCAGCTATGCTCGGAGCGCGGACGGCGGGATGGACGCCATCTCCGCCCAGCATGCGCAGAACGCCCGTTGCGCCCCATACAACGGGCATTGGATCCCGGATGACGCGGACCACCGGTTCAGCGACCCGAACACGAGTGGACACCGTACGAATCCCGAGTCCTGGCCTGGTCTTGCCCGACTTCTTGCCACGCTCCGCGCTCATCAGGACGAGCGAATCACTCTGTACGTGCGCGACCGCTCGCGGTTCTCGCGGCACTGGGACCCACGCATCGTCGCGCGCCTGGAGGAAACGCTTCGGCATCGCGGCATCGATGTCGTCTATCTATCTGGGCGGCATACGATCGTCCCCGGGCTGCTCGAGAGGTGGTCAATGCGACCTGGTGCGAGACACCGACGACGTCGTGCACTGCAGCAAAACGACTGCCGATAGGGGATCGACAATTCCGTACACAGCGCAGCCGGACCGGTGCCCCCCTCACGTCTATCTGAATAACGACGGCGAGAGCAGGAGGCAGCCGGATGCCAGCCAGCGAGCACGGCACGATATCGCGACCCAAGCGGCGAGCGACGCTCGCCGTGCACGTCTCCACGTCGCCACGACCGCTCGACGTGTCGCTGGTGGTCCAGCTGCTCGTGGCTGGCACATTCGAGATGGTTCCTGGTGACCCAGATACCGCGGCTGATGGGGGGCCCTTGCCACCGGCTCGGCACCCGATCCACTCGTGGTCAAAGGCGGCTCCTGTCCCCCGAGGACGATGGGCCACCATCCGCTCCTGAGCTCTTGATCACGCAGCTATTCCCTGCCCCCAGATGAGCCACGCCACATCCAAACCCGCCGCACCACCACCTTCCGACGCTGAGCCTAAGTCGCCAGCCGTTGAGTTGGCCGCGAGTTACGAACGCCAGAGCTACAAGCACGACGAAGGCATTAACGCACAGTACGAGGTCAACGCGCGAGCCGCCGAGCGCGATGGCCGACGCATCCCCAACAACACGCGATATCGCTTCAGTGACAACGCCACGAGTGGCGCAGCGGTGCGGCGCAAGGGCTTCGACCGCCTGCGCGCGCTTGTGGAGAGCGACCAGGCTCCATTCAAGTACGTATACGTCAAGGATCAGACGCGGCTCGGTCGGTTTGATGACCCGCGCTATCACTTCTATCTGGCAGTGCTCTTCGAGCAGCACGGCGTGAAGATCCTGTATGCGAGTGAGGACGATCGCGTCGACTACAAGAGTGCCGAGCTCCATCAGATCGTCCCGCATCTCTTGCGAAAGACGTTTGATGTAATGCAGGCGACCGGCGAGCGGCGCACCACGAAGCGGCGGACGGGTTATGGACTCCGACGATTCGCGGCAAATGGCTTCTATCCAGGTACCCGCGCACCGTACGGTACACGCCGGTGGCTCGTCGGTGTTGAGACGCACGTGCCGATACAGGAGGTGCCGCAGCGTGGAACCATCCGTGCGACAGACTGCGCATATGTACTGCGCTGGGCAACGGACCATTCAGTGCAGGTTGTCCGCGAGATCTACGCGCGCATCCTCAAGGGGCAGGCCCTCCGCGTCATTGCGGAAACGCTCAACCAGCGCGGCGTGCTATCGCCCGGCGCGGAACGCGGCATTCGTGTGAAGGACCCGGACACCGGCGAAGAGCGCGCTCCGACATGGTCACACGGCGAGATCCAGACGATCGCACGGAACCCGATCTATTGCGGGGATCTCATTTGGGGACGCACGCGATCCAGGGGGTATGGAGAACCACTCCCGGCCGAGCAGGCCGACCTCGAGCGCGGCTAGGAGCCTATCATCACCAATTTCCTGGAGAGGCCGATCATCCGCCGGGTACGCTGGCTTGCGGTACAGCAGATCCTCGCTGGCAATCGGCTCACGCGCGACCGGCTCGTGCATCGAATCCGGAGTATCTGCTGACCGGACTCCTTATCTGCCCCGCCTGCAGTGGGCGGTTGCACGGACATACTAACCCTTACAGTGGCGTTCGCTATTATCGGCACGACCTCAAGTCACTGGATCGCACGGCACGCTCACGCCTTTCCACCTGCGCGCACCGCGGACGGTACATCCGCGCCGAGTTGCTTGAACGCCCCGTCCTGGATCTGGTGCGCTACGTGTTGACAGATGGCCGTCTCGCGGAACTGGCTCGAGCAGAGCTCACGCAGCTCCTCGGCGACAACCGCGCGGCGGGACGTGCAGAAGTGGCCGCATCCACACTCGAGCAGATCGCGCAGCTCGAAGCCGGGAGCGCGAAGGCCGCCCGGAATGCCTCGATGGCACAGAATGCGACGGAAGAGGAGAGCTACAAGAGCGTCGCACGAGAGCTGTCCGAGGAGGCCCAGCACCTCAAGGCTAGTGTGAACGAGCTGGATGCGGAAATCGCCCGCGCCAAGTCGGTCGAAGAGCGCCTCGCGACACACGGGGCGACGGCACCAACGCCGCTCGACGTCTTCGACCAGGAGGCGCCCGTGGGGAAGAAGGAGGTCATTGCGAGCCTCATCGAGCGCGTCGTGGTCGATTGTGAGGCGGCGACCGCTGAGGTGGTGATCCGGGCGATTGCGGCGTGAAGCCCCAGCAGGGAGGGAGCAGCGAGCATGGCATTGGGACCGGATCCTGACCGCGGTGACGCTGATGATAGCGCACATATCGGCCGCGCGCGGCGCGTACAGGCGTATCTGACATCCGAGAGGGCTATCGAAGCCTGGTGCATCGCCACTGGCTCGGGATCGTGCTATCGCGTGCTGCTGACGAGCATGATGCGTGGTGGCTCGGCGGCGACAACGTACCGAATCCGAATTCGCGCAGGCTGTTCAGCGGGCGGTACTGGCGCATTCGGCGGCCGATCCCCTGGCCACAAGTCATCGGTACGTCGCTCTGGATGAAAGCGCCGGCTGACCTTGAGCCCGGCGGCGAGGTGCGCATCCCGGACGCGGGGGAATTCACATCGGCCGTGCGGCACGTGGAGGCGATGCTCTGGGCCGATTCGCCGACCATAGCTTCGTAGTCAAGACCGTGATCGAGCCGATGTATGTCGCTCTCGACGCACCGTACTTCAAATGCGCGGGCTGGAATCGAACCAGTGAATAACGGTGTTGCGGACCTGTGAGTGGCGGGAAGATGGCTGGTTACCCCGCCCTATAACCCGATATTCCGGAGCGGTGACGAGAACATCGAGCGGGATCGGCCGTCACTACGTGGCATTCGCATTTGTCATTCGCGAAACCTCAATCGCCGCTGTCCCAGCTGTCTCGCCAAACCGGGCGCAGAGCGCTCTTCTAGTGCGTGAAAAGCGAACGTCGAACCGCACCAGCGAGGGGTTTTGCCTCATGGAGTCGGTTCGACGTTCGCCCGCGATGTCTGCGTCGTGCAGACGGCACTCGTCGGCTTTAGCGCCCGTTCGCCGGGGCGTGTGTAAGCCCGGCAGCGTTCTCAGACTCGCGGTCCCCACCCGCGGAGTACAGCAATGCTCGGAACTCTTCGCGGATCGCATCTGGCGAGTAGACGCCGGTGTCCTGAAGTTCCCAGCGGCCGCTCGGCTCGATGGTCTGCTGTGTCATGGGAGCGCACGCCCTGTTGGTGAACTTGTCCATTCTCCGTCCCTGATCGTTAGAGGTTTGCGGTAGAAGTTCCAAAAGCAATTCGTCAGCTTGCGGTTCCGTGTCACCACCCGGTAGATACACCCCGAGATCCGTTCTTTCAGAACCCAGGAATCCAGCTTCTTGTCATCAACGACGTCAAACTCCATCCGGTTCGTGATAACACGGTGGATGAGCTGCGCGCAGTCCCCGATATCCCTAACAACTAGTACGCCATTGGCCACACCGGTGTCCAGGTTCACCTGGATCCCCAGGGGATGGCTGTCTCGCAGGGTTCGTGCTCGGCTGTCCGCGATCCGCTTCTCGGCGTCCGCGATGAAGCCGCAGACATCCAGTAACACCTTCATGTGCTGCTCCCGAAACTCCGCAGCGGTCGCCTCGTCCGGAAGAGCCCGCCACGGTACCTCCTGATCGTAGGCGTCAGCGACATCGAGGAATGTCGTAAGCACCGAGTCCCGGAGGGCGGCCCGGCTCAGTTCGTCTGCGTACAGGACGAACTGCAGGCGATCACGCAAATCGCTCGGTCGCTGCTTCACAAGCTCCGTGGCTCGGGCCGCCACGTCGACGGTCGGTGCGTAGGCAATCACCGGCTTCCCCTGAGCAAGCGTCGCGGCAAGCTCCGAGTCCTTGCCCAGTGTGTCGGTGTCCTGAACAGAGTACACGGTGCACGCGGCACGCTTGAGCATCAGGGCCTCGACCAGCCCCTTGTCTATCCGATTTGTGTCGTAGCTCTGGGTCGGGTCGAAGAAGCGGAGTGACATGTCGGCGAGTGGCTGCGCTGCCATAAGCCGGCTGACAAAGTCGTGCAGGTCCTCGTACTCCCACCGTTTCCGCATGGACGTCGCGAAGTAGATGTCCATGTAGTCCCAGGAGAGATATGCGTTCGTGTTCCGCTGCGCCGTATGCTGCACCTGTCGCATCTCGGCGTCCCTAGCCATGAGCTGCGCCCGGCCGGCGGCCACCGCCGCGGATACGTCCGGCGCGCCGATGCCACTCGCCGCCTGCCGCCGGAGGGTGTCTACGATCCGCAGCAGCTCACGCCGCTGCCCTTCGTCGATGCTCTCAGCGGTCGAGACCATGACGTTCAGGGCATCTCCGCTGCGGTCATCGTTCCGGGCATGCTCCTCAAGCCAGTTCGCGCGTTCCAAGTCGGCCGAGATCTCACGGGTCGACAGATAGCCGACGAGGTAGGTCTGGTGGCGAGGAATCGGCTCGACCTTGAGCATCGTCGCTGAGCGACTTGCGAACTCCTTGTCGACGACATCCGGGTCGCGGCAGAAGTCACCGAACTTGGCCTTGAGCGTCGCCTCGTCACGTACTCGAGACAGGGTCCGGAAGGCGTAGATAAAGTTCCCGAAGCTCAGCAGGGCGAAGAGCTGAAACCTCTCAACGCCGGCGGCCAGGGCAATCACGCTGCACGTCTCAGCGTCGCTGTTACAGAAAAAGAAGCGGAAGAAAGCAGACTCGACCCGGTCCTTGTTCGCGAGCAGGAGTAGCTCATTGAGCTGTGGCGCATCGATCAGACGGCTATCGTCTTGCAGCGCGTCCGCGAGGAACTGCCGGTCGGCGTCCTGAAGATCCTTGACCGCGGTCCCGGTCAGTCGCTCCAGTAGTCCCTCGAATTGCGTCACGTCCATGCCAGCAACTCTGCTCCTCTACGTGTGTCGATCCGGAAGTTGATCTTGAATCTGGCGAACACTCCGCCAACAGCATGACGTCATGGGGAGGAGCCCACACGCTCACGGTCGTGCGGAATCTGGTGAAAATACGCCTGGTCATCGTAAGCGCTAGTGGACTGTAGCAGAAATTGTTGAACAAATGCCATTGGGGGCCTCGGGCATGCAGCATGTCTTCGGAGTAACGCGGTGGAGGCAGTGCGATGTCAGGTCGGCTCCCCATGGAGCATCGGTTGCGTCGTGCGGACCGGCGCTATCTCGAGGAGGTAGTCCGCGACGGGCAGCTGATTCAGCGAGTGGCCAATCGAGCACGAGCGCTCTTGGCCCTCGATCACGGCGAGGCGCCCGCTGTGGTGGGCTACTGGACTGGTCTGGGCCGCAGCGCTCTCTGGTACTTATGGCGCCGTTACGAAGCACGCGGTGTCGATGCGATCGTGGACGCCGAGCGCTCTGGCGCGCCGCCCACGCTTTCCCCCCCTCCAGCGAGCGCAGATCGAGCGGATCGCGTGCACCCACCCGGCAGCCTATGGGCGGCACCTCACACGCTGGGATTGCCGGAGCCTCTCGGAGGTCGCTGTCGAGGAGGCTGTCGTCGGCTCGATTCATTACACCACGGTCGCGCGCGTGCTCAGCGCCGCCAGCCTCCAGCCGCACCGGAGTCGCTACTGGAAGACTGCCACCATTGATGATTCCTTTACGCGACAGGCAGCCCGGGTCCTCTGGTGCTACGAGAGGGTGGAGTGGCTCGAGAGGCGAGGGGAGCTGGTCGTCTGTCTCGACGAGAAGCCCAACCTGCAGGCCCTCGAGCGGCTGCATCCCGCCCAGTTGCCTGGCCCGGGACGGATCACGCGGCATGAGTTCGAGTACACGCGGCACGGTACGGTCACCTTTCTGGCGGCACTCCACGTCTTCGACGGCGCAATGTGGGGCACGTCGCTGGATGCCAACGACGGAGCGCATTTCCTCGGAGCACTCCGGCACTGTCTCGCTCGGCGAGCCTATCGAGCGGCGAAACGGATTCACCTCATCCTCGACAACGGGCCATCGCACATCGCCCAGGCGACGCGTACGGCACTCGCCACCCTCCCGCGCGTGCGAGCGATCTACACGCCGCCCCATGCAAGCTGGCTCGATCAGGCGGAGTTGCTGCTGCGAGCATTCTCCGATCGCTACCTGGTTCACCTTGATGTCCCTCCCCGGCCCGCACTCATCGATCACCTCGACGGTAGCTGGCGGGAGTACAACCGGCACTATGCGTATCCATTCACCTGGTCATGGACCCGGCGCGACATGCGAACATGGGCGCACATGAAGGACCTCGTGATTCGTTCAAAAACTTCTGCTACGGTCCACTAGCAGCATGCATCGGTCGCTAGGAACTCAATCCGGGTGATCCGGTCCTGTGTTGCTGGACACCCGGCACCTTCGTAGCAGGCGTTCTCCCAACGCGTGAGCCGCTCAGCACGCAGTGCGGCACGTGCATAGGCTAGGGCAATGGGGACAATGTCCGGGCGAGGAATATCCGAAACGAAGCGAACAAGACACAGATGGGTCGCGGCCCTGCAGGCACGAAGCAAGTCGAGACCGAAGCGGTCCTCGAAGGATTGACAGATGTCCTCCACAATCTCAGGGGTGTCGAGATAATCGTGGTTGCTGGTCTCCTGCGATGGGAGCGCGGCATCGCGGACGAGGAGGGCATATGGCCCCCAAGGCATGGGGGTCTGACGTCTTGAGGCCGTACTGGAAGGTCCCTCGACCATCTAGTCTGGATCGGGAGGCAGACCACGCCGAGCCGGTTACCCAGTCGTCCGCGTTGCAACGGAGGAAGGATCACAAGCGTGCCAGCACGCGATCGAGGGGGAGGCTGGGTTCAACGCCCGTCCGCACGTCCATTTCCGCTTTTTTCAGAACGTGTCGATTATGTGTACGGAGGTGTGCACGCAGAAACCGAGTCGGATATTCGCGAAGTCTCGTTGGGATTGTGAGGTGATGCCGTGCAGGAGGATGCCAGCGTGGACGGAGGACAACACACCGGGGAAATTAGACCGCTGACTCGGTGCCGACCTGAAGGTGAGGTCTTATGCCGGTCAGCGAACGTCGAGGCCGAGATCAAGACCGCGCTCGGGCTTGGGCCGGCAACTGTGTGCGAGCGCGCGACGATTCATGACCGCGAGCACCCGCAGTTCATGAGCGAAGAGTGCTTAGTCTACCTCATCCGCGATGCCAGAGCACGCGGTGACGACCGCAGCATGTGCGCGCTCTGGAACGCTCTTGTCACTCGGTGCGCGCCTCACATCAACTCGCAGCTCGCCACTCTCGGTCACCAGTCCGTCGAGGAGGGCTATCATGCGGTACTCCGTGACATCGGCATGGCGATCCTGGACCTCAGGACGGACCGCGGTGACTTCTTGCAAGTCAACTTCTGGACGCCGCTCAAGCGGCGTACGATTACCGAGTTCAATCGGCAGGTCAGCGCCCGGCGGAAGGCGAAGGCACTGGTGTCGCTGTCGGAGCTCGTTGGTGAGGACGGGTCACACGCCGAGCGGGACGATGACGGGGATGGCGCCCGGGTCCCACGTGATGAGTGGCATGACCAATCTGTCACGCCGCTCGAGGAGCTTGAGCTCACGGAGGCCGGTGCGGAGGAGGCCGCGATGGTAGAACGCGCACTCGCGGCACTACGCCCGATTGTCCGGGAGGCGTTCATCCTGAAGTATCGCGAAGGATGGAAGACTCACTCCAAAGACCCGAACGAAATGACCATCAGTCGGGCCCTCGGTAAATCGGACCGGCAGATCCGCAACTACTTCGCGGAGGCGGAAGAGCACTTTCGCGCGTGGAGAGAGGAGGCACA
>DASUKA010000157.1:0-14648 GCA_036278935.1 Gemmatimonadaceae bacterium
TCGCGGTTGTGCTGTGGCCTCATCGCTCTCGCTCATGCTGCTCGCCGGCGTGTGCACGCGTCCGTCATCGCTCGCGTCGAGCCCTCAGCCCATGGCGTCCGGTGGTGCCACCGGCGAGGCAGCGATGCCCCCGGTCCGCCATGTGTTCGTGATCCTCCTGGAGAACAAGCCGTTCACCACCACCTTCGGGCCCAATTCCCCGGCGCCCTATCTGGCGGATACGCTGGTGCCGCAGGGCGCGCTCCTCACGCAGTACTACGGCATCGGCCACTTCAGCCTGGACAACTATCTGGCGATCATCAGCGGCCAGGCGCCCAACCTCTCCACCCAGTCGGATTGCGGGCGGTTTACGGAGTTCAAGCAGACGGGGATGGCCGACTATGGCCAGGTGATCGGGGAAGGGTGCGTGTACCCGGCAAGCGTGAAGACGCTGGCCGATCAGCTCACGTCACACTCGCTCACCTGGAAAGGGTACATGGAGGACATGGGGAAGGATCCCTCGCGCGAGGCCGCCACGTGCGGCCACGTGGCCATCGGCGCGCGCGACCATACCAACCGCGCCTCGCGCGGGGATCAGTACGCGGACAAGCACAACCCGTTCGTCTACTTCCACTCGATCATCGACTCGCCCGTCTGCCAGACGAGCGTCGTCCCGCTCGCGGGCTTGCAACAGGATCTGATGGACAGCGCCACCACGCCGAACTTCGTCTTCATCACGCCCAATCTCTGCCACGATGGGCACGACGCGCCGTGCGTGGACGGCGAGCCGGGCGGCCTGGTCTCGGCCGACCGCTTTCTGCGGCGCTGGGTGCCGCGCATCCTCCAGTCGCCCGCCTTCCGCGCCGATGGATTGCTGATCGTGACGTTCGACGAGGCCAGCTCATCGGACGCGACGGCCTGCTGCAACGAGCAACCCGGCCCCAACAGCAAGGCGCCGGGTGGAACCGGCCCGGGCGGAGGGCGGATCGGCGCCGTGCTGGTGTCGCCATTCATCACGCCGGGCACCAGGTCGACCACGCCGTACAATCATTACTCGATGCTCAGGAGCATCGAGGACATCTTCAGCCTGCCGTATCTGGGGTACGCCGCGCCGCCGGGCCTCGCGAGCTTCGGCCCGGACGTGTTCACCCATCCCCGAATGCCGTAGGCGCGCGGCGGACGGAGCGGTCAGAACTGCACGATCGCTTCGTACGCCCGCGTGAAGTCCTCCACCTGCGGTAGAATGGCGTCCTCGAGCACCGGCGCGTAGCCCACGAAGGTGTCGGCGCTCGCTACGCGCTGCACCGGCGCATCCAGCCACGCGAAGCATTCGTCGCCGATCGCCGCGGCGATCTCGGCGCCGTACCCCCAGGAGAGGCTGTCCTCGTAGCCCACGATCACGCGCGAGGTCTTCTTCACGCTCTCGAACACCATCTCGCGATCCCAGGGCGAGAGCGTCCGCAGATCGATGACCTCCACCGAGATCCCCCGCTCCGCCACCTGGTTGGCCGCCACCAGCGCACGATGTACCGTCGCGCCGTACGTCACCAACGTCACGTCCGTCCCCTCGCGCACGAGCTTCGCCTTGCCGAAAGGGATCATGAAGTTGGGACCCGGATATGGCGCCTTGTTGTACGTCTGGCGGTACAGGTGCTTGTGCTCCAGAAAGAGCACCGGGTCATCGCATCGAATGGCGGTGCGCAGCAGCCCGTTCGCGTCGAGCGCCGTTGACGGGCAGACGACGCGGATGCCCGGGCAGTGGGTGAAGATCGACGCGCCGGTCTGCGAATGATAGATGGCGCCGCGGATGTACCCGCCATAGGTGGTGCGCACCACCATCGGCGCGCTGAACGAGTTGTTCGACCGCCACCGCATGGTGGCCAGCTCGTTGCGAAGCTGCATGTAGGCCGGCCAGATGTAGTCGAAGAACTGGATCTCGGCCACGGGCTTGAGCCCGCGCGTGGCGATCCCGATCCCGCGCCCCACGATGTTGGCCTCGGCCAGCGGCGAGTTGTACACGCGCGCGGCGCCAAACAACTTCTGCAATCCCCACGTCACCTTGAACACGCCGCCCTTTCCCTTGACCTTCTCCAGGTGCTGCTCGCGCGAGACGTCGGCTACATCCTCGCCGAACAGCACGATCCGCTCGTCGCGCCGCATCTCGTCCTTCATGCACGCGTTGAGTAGATCCACCATGGTCGTGGGATCACCGGAGAAGTGCGGGTCGTCCTCCGTGTCGAACTGCTCGCTGGTGGGATCCACGTCCGGCGAGTAGACCGCGTAGTACACCGTGTCGGGCCCCGGCTGCGGCTCGCCCATCGCTTCGTCGGTGGCGGCGAGGAGCTCGGCATCCACCTCGCTCTGGATGCGCTCGATCTCCTGCTCCGTGGCGACGCCCTGCGCCACCAGCCATTCGGGGAAGCGGGCGACGGGATCGCGCGCGGCCTCGGCTTCGCGCTCCTCGTCCGGCTTGTACATCCGCTCGTCGTCGGAGAGCGAATGGGAGTACGGGCGGATGACGTGGGCGTGCACGAGCGCGGGCCCCTTGCGCTTGCGCGCGTAGGCGACCGCCTTGGTCATGGCCGCGTAGCTCGCCACGAAATCGCAGCCGTCCACTTCCTGGATGAACAGCCCGGGGAAGGTGGAGACGAGCTTGGAGATGGAGCCACCCGCCGTCTGGACCTCGATCGGGACGGAGATGGCGTACTCGTTGTCCTCGATCACGTACACCAGGGGAAGCTTGAGCGCGCACGCGGTATTGAGCGACTCCCAGAACTCCCCCTCGCTCGTGGAGCCCTCGCCCCCAGCCACGTACACCACCTCATCCGCCGTGAAGCCGTCGTCGATCCCGATGAGCCGAGCCCGCACGATGGCCTCCGCACATCCCGCCGCTTGCAGGAATTGCGTGCCCACGGGCGATGCGGACGACACGATGTTGAGCCGCTGGCTTCCCCAGTGGCTCGGCATCTGCCGGCCGCCCGAGCTGGGATCCACCGCCGCCCCCGCCGCCTCCTGCAGCATCTCCACCGGTGTCACGCCCAGCTGCAGGCAGAGCGCGCGGTCGCGGTAGTAGGGGTAGAACCAGTCGTAGCTCGGCTTGAACGCCATGCCGGCCGCGGTCAGCACGGCTTCATGGCCGGCGCCGTTGATCTGGAAGAAAATCTTGTTCTGTCGCTTCAGCTGGATCTCCTTATCGTCCAGACGACGCGACAGATACATGGTGCGGAATGCCGTGAGCAGCTGCTCCCGGCTTACCGGCAGGGTTTTGCGCTCGGCGCGGGTTTGGGTGGCCATAAAGAGTGAAGGGGAAAACGGTTATCCCAAGATAACGGTTCGGGCGCGCGAGCGTCCACCCGCGGGTTCTCGCATGCGAGTGGCACCGCATGTGCGTAACGATATGGCCCACCCACACGAGGACCGTATCAATGCCGGAGCCCACTGGTCACTGCATCTTCTGCGACATCATCCACGGCGCCGCGGAAGTCTCCATCTGCTACGAGGACGCCAGCGCCCTGGCATTCATGGACGTTCAGCCGGTGAACAACGGCCACACGCTCGTGGTGCCCAAGCAACACTACGAGTCGCTGCACGATCTCCCTGCCGAAGCGGGAGCGCATCTGTTCGACGTCGCCATGAAGCTGGCCCCAGTGGTTCGGCGCGTATCCGGGGCGGATGACATGAATCTCATTGTCTCCAGCGGCGAGGCGGCAGGGCAGGATGTCTACCACTTCCACGTGCATCTGATCCCGCGCCGGGTGGGCGACGGATTCGATGTCCAGCTTCCCTTCGCGGGCTCCGTCATGCCCGACCGCACCGTGCTCGACGCCATGGCCGCGCGCATCATCGCCGTGATGCGCGATCCGATGCGGATCCGCGCCGTGGCCTGACGGCGGGTGGGACGGGCCGGGGTCAGGTCTTGAATGGTGAATCGGGAACCGATTCAGCATTCAAGACCTGACCCCTCACTCCGCTCGTACGGCGGCCACCGCGCCGGCCAGCCGCCGTCCCAATCCATTGAGCTGCAGGGCGGCCTCGTTCAGCGACTCTATGGCGCTCTCCTGTTGGGTGCTGGCGCTGGCTACGGTGCCGGTTTCCACGGAGGCACGGCCGGCATCCTCCTGCGCCGCGCCGAGCGCCTGCGCCATGGCCGCCGAGCGTTCGGCACTCTGTTGCGCGGCGTCCATGATCCGTGCTCCGGCGCCAGCCACCTCCTCTGCCGCCACGACCATCCGGTCCAGCTCGCCAAGCCAGCTCGTGCTGGCCTGCGCCACCGTCCGCACTTCTGTGCCGGTACGCTGCATGAAGGTGACTGTCCGGTCGAGCGCGGCGCGGATATCCCGCACGGCACGCTCCATCCCATCCGCCTCGGCGGCGCTCCGGTCGGCGAGCGAGCGGACCTCCTGGGCGACTACCGCGAAGCCGCGCCCATGAGCACCAGCGCGCGCCGCTTCCACGGCAGCGTTGAGCGCCAGCAGGCTGGTCTGATCGGCCAGGGCGGTGATGGTCTGGCCAAAGCGCTGGACGGCATCCGAGATCTCATGCAGTCGCGACACCTCCGCCACTCCGTCCTGCGCGACGCGTGACGCGGCACTGAGCTGGGTGATCGCTTCGCCGGTCGCCCCGCGAACCATGCGGGCATTGCGCACCATGCTCTCACCGCTCTCCTGCATGAGGCGCCCTTCCGCCACTGTCCGCTCCGCCGTGCCGCGCGCGGCGCGCGCTTCGTCCGCGCTCGCGGCCAGCGTGGCGGTGACGCCGCGCACCGTCTCCGCCATGCGGCGTGCGCTCGACGCACTTTCCTGCGAGGAGGCGTGGAGCTGCTGCGTGGTGCCGGTGATCGATTCGACGTGCTGCGTCGTCTGCTCGGAGGCGTCGAGCACGGGTTGAATGAGCGCGTCGAGGGAAAGCGAGAGCGCGAGGTGCGGCGCGACGTACTCGAGTAGCCCCGCATCGTGCGCGCGGTACATTTCCGTCTGGCCGTGTGACACGGTCCAGAAGCCAACCACCCGCTCGCCACGTTGGAGTGGGGCGACGATGCGCGACCCTCGCATCTGTGGCGCCATGGCGCGCGCCCTGGTGCCCGGTGGATCGGTCACGGCCCGACCGCAGGCGAGAGCGCGGCTGGCCAGCTGGTCGTCGGCAACCAGGCGCGCGGTGTGCCGGAGCTCCCGCGCCGTGCCCGCCACGGGAATCATCACGCCATGCTCGGCATCATACGCGGCGATCTCCATCGCTTCCCACGGGACGAGCGTGCGCGTGAGCGGTCGAATCTCCTCCAGTGTGCGCGCGAGATCGGCGCGCGCGCTGATCATGCTCGTGAGCCGCTGGATGAGCAGCAGGCTGTCGCCCGCCACGCCGCGGCGCACTAGCCAGTGCGTGAGCACGGCGAGCCCCACCAGCGTGCCCTCCGCGAGTGCCCAGCGGACGCCGTCGAGCGGGTACGCCAGGCGGAGGGCGACGAGCGAGAGCAGCGTGGCCATCACCGCCATCGTCCCTTCCCACCGTGCGGTGAGACGGGCATCCACCCAGGCCAGGGCAGGCGACAGGGCGAGCTGGAGATAGAAGGTGGAGTTGACGGTGATGAAGAAGAGCGCGATGCACAGCGTGAGCCGCCACCAGTTCGACGCCGCGAAGGCGGGAGTGCCGGCGGGGCCACCCATGAGGGCGTACAGGCTGCCGCTCACGATGCACGCGGTTGCCAGGTGGCTGGCGTTGCCGCACGCCACGCGTAGCGGGAGCCGCCGCGCGACGAGATCGCCCACAAGCACACCGGCACCGCACGAGACGGCGCCCGCCGCCCATCCCAGCGCAAGCACCGAGGCGATGCCGATGCCGGCCGTGAAGCTCGTGAATCCCTTTCCCGGAAGCGGCACGCCGAACACCCGCGTGCTCACCGCGGTCACGAACAGCAGCAGCGCGGCGAGCCACGGGAAGGGGTGGACGACCTGATGCAGCGCGAGACCCACGGGCACGATCACCGCGGCGAAGACCATCACACTGCGACGCACCAGCGCGTCGCTCACCCAGGGCCGGGCGTCTGGCGTGTCGGGCGTCTCGAGACCGAGCGTACTCGTCGAGGCGGTCATGCGGCCGAGGATGGAATGCAGGGGAACGCGCCAGCGCGCTCAGGCGCCCGGCGAGGAGGGATCATCACGAAGTGACCGATGAGAACTGACCGCGTGGATGCACGAGATGCGCGCGGTGCACTGAACTGACGCGCACCGGGAGAGGGAGGTCACGGGGAGAAGACCGGGTGGAGGGAGTAGGGTGTCGGGTGGAGGGGAACGGCCCTCCCGCCGCTGTCATTCCGAAGGAGAACCACCCCTGCCATTTCGAGGGAGCGGAGCCTCATAGATGTCATTCCGAAGGAGCGGAGCGACCGAGGAATCTCCGCGCCTGGGGAGCAGATTCCTCGCGTTCGCTCGGAATGACAGCCCCTGCCTACCCGACACCCGACTCCCGATACCCCGCCGTTCTGACCCACCTCCTCGCCGCTCAGTAATCCACCGGCCTCAGATAGCTCTCGCCGATGGCGGTGGCGCTCAGCATCGCGACGGTGGGGAGGCGGCGCTTCCAGTGCGTTCCCTCCAGGCGGCGGCGCACCACCTCCACCTCCTCGCGCGTGAAGCCGCGCGCCACGAGGTCGCTCACCGAGTAGCCGCTCAGGAGCCAGTGCAGGATCTGGTCGGCTTTCGGGTAGCTGATCCCGAGATCGGCTTCATCGGTCTGACCGCGGACCAGGTCGGCGCTCGCGGGCTTGTGGATGATCGCCTCGGGCACTCCCAGGTGGCGGGCCAGCGCCCACACCTGCGTCTTGTACAGATCGCCGATCGGATTGATGGGGGGCGAGTCATCCGCATGCCAGGTGAAGTATCCCAGCAGCCGCTCGGTCTTGTTCCCCGTGCCGAGCGGGAGCGCGTGGAGCTTGGCGGAGAGATCGAAGAGGGCGATCATGCGCGTGCGCGCCATGACGTTGCCGCGGCGGGTGGCGTCGGCGTCCGGCTCCTGCGCCAGGTAGCCGTCCACGGCGGGGGAGATGTCGAGCGTGCGCGCGGTGATGCCGAGGGCATCGATGACGAGTTGCGCGTGCTCTATGCTCTCGGCGCTGGAGGTGCGATAGGGGAGACGCACCCCGATCACGTTTTCCGCGCCGATGGCGCGCGCCGCCAGATATGCCGTGACCGAGGAATCCACGCCACCGGAGAGCGCCACGATTCCCCTGGTGTAGCCTCGGTGGGCGAGCTCCTGGCGGACGAAGTGGGTGAGCCAGGCATCGGTGAGCTCCCCATCGATGGCGAGCGGGTCGCGAGCGCCGGCATCGCAGGCGCTCGCCGCCTGGAGCGGGGTGGGGGCGGAGGTGCTGGTGACGGCGCCCTCGCTCGGAGCGCACAGGGGTGCGCGGTGCTCCTGCACGCCGTCATAGGCGACGACCGGCGGTACGTGCTCGTGGATGCGGTCCAGGCTGTCCAGCAGATGCGGGAGCGCGGTGCGCAGATCGGCGAGCAACGGCATGTTGGCGCGCGCACGAGTGAGGTCGCCCAGGTCGGCGCTGAGCGAGACGACGGCGTCGTCCCACAACGGTGCGCGCGCCCGCACGTCACCGGAGGGGCCGGCGACCAGCGAGCCGCCGGCAAAGGTCTTTCCTCCTTCGCTCCCCACAAGACACGCGAGCGACACGAACACGCCGTGCTCGTCGGCGATGTCGCGCACCAGCCGCTCCCACCGCGCTATGCTTCCCGGCTCGACGCGCCCGGTGTCGCCGGGCCCGATTCCACGTGCAGGGGCCGCCGCGCTGATGAACACCACCTGTGCGCCGTCCAGCGCGGCGAGCGTGCCCGTGAGACTGTGCCACGCATCCTCGCACACCAGCATGGCGGCGCGTCCCCATGGGGTATCGAAGGCGCGCACGTCGTGGCCGCGTTCGACGAACCGCTCCTCGTCGAACAGGCTGTACGTGGGAAGGAAGGTCTTGCGGTGGACATGGAGGATGGCAGGCTCCACGGCCCCCAGCCGCACGTACATCGCGCTGTTATAGAGCGTGTTGTTCCATACTTCGTAGAAGCCGATCACCACGTCGAGCGGCCGGCCGCCCGGCACGGCGCGCTGGTAGATCTCGTGCAGGTCGCGCGCGAGCGTCTGCGCCGTCATGGCCAGCTCGCGCACGCCGCCTTCCACGAAGTAGCCGGTGAGTGCGGTCTCCGGAAGCTGGAGCACCGCCGGGCGCGGCTCCATCGCATCCACCTGCGCGAAGAGCGCGCGCAGATGCTCGAGGTTGGCGGCGTATGCTCCCTTCCGCGGCATGAATTGCGCGATGGCGATCTGCACGCTGGGCGGCATGACACGAAAGTTGGTGCGCAGCAGTGGCGAGGGCAACATCCCATCTGGGCGCAGCGGTGCACGGACGCCCTATCTTGTATCCATGGGGCGTTCCATTTCGTCGGTCCCAGGGTAGTACGCATCAGGGGCATTCCCACACTCGCCCGCATTCGTCGTTCAGGAGTTCGTTCGGTGTTCGCACGTCCAACGTTGTTTCGTCATACGTCCGCGAAGTCGCTTCTCCCCGCCACGCTGCTCGCGGCCGCGGCGCTCGCCACGCCGGTGGCGCCCACCCCGCTCGCGGCGCAGGAGGCCAAGCCGCCCACCGAGGAGCAGGCCTGGCAGCTCATCCAGCCGCCACAGGCCTCGCTCGTGCTCGCGAGCGATGGGTCGCTCATCGGAGAGATCGGCAGGCAGTGGCGCACCAGCGTCTCGATCAACACGCTCCCGCTCTATGTGCCGGAAGCGTTCGTCGCCATCGAGGACCAGCGCTTCTTCGAGCATGACGGCGTGGATGTGATCGGCGTGGCCGGCGCGATCAAGGACGCGTTGGGGGGCCACGTGCGCGGGGCGAGCACCATCACGCAGCAGCTCGTGGGCAACATGCACCCCGACCTCATCGACCGGAGCGACATGAGCATCTCGCGCAAGCTGCGCGAGCAGGCCGCGGCGCGCGAGATGGAGCGGCACTATACCAAGCAGCAGATCCTGGAGGCCTATCTCAATCAGATCGACTTCGGGCATGGCTGGTACGGCGTTGAGACGGCGGCGCTGCATTACTTCGGGAAGCCGGCCTCCCAGTTGACGCTTGCCGAAGCGGCCACGCTGGCGGCGCTCCCCAAGGGGCCGGCCATCTACGATCCCATCCGCCATCCCGACCGGGCCAGGGCGCGGCGCAACCTCGTGCTCTCGCTCATGGCACAGCAGCACTACATCACGACGGCACGGGCCGACAGCGCGGAGCGGGAACCCGTGGTGACGGCGCCGAACGCCGGCATGAGCGCACCGGCGCCGTACCTGGTGGACGCGGTGCGACAGGAGGCGGAGCGGGCGGGCATTCCCGTGGAGAACGGCGGCTACCGCATCTACACGACCATCAACCCCGCACTGCAGGCGGACGCCACGCAGGCGCTGCGCGATGGTGCCGCGCGAGCGGAGGCGCAGCCTGGCTACCCGCACCCCACCATGGCCAACCATCCACGGGGCGACCCCGATTACCTGGAGGGGATGGTGCTGGCCATGGACCCGGTGAACGGGAACGTGCTGGCGCTCGTGGGGGGGCGCGACCATGCGGAAGCGCCGTTCGACCGCGCGTTGAACGCGGTGCGCCAGCCGGGCTCGGCGTTCAAGCCGATCGTCTACGCCGCCGCCATTGCCGACAGCGTTCCCGCCAACGAGATCCTGCCGGACACCGCCATCGCTATTCCGCTCGAGAACGGCACCGTGTACCGTCCGAGCAACGACGATGGCCGATTCCTCGGCGACATCACGCTGCGTCAGGCGCTCGTGAAGTCGCGCAACGTCGTGGCGGTGGAACTCGGGCAGCAGATCGGCATGGACTCGGTGATCTCGCTGGCCCGGCGGCTCGGGATCGAGACGCCCATCGCACCGTATCCCTCCAGCGCCATCGGGGCGTCGGCGGTGCGGCCGGTGGATCTGGTGAGCGCGTACACCGTGTTCGACAACCTCGGCGCCGTGGTGCAACCGCACTTCGTCACCACCATCGAGGACCGCGCGGGGCAGGCGGTGTTCACCGAGCCGCGCACGGCGCCAGCCTACGCTATGGACCCGCGCGTCGCGTTCATCGTGCGCAATATGATGCGTGACGTCGTCTCGCGCGGCACGGCCACGATCGTGCGGCGCTACGTGCCGGCGAGCATCCCGGTTGCGGGCAAGACCGGAACCACCAACGACAACACGAACGTCTGGTTCATCGGCATGACGCCGGATCTCGTGGCCGGTGTGTGGCTGGGATTCGATACACCGACGCCCATCTCGCCGCACGCGTTCGGCGGCTCCTACGCGGCACCGATCTGGGGCGAGATGGTCCAGCACTATTACGAAGGGCGCACCCCTGCGGGGATGTGGCAGCCGCCCGGCGGACTGGTGGTGGCTCAGCTGGATCGTGATACCGGTCAGCTCGCCACCGACTCCACGCCGCCCGCCAAGCGCTACACCGAGTACTTCATTCCGGGAACGGAACCGGCCGAGCTCCGGCCGAGTCCGTGGCGCGTGTTCACCTGGGGACCGATCGTCTTCTGACCCGGCCGTTCAGGCCGGAATGTGACGCTGTTCGGTGAGTGCGGCTCACCCCGTGCACATAGATAGCCAAGGGGAATTCGGACCGCGCGGGTTCGTCTGACCGGACGGGTGCGGGAACATGCGGGCGCGATCGCGGTACCGAGTGGTGACGCTGAACACGCATGTGATGATGAGGTGGAACCCATGACGCACGTCTGGGAACGGACCGCGAGCCGGCATCGGCGCATAGCCTGGCTCGCCGTCCTCTGCTTGGCGATCGGCCTGCCCGGTCGCGTGGATGCCGATGCGCCGCGTGCACCATCCGTGACCGGAGTCTACAGGCTCACGAGGGCGGCAGGAGGAGAGCTTCCGTACGCCTTCTCGCTCGACATCGGGCGCCCGGTGCACGGCAAGATCCTGGGCGCGCGGTTGGTACTCGGCCAGAAGGGCACGTACACGAGCGATGTGACGGTGAGCATGGATTGGGGAGACGCCTTCCCCATTCCCGGGCTCTCGAAGGATGGCGGCCCGCAGGTCTTCCACAGCGACGGGAGCTATACGACTTCGGGCGCCGCCGTGGTACTGGCGCCGAGCGACTGGCTTACCCGGCGCATCGTGAGCCGCGTGCTCGCCCGCACCGATGGCCGCACCATGACCTTCACCGGCGCCGACCGCCCCCCCGACGGCCAGCGCTATCCGCTCGCGGCCGCGTTCGAGAAGGTGAAGTAGAGAGGCGAGGGAGGAGAAAGGAGAGAGGAGAAAGGAACAGCGCCCTGGCGGGAGAGACCGCGGTCCTCCAGAGCAGGTCGCCTCTCGTCCAGCGTCCTCGCGCCTCTCCTTTCTCCTCTCTCGTCCCTCGCCTCAGGCCCCTACGTGCGCCTTCTCCTCGGCCTCCTCCATGAGCGTCGGCGGCTGGTCAACGTCGCACTGCTCGGGGAGAAGCGCGATCTGGAACACCTCGTCGAGCGTGCTCACGCAGTGGAAGCTGAGCACCTTGCGCACCTCGTCCGGAATGTCCTCCAGGTCCCCCTCGTTCTCCTTGGGGAGCACGATGGTCGTGATGCCGGCCCGGTGTGCGCCGAGCACCTTCTCCTTGAGGCCGCCGATCGGGAGCACGCGCCCGCGGAGCGTGATCTCGCCCGTCATGGCGACGTCGCGTCGCACCGGACGGCCGGACATCGCCGACGTGAGCGCCGTGGCCATCGTCACGCCAGCGGATGGGCCATCCTTGGGGATGGCGCCGGCCGGCACATGGATGTGCACCTCGATGGAGCCGAGCCGGTCCTCAGGAATGCAGAGCGTGTCCGCATGCGTGGCTGCGTACGTGAGCGCCGCGCGCGCCGATTCCTTCATCACGTCGCCGAGCTGCCCGGTGAGGATGAGCGACACATTCCCCCAGCCGGTCACCGGTACGTTGGTCGCATCGGGGGGCGGAGCCGCGCTGACGAGGCGGCGGATGGCCGCCTCGACGAACATGATGTCCCCGCCCGCCGGCGTGTAGTACATCCCCGTCGCCACACCCACCTCGCTCACCTCGGCGGCGTGCTCCGGATGGACCCGTGGGCGGCCCAGCAGCTCGTGCACGTCATCGGGAGTGATGGTGCCGACGGCCGACTCGCCCGAGGCGATCTTGCGCGCCACTTTGCGCGCCACCGCGCCGATCTGCCGCTCGAGCTGTCGCACACCGGCCTCGCGTGTGTACTGGGTCACCACGGTCGCCACCGCATCATCCGTGAACGCCACGCCCTTGCCTGAGAGTCCGGCCTCCTCGAGCTGCCGGGGCACCAGATACTGCTTGGCGATCTCCGCCTTCTCGTGCTCCGTGTACCCCGAGAACTCCACGACTTCCATCCGGTCGAGCAAGGGCGACGGGATGTTCTGGATGAAGTTCGCCGTGGCGATGAACAGCACTTCGCTCAGGTCGAACGGGACGCCCAGGTAGTGGTCCGTGAACGTGTCGTTCTGCGCCGGGTCCAGCACCTCGAGCAGCGCGCTGGCCGGGTCGCCCTGGAACGACACGCCGAGCTTGTCCACCTCATCCAGCAGAAAGACGGGATTCTTGGTCCCGGCCTGCTTCATCCCCTGCACGATGCGGCCCGGCATGGCGCCCACATACGTGCGCCGGTGCCCGCGAATGTCTGCCTCATCGCGAATCCCACCCAGCGAGGCACGCACGTACTCGCGCCCGAGCGAGCGCGCGATGGACTTCGCGATACTCGTCTTGCCCACGCCCGGCGGGCCGACGAAGAGCAGAATCGGCCCCTTGGCCATAGCCCGCGCCTTGGCCTCGCGCGAATCGGTGATCTGACGCTCCTCCCGCTCGGAGGAGCCGAGGGTCGGGTTGGCCACATCGAGATCACTCTTGAGTTTGGCCGCAGGGACTTCCCCGGTCTTCTCGACCTCCTCGCTCAACTGCTGCGCGCGAAGCTGGCGCACGGCCAGGAACTCGAGCACCCGGTTCTTCACGTCGGGCAGCCCGTAGTGGTCCTCATCGAGCACTGTTTCCGCGTGCTTGAGGTCGAGGTCGTCGTCTGAGCGCGTGCTCCACGGCAGCTCGGCAACCCACTCCAGATAGGTGCGGATGACCTGCCCTTCCATGGATTCACGTCCGGTGCGCTCCAGGCGGCCGAGCTCGCGCTCTACCTCCTGCCGCGCCTCCTTGGGCAGCTCGAGCTTGGTGAGCTTCTCGCGCAACTCCTCGAGCTCGCGGCTCTGGTCGCCCTCGCCCAGCTCCTTCTGAATGGCCTTGAGCTGCTCGCGCAGATACATCTCGCGCTGGCGCTGCCCCAGCTCCTCCTGCACCTGAGACTTGATCTCTTCCTGCGCCTCGAGCTGTCCGATCTGCCGCTGCACGTGCACCAGCACGCGACGCAGCCGCTCCTCCACGCTGAGCGTCTCGAGCAGCCCTTGCTTCTCCGGCACGCTGAGCTCGATGTAGCCGGCCACGAGATCGGCAAATTTGCCTGGCTCGGTAACGGCGTCGAGCACCTGATGCACAACTTCCTCTGGCAGACCGCGCTTCTCCCCGAGCTCGCCGGCCCGCTCGCGTGTTTCCCGGTGCAATGCCTCGAACGCCTGATTCTGCTCTTCGACCGGCCCCATCTCCTCCACCGGCATCACCACCGCGCTCAGGTAGTTGTCGGTGGTGGTGTACTGCAGCGCGGTGGCGCGCTGCTCGCCCTGCAGCAGGAGCTGCACGCCGCCGAGACCGCGCTGAATCTGTCCGATTCGCGCGATCACGCCCATCGAGTAGAGAATGTCAGGGCTGGGCTCGTCGGTATTGTCACGCTGGGCAACGGCAAAGACGAGCCGATCCGCCTTGAGCGCTGCCTCGATGGCGCGCAGCGTGCCCGGCCGGCCAGCGGCAATAGGAACCGTCAACCCCGGGAATATGACGGTGCCACGAAGTGGGAGCACCGGTAGTGTCTGACGTTCCGCCATGATAGATCAACCTGTTGAGATTTCCCGCAATGGACGACACGAGCCAGTGCGGCGATCTTCCGCACGCTCCATTCCAGCCAGCACGGCGCCTTCCGGTTGCGTGGCGCTGGTGGGCGGAGTCGTCGCTCCATCCCAGTCAAGCGACCGCCGCCGCACCACGTTCCCTGGAGCCACGCGCCCGGTGAAATACGTCAGGTGGGCAGAACATGCAACTTCCACCCACCGCTTTGGCGTAGTATCTCCTGTCAGCCTGACACGACTCTCCGCGCGATAAGGGATGGGTGCGACCGCTGCCCCCGGCCCCTCGCGCGGGCGGCGAAGCGCGCGGCATCGCCTGCCGTGTCGGCTTTTCAGACGCCCTCGCGTGTGGTACACTACACATCTGCGAGCCATTCGCCCCCGCGCCCAGGACATGTTTCGTGCCCGATCCAATTGCCCTGTCGTCAGACGCCGAGCTCCGCACGGTGGTGGAGCGCGCCCTCTCCGCGAACTATGAGATCGATCGCGAGCTCGGGCGCGGCGGCATGGGCATCGTCTATCGGGCCAGGGATCGACGGCTCAAGCGCACGGTGGCCATCAAGCTGCTCCCGCCGGAGCTGGCCTTTCGCCGCGAGATCAAGTCCCGCTTTCTGCGCGAAGCCGAAACGGCCGCGCAGCTCAATCATCCGAAC
>DASUKA010000158.1:0-78180 GCA_036278935.1 Gemmatimonadaceae bacterium
GACTACGGAGCCACGTGGACGAAGATCGTGAACGGAATTCCCGCGGGCTCCTACGTGCACGCGGTGCGCGAGGATCCCACGCGCGCGGGGCTGTTGTACGCGGGGACGGAACATGGCATCTACATCTCGTTCGATGACGGCGACGACTGGCGGCCGCTCTCTCTGAACCTTCCCGACGTGCAGGTGAGCGACATCGCGGTGGAGCGCAACGACCTGGTCATCGCCACGCATGGCCGGTCGATGTACGTGCTCGATGACATCGGCCCGCTCCGCCAGTTCAACTCGCAGGTCGCCTCCGCCCAGGTGCATCTCTTCGCGCCGCACGATGCCATTCGCGGCGTGTCCGACGCGACCATCCAGTACGCGCTCGCGCAGCCGGCGGACTCGGTCACGATTCAGATCCTCGACGCGAGCGGTCGTGTGATCCGAACCATGACCGGGGGCCAGCGCGACAGCGCGGCGTCGGACAGCGGCAGCCCGCCCGGCACGCCGAAGGGGTGCGAAACCTCACGCCGCGGCCGGCAGAGCCGCCCCGATGGGAAGCGCGGGCTCAATCGCTTCACCTGGGATCTGCGCTATGCCGGCGCGGTGACCTTCCCCTGTCTCATCATGTGGGGTGCCTCGCCGGGCCGGGGGCCGCTGGCCGTGCCCGGCACGTACCGGGTTCGCGTAACGGCCAACGGCATGACACAGACCGCGCCGCTTACCGTCCGACTGAATCCAGCGCTCGAGGGCGTGACGCGCGCCGATCTTCAGGAGCAGTTCGCGCTCGCCATCAAGATCCGCGACCGGGTGAGCGATGCGGACCGTGCGGTGCTGCGCATTCGCGATGTCCGCTCCCAGGTGCAGGACCGCCTTGGCCGAACACACAACCGCCGGATCACCACGGCGGGGCAGTCGCTGGTGGAGCGGCTCACCGCCGCGGAGGACTCGCTGTATCAGACGAGGAACAGAAGTGGCGAGGATCCGCTGAACTTCCCGATCAAGATCAACAATCGGATGGCGGCGCTCGGGAACAGCGTGGAACGGGGCGATAACCGCCCGACCGGGGCGGCGTACGTGGTCTTCAAGCAGCTTTCAGCCACGCTCGATGCCCAACTCCAGGCGTTGAATGGACTGTTTGATTCGGGCGTAGGACGGTTCAACCGCCTGTTGACGGCGGAACACCTGGAGCCGGTCCGGGCAGCACCGTTGACACTCACCCCCTGACATTTGCCGCATGCGGTGGGCTGCTGGTACGAGGCGTGCCACGGTTGCGGTGAACTCCGCCCGGACGGAGGTGTGAACAGCGCCGAGGGGTGAGGATCGACGTGTCTGCTGGTTCGATGAGTGTGAGAAGCGCTCCGCGGAGCGAACTACACAATGGGCACAGGGCCACCGGACGAGTGCTGGTGGCCGCGCCACAGCCGTTCTATGAAGATCGTGGCACACCCATCGCGCTCAGGCAGGTACTCGACGCCCTGAGTCAACTCGGCTATGAGTCCGACGTCGTCACGTACCCGGTGGGACAGTCGGTGGCCATCCCGGGCGTGCGATATTTTCGTCTGCCCAACCCGCTGCGCATCCAGAGCGTGCCGATCGGGCTCTCGCTGCGCAAGCTCTGGTTCGACGGCGGGATGGCTCGGGCACTGCGCGAGCGGCTCCGGTCGGAGCGTTACGAGTGCATCCACGCCGTCGAGGAGGCTGCCTTCCTTGCCGTGGCGCTGGGACGCCGGTACCACGTCCCGGTGATCTACGACATGCAATCGAGCTTTCCCGAACAATTGGCGAAGTTCGCCCTTTTCCAGAATCGGCCCGCGCAGGCGGCGCTCCGGGGTGCGGAGCGATGGTTGCTGCGCAACGCGAATCTGGTGGTCTGCAGTGCCGGCCTGGGGGAGCACGTGCGGGTAGCGGCACCGGAGACGAGGCTCTGGGGCTGGCGATTCGCCGGGATCGATCCTGCGGTGCGGCCGGATGATGTGACCGCGCTCCGTACGTCGCTCGACATTGCGCCACAGGCACCCGTGGTGCTGTACAGCGGCACGTTCGAGCAATATCAGGGGCTGGGCGAGTTGCTGGATGCCATCCCGCTGGTACGCGCGGAGTTCCCCGACGTGGTGTTCGTCCTGGTGGGCGCACGCGGGATCGACGGGGAAGCGCTCAAGCGGCAGTCGAGTCAGAGCGCGAGCGACGGGGCGCTCCGGCTCGTGGAGCGCCAGCCGCGCGAGCTGCTGCCGAGGTATCTGGCCATGGCGAATGTGCTCGTATCGCCGCGGATGCACGGCGGCAATCTACCGCTCAAGGTGTTCGACTACCTTGCGGCCGGGCGGCCGATCGTGGCGACCGACATCGCGACGCACCGCAACTTTCTCGATAATGGCCGAGCGCTACTCGTCGCGGCCGGCGCCTCGGAGCTCGCCGAGGGAATTACCGCCGTGCTCCGCGATCCGGCGCTGGCGTGCCAGCTCGCGGCCCGTGCCCGCATGTTCACGGAGGAACATCTGGGATGGATGGCGTTCGTACAGTCCGTGTACGAGATCTACCAGGCCGCGGTCACCCATGACTGACCCGGGGGCGTCGTTGGGAGGAGCGTGGAGCGCCTCGGTGATCATTCCGGCACGCGATGCGGAGGCGTTCATCGGCCGGGTGGTCCGGGCAGTGTTCGCGCAGCGCGGCGCCGGCTCCGGGATCGACGTCATTGTGGTGGACGATGGCTCGCGGGACGCGACCGCGGAGCGCGCCCGAGCCGCGGGGGCACGCGTGCTGTCCCGCCCCGGGGGCGCACGTGGCAATCCGGCCGCCGCGCGCAATCAGGGCGCGCGGGCGGCCTCCGGCGACCCACTCATCTTCCTTGACGCTGATTGCGTACCTGCGGACGGGTGGCTGGAGGCGTTGCTCGCCGCCCACGGGCGGGGCGCCGTTGTCGTGGGCGGATCGCTGGCGCTTCCGCCCGGGCTGAGCCTCACGGCGCGGTGCGACTACTACTGCGGGTGGTATCTCGTGCACCCACGCCGGCCCGCTGGCCCTGTGCCGCACCACCCGCCGCCCAACCTGAGCGTGCGCCGCGCAGCATTCCTTGCTACCGCCGGCTTTACGGAACGCTCACCCCTGGAGTACACCAACGAGGAGCGCGCCTGGCAGGGGGAAGTCCGGCGCGCCGGTCACACCATCTACTTCGAGCCGGCGGCGGTCGCCGAGCATTACAACCGGCCGGGCTTTCGCAACCTGCTGCGCCGCAACTATCGCTGGGCGTACACGGCCATCGAGGCCAAGTCGCAGTCGGGCAGCGCGCGCGCCGCCTGGCTTTACCGTTATCCCGCTCTCCTCATCGCCGGCAGCCTGCCGCTCGCGCTGGCGCATACCGCGTACATCGAAGGATGCTGGGTACGTGCGGGGACGCTCGAGCCCCTGCTCATGCTGCCCGCTGTGCTCGCCTCGCGGCTGGCGTACGCGCTGGGGATGGCGGTGGGAGGAGCGCGCTGGCTGCGTCGGCGCGGCGGCGCTCGTGCAGTGCCGGCCACGCTCGAGCGGTGATGGGGATCTCCGTCGTGGTCTGCACGCGCGGGCGTCCGGCACAGCTCCGGCGCGCCCTGCGGTCGCTGGTGGAGCAGACGCCCCCGCCCGCCGAGCTGCTCGTGGTGGACAACGGCGTGCAGGAACCGGAGACGCGCCTGCTGGTGTGCACCGAATTTCCCGGCGTGCGCTACATCCCGGAGCCGGTTGAGGGGCTGGACTTCGCGCGCAACCGCGGCTTGCGAAGTGCCCGCGAGGAGATCGTGGCCTTCATTGATGACGACGCGGTGGCGGCACCGGGCTGGGTCGCGCGGATCGCCTCCGTCTTCGACGAGCATCCAGCGATCGCGATCTGTACTGGTAGAGTGGAGGCGCTGGACCCGACCACCGAGGGCGCGCGACTCTTCGAGTCCAACGGCGGCTTTTCGCGCGGCCTTCATCGCATCCACCTGCCACGCGACATGGCGCGCTCGGCCGGCCGACGGCGCATGCCGCTCATTGCCTGGTCCATCAGCGTCGGGAGCGGCTGCAGCCTGGCGGTTCGTCGCCGCGCCGCATTGGAGCTCGGCGGATTCGATGAAGCGCTCGACCTTGGGGCGGCGCTTCCGGGCGGCGGGGATCTGGACATGCTCTGGCGCGCGCTCGATGCCGGCATGGAGGTGGTGTACGAGCCAGCGGTGTTTGCGTGGCACGAGCACCGGAGCGAGGCCGCCACGGTGGTGCGACAGATCCTGGAGCACAACCGCGCGCTGGTGGCGGTGCTCACCAAGAGCGCGCGCCAGGCGCGTGGGCGCCGGCGGCTGGAGGTGCTCGCGTTTCTTGCGTGGCGCCTCACCAAGCCGGGAGTGCGGCTGGCGCGCCGGCTTGGCGGCCGCGATCCGCTTCCTGGCCGGGCGTTGCTGCGGCTCTGGTGGTACTGCTGGCGCGGTGTAGGCGCCTATCCCGCGGCCAGACGTCTGGCTCAGCGCCGTCTGGGGACTGCCCGATGACGAGGGTGGCGCGCTGGCGGCAGCATCGTTCAGGCAGGGCCGGCGCATGATGGCGCGCACTCTAGCGCTGTCGGTGGTGGTGTGCACGCGTGAGCGTCCCGATGACCTGGAGCGCTGTCTCGTGGCGCTCGGCGCGCAGCGCGCGCCGCTGGAAGTGATCGTGGTGGACAACGCGCCGCGGACCGGGCGCACTCGCGCGGTGGCCACGCGCGCCGGCGTGCGCTACGTCGTGGAGCCGCGGCCGGGCCTCGATTGCGCGAGGAACGCCGGGCTGCGCGCGGCCACCGCTCCAGTGGTGGCGTACACTGATGATGATGCCGTTGCCGATCCGGAGTGGGCCGAGGCGTTGCTGGCCGCGCTGGATGACCAGTCGGTGACGGCGGTGGCCGGCGCCATACTGCCCTTCGAGATCGAGACGGAGGCGCAGCGGCTCTTCGAGCGCTATCTGCGAGGCGAGGCGGGACGCCGGGACCAGGGCAAGCGTCGCATCTTCGTTGCGCCATTCCCTCCGGCGGCCGCGGGGCACGTGGGTGCCGGCGCCAACATGGCGTTCCGCCGCGACGCACTGGAGGCGCTGGGCGGCTTCGATGAAGCGTTCGATGCGGGCACCCTCACGCGCAGCGGGGGTGATACGGAAATGTTCGCGCGGCTGCTTGGTGCGGGTGCCCGCCTGGTGTACGAGCCCGGCGCCGTGGTGCGCCACCGGCATCGGCGCGAGCTGCGCGAGCTGCGCGAGCAGCTGTTTGGCTACGGCGTGGGTGTGTATGCCTTCTGGATGCACCGCGTCCTGCGGCACCGCGACGTGCAGGCGGCGCGCTTCGCGGCCGGGACGTTCTTCAGGCATGGCGGGCGGCGGCTCCGCCGGTCCGCGCTCCACCGTCCGGACGAGCTGCCCCTGGCGCTGGTGCTTGCCGAACTGCTCGGCTGCCTATACGGCCCCATCGCCTACCTGCGCGCACGACGCCGCGCGGGCGCGCCACCCGCCATGCAGGGCGGGAGCGCATCCCCATGAATGGGCAGCCAACCCTGAGCGTCGTGATTCCCACCCGCGGGCGCGCCGACGTGCTGCGCCACACGCTGGACGCACTGCTGCGGCAGACGCTCGATCTCTCGTGCGCCGAAATCCTGGTGGTGGTGGATGGGGACGACCCGGCCACGTGCGCGCTCGTGCACGCGCTCGCCGACGGTGCGCCGTGCCCGCTCGTGGCGCTGTCGCAGCGGCGCCAGGGTCCGGCTATCGCGCGCAACACCGGTATCGCTCGTGCGTCAGGGCGTGTGGTGCTCATGCTGGACGATGACATCACGGCGAGCCGCACGCTCCTGGCGGCACACGTGCGCCACCACGCCGGGCGCGATGATGCGATGGTCGTGGGGCCGCTTCCCATGGAGCGGATCGAGAACGAGCCCGCGCATCATCGGCTCACACGCCGCTGGTGGGACGAGGAAATTCGCGAGGTGTTGTCGCCCTGGCATCGCCCGGTCTTTCGCGATTTCGTGACGGGCAACGTGTCCGTCGTGCGGGAACGACTGTGCGATACCGGGGGCTTCGATGCCGACTTCACCGGGTACGGACGCGAGGATTACGAGCTGGGCTACCGCCTGCTGCAGGCGGGGCTGCACTTCGTCTTCGAACCGGATGCGGCCGGGTTGCATCGGTATCGCAAGCCGGTCGGCGAATGGCTGCGCCAGTTCGAGTCGATGGCGCAGGCGGATGTGATCTTCGCGCGCAAGCATCCAGAGATCACCGGTGCGATCATGAATCTGTCGCCCTTTCCGGTGATCCGCTGGAACCCGGGCGCCGTTGCGGCGGGGGAGGCGCTCGTGGGGCATCTCAACCAGCGGGGCGGGCTCGCATGGAAGAAGGCGGCGGGCTACGTGAACGCATCGTATTACTGGCACGGCATCCGCACCGCTGTGCGGGACCGGGCCGAGCTCGGCTCGCTCCTGCGCGCGCGACTCGCGGCGCGCAGCCGCACGGGCAATCTGGGGTTCAAGGGCATGCTCTATCTCAAGCGGGCACAATGGGGGCTCCGGTGAGCGCGCTCGCGCCCACCGTGCGCGGCTGGCACACGCCAGCCGAGATGTGGCGCTATCGGGAGATGTTGCGCAGCCTGGTCGTGCGCAATCTCAAGGTGAAGTACCAGCGCTCGCTGCTGGGCTTTCTCTGGACGCTGCTCAATCCCATCCTCACGCTCGCCGTGCTCGCGACGGTGTTCAGTATCGTGGTACGGATTCCGGTGCCGCAGTACTGGGCATTTCTGGTGAGCGGCTACTTCTGCTGGAACTTCGTGATGCAGGTGATCGGCGCCGGTCCGTTCCTGATCGCGGAGCACGCGCCGCTCCGGCGCAGCATCGCGTTTCCGGGAGAGGTACTCGTGCTGGGCGCGGCGCTCGCGCGGCTGGTGGAGTTCGGCGCGGAGATGTTCATCGCGCTCGTGGCCCTTATCGTCTTCCGGCACCACGGCATCCCGCTGAGCTTCGTGACGCTGCCGGTGCTGGTGCTCCTCCTGCTGTTGCTGGCCGTGGGGCTGATGATGCCCGTGGCCACGCTCGCCGTGTTCTACCACGACGTGCAGCATGCGCTTCCCATCGTCCTGCTGATACTCTTCTACGTGTCGCCGGTGTTCTATCCCGCGCGCATGGTGCCGGCGGCGCTCCGCGGGATCTATCTTCTGAACCCGATCGCGCGGCTCCTCACGCTCTTCCAGACCGTGCTGTACGACGGCCGCATGCCGTCCGCCGCGGCGTTCGCCAATCTGTTTCTCATTGCCATTCCGGTCTGCCTGGTCGGCTATGCCATCTTTGCCCGCTATCAAGCGGTCTTCGCCGAAATCGTCTGATCGCGAGCACGCGCCCGCCGTCATGTGCGAGCACGTCGTGAAACGGTTCTATCATTACGAGCACCGGACGACCTCGTTGCGCGAGCTGTTCACGCGCGTGGTGCGGCGCCGGCCGGTGTCCGTGCGGCGTGCGGAGTTCTCGCTGGTGGATTTCAACCTGTGCGTGGAGCGGGGCGAAGCGGTGGCCCTGGTCGGGTCCAACGGTTCCGGCAAGAGCACGGCGCTGCGGCTCATGGCCGGGGTGTATGCCCCCACGGAGGGGCGCGTGTGGACGCGCGGTCGGTTGGGCGCGGTGATCGAGCTCGGCGTCGGCTTTCATCCCGAGCTCACGGGCGCGGAGAATGTCGCGCTCTACGCGGCCGTGATGGGGCTCTCGCGGCACGAATCGCGTGAGCGCTTTCCGGAGATCACCGCATTCGCAGAGATCGGTGACTTCATCGACGAGCCGGTGAAATACTACTCCTCGGGCATGCAGGCCCGCCTCGCCTTCGCCGTGGCGGTGTGCGTGCGCCCCGATATCCTGTTGCTCGACGAGGTGCTGGCGGTGGGCGATCGCTCGTTCCGCGAGCGCTGCTTCGACTTCCTCGAGGGATTCCGGGCGCGCGGCGGGACCATGATCATCGTCACGCACGATGCGGACAGCGTGCGGCGGCTCTGCTCCCGCGCTGTCTGGATGGAACATGGACGCGTGCGGATGATCGGCCCGGTGGAACGGGTGATGGACGCGTACGGGGATGTAGGCTCGGCGGGGCAGTGAGCGCCCCCACCCCCCGCCGCGCGACGCCCGCGCGCGCGGCGCCCGGGGTACTCCTCACCCCAGAGCATGATATCGCGCCCCGGTGGTGGACCATCATCCTCGCGCTGCTCTGGTGCGCAGCGGTCGTCGTCATCTACTACCGCAACGCGCCCGGTGCGTTGGCCGACGGCGACTGGCGGCTTTCCACACTGCTGGAACTTGGCGCGGGCGGATGGCGATTCCCCTATCTCGGCTCGGCGCTCAAGACTGATGCCGTCGCGGTTGGCTCGGCGCTCGCGCTGCTGGCAAGCGCGGTCCTTACCGGGCTGGCGATCGCACGGGCGGCGCGCTGGCGATTTGACAGCGCGCTCGAGCAGCTGCCCATCGCCGCGTCACTGGGCATCGGCGCCCTCGCGTATGCCGGGCTCGCACTCGCCGCGGTGGGGCTCTACCGCCCATGGGTGCTGCGCGCGCTGACCCTCGTGCCGCTCACCGGAGGGGGAGTCTGGTGGCTCCGCCATGGTGGAAGGCTGGCGCTGGCGGGCCGCTATGCCGAGGACCGGCATGCGGTGCGGGGCATGGCAGCGAGCGCAGCGGATGATCGCGCATGGATGTGGGTGGCGGTGACGGTGGCGGCGATGCTGCTGGCGTTCGTTGCGGCACTGGCCCCGGAGATCGAGTACGACGCCGTCTGGTTCCATCTCTACTTTCCCCGGCTCTTCCTGCAGCATGGGCGCCTGGTGGACATCCCGAGCCAGTACATCTCGCTCTATCCGATGACGTGGGAGCTCTGGTTCGGCTACGGCATGTCGTTCGGCGGCCAGACCACGGCAAAGCTGCTGCAATTCGCCTGTCTACCGCTCACGGCCGTTGTGGTGTACGCGACGGCGCGCCGCTATGCCCGCGGCGCGAATGCATGGATTGCGGTGGCGCTCTTCGCCACGACGCCGCTCGTGATGTGGAGCGCATCCACCGCCTACGTGGATCTCGCGTTGGCGATGTACGTCGCGCTCGTGATGTACGCGCTCGCCCGCTACGCGGAGCGGCGGGGGGTGCAGTGGCTGTGCATCGCGGCGGTGAACCTCGGGCTTGGTCTCGCCACAAAGCATCTCATGCTTCTGGTGCTTCCGCTCATCTGTCCCGGATTGGCGCTGGTGTTGTGGTGGCGCGAACGGGCGCGGAGGCGGAGGCGTCGCATCGCGCGTGCTCTCTGGCCGCCCACGGTGCTGGGCGCGGCGAGTCTGCTGGTGCCGCTGCCATGGTATCTGCGCAGCTGGCGCTCGAGCGGCAATCCGGTGTTCCCCGAGCTCTACTCGATGTTCGGGGCGCCGGAGTCGCGCTGGAACGCCCTCAGCCAGGCGGGGCTCGAGCGGTTCATGCGCCACTTCGGTCGCTCGCGCACCGCGGAGCATCTGCTCACCCTGCCATGGCACATGACCATGCACGCCGCGTACTACGACGGCACACTCGGAGTGCTCTTCCTGTGCGCGGTGCCGCTGCTGCTACTGCCGCGGCCTCGCCGCCATCACCCTGGAGAACGAGCCGCGCGCGCGGGCAGCAGCGGCACCCGCGCCCGCCGGACGCTCGCCGCGCTCGCGGCCTTCGCGATCGGGTACGGAGTTCTCTGGGCATCGCCCGTATCGAGCTTCCAGATGCGATGGCTCATACCGGTCGTTCCGGCGCTCGCGGTGCTCGGTGCGGTTGGGGTGGCGCGGCTTGCCGAGGCGGTGCGCGGGATGACCGGCCGCCCGAGAATGCCGCCGCTCGCGTGGGCGCTCATCCTCCTTCTGGCGCTCGACCTTCCGCTGTTCACCATGCTGCACGAGGGTCCGTGGGATCACGCACGGCATGACCGCGTGTGGAGCGAGCGCGATGCCTGGCTCAATTCCACGCTGCATGGTGTGCCGCTCGGGGTGGTACTCGGCGCGGAAACGCGCGAGGCGTACATCGACCGATCCGTTCCCACGGCGCGCGCGTGGCGATTCATGGGCCACGCGCTTCCGAGTGATGCGTTGGTGCTGGAGTACGGCGGCGGGGACGAGCTCTATCGCACGCGCCCGGGCATATGGGCTCTGGCGGCTTCTGTTCGCCAGGTGGCCTTCGCCCCCGTCGGCGACACGGCGGCCGCGCTCGCCGCCGCGGGCGCCCTCGGCATCACCCACGTCCTGATCGATAAGCGCTTTCTGCGGTCCAACGGATTTCCCGACTCCACGGTGTGGAGCGACTTCGCGCTCGCCGCTCCGTCCACGCGTGCGCGCGATTACGATCTGCTCTACGAGGACGACCGGGCACTCGTCTTTCGTATCCGTCCGAGCGCGGTGGCGGCACGGTTCACACATATCGGGGGCTCGTGACCCATGCTCTTTGTACGACGCGAAGATTACTCGCCCGAGGCGAGCTGGCGGCTGCTCGAGTGGTGTCGCGCGCACGGGGCGGACGAGTTCGGGTTGGCATTTCGCGGCCCACCCTATCTGCCGGGCACACGATGGGCGGCGGCCGACGAGATGCTGGTGCCCTTCCGGCGGCGCGTGGCCAGCAGTGGGGATCGGTGGACATTGACCGGCGAATCGGCGACGGTGTTGCGGGAGCTGCTGCCGGACGGGCTGTTCGGGCTGGAGGACGATGCGGCATCGCCGCACGACCCGACGATCTACCGCGGTGCCCGGGTGCTGTTAGCGATCGCGACGCGCGACGGCGAAGGGAGACTCGACGTGAGCGCCGACGAGGAAGCGAGCCTGGAGCGCGCCGGCCTCCCCGTCCACCGCGAGCGCCGCGCCTGAGCGGCGCTCGCGTGCGATGGCGGACCACCGCCCGACCGCCTGCCGGCCGTGCCGCCGTTGGCCTCCGGCACCCGTCCAAAGTCCATCCCCATCATATGCACGCCCTGCACGGCACCGTCCATCCCGACGTGGAAGGTGAGAAACGCCGTGCCCAGTGTGCGGTCCGTCCAGTGTGCGCGGAAGGTATCGTAGTCCCAGTGCTCCAGCGGACCGGAAAAGTGCGGGCCGTACGATGCGACGAGCGTGTCGTCCTGGACGCGCACCACCACGGTGCCGAAGGCGCTATCGGCGTAGCTCCCCGCATAACGCTCCAGCGGGAGTGACGGGTGTGTGTCGGCGACGCGGCGCGCTTCCCTCCGTTGCCCGGCGGCGGTCTGTCGCGCATCAAGACTGTCGTAGAGCGCGTGCACCCGCGCGCTCCAGTCCGTGTGCGGCGCATGCAGGTAGCGATCGAATACCGCCCACATGAGGGCATGCCGCAGCTCGATGTGGTCGGCATTCTCGAACACCACCATACCCAGCCGCTGGTCCGGCAGCAGCCCCACTAGCGCGCTCATCCCGTCGATGCTTCCGGTGTGCATCTCCACCTTGTGCCCGCGATAGTCCTGCAGGAACCACCCCATGCCGTACGCAATGAAGTTGGGGTGGGTGAGCTGTGCGGTCGGGTAGAAGTCGGGTTCGCGGATGATGGTCTGCGGCGTGAACATCTCGTCGAAGGAGGTCGAGCTCACCAGACGCGCGCTGTCCACCCGGCCGCTGTCGAGCAGAAAGCGAATCCACTTCGCCATATCGCTCACGCTGGAGTTCATGCCGCCGGCCGGCGCGATGTTGTCGAGATTCAGATACGAGATGGCACGCAGGGTATCGTCGATCACCTCGTGCGGCGATGCCACGTCGGTGCGTCGACGCAGCCCTTCCACGTCGGTCACCGTCTCCGCCATACCGAGGGGCTGGAGAATGCGCGTGCGCACGAAGTCGCCCCAGGGCATGCCCGACGCCGCTTGCACCACGTGCCCCGCCGTGGCGTACATGATGTTCTGATAGTTGTACGCGGAGCGGAAGCTCGTGACCGGCGTGAGAAAGCGAATGCGGTGCAGGATGTCCGAGAAGCTGTTGGGCGAGTCGTACCAGAGCATGTCGTCGCTGCCAAGGCCGCTGCGGTGCGTGAGCAGATCGCGCACGGTGAACTCGCGCGTCACCCACGGATCGGGCATCTGGAAGCTCGGAAGGTACCTGGTCACCGGATCATCCCAACGCACCTTCCCGGCGTCCACCAGCATGGCGAGCGCCATGGCGGTGAACGCCTTGGTGGTGGATGCGTTGGCGAAGATCGTGTGCGCATCCACGCGCTCCGGGTGGCCAGTGGTGCGAACGCCATAGCCCCGCGCGAAGACAACCGAATCGTCCTTGACGATGGCGATGGCGAGGCCCGGCGTCTTCCAGTCGCGGACGGCTCGCGCGATGTACGCGTCGAATCCGGCCAGCGGCTGGCGCTGCTGCGCCGGGAGTCGGTGCGCAGGCGCGGTCGCGACGATCAGCAGTGCGGAGAGAGTTGAGCGAAAGAACATGCGGAGCTCGGCGCAGAGGGATGCGATGATGATCGCATATCATACCGTGCCGATGCGCGAACGGCTACGGCGAAATGGGCAACGCCGAGCCCGTGGGGAATGCTTGTTGCGCGCCGTCGCCGCGGACGGCCCCCACCCGCTTACCGGAGAGTCGTTCCTGCACCATGACCAGCGTCGCCATCACGCAGGACCAGCAGGACATCGCGCGCGCGATTACGCAGGCGCTCGCGCCGCTCGATCTGGAGGCGCGCGTGCGGGGGAGGCGCGTGGCCATCAAGCCCAACGACACGTGGGCTGCGCCGGATGACATCGCGGGGGTGACGCACGCGGACACGCTGCGCGCGGTGCTGCGTACGATCAAGCAGCATGGCCCGCGCGAGTTGGTGGTCACAGGGGCCGCAGCGCACGGTGATGGTGAACCCGCGCGTGCTCGAGTACGGGATGCTGGTCGCGGTGAACCAGCTCAAGCTGCACGAGACGGCCACCGTCACCCTCGCGCTCAAGAACATCGCCATGTCCTTTCCCGCCGCCGACTACTACGGGCATCCGCGCGCAAGCGAGCGCCGCCACGCGAACGAGTTCTACGCGGCTGACGTTCGAGCACGCGTGAGCGCTCACGAGCGGAGCGCCGCGCTCCCCGCGCCGCTCCCTACCGCATCGCGGCGCTCGCCACGCTGGAGAGATCGATCATTCCGATCCGCCCCGTGCCGCTCAACGCGAGCCAGAGGCGATGATGCACCGTATCGCTCGCGATGTTCCTTACCACCGAGCCGGGCGTGGGAATCGTCAGTTGCTCCATCGCCTTGGTCGTCGGGTCGAACGCGACCATGACCCCCTGACGCGATTCGTCGAACCAGATGCGCCCGTCGGAGCCGATGGCGATCCCGTAGGGACGTGAGCGCTCGTCAGGCGTCGGCCACTCACGCGTCCTCCGCGTTGCCGGGTCGTAGCGGCCGAGCTTGCCCTGCGCGTAGTCGGTGAACCACACCACGCCGTGCCGGTCCACCACCAAGCGGCGCGGGCGCGTGCCGCTGTCGGGCAGAGGAATCTCATCAATGGCCCCAGTGGCGGGGGTCACGTGCGCGAGTTTGTTCGTGCCGAAGAGCGCCACCCAGATCGTTCCATCGGGCGCTGCCACCATACCGTACGGATTCGCGTGCGGCGTGGCGACGGGAAAGATCTTCACGTCACCCGTGGCGGGATCGAGCCGTCCGATGAGATTGGAATGCTGCGCGGTGAACCAGAGCGCGCCATCGTGCCAGAGCGGCGTGTGCGGATCCCGCGCCGCTTTCGGGAGCGCGTACTCCTTGATCACGTGCGTCCGTGGGTCGAGCCGACCAATGCGGCCGGCCGAGTTCCCCGTATACCACACCATGCCGTCCGGCGCGACGATGATGCCGTGCGGCCCCGACTGTCGCGTGGGCGTCGCGTAGTCGGTGAACCGCGTGGTGACCGGATCGAATCGGCCGATGTAGCTGTTGGCCTGGTCGGTGTACCAGACGATGCCGTCGGCGCCAACGGCCGGGTCGTGCGGAAAGGCGCCGCGGCGGGGGATCTGGTATTCCACGATGGACAGCGCCGGCGCGATCGCCGGACGGCGCGCATGGTCGGGTGCGGTACCGGCCGGAACAGTGAACGCCAGACAGAGCGCACAACCGGATGCGGGCGAGTGCCGCCAGTGCCGAAGCAGCTCGATGAGCGTCGACATGCCTTCCCTCCGTGTGGACGAAGAGCGTTCACGACTCGCCGTCATTATTGCGTCGCGAACGTCAGGGACGCCAGATTGGCTGCATGGAGGATGCCGCCATGCCAAGCGATCAGTCTACGCCGCAGCCCCAGCCCGATGCGACGGTGTTCACCCTCCTCGCCGCGCGCGCCCGTCTCGCGCCCGATGGCCGGCTGGCGCTCTACGCCGGCGTGGGCATCGCCGGCTCGGCCGCTGTGCTGCTGCTCCACGTCGAGTGGTGGCGGCTCGTCCTTCCGTGCGTGGCGGTGGCGGGTTTTGGCGTGTGGGGAATTGCGGACCGGATGGTGAGCGAACGCGCCGCGCGCGGCGCGTCCGCGGGCTGGGGCACGGTGGGATTGCGCGCGCTCAAGCGCGTGGCCGCCATTCTGGGGAGCGCGGGCGCCCTCGGCACGCTGCTCGCCGGGCTGGGATTGCTGATGGGGAACTGGATTTCGTGAGACGCCGCCCGCGCGCGGGGGGCGCATAAGGTGGACGAGCGCGGCAGGGACGACCTGCGGCCGGTAGAGCACGACCTCGTGGGGCAGTGGCTCGACACCGGCAACCGTATTGTGGGGGACGGGGTCTGCGAGCGGATCGAGTGGCTGGTGGCGCACCGGCTCCGCCGCGTTTCGAGCACGGCGCACAGTGACGCCGCCCTTTACCGCGATCCGAGCGATGGCCGCCTGTGGGAGCTCACGCACCCGTACCCGGAGTGGCCGCGCGGCGGCCCGCCGCGACTCACCGCGATCACGCGCGAGGAGGCGGTGAAGCGGTACGGCGGACTGGATGATGAGCCGCGCGTGGCGGAGTGATCCATGCGCGATGACGTGTGACGCGGGGCGCCTGCCGATCCGCGTGCGATGTGACCTCCGCACTCCCGCGATAATGGCGTGCTCCGCCAAACACGCTGCCGGCGCGCTGCCGTACCGACGATCAGGGTGCTGCTCCCCAGTCGGGGCTGTCCGCCGTCGACGTGGGATCGTTGGTGACGTCCGTCTGCCGCGTCCCGTCGGCGTTCATGACGTAGATGTCCCCGCCGCTGCTGAAGACGATCCCGGAGCCATCGGGCGACCATTCCGGCCAGGACGCGCCCGCGGCGAGGTCGGTGAGCCGCGCCACGTCGCCGCTGGCGACGTTCACCACAGCAACCTGCGGGACCCCATTCGGCCTGGTGAGGAAGGCGAGCCGGGTGCCATCGGGGGACCAGACGGGTGGGGCGATGCTGCCTACGGCATCCATGACATAGATCGCCTGTTCCCCCGACACATCGCTCATGTAGGCAATGCGTCGGCTGTCGGGCGACCAGGTTGGGTAGTAATTTCTCGCGCCGTTGCGCGTGAGGTCCATCAGGGCGCCCCCACCAGCGGCCACCGTGCCGATCTCCACCGCGCTAGTGTCGTGCACGTCCAGCGCGACCATCTGTCCATCGGGCGACCACACGACACCGTGCCCCTCGCCGTCATCGAACAGGACGACGTTCGCGCCGTCGGAGTTCAGCAGCCGGATCTGCCCCGCCTCCGTGTCGAAGGCGATGTCCCGCCCATCCGGAGACCACACCCCGTAATCGACCCCATCAAGGACAGGGCTGGTGACGGCGTGGAGATTCGTGCCGTCGGCGTTCATGACATAGAGCTCGCGGCTCCCGGTGCGATCGCTCGCAAACACGATCGCACCATTCTCCGGCGGGTGGTGAGAGGTGACATCGGTCGCGCCACCGCACGCCAGGATGAGGGGGAGCACGATGGTCGCGAGCGGTGCTCTACGGACCGGCCGCAAGCGGGAAGCGGACACGAGAATCTCCGGGAGGGAAGCGCGAGTGAGTGCGTGCGGGTTCCGAGATGGATGACTGACGGTCGCGGAGGTGCGCAACGGCCCGGGGAGGGCGGGGCGCGTCATCCCAGGAGCGCAGGCCGAATGTACGACGACTCCGCTCCCACTGCGACCGAGTGTTCGGTCGGGCGTTTCGCATGACGACCGCCGAGCGCGGCGCGCCGATACCGCCGCACAAGCCGACGCGCGTGGAGATCCTGGCTGCCGCCAATCGCACGGTACCGGATGTCATCGCGCCAGGCCTGCGGGTACTCTTCTGCGGGATCAACCCGGGACTCTACACGGCTGCCGTGGGTCATCACTTCGCGCGGCCGGGCAACCGATTCTGGCGAGCGCTGTACGAGGGCGGCTTCACCCCACGGGTGCTGTCACCCTTCGAGGAGCGCGATCTGCTCTCGCTGGGCATCGGCATTACCAACGTCGTCGCGCGTGCCACTGCCACGGCGACCGAGCTCGCGTCTGCGGAGTTCGCCGCCGGGGGGCGCTCGCTCGCCAGGAAAGTACGGCGCTATCGGCCGCGCTGGCTGGCGGTGCTCGGCATTGGCGCCTATCGCAAGGCGTTCTCGCACCCTGACGCGACGGTTGGAGAGCAGACGGCGCGCATCGGGGAGACGGGCGTCTGGGTGCTGCCCAATCCGAGCGGACTCAACGCGCACTATCAACCACCGGAGCTGGCGGCCATGTTCGGCGCCCTCCGCGCGGCGGTCGAGCAGCGGGAAGGGTAGCCGCCGGTCGATCGGAAGCTGGAGTCCTTCCATCGCCATCCGCCATCTTCACCCGCACGGCGAGCGCTGCAATAACAGAAGCGCCACCAGCTGCGGGCGTGCCCCATCGCCATGTGCCTCCGGCGCGATGTGGAGCGAGCCGAAGGTGCCAAGCGCACGCAGCCAGGCTTCATCGCTCATGCTTGCCGCGACGAGCTGGCCGAGTACGCGTTCCTCACCGATGCCGTAGGGAGCGACGGCGGCCTGGCGCGCCTGTGCGGCAAGCGATGCCAGCAGAGGACGACGATGCTGCGGCGCGCGAGCCGTGATGGCCGCGATGCGCTGGATGGCCTGGCGACGCGGGCGCGCACGCATGGAGAGCACGCCGCCCGCGGCGCGCTCCACCTCGCAGCGAACCATCCACTGCGCCACGGCTTCGTGCGCGCGCGCGAGGGCGCTGTCGCTCACTGGAACATCCTCACCTGCGGCCAGGCGGGCAGCCGCAAGCAGGAGCGCCCCAGCGTCGGTTGCGGCCGAGCAGGCTGCGGCCTCTCCCAGTGTTGCGATGAGCCTGGGGCGATCGCGGTGGAGCAGCAACGCAAGCATGCCATCGCGCTCGGCGCGCACGGCGGCAACCTCCGTTGTGCCGCCGTGGCCGTGTACGGCGTCCCCCGCACCGAGCCACTGGTGGAGGAGCTGGCGCAGAAGCTCCGCATGCCGTGCGGCGCTTGTTGCGCCGCCATCGACGACGCCGGCGATGGGCGGCAGAATCGCTCCGGCGATCCCCACCGCTCTCCCCGCGGCGCGGAGCTTCTCGCGCAGGCGCGCCTCCACGCGCAGCAACGACTCGGCCGCCGCGGGCGGTGCGAGCGCATAGACGCTCGTGCGCGCGTGGTGCGCGCCGATGCGCCGCGATCGGCCAACGCGCTGCTCCAGCCGCGCCGGCGTCCACGGAAGGTCGAGATGCACCACCACCGAGGCATCCTGCAGGTTGATCCCTTCGCTCAGAAGATCGGTGGTGATGAGCAGGTCGATACGCTCGGCCTCCGGCGGCGCGGGGACGCTGCACGCGGCCGGGGCGAAGCGGGCGATCGCCTCGCGCCGCGCGAGCGTGCCTCCCGCGACGGTCGCGCCCTGCGCGGTGAGGACCGCCACGCCGGCGGTTCTGGAAAGGCGGGAATACAGCATTCGGGCGGTGTCCGCGAACTGGGTGAAGGCGATGACCTTCTCGTGCGGATGCGCGGCGCGGACGGCGAGGAGCGCACCCGCCCGCGCGGCGTCCGGGTCCGCGGAGTCGGTAATGCGCGAGAGCAGCGCCTGTACGCCACGCTCGTGTGCACGCACCGTAGCGAGCAGCGTCTCGCGCTTGTCCGCAAGATGGGAGACGACCAGCTCCGGGAAGGCGAGCTGGAGAGCGCCGCCCGAGAAAGACCACGAGGCGAGCTCTCCCCTGGAGGGATGCCGTCCACTCTCGAGTGCAGCGCCAAGTGCTGCCGCACGGGCCAGCCGTCGCCTCAGCGCGCCAGCAAGCGCCGCGCGACTCGACGCCCATTGCCGCGCCAGCGACCATGCGAGGAGCGCGCCGCCATCCCCGCCATCACGCGGCGGCAGCGGTGGCGGCAGCGCGAGGATAGCGTGCAGCACGGCCTCGTCGTCGCCGACGGCGATCCACCGCGGCGCGGCGAGCCGCGGCAGGTGGACGGATTCCGCCACGTCCGCGCGCTCGCGCCGTACGATGCAGGGGGCCAGCGCGTGCTCGTCCATGCTCCATGCGCGCTCGCCGAGAAAGAGCGCGCACAGCGCGGCAAGATCACGGCGGCTGTTGTGCACGGGCGTGGCCGACAGCAACAGCACGCGGGCGGCCCGGGAGAGCTCGGCCAGCCGCGCGTAGCGGCGCGTTCCGGGCGTGCGTGCATGATGTGCCTCGTCCAGCACCAGGAGGTCGAAGCGCCCCGGTGGCAACCGTCCCCGGCTCAGTGCCGCGTAGGACGTGAGCCTGGCCGCGACGCCCGTCTCGCGGAGCGCCGTCTCCCACATGGCGCGCAGCGACGCCGGCGCGACGATCAGCGGTTGCTCTGCTTCGGCGGCGAGGGCGGCAGCGACGTACGTCTTTCCCAACCCCGCATCGTCGGCCAGGAGCGCGCCCCCATGCTCGCGCATCACCACGCGGAGCCGCGCAACGGCGGATCGCTGGTGCTCGCGCAGCGTCACTGTTCCGAGAGTCGGAGGCGCCGAGCGCATCGGCGCGCGCATGCCGTCGAGCCGCCGCGATGTCGGCGTCGCACCACCCGGCGTGGTGCCGCGCGCCGCTCCGCACTCCTCGCCGTCGAGCATCGCGTGCGCGATGACGGACCGCACGCGCGCCGCGCGCGCCGCGGCTACCGGGCGCTCCATGCGATGAGCGGCGCCATGTCGGCCGCACGCACGTGATAGGCGCGGACGGCGGCCTCCAGGAGCTCGGCGTCCGACACCGATTCCTGCCGCAGCGCGCGTGCAGCCAGCGGTGCCAGGCGTGCGCGGGCGTCCGTCCACTCACGCGGCACGGGCAGAAGCGCGACCGTCCATGCCAGATAGCGCCTGTACCCGCCGCGCGCCGGCTCGGCGAGCAGGTGCAGCCAGGCGGCAGCGAGCGCGGAGTTGAGGAGCGCAGCGAACGCCTGCGCATCCTCCAGCGTGCTGCACGCCAGTACGTAGCAACTGTTGAGCGCCACCGATGGGTCGCCGGCCGGGAGCACGCAGGCGCGTGGCGAACGGCTCAGATCCGCCCATACCACGCGCGCGGTGCGCGAGGACGCGGTGCCCGTGCGGAAGAGCGACCACCAGGGCATGCGGCCGCGAAAGTCGGTGCGAGCCTGGAGCACCCGCTTGTAGGGCGCGAGCCAGCGTTCCGCGTGCGGAGGCAGCCGGGTGAGCGGCGACCCGTCCGGGCTGTGCGTCCAGAGCAGATGGTCATCGCTCGGGCTGCGCACCCACGGCGACACCCCTTCGCCCCGCACGAGCGGCCGCAACAGCGCGCGCTCCACCAGACCGGATCGCCGCCCATTCTCCACGCGGACCAGCTCGCTGTGCGGATCGATGGTCGAAGCGCGCACCAGGAACGCTTCATTGCATCCACACTTGAGCCCGAGCGCGGGACGGCCAAGCATCCCATCGGCCAGCGGCGTCCCGGCGCGCGCCAGGCGGTCGAAGGCGGCGCGCACCTCGCTCGGAGCAGAGAGCCACGGGCTGGCCGGATCGGCGTCAAGCGAGAGCCGCTCCTGCGGTAATGTCCACCGCAACGCCCCGTCTCGCCGATGCAACGCGGCGGCGATCGGGGCCGTCCGGGCTGTCGTCGATCGTGCGATGACGGACCGCGCACGATTCACGCGCGTGGGCGCCGACGCGCGCGGAGCTCGCGCGGTCCCGTTCGATGCCGGCATTCCCCGCGACGTAGATACCGCTCCGTTTATCGTCGCCCCATTGGCGGCATCCACGCGGCGGGCCACGAGCAGCGATGGGTAGACGGCCGCATCGAACACCGCGGGCGACTCGGACCAATCCTCGAGGGCCACCACCTGGGTGCTCTCGCGCACCAACCGCCGCACCCCGCCGCCCGACAGCGAGCGCCAGAGCTTGGAGGGCAGAAGGAGGGCGAGCGTGCCGCGCGGTCGAAGCAGTGCCAGCGACCGCTCGACAAAGAGCGAGGCCAGGTCCACCTGTGCGGCAAACCCGGCTCCGGCATGTGCCGCGCGCGCCCCGCGCCGCCACGCGGCATCGGCGAATACGGCATAGCGCGCGCGCAGCCGCGCTCGGAGCGCGGGCGGAATGCGATGCAGCCGCACCCACGGAGGATTGCCCAGCACCACGTCGAAGCCACCGCGCGCGGCGGCGTCGGCAAAGTGCGTGACGAAGGCGAAGGGGAGCGCGCCACCATCCCGAAGAGCGCGGCGCGCCTGGCGCAGCTCACGCGCGCGGAGGCGCGTATCTTCCAGTACCGCACGCTCCAGGCTGCCAGCCCGGTGATGCTCTCCGAACAGGTCGCGCCCGCGGAGCGCTGACAGCAGGTCCCGGCGCCGCGCCGCGGCGCGCGCCAGCTCGGCGTCCAGATGCGCCAGCACGAGCGATCGCTCCGCGCGATCGAGCGCCCGACCCACGGTGCGCTTCCGGGCGCCGCTGGAGCGCGCGTATCGCTCGCGCAGCCGCGCGAGCTCGGTGCCGGCGCGGTGAGATGCGTCCACGTCGAACGCAGAGCCGGAGAGCGAATCACCCACGCGAATGTGGCGATCCAGGTTGGGAAGCGGTACGACTTTCAGCGGATCCGCCTCCTCGCTCTCGATCACCACCGAGAGCCAGAGCCGTAGCTCGCACAGCCAGACAGCCGTGGGGTTGACGTCCACGCCGAAGATCGAGCGCGTGAGCAGCTCTCGGCGAATGGTCGCTTTCGGACGCGCATCCCCCAGGCGCGCCGCGAGCGCCGCGAGCTCCTCAAGGGCATGCACCAGAAATGCGCCGGAGCCGCACGCGGGATCGAGCACGCGCAACGCCGCCACGCGCGCGCGCAGGAGCGATGTCTGGCCCGCGGCGTGCGACTCGCCCGGCGATGCGATCTCCCCCCGGAGCGCTGCATCGACTGTCGCGCCGTCCACGCCGTCACCCGCGAGCGCGGTCAGCAGGGCGGCGTGTGTCACGCTCGTCACCAGCGGCTGCGGCGTATAGAAAGCGCCGCTGGCGCGGCGCTCCCGTGATGCCATGAGCGACTCGAAGGCGCGGCCGAGCATCTCCGGATCGATGGCGGCCTCCGACCAGGTGACGCGGTCCTCACGCGCGGTGAAGCGGTAGCGCGTCAGCAGCTCGCCGAACACCAGTCCGAATCCCTCATCCGAAAAGCGCAGCGCACGGTGCCGGCGCTCCAGCGCGCTGCGCGCGAACAGCCCGCCGTTGAGAAAGGGAATGCGGCCCAGCGCCCGCGCCGCCGGGGCCCGCTGGCGTGGCGGGGTGTTCAGCGTGCCGAAGAAGAGCGGCAGGAGGAGCCGCCGCTGGTAGCCGCCGCCTTCCGCCATACACGCCTCGAAGCCATGCGCCAGAAAGCGGCGGTTCCCATCGAGCCACCCCTTCGCCTCCAGAAAGGAGAGAAAGAGCAGCCGCGAGACGTGCAGCAACGCCAGCTCCTGGCAGTCCTTCAGCGGAGCGCGCTCCTCACCCTCCCGCGCCACGGTGCCCACCACGCGCTCGAGCGCCCGATAGAAGCGACGCGAGAGCGCCTCGCGCCCCAGCACCTCGAGCCATCGGGCATGCGTGAGCACATCCGGGCCGCCGGCCGTGGCGGCGAGTGCGCACACCGTTTCGGCATCGCTCGGCATCACATGCTCCCGGTCGACGAACAGCGCCGCTACACGGGGACGGCTCCGCTCCGGCGACCAGCTGGCAAGCACCAGGGTGCCGCTGTCGGGCTGCGCGGCGAGCACCAGCCAGAGGAGATGCGGAGCGCGCGTGGCCAGACGCGACGCGACCGCGGAGACCGACTCGCGCAGGGAAGGTGCTGCCGCGCACTCCAGCAGCAGCGCGCGCAGCGTTCCCTCACCGCGGAGGATGCGCGTCTCGCGCACACGCGAGGCGAGTCCCAGCGCGGTGCGCATGTCGGCGTCCAATGGGAGCGGCGTGCCGGAGAACCCGGCCGCCTGGGCGAGCGGGGCGAGAGAATCGGACGTGCTGGCGCGCGCGAGCAGCGCGGCAGCGGCAGTGAGCGTGAGCACGCACCGAGGGTATCGCGGCGCGCGAGTGTCTCCACCATCGCACTTTCGCCATCCGTGTCAAACCGCTGCGGACCGCCCTCCGCGCCGACCCAGCGCCCTTACTTCGCCCGGTACGCCCGCCCCTTCCACTCCACATGCCGGCCGCGCACGATGGCGCGGACGATGATGGTGAGCAGTACCGCGGCACCGAGCGGGAATGCCAGGGCGTAGGCCGGCGACAGCGCGAGCACACGGGTGTACACCAGTGCCCACCAGGCGAGCATTACGGCGGTGCAGATGGTGGCCCAGAGCGTAACGCCCGTGCCCACCAGGCCGAGCGCGCCTGCCAGCAGGGCCAGCGGCGGCGCGAGCATCATTACCGGCGCCGCGAGAAGGAGCACCGGCAGCAGCAGCCGCGCGGGCGCGCCGGCGGGGAGGGTATCCAGCCCGCCGGCGTAGATGTTCTTCAGCCATCCGCGCGTGAGTTCGCCGAGCGAGGTGTACATGCGCGTGGAGAGCTGTGCCCGCCCGAAGATGAGCTCCGTGCGCAGCCCCAGCGCACAGGCGCGCTGCGCCAGCGCCAGGTCCTCAGCCACCTTGTCGCGCACCGCCTCGTGTCCGCCTATCGCGCCATAGGCCTCGCGGCGCAGGAAGATGCACTGGCCGTTGGCGATCTTGTCCGCGGGGCGCGGCGAGCGGTTCACCGTCTCCGTGCCGCCGTAGCGGGCGAGGAGCATGGAGAAGACCTGCGGCTGCATGACACGCTCCCAGAAGGAGCCGAGCTCCTGGCGGCCGACCACTGACAAGAGTTGGGCGCCCCGCGCCTGCATGGCGTTCACGGAGCGGGCGATGAGGTCGGGCGCGTGGCGCGTATCGGCATCGGTGAAAAGCAGCAACTCGCCGCCGGCCGCCGCGGCGCCCTGCGTGCAGGCCCATTGCTTGCCGAACCACCCCGGCGGCAGCGGCCGCGACGCGATCACGCGGAGGCGGCGGTCGTCGCGCGCGATATCGCAGGCAATCCGCTGCGTGGCATCCTCGGAGCGATCGTCCACCACCACCACCTCGAGCGACGGGTACGTGGAGGCGAGAATGCTGCGCAGGCAGTCGCCGATGTTGCGTGCTTCGTTGCGCGCCGGCACGATCACAGACACGCGCGGAGCGCCCGCTGGCGTGTTGTCGGATTCGGCATCGAGCGTGCGGGAGCCGCGCAGGCGCCAGAGGATCACGAGCGGCTGGGCGATCCAGGGGAGGGCAGCGAGAACGGGCCAGAGGGTCACGCGGGAAAGGTACACACGTGTGCGGAGTTGACCCCCCGCCCGCTCGCTCCTACGTTCCTCCGACCCGCCCCGCCGAAGCCGACGCGCACGCGGCGGGCACCAGTCAGCGCACTCAGGAGACGCCGGTGAGCGAGAAGAGCTACGAAGAGATGGTGAGCGAGGCCAAAGGCCGCATCCGGGAAATCACACCGCGGGAAGCGATCACGCTCCGCGAACAGGACGGCGCGGTGGTGTACCTGGATGTGCGCGAGCCGCAGGAGTGGAACCTCTTCCGCATTCCCGGCGCCGTGCACGTGCCGCTCAGCCGCGTCGCGCAGATCACGCCGGAGCAGATCGCCTGCGACCGGCAGGTCATCCTCTATTGCTCCCGCGGCAACCGCTCCGCGCTCGCCACGGATACCATGCAGCAGATGGGCTTCACCAATGTCGTCTCGATGGCGGAGGGGATCATGGGATGGGTGAATGCCGGGGGTGCGGTGGAGGAGTGACCGCCGGCGCAGGGAGCGGATGCCGTTGCCCGCACGGCGACGCGGGCCGCGCGAGGGCCGGGTATTCGCTCATTGAGCGGTTGGAGCGTGCGTTGCGCGAACGGCCGGGTGTGCGCTTGGAGCCGGCCACGCCACTCCGCCGTGCCGCGGTTGCGCTGATCCTGCGCGTGGACCGGGACAGCGGGCCCGAGCTGCTGCTCATCAAGCGCGCGGCCTACGAGGGCGACCCGTGGAGCGCACAGGTGGCGTTTCCGGGTGGGCGCGAGGAGGCGGTCGACCTTTCGCTCGAGGCAACCGCCATCCGGGAGACGTGGGAAGAGACCGGCATCGATCTGGCGCGCGACGGCCGCCTCATCGGTACGCTCGACGATGTGCGCCCCTCCACGATCGTGCACCCGGCGCTGGTCATCTCCCCCTTCGTCGCGGTGCTGGAGCACGCCGTGCCCCTCACCCTGAGCGACGAAGTGGCCGATGCCTTCTGGGTGCCGGTCGCCGAGCTGCTGGAGCCCGGTGCCTCGCGGCAAGCGGTGGTTCAGCTCGCGACCGGACCGCGCACGGTGCGGAGCTTTCAGCACGGCGCGTACGTCATCTGGGGGCTCACCGAGCGCATCCTGCACCAGTTCCTGGACTATCTGCCCTCGTGAGCCGCGTGACGCGGGGCAGGTGAGGCGAGCGGCGCGCTGGTGGGATGCACGGGTGCCTGCACCCATCCGCGGAACGCACGCGCCAGCGCACGCCGGTCGAAACCCCGGAAGTGGAAGCCGACGTACGCATCCGGCCGGACGAGCAGTACACTCCCATGCTCCGCGCCCACGCGGTCACGAAACTCGCGCGCGCGGTCCACGATGATCGGCGCCTCGATCCCCAGTGCGGCCGGCACTTCAGTGTCCAGCACCACGAAGGGGCGAATGACGCCGCTGTCTCCGTAGCGGTCGCGGACGAAGCGCACGAGCTCCGCAAGCCGGCGGCGATCACGCGAGAGCGCGTCGAGCCGCGCAACGATGAATATCACGTAGGCGGGATCGCGGAGCAGAAGGTAGAGTCGGCTCGGAGCCTCCCCCGCGCGCTCGATGGTCACGTCGGGAACGCGGTCCCCAGCCTGCACCGCATGAGCACGCAGCGTGCGGCACCGGTCGCGTCGCGCCTGATCCGTGAAGCGATAGCTGATCCCGATGCCGGAGATGGTGCGGCGCATCGCCCGCTGCACCGCGGCGCGCGGGAGCAGGAGACGCGTTCCCATGTCGCGAAGCAGCCGCAGCGCGGCATTCCGCACGAAGAAGACGCGCAGCATCCGCTCCGTGAGGCGGAGCACGTCGGCGCCCACCGGATGCCGCTCCGCCTGAAACGAATCCAGCAGCGATTCCGGCGCCCGCCCAGTGAGCACGAAGCCGAGCTTCCACCCGAGGTTGAAGGCATCCTGCAAGCCGGTATTCATCCCCTGGCCGCCGGCGGGGTTGTGGACGTGCGCCGCGTCGCCCGCCACGAAGATGCGTCCGCCTCCCACCCGATACGCGGCCACCTGCCGGTGATGCGCCCCGAATCGCGTGATCCACCGCGGATCCCGCAGCACGAATCGGATGGGCGTGATGGCATCCACCGACTGCTGAAGCTCCGGGAGGGTGAGTGGGGTGTCCGGTGTGGTGTGCTGCGCCGTGAAATCGATCGCGATCACCCTGACGTACCGGTCCGCGAAGGGGAAGAACACCGTCAGGCCCCGCGGCGAGCCGAACATGTGCAGGCGGCTTCGGTCCAGCGCGCCGTCCAACTCCACGTCCGCCAGGAAGGCCACCATCGCATCCGCCGCACCCATGAAGGGCAGCTCGAGCGCATGCCGCACAGCGCTGTGTGCACCATCGCAGCCAATCAGATAGCGAGACCGCACCTGCGCGTCCTGACCGTTGCGCAGGCGAAGATGTGAGAGGACGCCGTCGCGGCCTTCGGTGAAGTCCATCCACTCCACCTCGCGCTCCACCGTCGTCCCGAACTCCGCCAGCCGCGCCTCCAGCATGGCCTCGGTATCGCTCTGCGGCTGAATGAGGATGTAGGGAAAGCGCGACTCTAGCCGCGTCATGTCCAGGAACAGACGCGGACCGGTGTCGAAGCGCATGCTCATCCCGGCCGTATGCTCCCCGTGTTCGATGAATGCGTCGGCGATTCCCACGAGATCGAGCGTCTCGAGGGTCCGTGCATGCACACCCAGCGCCCGCGATTGCGGGGCGCGGCCGGGGGCCTTGTCGATGATGCGGCACGCCACTCCAAGCCGCGCGAGCACGGTGGCGGCAAAAAGACCGGTGGGCCCCGCGCCGACGATCAGCACGTCGGTGGTGGATTCACTCATCGGATCGCCATGGGCATGAGGGTCCAATGTACCCAACCACGACATTGATGGTGAGAGGCGGGCGCCGGGGCGGGAGGCGCCGTCCCGTCATCATCCCTTGCGCAGGATGCGCATCGGGTCCAGCCGCGCGAAAACGTACTCGGCTTGGCGCCCGAAGTCATCCGGCGGCCGCGCCTCCCGCCGGCCTCGCCTGTCACGCTCGAGCCGGCGCGTGGCATGACGGGAAGGGGTGTTGGCGCGTCTTGAATATGCCAATGCAACAAATAAATTTAGGCATGCCGAAAGCACGGTATAGGCGGCCGTCAACCAGCGGAGGCGGGGCGACGGACGAGGAAACAACCACTCCCGCGGCTGAACAGGCGGCTACGGAACCCTCGGAGCAGGCATCCGCGGAGCGCGCGCCCGCGGAGTACGCCCACGACGAGCATCAGCCCGGCTGGCGGCGCACTCGTGCGACTCCCAGCCTCGCTGAGGCGTACCGTTCTGTTCCGATCCTGGGGAACAGCTGGTGGCGGAAGCTGCTGGCGTTTGCCGGACCCGGGTATCTCGTCGCGGTCGGTTACATGGACCCCGGCAACTGGGCCACCGATCTGGCAGGGGGCTCGGCGTTCGGCTACACCTTGCTGAGCGTCGTCCTCATGGCGAATCTGATGGCGGTGCTGCTGCAGGGACTCGCGGCCAAGCTGGGGATCGTCACGGGCCGCGACCTCGCGCAGGCGTGCCGCGACGCGTACTCCCGGCCGGTAGGGATCGCGCTCTGGATTCTGGCCGAGATCGCCATTGCCGCGTGCGATCTGGCGGAAGTGATCGGGTCGGCGATCGCGCTGAACCTGCTCTTCCACATCCCGCTGCCGGTGGGGATCGTGATCACCGCGCTGGATGTGCTGATCGTGCTCATTCTGCAGCACAAGGGGTTCCGGCTGCTCGAGGCGCTCGTGGTGACGCTCATCGCCACGGTGGGGATCGCGTTTCTCTTCGAGATCATCATCGCGCGTCCCGATCCGGCGTCGGTGGCGGCGGGCTTCATCCCCTCGCTCCAGATTCTCCGGAACCCCGAGATGCTGTACATTGCGGTAGGGATTCTCGGGGCCACCGTGATGCCGCACAATCTGTATCTGCACTCCTCGATCGTGCAGACCAGGCGGTATGCCCAGAACGCATCGGGCAAGCGCGAAGCTGTTCGCTATGCCTTCATCGATTCGACTGTGGCGCTGTCGTTCGCGCTCTTCATCAATGCGGCGATCCTGATCGTGGCGGCGGCCACCTTTCACCGTGCCGGGCACACGGGCGTGGCCGAGATCCAGGACGCATACAAGCTGTTGACGCCGCTCGTGGGCGTGGGCGGTGCGAGTGTCGTCTTCGCTCTGGCGCTGCTGGCATCGGGGCAGAACTCGACGCTCACCGGGACGCTCGCCGGCCAGATCGTCATGGAGGGCTTTCTCGACATTCACATCCGGCCCTGGCTGCGCCGGCTGATCACGCGCGCGCTCGCGGTGGTGCCGGCAGCCATCGTCGCGATCGTGTATGGGGAGAGCGGCACCGCCAAACTGCTCATTCTCAGCCAGGTGATTCTGAGCTTGCAACTCTCCTTCGCCGTCTTTCCACTCGTGCACTTCACCTCGGATCGTGCCAAGATGGGGGAGCTCGTGAACGGGCGATGGTTGAAGATCCTGGCATACGCGATCGCCATCTTCATTGTCGTGCTGAACGGCTGGCTTCTCATCAAGATCGTTGCGCACTGACCGGATGGTCGCATGTACGAGCACATCCTCGTTCCCCTTGAGCATTCGCCGTACGACGCCGCCGTGATCGAGCACGTGCAGCAGCTCGCGCGCATGTCGCATGCATCGCTCGTCCTCATCCACGTGGCTGACGGGTGGGCGGCGCGCAACATCCATCACCTGAATCTTCAGGAGTCGGAGGAGATGCGGCGCGACCGTGCGTACCTGGAGAGCGTCGCCGCGAAGCTCGAGGCCGATGGCTTCGAGGTGGAAGCGGTGCTGGCGAGCGGCGACCCGGCGCAGGAGATCGTGGAAGCGGCCGAACGGGAGCAGTGCGACCTGATCGCGATGGCGACGCACGGGCATCGCTTTCTCTCCGATCTCGTGCGCGGCAGCGTGGCGACCGCGGTGCGCCATCGATCGACGGTGCCGGTGCTGATGGTGCGCGGCCAGCCCACCGGGGCCATGGAGCCCGATCACCCATGATGGCCTCGCGTGAGCCCGAAGACTACACCGCCCCGGTCGAGAATTACCTCAAGGCGATCTACGAGATCGAGCGGGCGAGCGGCGCGGCGGCCACCACCGACATCGCGCAGCACCTGGAGATCGCGCCCGCCTCGGTGAGCGGGATGATCCGCCGGCTGGCCGAGCAGGGGTTGCTGGAGCATGAGCGGTATCGCGGCGTGAAGCTTACCGACGAGGGACGGCGGGTGGCGCTGCGCACGATCCGGCGTCACCGCGTGATCGAGTCCTACCTCATGCGCGCGCTCGGCTACCCGTGGGATCTGGTGCACGATGAGGCGGAGCGGCTGGAGCACGCTGCCTCCGACGAGCTGATCGACCGGATGGCGGCCGCCATCGGCGAGCCCACGGTGGACCCGCACGGGGCGCCGATCCCCACCCGCGAGGGGGAGATCGACGAGCGCGCCCACCTCGCGCTCATGGAGTTGGAGCCGGGTGAGCACGGCCGCGTGGTGCAGGTGAGCGATGCCGACGCCGGGCGGCTGCGCTACCTGGGCGACCTCGGCCTGCGTCCCGGAGCGCGCGTCACGCTACTCGACCGGGCGCCGTATGGCGGACCGATCACGCTGCGGGTGGGCTCCGCCAAGTGTCAGATCGGGCCGGCGCTCGCGGCGGTGGTCTTCGTGGAGCGCGCGGCGGGCGCCTGATGTACGTTCACAGTACACCTGCGCACCACCGGCTCCAGTGCCGGCCCCCACACAATGCCCGCGTCATGGCCCAACCGCCCACCATCGCAACCGCCCGACTCATCCTGCGCCCGTTCGCGCTCACCGATGCCACGGATGTGCAGCGCCTGGCTGGCCAACGCGATATCGCCGCCACGACCGACCACATTCCGCACCCCTACGACATTGCGATGGCGCAGGCGTGGATCGGCTCGCACCAGCCTGGCTTCGAGGCAGGCACGCTGGCGACCTTCGCGATCGTCCTCTGCACGGGCGGCGAGCTGATCGGGGCGATCGGCCTGACCATCATCGCCGAGCACGAGCGCGCGGAGCTCGGCTACTGGGTCGGCAAGCCGTACTGGGGGCAGGGATACTGCACCGAAGCGGCTGGAGCGGTGCTGCGCTATGCCTTCGAGGAGGGCGGCCTCAATCGCGTCCATGCGTGTCACTTCGCGCGCAATCCGGCATCGGGGCGCGTGATGCAGAAGATCGGCATGCAGCATGAGGGGCGGCTCCGGCAGCACGTGAAGAAGTGGGGGCAGCTCGAGGACCTGGAGATGTACGGAGTGTTGCGCGAGGAGTATCGCGCCCCCCGCTCGCGCTGAGAGCGCCCGCGGGCGACTCGCCCCGTGGGCCTCGCCGGCGCTGGGATCACCCGCAGGCCGCCCGCCCGGATCGCCACACGCCAGGCAGGGGAGGGAACGACTTTTGCCCAGCCATCCCTGCACGACGTGGCTTGCTGTGAGGAGTGTGTGATGGCCGTTCGCGTGGCGCCGGTAGAACCCAACGTGACGATCCCCGAGTTGATCGGGCGGCTCAGCGATGATTCCAAGCGGTTGGCCCGTGACGAAGTGCGCCTGGCCAAGCTCGAGGTGGGCGAGAGCGTGCATGTCGCGACGCGCGGCGCCATCTGGCTGGCGGTGGGCTTCGGGATGGGTGTGATCGCGCTGGTGGCGCTCACCGTTCTGCTCGCGGTCGTCTTCGGCCTCGGGATCTTCGGGCAGGCATGGGCCGGCGCGCTCATTGCCGGCGGCATCGATCTGATTGTCGGAGGCATCCTGCTGGTCATGGGGATCAGCATCCTCAAACACACCGATTATACGCTGGGCGAGTCACGGGAGGCGCTGCGCAACACGGCAGCCTGGATCTCCCGGGAGGCAGCATCGTAGCGTCACCGTTCGCGGTGCGACACGACGCGCCAGTGTTTCGGCCCACGCACCCTCGCCAGACGCGTGGGCCTTTTGCATCATACCGCACCGATGCCGTACTCACTGCTGATCTGGTGCGCACTCGCGCTCCAGCCCCTGCAACAACCGACCGCCAGGCTACAGGCGCCGCCGCAGCCGGCCGCCGAGCGCACGATTGTCATCGGAACCCACCTGGCGGCCGATGCCCACCTGCACGTGGGCGATCGCGTGGTGATCTCCGCCACCCCCGGCGGCGCGGGCGATACGGTACGTGTGAGCGCCATCGTGCGCCGTACGGCCGATCCCAGCGAGCTCGCGCGCAAAGGGTATCATGTGCGAGTGCATCTGGGGCAGCTCCAGCGGTTGATCGGCTACGGCGACCGGGTCGACCGCTTTGCCGTCGCCACGCGCGATAGCGCGGCCACGCGGCGCGCGCTCGCGGCCATCAACCAGGCGGCGTTCGGCTTCCACGCCTACCGCTCGAAGGACATTGCGGCGGAGACCTCGGAGACCTTCCGTGTGGTGAGCCGCTTTCATCGCGCCATCGGCGTCATCACGATCGTCGCGAGCGCGGTGTTTCTCCTCTGTATTCTCCTGCTCAAGGTGGACGAGCGGCGGCGCGACGTCGCGGCGCTCCGGCTCCTGGGGCTCTCGCGCGCGTCGGTGGTACGCTCCGTCGTGATCGAAGCAGCCTTCGTCTCCGTTCTGGGCAGTCTGCTCGGCGTGGGGCTCGGTATCGCCACGTCCTTTATCGTGAACACGTACTATCAGGGGTTCTATCGCACGCCGCTCCGCTTTTCGATCGTGACGCCGGGCATCGTACTCTTTGCCGTGGTGCTGTCGCTGGTATTGGGCATAGGCGCCGGTCTGCTGGCCGCCAATCGGCTGGTGCGCACACCGCCGCTCTCCCTGCTGGGCCGCTGATGCGCCTGACGCTCGCCCTGGCCTCGCTCAGGCGTAACACGTCGCGCACGTTGCTGGCCATCCTGGGCGTGACCATCGCGGCCGCCATGCTGCTCGACATGGTGATGCTCTCCACCGGGCTCCGCGAGTCCTTTCGCGAGCTCCTGCTGAGCCGCGGCTTTCAGTTGCGACTGGCGCCCAAGGGGACACTTCCCTTCGACACCGATGCGACGATCGCCGGAGCGGCGCGCATCATCGCCGCGCTGCGCGCGAACCCGGGCGTGGAGACGATCAGCCCCGTGCTGGGCTCCTCGGTGCACGTGCCGGTCGACAGTGGTGCCGTCTCCAGCTTCGCGCTCGGAAACATGCCGGCAGTGCAGGGCGATTACGATCTCCTGCGCGGGCACGATCCCACGGCCGGCAACGCGCTCGTGGCGAACGCGGAGTTCCTGCGCGCCGCCCACGCGCAGGTAGGGGACACGATCATGGTGGCGGCCGGCTACAGCCCGCAGCTCCGGAGCGCTGTGCACGAGCAACGGTTCGTGATCACGGGGGAAGCGCGCTTCATCTACCTCTCGTCGGGCGAGCCGGCGGTGGACATGCCGCTCAACACGCTGCAGCAGATGACCGGGAACGCGAGCGACGATCGCGTGTCGCTGCTCATGGTCCGCGCGCGCGAGGGGGTCAACGTCGACAGTTTGGGCGCGTGGATCGAACGGCAGGCGCCGCGCGTGCAGGCCATCTCCACGCGCGAGGCGCTCCAGCAGGTGGACCAGCGGCTCAGCTACTTCCGGCAGCTCTCGTACATCCTGGGCGCGGTGAGTCTCGCCGTCGGCTTCCTGCTCGTGAGCACGCTGGTGACGGTGTCGGTGAACGAGCGGGTGGGGCAGATTGCGGTGATGCGCGCCATCGGCGTCTCGCGCCCGCACGTAGTGCAGCAGATCCTGCTCGAGAGCAGCGCCATCAGTATCGCGGGAGCGATAGCGGGGCTCGTCCTCGGCCTCGGCACAGCGCGCTACCTCAATGCCATCCTCTCGAGCTTCCCCGGGCTGCCGGCGCGCATCGACTTCTTTCTCTTCCAGCCGCGCGCGGCGTGGATTGCGCTCGGGCTGCTGGTGGTGTCGGGGATCGTGGCGGGGATTTATCCATCGTGGCGCGCGGCATCGCTGCCGGTGGCGCGCACGCTGCGCGAGGAGGCGGTGGTATGAGGACCGCTGTCATTCCAAGGGAGCGGAGCGACCGAGGTATCTCCTCGCCCGGTCAGCAGATTCCTCGCTGCACTCGGAATGACAACCGCGGGCTGGTGGGTACATGAGCGCGCTGCTCCGCACGTGCGACCTCCATCGCGAGTACGTGCTCGAGGGAGAGCAGGTGCACGCGGTGCGCGGTGTGTCGCTCGAGATCGAACGGGGGGAGTACGTGGCCATCGTCGGCCCGTCGGGGAGCGGCAAGTCCTCGCTCCTCAACCTGCTGGGCGCCATCGACCGCCCGACGTCCGGTCGCGTGCTGATCGAGGGGCGCGACGTGGGGACGATGACCGACCGCGAGGTGACGAGATTCCGGCTGCACCACATCGGCTTCGTCTTCCAACGCTTCTACCTCGTGCCCGTGCTCATCGCGCGCGAGAACGTGGAACTGCCCATGGCCGAAGCGGGGATGAGCGTCGCGGAACGTCGCGCGCGCGCGGACGAGCTCCTGGCATACGTCGGGCTCGCGAAACGCGCGCGACATCGGCCGCCGCAGCTCTCCGGTGGGGAGCAGCAGCGCACAGCCATTGCCCGCGCGCTCGCCAACCGCCCCGCGCTACTGCTGGCCGACGAGCCCACGGGCGAGCTGGACGCGCATACCGGCGCCGAGATCATCGCACTGTTCGAACGGTTGAACGCCGACGGGACCACGCTGCTGGTGGTGACGCACGATGAGGACCTCGCGCGTGCGGCGCGACGCGTGATCCACATGCGTGACGGCGCCATCGTCAAGGAGGAAGTGCTCAGGGCGGGGGCGGTGGGCGCGTGATCACCCTCCTCGCCCTGCGCAACCTGGCGCATCGCCCATGGCGCACGGTCTTCCTGCTCTTCGGCTACGGGTTGGGCGTGGGCGTAATGATCGTGCTGCTGGCCATCGGGCAGGCGCTGCTCACGCAGGCGCGCGACGAGCGGCTGGTGGGAGGCGGCGAGATCACCGTACTCCCCGCGGGGCTGAACGTGGAAGTGATGAAGACGGGCGGCGTAGGCGGGCTCTTCTTCTCCATCGACAACGCGCGCTTCATCGACCGCCAGCTCCTCACCGCGCCCAGGCTGCATTCGGACGTGACGGCGGTCGCGCCGCAGATCACGCGCAAGCTGCTCTACCTGCGCACGGGTGGCAGGGAGTACGCGGTGCGCGCGACCGGGGAGATTCCGTCGCGCAGCGAGGCCGTGGGCGCCGTGCCGCCGCTGGTCGCGGGCCGCTGGCGCGACGACGCCGCTGATGCGGAGTGGACGCACCCCACTCCGGTACAGCTCTACTCGGAGATCGACCACTTCCATGTGACACCGCCCAACGTGGAGCACCGTGAAAGCTGGGGCGAGTGGCATTACTTCAACGTGCTCTCAGCCGACGGAAAGCGGTGGGCGTTCATCACCTACCTGTTGGGCGGCGACATCCCGCATGGAAAGTGGGGCGGCCAGGTGAGCGTCACCCTGCGCGAGCAGGGAGAGCGCACGCGCCGCTTTGTGGCCAGCGCGCCATCGTCCGCGGTGCGCTTCTCCACCACATCGCCCGATCTCGCCATCGGCCGCTCCCGTGTGACGCTCCTGCCCGGCGGGCGCTATGCGCTCTCAGCGCGCGCGCGTGAAGAGGGCGGCGCCCACGCGGTGCTCACCATTCAACTGGTCGTGACGCCGGTGCCGCGCGAGTACTTCCCCGGCGCCACGCTGGCGAGCGGCGCGTTCACATCGGGGTACACCGTGCCTGCGCTCCGCGCGAACGCCACGGGACGCATCTGCGTGGATGATGCGTGCGAGCGCTACGAGGGCGCGCAGGCGTATCATGACCACAACTGGGGCGTCTGGCATGGCGTCACCTGGGAGTGGGGCGCCGCGCGCGCGGGCGACTTCACCTTCCTCTACGGCCGCGTGCAGCCGCCGGACAGCAGTGCGAGCGCCACGCCCTTCTTCTTCTATCTGGTGGACTCGCTCGGCTTCCGGGCCCTCTTTCGCCCGCATGCCATCCGGTATACCGATGGCCGGGTGATCACGGTGAACGGACACAGCGTGCGCGTGCCCTCACGGGCGGTGATCGCGGATGCCCGCGGCGATGACACGCTCCGCGTGGAGCTCGACATCGAGGACGCCATCGGGACAGACACGCGGGGGTCGCTCGTGGAGCGGGGCGACCTGAGCGCGGCGCGTGCGCTCGCGCATCCGTACTTCATTCAGATGAAGGGCGTCGCGCGGCTGAGCGGGCGAATCGGGGGCGAGCCTGTAAGTGGTGTGGGGCGGGGGTTCTTCGAGACGTACCGGTAACGGGGCGGGCACGGGAGCACCCTCCGCTTGACGGCCGGACATATATCAGTGATATATATGGAGCGACAACGTATATATCTCCCGGATCTGTCCCATGCTCACGACCGAACTCAAGAAGGGCAGCGCCGAGTTCCTCATCCTCTCGCTGCTCGAACACGAGCCACGGCACGGCTACGACCTCTGCCAGCTCATCGAGTCCCGCTCCGCCGGCGTGCTGCACTTCCACGTGGCTTCCCTCTATCCCATGCTCTATCGCATGGAGCGGCGTGGCTGGATCGCCGGCCGATGGGTGGAGAAGGCCGGCCAGCGCCGCCGCCGCTACTATCGGATCACCCGCGACGGCCGGAAAGCGCTCGAGGCGCAACGGCACAGCTGGAAGGAGTTCGTGCGCGCCATCGGGCAGATCGCGGGGGTGGAGTATGCGTGACTGGCGCCGCGATACGCGCGCGCACCTCGCCGCCGCGCGCCTTGAGCCCGTACGCGAAGAGGAGATCGTGGAGGAGCTGGCCCAGCATCTCGCCGACCGGTACGAGACGCTCCGCGCTCGCGGGCTGAGCGACGAGGACGCCACGCGCGCCGTGCTCGCTGAGTTGCACGACGCGGACGGACTCGCGCACGCGCTCATGAGCGTGGAGCCCGTGGCGCACCGTGCCACGGTGGTGGAGGGGGAGGGCACGCGGGGCGCGGGACACGTGCTCGGCGACCTCTGGCGCGACGTGCGTTATTCGGTGCGCACGCTGCGCAGGAGCCCCGGCTTCACCGCAACCGCGGTGCTCTGTCTGGCGCTCGGCATCGGGGCCACGAGCACGGTGTTCGGGATTGTCGACGCGCTCTTCTTCCGGCCGCCGCCGGACATCGGGAACCCGGGCGAGATCGTGCGGCCATACGTGAGCGTGAAGAGTGCGCACGTCTTGATGACGGGATCCAGCCACACCTCGTATCCTGCCTACGTCGACTGGCGCGATCAGCTCCGGTCGATGCGGGGGCTCGCCGCCTACGCCGATGTCTCGCTCAGCGTCGGCCTCGGAGCTGAGGCCCGGCATGCCGATGGGTTGCTCGTATCCGGTAACTACTTCCCCGTGCTCCAGGTGCGACCAGCGCTCGGCCGCTTTTTCACACCAGAGGAGAACGCGGGACGCGGCTCGCCACCAGTGGCGGTCGTGAGTTACGCGTACTGGCGCGGCCAGCTCGGCGGCAGCGCGACAGTGATCGGCTCACGCCTGACGCTCGACGGACATCCGTTCACGATCGTCGGTGTTGCACCCAGGCGGTTTCATGGGATCGAGGCTGGCGCCCCCGCCATCTGGATTCCGGTCTCGCAAGCGGCGCGCGTCGGGTTCCCGGCGGACAAGCTGCAACAGCGGCAGACCTTCTGGCTCGGCCTCGTCGGACGGCTCGCGCCAGGGGTGACGCGCCGCCAGGCGGAGGCAGAGCTGGCTCCGCTCGTCACGCGGACCATGCACGCGGACTGGGGCGCGGACGTCAGTCCGCACGTGCAGCTTGGCCCCATTCTCGCGGCGCGAGGTCCCTCACCATCCACGCAGGCCACCATCGCGCGGTGGCTCGCGCTGGCGGCTGCGTTCGTGCTTGCCATCGCCTGCGCCAACACCGCCAACCTGCTGCTGGCCCGCGCGGTCGTGCGCCGAAAGGAGATCGGCCTCCGGCTGTCGCTGGGTGCCAGCCGTTCACGCCTGGTGCGCCAGCTTCTCACCGAATGCGCGGTGCTGGCACTGTCCGGCACTGTACTCGGACTGGTATTGGCATTCTGGGGCACCGGGCTCGTCCCGGCGGTCGGGCTCCCCTCGCTCTCGTTCTTCGCGCACGGCCGCGTATTGGTGTTCGCCATCGTTACGGCGCTCGCGTGTGTCGCCGCGTTCGGGCTCGTGCCGGCGCTCGTCGCCACGCGCGCCGAGCTGGCCAGCACGCTCAAAGAGGGCGCGCGCGAGGGCGCGGACCACCGCTCGCGCCTCCGGAGCGGACTCATGATCGTCCAGGTAGCACTCGCGACCGTGCTGTTGGTGGGCGCCGGCCTCTTCGTGCACAGCCTGCGCAACGTGCAGACCGTTCAGCCGGGGTTCGATGTGGACCATCTCCTCTTGAGCACAATCGATCTCCGCAGCGCGGGATTCAGCGACACGGCCGCCGCGGCATTCTATGACCAGGCGCTCGAGCGCGTGACGCGCGTGCCCGGCGTGCGCGGCGCGACGTTCGTGTCCTCGCCTCCGCTGTCGGGCAGCCTGTCGATTGTGTCGTACTCGGTCCCCGGGGGTGCATCGAACGAGAGCAATGGAGCGCTCGACCTGACCAAGGCGATGGAGGGGACGCGCGCCATCTCGGTGAGCGTCGGGCCGCGCTACTTCGCCACCGTCGGCACGCCAATCCTCTCCGGCCGCGATTTCAGCGGGCAGGACCGGCCCGGGAGCGCACCGGTGGTCATCGTCAACCAGGCGTTCGCCCAGCAGGAATGGCCGGGTGCGAGCGCGCTCGGACGATGCATCGACATTGGATGGAAGACGGATCTGACGTGTTACCGCGTTGTGGGCGTTGCGGCCAACGCGAAGTACGTGAATCTGGAAGAGCAGCAGCGGAGCGCGTTCTTCCTCGATCTCGCGCAGAACCCCGCGGCCAGCCGCTCCCTCCTCATCCGAACGGCCGGGGATCCTGCCGATGTCACCGCGAGCGTGCGGCGCGCGCTTACCGATCTCGAGCCGAATCTCCCGTACATCCATCTGGAAACGCTCACCGACGTGCTCCGCCCCGAGCTGCAGCCGCGCCGGCTGGGCGCCTCCATGTTCGGGGCGTTCGGGCTGCTCGCACTCGTGCTGGCCGCTGTCGGACTCTACGGCGTCATCGCATACAGCGTCGAACGGCGCACGCACGAGCTGGGGGTCCGGATGGCGCTCGGTGCGCGCCCGCGCGACGTCCTGCGGCTCGTGGTGCGGCAGGGGATGCTGCTCACACTGGCCGGCCTCGTTATCGGTATTGCCGGGGCACTCGGCGCCGCGCGGCTCGTTGCGCATCTACTGTTCGGCGTGGGCGCGGTGGATCCACTGACCTTCGCCGGCGTCGCGATACTCTTCGCCGCCGTGGCGGCGCTCGCGAGCGTCATCCCCGCGTACCGGGCGACGCGCGTGGATCCCACCATCGCGCTCCGAACGGAGTAGGCAAGGCGGGGAGGCTCTTTTCACTCTACGGAGCGTCGACAGCCGTGAATACCGCGGGCGCACGTCGCCATGCGGCGAGCGCGGCCTAGGCCTCGCGCTCGCCGCGTCCCGTGGCCATCCGTTGTGCCTCCTCCCGCGTACGAAGGAAGGCCAGCCGCGCGTACTCGCGCGCCTCGGACCACGCCACCACGCGCCGATCGCCCAACGCCATCCATCCTTGCTCCAGATCCGGCTCAACCTGCTCGAACGGCTGCCGCGCATAATCAGGATTCAGCGCGGCGAGGTGACCGAGCACGTAGGCGGCGCGTGCGTCTTCATAGCGTTGCGCTTGGGTCGCACCCGCGGTGGTGGCAAAGTGCGTGCGATACGCCCGCTCATCCGCCTCGCGCACGACGGCAGCCTCGTCGGCCACCTCGCGCCCCATCCACCAGCCGCCGATCGCGCCCGCGATGGCGCCCACGATGGCGCCGATCGGACCACCCAGCGAACCTACCGCGGCGCCGGCGAGCGTGCCTCCCATGCCGCCAACGCTCTCACCGGCGAGGTCCGCGTTCAGCCGCTCGCCCACGGCGGGCGAGACGGTCGAATCGCGTTCGGTAATACTGCTCTCATCCGCGTCCGTGACGTCGCTCTCATCCACGGCGCGCCGCGATTCCCGCTCGTCGTCGACATCGCGTCGCGCGCGGTCGTCGGGCTCGCGGCTATGCATCCGGATGCTCGGCATCGCCGGTTGAGCGGCCCGCATCGCCCAGCGGGGGATGGTCCGGCGCGCCCGAGGTTGCCGGTGTACTGATTTTCCGTTCATAGGCAGTGCGCACGTAGCTGCGTGCGGCCGCCCAGTCGCCCGCGCGTTGGCGCATCTCCGCCGTCCACGCCTGGCGGAGCTCGGGCTCGATCTCGTCGAACGACTTGCCGCTATACGTCGGGTTGTGCGCCGCCACGTAGCCCAGTTGGTACGCGGCGCGCACGTCCTCATATGCGCGGTCCACCGGGCGGTTGGGCAGCGATTCGTAGTACTCGCGGTAGTAGCGGTCTTCCTCGTCCGTGAAATTCCGTGCGGCCCGCGTGACCGATGCGGTGGACCACCATCCGCCCAGCGCACCGGCGATCGCCGCCACCGCGGCGCCGATCGGACCCAGCACCAGCATTCCGGTCGTCCCGCCCGCCAGGATGCCGCCCAGTGTGCCGGCGGCCGCGTCAGCGGCGCCCCCGGTGGGTTCGATGTGCTCCTCCCCGCGGCGCGCGCGCTCCGATGCCTCGCGCGATGCGGTCTCTGCCGGATCGTTGTAGCGGAGCTTGCGCCCCTGCTTCTTCTTCTGTCGCTTGTTCATCGCGTCCCCCTTGCAGGTCGTGGCGACCCGAACTCGCAACAAGGGAGCAAGTTCGGGACCGGCGGCTTGACATCCCTCGTCACCCGCTTCCGATTCCGCGCATGCCAGCGGCCATCCGTATCGGCACGCAGGGATGGAACTATGACGCGTGGGTCGGTCCCTTCTATCCCGATGGGACGCGCCCCGCGGACTTCCTGACCATCTACGCGCGCGCCTTCGACACGGTGGAGGTGGACTCCACCTTTTATGCCGTTCCGTCGCTGGCGACCGTCCGCGGCTGGGCCGCCCGCGTCCCGGAGCGCTTCACCTTCGCGCTCAAGCTGCCCCGCGAGATTACGCACGAACGGCGATTGCGTGATTGCGAGGACGTGGCCGAGCTCTTCTTCGACCGCGTCCGCGAGCTCGGGGCCAGGCTCGGTCCCATCCTCATTCAACTCGGCCCGGACTTCACGCCGCGCGAGCTCCCCGCGCTCACGCGCTTCCTGCCGCTCATTCCGCGCGACCTGCGCGTGGCGATCGAATTCCGCCACCGCGGCTGGATCCATGAAGGGATCGTCGCGCTCCTCGCGGAGCACCGGGTGGCCATCGCCCTCACCGATGCGCGCTGGATCCCGCGCCGCACCATGCTCGCTCTGGTCGAACAGCCGACGGCGGATTTTGCCTACCTCCGATGGATGGGCCCCAATCGCGACATCGTCGACTACTCGCGCATCCAGTACGACCGTACCCGCGAGCTGGAGACGTGGGCCGAAGCGATCACCACATTAGCGGTGGGCCTTACTCCGCTGTACGGCTACATGAGCAACCACTTCGCTGGTCATGCTCCCGCTTCCGTACGGCAGCTTCAACTCCTCCTCGGCCAGCAGCCGGTGGAGCCGGAGCAATTGGGGGAGCAGTTGTCGCTGTTCTGAAGCGAGAGAGGAGAAAGGAGAAAGGGAGTGAGTGGGGAACGGCCGGGTGTAAGGGAATCGGGTGTCGGGTAGGTGGGCTGAGAACCCCTCGCCCATAGCCGTTCCCCCTACACCCCACACCCTACTCCCAACACCCTAGCTTCTCGCCTTTCCCTCCGCGTCTTCCGTTATCTTGCACACATGTTGCGCCGGAACGTCATTGCCTCGGTCGTGGTGATCGCCATTGCGGCGGTCTTCGCGCGCCTGGGCGTCTGGCAGCTCCATCGGCTTACCGAGCGGCGGGCGCGCAACGCGGAGGTGGCGGCGCGGACGCGTATCGCGCCGGTCTCCCTCGCCGAGCTCCCGGCCGATACGGCACGTGACCTGTACCGTCATGTGCGCGTGACAGGTGTCTATGACTACCCGCGCCAGTTCGCCGTCATCGACCGCACGCTCAATGGGTCACCGGGGGTGGATATCTTCACGCCGCTCCGCATACCGGGCAGCTCGCGCGCCGTGCTGGTGAATCGTGGCTGGGTCTACTCCCCGGACGCGTCCAGCGTGGACCTCGCGCGGTGGCGCGAGCGCGACACGGTGACCATCAACGGATTCGTCGAGGAGTTTCGACCGATCAAGGGGCTGGCGGAGATGCGCGATCCGCAGCAGTGGCGCGAGCTGGATGCGGCGCGTGTCGCCAGAACGATCCCGTATCCCGTTGAGCCCTACTACGTCGTCGTATTGCCGGACAGTGGGCCGCAGGACCCCGCGTCGATCGCGCGGCTCTCGCCCCCGCCGCTCAACGAGGGTCCTCACAAGAGTTACGCCATCCAGTGGTTCTCTTTCGCGGCCATCGCGCTCTTCGGGCTGGTTCTGCTGTGGCGCCCGGCGGACGGGAGAGGGGTGGTGGACAGGAGACGGGAGAAAGGAGAGCAGGAAGGACTGCTGGGGAAGATCTCTCCCCCATAGGCGGTTCTCCGTGCCTTCTCTCGTCCGTCTTCTCGCTGTTTCCCTGATGCACCACCGACGCGAGCATACACACCCCTATGGCTGACACAACCAATGCGCTCGCCACCGAGCAGGAAGCCCGCGACGTCGCCGAGGCGGCGCGCGAAAGTGAATGGCGGGAGCCGAGCTTTCTGCGCGAGCTCTTTCTCGGGCGCTTCCGGCTCGATCTGATCCACCCGTATCCCACGAGCGACCCGGCGGAGGACGAGCGCGCCCGGCCGTTCATGGAGCAGCTGCGCGCGCTCATGGAGCGCGTGGACTCCGACGAGATCGATCGGACCGGGGAGATCCCCGAGTCGCTCGTGCAGGAGCTGCGCGACATCGGTGCGTTCGGCATCAAGATTCCGCGCGAGTATGGCGGGTTGGGGCTCTCGCAGATGAGCTACGTGCGCGCCATGGAGCTCGTCACCTCCAAGGACGGCTCGCTCACCGCGCTCCTCTCGGCGCATCAGTCCATTGGCGTCCCGCAGCCGCTCAAGCTGTTCGGCACGGAAGCGCAGAAGAAGAAGTACTTCCCGCGCCTGGCCAAGGGCGCCATCTCCGCCTTCGCTCTCACGGAGGTGGATGTGGGCTCCGATCCGGCGAACGTCCGCACCACCGCCACGCCGAGCGAGGACGGCACGCACTTCGTGCTCAACGGCACCAAGCTCTGGTGCACCAACGGCACGCGCGCCGAGCTCATCCTGGTCATGGCGCGTACGCCCGACCGCGTGGTGAAGGGCAAGCCCAAGCGACAGATCACCGCATTCATCATCGAGACGAGCTGGCCCGGCGTTGAGGTGGTGCACCGCTGCCGCTTCATGGGGCTCAAGGCGATCGAGAACGGCGTCATCCGTCTCACGAACGTGAAAGTGCCGCGCGAGAACATCCTCTGGGAGGAAGGGAAGGGACTCAAGCTCGCGCTCATCACGCTCAACACGGGCCGCCTCACGCTGCCGGCAAGCACGGTGGGCGCCGCCAAGGAGATGCTCCGCATCTCGCGCGAGTGGGGGAACGAGCGCGTGCAGTGGGGGCAGCCGATCGGCAAGCACGAGGCGATCGGGCAGAAGATCGCGAAGATGGCGGCGACGACCTTCGCTATGGAAGCGATCGCCGAGCTGGCGACGGCCATGGCGGATCGTGGTGGCTACGACATCCGCCTCGAGGCGGCCATCGCGAAGATGTACAACACCGAGGCGGGGTGGAAGATCGTGGACGACGCGCTCCAGATCCGCGGCGGGCGCGGCTACGAGACGGCGCAGTCGCTCGCGGCGCGCGGCGAGGCGCCGATTCCGGTGGAGCGCACGATGCGCGACTTCCGCATCAACCTGATCTTCGAGGGCTCCTCGGAGATCATGCGGCTGTTCATCGCGCGTGAAGCGGTGGACTATCACTTCAAGACCGCGTTCGACGTGGTCAACCCGCAGGCCACGCGCAAGGAGCGCATGGCCGCGCTCGCGCGCTCGGCGCGCTTCTATCCCGTGTGGTATACCTCGCGCTGGCTGGGTCCGTACCGGTCGTACAGCGACTTCGGTGCGCTCGCGCCGCATCTCCGCTACGCGGAGCGCACCACCCGCAAGCTCGGACGCGCGATCTTCCACGCCATGGTTCGGCTGGGGCCCAAGCTGGAGAAGCGGCAGATGGTGCTCTTTCGCGCGGTGGACGTGGGCGCCGAGCTCTTCGCCATGGCGGCGGCCTGCTCGCGCGCGCAGATGCTCGCCAGCCGGGGTGATGAGAACGCGCTGGCGCTGGCTGACCTGTTCTGCCGCGAGGCGCGGCTGCGGATCGCCGAGCATTTCAGACATCTGTTCGGCCCCAACGACCGGGCGCTCCACCGTGTTGCCCGCGATGTGCTGAAGGACGACTACCTGTGGCTCGAGCAGGGGATCGTGGGTATGGCGCCGCCGCACCCGAGCGGCGGCGCGGAGCCGGTCGAGTCGCCCGGCGGCAACCATGCCGAGCCGGCCCACATCGGCGACTGACGCTCTCCGGCCCCGGGGGCCGTTTGCCATGGCACGTGCACCCCGTCCGGGTGAGTGGACGCCGGTGTCCCGCATGGTGGACGGCGGGGAGTGGAGCGCCTCGCAGGACGCGGCGCACAGCATTGTCATACAAGGTTTTAGCGAGCTACAAGGGCGGCCGGTACCTGGCACCAACCATGCACGGAAACCGGTTGTCGTCGCGACGCGTTTACGGGGTATGATGCTGGACCGCGACGCGGGCAGAGCGGCCCTGGCACGTGGAGACCCACGATGATCGATCATCGGCATGGCGGAAAGCGGCTGGCGCACGCGCCGGCAACGCGCAGGATGCTGGCAGTTGCTGGCCTCCTGGCGGTGTTGCTGCCTGTGGGGGCGGCGCGCGCGCAGGACGCGGGCGAGGGCTTCCTCTTTCACGTGCCGCGGGGGAGCGTGGGGGTGCATGCCGGGTTCGATCACGCCATAGCCGGCAGCGACCTCTTCTCCTACACGACAAGTCAGCTCACGGTCAACCGCGGCGACTTCAGCTCGCTCATTTTCGGGGTGGATGGGGCGGTACGGCTGTCCCCCCGTCTCGATCTCGACGTTGGCCTGTCGTACGCGGGGGAGAGCACGCCGTCGGAGTCTCGTGAGTTCATCGACGCGAACAATCAACCGATCCGGCAGACAACCAGCTTTCGTCGAGTGCCTCTGTCGGCGAGCCTCAAGTGGTATCTTACACCACGAGGCCGGGCGATCGGGCAATTCGCATGGGTCCCGAACAAGTACTCCTTCTTTGTGGGCGCCGGCGCCGGGGCCATGTGGTATCGCTTTCGGCAGGAAGGTGACTTCGTGGATCCGTCTACGCTGAACATCTTCACCGATGCCCTGACGTCGTCGGGTTGGACGCCCGAGCTCCATGGGCTCGCCGGCGTCGAATACTCATTGAGTCCTCGCTTCGCACTTACCGGCGAAGCACGATACACGTGGGCGACTGGAAGCCCGGGTCAGGACTTTGGCGGGTTCGATCGCATCGATTTATCAGGAGTTTCCGCGACGGCCGGCATCGCCGTCAGATTCTGAGGAGGCGCGGACATGTTGACGCAGAGTACGAGGCGATCACTCGTCACCGCGGGCGCGATGCTGGCTGCTGGCCTGGTAGCCGCCAGCGCGGCGCCGGCTGGGGCGCAGAGCACCGGCCTGGACGCGCACTGGCAGGCGTGGGTTGGATGTTGGCAGCCGGTCGCCTCGACCGGCACCCCCGCGCCGCAGATGGTATGTGTCGTGCCCGCGACCGGCACCTCCGGGGTGGATCTGGCCACCGTGAAAGATGGGCAGGTCACCAGCCGCCAACGGATCGTGGCGACGGGGGCGCATGTGCCCGCCGTGGAAGGCGGGTGTTCCGGTTGGCGGAGTGCCGTGTGGTCGTCCGACGGGGAGCGCGTCTACCTGAAATCCCAGTTCGACTGCAAGAGCGGGCTCGGGCAACAGTCCAACCGGCTGATCGCCATGCTGCCTGACAACCAGTGGGTGGACGCGAAGAGCGTGACGGTGGGGAAGGGAACGGGCGTCCACATCGTGCGCTATCACGAGGCGTCTGTCCCATCTGTTCTGCAGAGTCAGCTCTCGGCAGCGACCGCCGGCGAGAGCATGGCGATGAATGCGGCACGTACCGCCGCCTCGGCGCCGGTAACGATCGCTGATGTCGAGGAGGCCTCGCGGCACGTCGATGCCGGTGTCGTCCAGGCATGGCTGGTGGAGCGGCACCAGGACTTCAACGTGAGTGGAAAGCAGCTCGTGCAGCTGGCCGATGCGGGTGTCCCTGGCTCCGTGACGGATGTCATGGTCGCACTCTCGTATCCCAAGGCATTCGCCATCAATCCGGGCTCGCGGCAGGGCGAGCTCCGGTCGGCCGCCACGCAACAGAACGCGGAGTCGGCCTACGGGGACCTGGGCGGCGCTCACCAGGTGGTGGTGCTCGATCCCTACGGCTATGGCTTTGGCTATTCGCCCTATGAGCTTGGCCTCGGCTTCTATTCTCCGTTCGGGTACTCGCCGTATGGGTACGGGTATGGCTACGGTTTGGGCGGGTACAGCCCCTACTACGGCGGCTGGTACTCGGGGCGGAGTCCGGTGATCATCGTTCGGAATCCTGAGAACGGGCAGACTTCCAACTCGCACGGCCACCTGGAGAAGGGACGCGGCTACGTCCCCGGTGGCTCGAGCTCAGGAACACACCGGACGGCCGTCCCGCGCTCGCGCACGCGCGGATCGTCGTTCCCGTCCACCTCGAACGTTGGTGGAGCGTCCGCCCGGCCGGCCAGTTCCTCGAGCGGGACGTCGGCGCCGCGCACGGCGCACAGGCGCCCGTAAGGAGCGCGCTGAAGCGGGAGCACCGCTCGATCGGGTGAGCAGGAGAGACGGCGCCGGTGGATTCGTCCACCGGCGCCGCTTTGCGAACGGCCGGCCGGCACAACCGATGCACAGGCGATCCAGGCGCGCAAGGCCCAACGACGTGAAGCGCGGGCGGTTGTCACGGGAGGGAGTATGGCCCCGGTTTTCATCCATGAGCACTCCGCGATCGTGACCGACATTGATGGCACGCGGTATCGCGCGCTGATCTACGGCGAGCAGCGGCCGCAGGGAAACTGGTCAGGGTGGATCGAGTTCGTGCCCAGCGGGGATACGACGTTGCAACTCGGGCGGCGTAGCCGTACGGGACAGGAAACGTCGCAGCCCGACCGTGCTGCCCTGGAGTACTGGGCCGGCGGTCTGGAACCACTCTACCTGGAGGGTGCCCTGGCGCGTGCGCTCAGGCACCGGGAGTAGGCGGGAGTATCCGGGGCCGTGGTCGGGGTCGGGGCGCGAACCGCGCGGACGCCCGGTTCACGCAGGGCTATCTAGCTCCTGGATCCCCGCTCACCGTGCGTGCTTGTACATCATCGCGACCAGCTCATCGTACATCGCTTCGGAGCGCTCCGCATCACCGGATTGGATCGCCTGGGCCGCGCAATGCTTGAGGTGGTTGCGCATGAGCTCACGCCCCACCGCCCGCAGCGCCTCGTGCACCGAGGAGATCTGCGTCATGATGTCGGCGCAGTAGCGGTCGTCCTCCACCATCTTCTGCAGACCGCGCACCTGTCCCTCGATGCGCCGGAGCCGCGTGAGGTTTCGCCGCTTGATGTCCGGGTCCACGCCAACGGCCTTGCGGCCGCCGTCGGCCGGACTGTCGTGTGCACCGCACGCACACGGCGCTGGAGCGGGTTTCGTTCTGGTCATGCTTTCCTCCGTCGAATCGCGAACGGCGCCCAGCGTCTGAGCCGCAGGCTGTTCGCGACCACGCTCACCGAGCTCAGCGCCATGGCCGCGCTGGCGAAGATCGGGCTGAGCAGGATGCCGAGCGATGGGAAGAGCACGCCCGCCGCGATCGGGATGCCGGCCGTGTTGTAGGCGAAGGCCCAGAAGAGATTCTGGCGCGTGATGCGCATCGTCCGGCGCGCCAGCGCGATGGCGGTCGCCACGCCGTCCAGGTCGCCGCGCATGAGCGTGATGTCGCTCGCCTCCATCGCGATGTCCGTCCCGGTGCCGATGGCAACGCCCACGTCCGCGCGCGCCAGCGCCGGCGCATCGTTGATGCCGTCCCCCACCATGGCCACGACTGTCCCCGCACGCTGAAGTCGCTGGACTTCCGCGGACTTTCCTTCGGGCAATACGCCAGCCACCACGCGCTCGATGCCCGCCTGCCGCGCGATCGCGTTGGCGGTGTGCTGGTTGTCGCCGGTGAGCATGACCACCTCCAACCCCATTCGCTTCAGCGTGGCAATGGCGCGGGCCGAGCCCGGCTTGATCGGATCAGCGACGGCGATGACGCCGGCCGCCATGCCATTGACGGCGACGTACACCGGTGTCTTTGCATCCGCCGCGAACCGTCGCGCTGCCGGGCGCAACGTCGCGATGCCGATGGATGCCTCATCCATGAGCCGCTCGTTCCCCACCAGCACCTCCGTGCCGTTCACCTCACCGCTCGCGCCGAACCCCGGCCGTGCCTCGAACCGCAGTGGCTCCGTGATCACCACCGAGCGCGCCTTCGCATACCGCACGATCGCATCCGCCAGCGGATGCTCGGAGACACTCTCCAGCGATGCCACGAGGGAGAGGAGATCATTGAGGGAGCAGGGAGAAGGGAGAAGGGATGAGACCGGCTCCTGCGGGGAAGCCCTCGTACCCGAGGCCATTACTTCTCCCTTCTCCCTGTTTCCTTCTCCCTCGCCGTTCCCCACGACATCCGTCACCGTGGGCCGGCCCTCGGTGACAGTCCCCGTCTTGTCCAGGATCACTGTCTGGATGGCACTGGCGCGCTGCAGCGCCTCGCCTCCCTTGATCAGAATTCCGAGCTGAGCGCCCCGGCCGGTAGCCACCATGACGGCGGTCGGCACGGCGAGCCCCATGGCGCACGGGCAGGCGATGACCAGCACGGCCACCGCCGCGGAGAAGGCGGGAAGGAACGACGCGCCCGGCGCCGCCACCAGCCAGGTCACGAACGTCGCGATGGCGATCACGATGACCACGGGCACGAAGATCCCGCTCACGCGGTCCGCCAGTTGCTGGACGGGCGCCTGCGATGCCTGCGCCTCGCGCACCAGGCGCACGATCCGGGCAAGCACGCTCTCGCTGCCGAGTGTAGTGGCCCGGTAGCGGAAGGAACCGCTGGTGTTGATCGTGGCACCGATTACGCGGTCTCCCGCATGCTTCTCCACCGGCAGCGACTCGCCCGTGAGCATGGACTCGTCCACCGCGCTCGCGCCCGCAATCACCTCACCATCAACCGGAATGCGCTCGCCTGGCCGCACGATCACGATATCGCCCGCGCTGAGCTGCTCCACCGGAAGGTCGACCACCTCCTCACCACGCGACACGCGCGCCGTACGCGGCTGCAGTCGAACGAGCGCTCGCAACGCGGCCGAGGTTTCGCTCTTGGCCCGCGCGTCGAGCGTGTTGCCGATGAGCACGAGCGCGATGATGAACACCACCGCCTCGTAGTAGGCGTCCGGAGCGACGCCTCGTGCCACGAAGAAACCAGGCGCGACGGTCGTGGCGATCGAGAAGAGCAACGCCGCCCCCGTCCCCACGGCGATGAGCGTGTTCATGTCCGCCGAGCGATGCCGCAGCGCCGCCCACGCGCGCACGTAGAAATGCCGTCCCGCCCACACGACCACGACCAACGTGAGTGCGAGGGCGAGATACGCCAGCACCGGCACGGGAGCCGCGTACAGCCAGGGCAGCCACACCTGAACATGGGGCGTGAGGACCGCCATCTCCCATCGCAGCAACGGGTCCGCCACGCGCGCCAGAGCGCCATGCTCGGCCGCCGCCATCATCGGCAACGAGAGGAGCACCACCAGCAGGCTGAGCCCCAAGCTCACGATGGCCCGGAGCCGCAGCGAGCGGAATTCGCGCGCCTGCTCGGCGCTCTGCGCGTCCTGCTCCTCCAGCGCCGTGCGTGTTCGGGAGGGCAACTCGGCGCCGTATCCCGTGGCGCGCACCGCCTCCACGAGGCGGTCCGGGGTGACCACCGCGGGGTCGTACGTGACGGATGCATTGTTCAACACCAGGTTCACGGCGGCGCTCGCCACGCCGGGCTGCCGCTGCAACGTACGCTGCACCCGCGCCTGGCATGCCGCACACGTCATCCCGCTCACCGGCATGGTGATGGTCGTGGCCCCTCCGGCGCTCGTGTCGGGTGCGACCGGCACGCGTCGTTCACCGGAATCGCGCGCGATGGTACTCATGGTCTCACTCCGCTCCCGCGCGGCACAGCATGAAGCACACGCCCCTCACGCCGCCTGCGCGCTGTACCCCTCGTCGTTTATCGCGTCCACGATCTGCTCCGGCGTGGCCGAATGCGGATCGTAGTGCACCGTGGCGGAGCCCACCTCCACCCGATCCACGCGCACTCCCTGCATTCGCTCCAGCGCGCCGCGCACCGCGCGCACGCAGTGCTCGCAACTCATCCCGCTGATATCCAGCTGCAACTGTTCCATGCCGCTCCTCCGGTCGGGGTCAGATCTCTACGGGGAATCTAAATACCCCCCACCCCTATCTCAAGGAGGGACCGACGAGCGCGGTGAGAGAGGCGGAAGGCGGGAGGCGAGAGGTGAAAGGTGAGAGGAGAAAGGAGAAACGGCTTTGGAGGCGAGAGCCATCATCGCGGGAACCGGCTCCTTTCTCCTTTCTCCTCTCTCTCCGTTCCCCGTCGGACCATCCGTACGCGGGACTCGAGCTATCGCAGCGGCAACCGCAGGGTAAACGTGCTGCCCACGCCCACTGCGCTCTCCACGGCGATCCGGCCGCCGAGGAGGTGGCCCAGGCGCCGGGCGACGCTCAGACCCAGGCCGGTGCCGCCCACGCGTCGCGTGGGGTAGTGCTCCACCTGGAAGAACGCTTCGAAGATGCGCTCCTGATCCTCGGGCGCGATACCGATGCCGGTATCACGAACGGCAAAGGCCACCCCTGTGCGCTCCGGCAGGCACTGCAGCGTGACCGATCCGCGCTCGGTGTACTTCACGGCGTTGGTCAGCAGATTCACGAGAATCTGCCTGAGCTTGTCCGGATCGGTCTCGAGCTGCAGCGGACGGGGCGGGCGCTCTACCGAGAGCGGGAGCTGCTTGTCCGCGGCAAGGGGCGCGACAATGGCCGCCGCCTCATCCAGTGCCGCGGCTGCATCGATGCGCTCCGGATGCACTGTCTCGCGTTCCGCCTCGATGCGGGAGAGGGTAAGCAGTTCATCGATGAGCGCCAGCAGATGCACGGCGCTGATCTTGATGCGCTCCAGCTGCCCATGCTGCGCCTCGGTCACGGGGCCGGTAATGCCGTCGGCCAGTAGCTCCTCGTACCCCATGATCGCCGTGAGCGGGGTGCGGAGTTCGTGGCTCATCACCGCCAGAAAGCGCGACTTCGCCTGATTCTCGGCTTCCGCTTCGGCGCGGGCGCGCACCTGCGCGGTGACATCGACGGCAAACACCAGCACGCCATCCACCCGTCCAGTAGCATCACGCAGCGGCTGATAGACGAAGTTGGCGAACCCCTCGGAGGACGTCCCGCCGTTCCGCCACGTGACCGGCACGCCGGTGCCCACATACGGCTCGCCGCCGTGATACACCGCATCCAGCTGCTCGAGCAGACCCTGTCCTTCGAGATCAGGAAAGAGCTCCCGCGCGGGCCGTCCATGGTAGCGCCGATCACCGAAGATCTGCCGGAAGGCGGCGTTCACCGACTCCAGGATGTGGTCGGGCCCACGGGTGATGCCCACGGCCGCCGGTATCTGCTTGAAGATACCCGCCATGCGCGTGCGCTCGGCATCCGCCTCCGCGCGCGCAGCACCGGCGCCGCCGGCGAGCTGGGCAGTGTCCATTGCCAGCGCCGCCAGGGCGGCCATGTCGGTGGCCAGCGCGATGTCATCATTGCCAAGATGGCGTCCCTCGGTGGTGCAGACGAACGCCATGGCGCCGAGTGTCTGCCCGCGCAGCTGGAGCGGAACGACCAGACCCGCGCGAAGCCCCAGATGCCGCAGCAGCCCGAGATGCGCCTCGCTCCGCGCGGCGGAGCGAAGATCATCCTCGGTGATGGCCGGAACGAGCTGTGTCGCACCGGTGCGGAGCACGTGCGAGATCGGATGACTGCTCGCGAGCCGCGGCGGGTACCGGATCAACTGCTCGCGGGCGATCCTGTCCGCTTCGGGATTCGCGTGCGCTGCCGCGACGCGCTGCGGCGTCCCGTCCGGCCCCAGCGCGTCGATCACGCAGAGATCGGCGATGAATGGCACGCTCAGCCGCGCGAGGCTGGCCAGCGCGGTGCCGCAGTCGCGCGCGCCCGTGAGGACGCGGTTCGCCTCACGCAGCAGCGCGAGCTGACGCTCCGCGGTATGATGGACCGGATCCGCCCATGCTCTCTGGTGTTCCGGTCCAGGTCGGTCGCATGACAGTGACATGCCGCTCCTCATCGAGAGATCCGAACATCGTCTCGCGCATGGGTGCACGGGTCGTCTTCCGTCGCAATGTAAGACCGTGCGATGGAAAGGCGAACGCCGCTCACGTCACGTGAGGTGCATGGCGTGCTGGGCGAATTGCCCGAACGGCCCTCCCCCGCCGCCGAGCGCCGCGGTGAGGGGACCCAGGTGCAGGATCTGGCGCGCGATGCTGAAGTAGATGATCAGGCCCAGCACGTCCACCAGCGATGCCACGAAGGGCGAGGAGGCGATGGCCGGGTCGAAGCCGATCTTCGTGAACACGAGCGGCAGCATGGCGCCCACGAGCGTCCCCGCGAGTACCACGGCCACCAGGGTGAGGGCCACCACCAGCGCCAGCGCGTGCCCGTTCCCCCATCCATAGGGCCTCGGCATGACGGTGCGCGCGAAGCCGATCGCGCCCAGGAAGATGCCCAGTGTGATCCCCTGGCCCAGCTCGCGCACCAGAACGCGCAGTGTGTCGCGCAACCGCACATCGCCCACGGCCAGTGCGCGGGTGATGAGGGTGGCCGACTGCGAGCCCGAGTTGCCGCCCGAGCTGATGATGAGCGGGATGAAGAATGAGAGTGCCAGCACCGCGTTCAGCTCGTTCTGATACGCCCGGAGCGCCGAACCGGTGAGCATCTCCTCGAGGAAGAGCAGGATGAGCCAGCCGCCCCGCTTGATCACGATGTCCCAGAAGGTGGCTTGCGAGTACGGCTGCTCCAGCGGCTGCACGCCGCCGAGCATCTGCACATCCTCCGTCTGCTCCTCGACCATCGCGTCGATCACGTCGTCCACCGTCACCACCCCGATGATGCGCCCACCCTCATCCACCACCGGCACGGCCACGAGGTCGTACTTGGACGTGATGCGCGCCACCTCTTCCCGGTCGGCGGTGGCGGGGACGGTCACGATGTCCGTCCATGCGAGATCGGACACGCGCGACCCTTCCGGTGCGGCGAGCAGCTCGCGCAGCGACAGCACGCCGCGCACGCGCCCGCCCGCGTCAGTGGCGTAGATGGTGTAGATCGCCTCGCGGCGGCCGACACGCGCCGCCGCGCGCACGATGCGCAGCGCCTCCTCCACGAGCAGGTCCTGTGCGACGGAGACGAACTCCGTGGTCATCAATCCGCCGGCGGATTCCGGCGGATATGCCAGCAGCCGCTCCGTTTCACCGCGCGCCGCCAGCGGAATTTCCGAGAGAATGTCCTCCGCGTGCGCTTCCTCGAGATCTTCAATGGCGTCCGCCCGATCGTCCGGCGTCATCTCGGACACGAGCGCGGCCGCCTGCTTCGGGCTCAGCGCCTCCAGCACGTCGGTGCGGAGATCATCGTCCAGATACTCGAGCACATCGCCGGCGCGGGCGGGCGGGAGCGCGCGCAGCAGCTGCGCGATCCGCACGACGGGCAGGAGCTCGGCCACGTCCGCCAGGTTGGCGGGGTGGAGTTCCTCGGTCTCGGCCGCGACGTTCGCCGGCGATTCGTCCAGGAGCGCCAGGATATCGGGGGCCAGGAGCGCGGCGACGGGGCGCTCGGCGTTTCGCTGAGGTGGAGTCATGGCAACCGTCCTCTGGGCTCGGGTGGCACGGGCGACCGGGGATACGGATTCGCCGTGCTGCCCTGGGAAGCGGGCGTCAAGTTACGCGCGGGCCATGGTGCATACAAGCGCGCCCGAGCGTACCGTGGCGACCGTCCGTCCAGGGGGGACTTGACAGCGGCCGGGGATGCTAGAAACTTAGCATACAGCGAATCCGTACGGCTCTTCGACGCGAGGTCAGTTCCTATGTCCAGGTCATCCCCGACAGCCCACCTCACCCGCCGCGAGCGGCAGATTATGGATGTGCTCTTTCGCCACGGCAGCGCGACAGTGGCCGAGGTGATGGAGCGCATCCCCGATCCGCCGGGCTATTCGGCGGTGCGCGCGACCCTCCGCATCCTCGAGGACAAGGGGCACGTGGTGCACACGGAAGATGGACCCCGCTACGTGTATCTGCCGGCCATCGCGCCGGAGGAAGCGCGGACCGATGCGCTCAGGCATCTCGTCCGGACCTTCTTCAACGGCTCCGCGGAGCAGGCTGCAGCCGCGCTGCTCACCATGTCGGACGCTCGGCTCACCGATGCGGAAATCGCTCGCCTCCGCACGGCCATCCGTACCGCCCGCAAGAGGGGGAAATAAGCCATGCCCTCGTTCCTCTCCATGCTGCCGGTGGTTGGCATGCTGTCGGCCATCCCGGTGGTGGCGCTCCTGATCAAGGCCACCCTTCTGCTGGCAGTCGCGCTCGCCGCTGCCGCAGCGCTCCGCCGCGCGTCGGCCAGCGCACGCCACCTGCTCTGGGTGGGCGTGTTGGCCGCGCTCGTGCTCCTTCCGCTGCTGTCGCGGTGGGTGCCATGGCGCATCGGCGTGCTCCCGCCGCCGGCTGCCGTTGCGGCCGTATCGCACGCGGCCGCGCCGCCGGCACTCCGCCACACGGAAGCTGCAGACCCCGCGGGCCCGGCGCTCATGGCGCCCGGCGAACCGCGTGCGAACGCAGCCGCCACGGTATACGAGCCTGACGCGCTTCGCCCCGCGGCAACGCCGAGCGGAAGTGAACAGGCGACCCTCAAGTCCCGCTCACCGGATGCCGGCGCGGCGCGGGCGGCGGGCGATCCCGGTGTGGCGGCGAGCGACGCCGTGACGACGGCGACCGGTACGTCCTCCACGCCGTCGGGCGTGCTCCTGCACAAGGGATGGCTGGTGCTTCTGGCGCTCTGGGCGGCCGGCGCGCTCGCGATTCTCGCGCGGCTGGCCATCGGCGCGGTTGCCGTGCGCCGCATCGTGCGGAGCGCGCGAGCGCTGGACAACGCCGGGTGGCGCACGCCGCTCTGGGAGGTGGCGGACAGGATGGGTCTCGCGGATGTCCCGGCACTCGTGCAGAGCGAGCGGGTGTCGATGCCATTCGCGTGCGGCCTGTTCCACCCCATCGTCGTCCTGCCGCCCGAAGCGGAAAGGTGGAGCGACGAGCGGCGGCGCGCCGTCCTCTGCCACGAGTTGGCGCACGTGCGGCGGCGTGATCTGCTTGGCCATACGCTCGGCCGAGTAGCGTGCGCGCTGTACTGGTTCCATCCGCTGGCGTGGACCGCGGCGCGACGACTGCGCATGGAGAGCGAGTGCGCCTGCGATGATCTCGTGTTGAGCGCCGGGACGCGCGCCTCGGAGTATGCCGATCATCTGCTGCAGATCGTGACCGCTGTGCGCGCGGCGGCCGCGCCCATCGCGGCGTTGCCGATGGCGCGGCGCTCCGAGTTCGAGGGACGCATGCTCGCGATCCTCGACCCCGGCCGTTCGCGCCGTGTGCCGGGTCGCGTGCAGAGCGGGGCGATGGTTGTTGCACTCGCCGGCATCGCGATTTCGGTGTCGGCCATGGCGCCGAGCAGTGAGCGCCCCGGCCGGAACGGCGGTACTGTGACTGACAGCGTTGTGGGCGCAAGCGCCCATCAGCATGCGGATACGGTTGCCGGTGCGACTGTTGCGCGCCGTGGCTGCACCGCCGGCAGCCGCATGCGCTGCGAGCGGCCGCGGCGGATCGGCGATGGGACGCCTCCCGCGCGCGATGCTCGGCCCATGGCGCCGGCGTCCGACTCTGCTCGAGCTGCGCTGCGGCAGACACTGACGGTGGCTTCCGCAATGGATGCGCCGGACGGCGTCGCGGCGGATACGGGCGAGCGAATGGGCGATGTGATTGCGCAGTCTGTCGACTCGATCGTGAGTGCGGTGGGCGATATCGCGCCCATGGTGACCACCGTGGTGAGCGGTGCCGTCGTGCCAGCGGTGAACGAGGCGATGCAGGAGGTGCTGGATGGCAGCCATTCCTTCCATCGCGAGATGGACGCACAGTCGAGGGCGGCGCTTCGTGATCTCCGCCGCTCCCTGAAAGCAGATCGCCACACCTGGCGGTCGCGGTCAGCAACAGGCCCCGACAGCACCGCGCTCGCTGCCCTCGTGCACGTGCTGGGCACGGATAGCAGCGCGACGGTGCGCAAGTCGGCGGCCTGGGCGCTCGGTCGCAGCGGCTCCTCGGACCCTCAGGTTCTTGCGGCACTCGGAACGGCACTGCAGCGGGACGCGAGCCCCGACGTGCGAAACATGGCCGCGTGGGGGTTGGGTGAGAGCGAGGATTCTGCCGCCGTGCCCGCGCTCGCGGCGGCACTCTCGGACAGCAGCGCGAAGGTGCGCGGACTCGCCGCATGGGCACTGGGTCAGATCGAGCCGCCGCACGCACCGCCACGTCTTGTCGCGGCATTGCGCGATGCGGACACAGAGGTGCGATCGAGGGCGGCGTGGGCCTTGGGGCAGATTCAGGACTCCGCCACCGTCACCGCGCTCTCTACGGCGCTCCGCAGCGAGCAGGACAGCGGCGTGCAGCGCATGGAGGCGTGGGCGCTCCTCCGTATGGGCAACGTGTCGCAGTCGGCGCTTCTGGAACTGCTCAAGTCGCCCGACCCGGAAATCCGGGCGCGTGCCACTCGCGCGCTGGTCGGCTACGGAACGGGCGGCTGGTCCATGCCCATGCCGATGCCGCGCCCCATGCCCTGAGGTGTCTGCTGCGGCCGGCACGGGCGCCCGTGCCGGCCGCAGTGAGGGGGTCGTTCCTGTGCTGTCTCCGGCTGTCTCTCTCATGTGCGCGTGATGCGCACAACGAAGTGCTAAAAACCCAGCATTCCGCCCGCTCCGCGGGCATATCCAGGAGGTCTCCATGACATCGCGCGCTTTCGTGCTCGTGTTGGGCTGCGCCATCGTTCCCTGGCTCCCCATCGCGCGAGCGGTGCCGGGCCGAGGAAGCGCCCCGGGTGTCGATACGGCTGCGGCCGACAACGGCACATCTCGTCTCACCGCCTACACGCCCGATGTGCGCGCGCTTCTTCAGGCGGCCCGCGGGGCGCCGCCGCTGCTCTGTGGGCTGGCGGCGAATGCCATGGGCAACGGCTTCGGCGGGGGGTGGAGCGCGCCGTCACCCCCGGTAGGAGCGGACGTGAAGGCGCAGCTCGCCGCCCTCGACTCCTCCCACCTCACCCCGGCCGATGTCGAGAGCCTGCTCGCGGCCATCAGTGCGCCCGATGCCTGCGTGCGCGAAGTCGCCGCGCGCCTCCTGGGAAATGCGGGGAACGACGCGCCGGTGCCCGCGCTGGTCGCGCAGCTCGGCGCCTCGTCGGGGGACACGCGCGCAGCGGCGGCGCTCGCGCTCGGCATCGCGCATCAGGCACCGGCCGCTGCGCCGCTCGAGCGTTCGCTCGCCGATCCCTCGGCGGCGGTACGGTCGAACGCCGCCTGGGCGCTGGGTCGCTTGCGTGACACCAGCGCCGTCGCGTTGCTCGCGCACGCCCTGGGTGATGCACAGTCCGTGGTGCGCGGCGCCGCCGCCGAATCGCTGGGTCAGCTCCGCCGGCAGGATCCGGTGCCCGCGATCATTCATGTGCTCGCCACCGATAGCAGCGCGCGCGTCCGGCGTACGGCGGCGTGGGCGCTGGGGCAGATTCGCGATACCGCCGCGGGAACGCCGCTCGCCACCGCGCTGCAGCACGACGCCGACGCCGGTGTTCGCGAGATGGCTGCATGGGCGCTTGGGCGGTTGGACGATGCGGCCGCCGCGCCGGCACTCGCCGCCGTCGTGCAGCATGAGTCGAGCGCGCGCGTGAAGGCCACGGCCGCGTGGGCCATCGGAAAGATCAGGCCGGACCGCGCGCCGAGCGGCCTGACGCAAGGACTGGCGGATACGAGCGGTGCCGTACGGCTGAACGTCGCGTGGGCGCTCGGCCAGATCCGCGATTCCGCCGCCGTGCCCGCGCTCGAGCAGGCGGTGCGCAGCGAGCACGACAGTCGCGTGCGCCGCGCGGAGTTCCGCGCGTTGCTCATGGCGGGGGAGCACGCTCAGAGTGCGGTGATCGGCGCGCTCTCGTCCAGCGATCCGGAGATCCGCGAAATGGCCGTGCGCGCGCTGGCGGGGCACGGAGGACGGGCGTGGCCGTGGCCGCGCCCCAAGCCGCGGCCGTTTCCGTAAGGTGCAGGGTGCGTGCACGGTCGGCGATCTTTCCATGAGCGTTCGACAAACGAATCTCGCGCGCCGTGTGTCCAACTGTTCGGCAGCACCGCCATCCCCACGTACCACCCTCCTATCCGTCATCACATGCGGCTCAGCACGCTGCTCATCGCCGTTCCGGTATTCATGTCCCTGGCCGCACGCCGCGCGTGGAGCCAGCGCGTCCGTCCCGTCACCGGCGTGTCGCACACGGATGCTCCTGAGCACTCCGCGACGTCAGCCCACCTGCTCCGGGCCGTCCGGGTTGCCGCGCCTCCGGTGATCGATGGGCGGCTGGACGAGGCGGCGTGGGCAACCGCGCCGGAGGCGACGAGCTTCGTGCAACAACGACCGGATCCCGGTGCGGCGGGCACGGAGCGCACGACGGCACGCGTGCTCTACGACGACCACGCCATCTACGTGGGCATGCGCATGTACACGACAGACACCGCCACTATCGCCTCCGCGGTGGCACGTCGGGACTATACCGGCTACTCGGACTGGGCGCAGGTGATGTTCGACAGCCACCACGATCGGCGTACCGCGTTCCGGTTCGCCGTCAACCCGGCCGGTGTCCAGAAAGACGCGCTCGAGTACGATGATGGTCAGGGGGAAGACGTGAGCTGGGATGGCGTGTGGGAGGCGGCCGCCCACATCGACTCGCTCGGTTGGACGGCGGAGTTCCGCATCCCGCTTTCGCAACTCCGCTTCAATGCCTCGGATAGCACGCAGGTCTGGGGCGTCGACTTCATTCGTGATATTGCGCGGCTCAATGAGCGCGACTACTGGGCGCCAATCCCGCCGGACGCGAGCAAGTTTGTCTCGGCCTTCGGCGAGCTCGTGGACCTGCGGGACTTGCGTGCGCCGCGGCGACTGGAAGTGTTGCCGTATACGCTCGCGAGTGTGACGAACGCGCCTGGTGTGGCGGGCAATCCCTTCCTCACGCAGAACGATCTCGGCACGAAGCTCGGTGCCGACATCAAGTATGGACTCACGGGGGACCTCACGCTCACCGGGACGGCGAATCCGGATTTCGGGCAGGTGGAGGCCGATCCCTCGGTCGTGAATCTCACGGCGTTCGAGACGTTCTTCCCCGAGAAGCGACCGTTCTTCATCGAGGGCGCGGATCTCTTTCAGTTCAACATCGGCTTCCCCTACAGCTTGGGTTTCAACTTCGGGAACGACCAGCCCTTCTACTCGCGCCGCGTCGGACGCGCGCCGGAGGGCAGCGTGCCCGACTCCGCGGCCCAGAGCGATGTTCCCGAGGCGACCACCATCCTCGGTGCCGCGAAGCTCTCCGGCAAGACCGCGAGCGGCTGGTCGATCGGGATGCTGGACGCGGTGACCCAGCGGGAGCTCGCGCGGTACACGGGGCCGGCGAGCGAGCGACTCGATGTACCCGTGGAGCCGCTCACGAACTACACGGTCGCTCGCGTGCGCAAGGATTTTCGTGAAGGGCAGAGTGCCGTGGGCGGAATCTTCACGGCTACTGATCGGCGCATCACGAGCCTGGCCTTGGGCAACCTCCCGACCTTCGCGTATACCGCGGGGCTCGATGCCCGGCATCGCTTTGGCGGGGGGAATTACGAAGCCAGTGTGTCGACCCTGGGGACTCTCGTGCGTGGTGATGCGCAAGCGATCGCCGCCATCCAGACCTCACCCGGGCATTACTACCAGCGTCCCGACGCCTCCTATCTCACGTACGATTCCACCCGCACCGTGCTCGGCGGCTTCGCGACGAGCGCGAAGCTCGACAAGATCGGCGGCGGACACTGGCGGTGGACGGTGGCCACCCACGCGCGCTCGCCCGGCTTTGACATGAACGACCTGGGCTTCGAGCAGTCCACCGACTGGTTGCTCGAGGGAGCGAACCTCGGGTACGTGGACTTCGAACCCTCGCGGCATGTGCTCAGTTGGTCGGTCAACCTGTCCGAGCTCTCCGGCTGGAGCTTCGGTGGCGAGCGACGCGCGACGGGCGGCGCGCTCAACGGCAGCGTCAATTTGGTGAACAATTGGGGCGTGTCCGTGAACGTTGGTCGATCGTTCTCCGCGCTCTCCACCGACCTGCTGCGCGGCGGTCCGGCGCTCCGCACGCCTGCCATGGATTTTCTTGATTTCAGCATGAATACCGATGCGCGCAAGCCGGTGAACGTGCAGCTCTTCGGCGATGTGGAGGGCGAGCCGGAGACAGGCCGGCACGATGGCGAGATCTCGCCGATCCTTAACGTGCGCCCGAGCGGACGGTGGGAGTTCTCACTCGGGCCCGATCTCTCGTGGAACGTCAACCCGTGGCAGTACGTCACCCAGCGCCCCGCGCTCGGCGCCACGCAGTATCTGTTCGGCCGGATCAAGCAGACGACAGCCGCGCTCACGCTTCGCGCCCGGTACAGCTTCACGCCAACCCTCTCCGTCCAGCTTTACGGCGAGCCGTTCGTGAGCGCCGGAGATTACTCGGCGTTCAAGCGCGTGACCAACGCCAGAGCCGGGAGTTTCGACGACCGCTTCCACACTTTCACGCCTGCCGAGTTGAGCTACGCCGGTAGCACGGGCAACTATCAGGTCGACGTCAATAGCGACGGCACGACCGATCTGACCTTCGGGAACCCCAACTTCAACATCCAGCAGTTCCGCTCCACAGCGGTGCTCCGCTGGGAATACCGTCCGGGCTCCACGCTCTTTGTCGTCTGGCAGCAGGGGCGGTCGCAGTTCGCCCCGACCGGTGCGTTCGATCTCGCACACGATGCGCGAACGCTCTTCCGCGCTCCGGCAACGAACGTCCTGCTCATCAAGTTGAACTACTGGCTCGACTACTGAGCGGTCACCAGGACGGCGCGCGCGGGCAGCCGTCAGTGTGGGCCGAAAAGATCGGCGAGGGAAAGGGCAAAGGGCGTGGATGCGCCGCGCGGTTGCCACGCGAGTCGCTCGCGCTCGACATGCGGGAGGTGATCGCCTGGCATCCAGACTTCCACCATGCGTGCGTCCGCATCGACCACCCAGTACGCGGGCGTTCCCTGGGCGACGTAGAGCTGCCGCTTGGTGAATCGGTCCGCCCGCACGCTGCTCGGGCTCAACACCTCGATGGCCAGCAGCAGGTGACGAATCCGCTTCCAATCGCCGCTTTCCGTCTCTTCAGTCGGGATGACGAAGACGTCCGGCTGGGTGAGCACGTCCGGGAGGCCCCAGGAGACATCGGCCGGCGACATGAACGCGCGGCTGGCGGGCTCGCGATCGAGGTACAGCCGCAGCGCGTAGTAGATGTCGCCCACAACCTCCTGGTGCGCCATCCGCGGTGCCGGGCTCACGAGCAACTCCCCGTGCACCGTCTCGTAGCGCGGCCCATTCCACGGCGAGCGCTCGTTGAGCTCCCGGACCATGTCCGCGGTATAGAAGTCGAGCGGGGCGGCCATACCCATACAATCACCTCGGCTGGTGGAAGAACGCAAGGGGCGCGCATGCCATACAATGGCCGCGGCCGGTGTGGGGTGCGTCATCCAATTGTCGCAACATGCAACGAATCGACGCGAGGTGATGCGCGATGCCACGATGCACGCGAGAACGGCCTCAGAGCAGCGGCAGCCGCCTGCGCTCTTCGATGCAATCCGTCATCACGTAGCCCGCCACCGCGATTGCCTGGGCCAGCGCCTCACACGTCGCGCGTCCATCGTGCTCAATGGTGGCGCGGCCCACGGCCACGTCGGCGCGCAGAATGCCGTCCACGCCGGTGAGCGCGGTGAACACCGCGTGCGCGCTGTGCACGCTGGTCATGCCCGCGATGTTGACGCGTGTGGTGATGACCGGCGCCGCACGTTGTTCGTGACCCGATGAGCTGTCCGCTTCCACGTCCTGCTCGGTCACAGCATGATCAATCCGAGGCGCGCGCCGAGCGTGGCCGCCTCCGTGCGGCTCGATGCACCAAGCTTGCCGAAGATGGCGGCGACGTGTGCCTTCACGGTGTGCTCGGAGATGCCCAGCCGCGCGGCGATCTGCTTGTTGCCCAGCCCTTCCGCCAGCATCGTGAGCACCTCCGTCTCGCGTGCGGTCAACGCCTGCGCGGGCGCCATGGGGATCGCTCGCGCTGCCACCATACGGGCGGCGAGCAGTGCGCCTACTGTGTGGTCATGCAGCACCACGAGCCCCAGCGCGGCGGCCTCGACGGCTGCCAGGATCTCCTCGGCCGTCGCATCGCGAGGGAGCAGGGCGCGCGCGCCTGCACGGAGCAGCTCGCCCGCCTCGGCATCCTCCAGCGCGTCGCTCAAGATAACCAGCGCGGTCGCACCCGCCCACCCGCTGGGCGCGCCCAGCACAGCGAGCAGATCGTGGCTGCCGTGCCAGGGGAGCTCGAGCAACACTACATCGGGCTGCATGGCGTCGATCTGTTGCACGAGCTCCGCGCCCGTGGCCGAGCTCCCCGCCACCACGAGCGAAGAACTGCTCGCGACCACCGACTCGAGGCCCGCACGCGCGACCGCGGAGTCGGCGGCCACGAGCACGCGGATCACGCCGCCTCCACTCGCGGTGCTCGTGCGCGCGGCACCACATCGAGCGTCACCCATCGCCCTCCGCGCACCACGCCGAGTTGGAGCGTTCCGCCGGCGTCCGCCATCTCATCGAGCAGCCCGATCAAGTCGCCGGGAGCCGTGAACGGCTGGCCGTCCGCGGTGATCAGCACGTCGCCGGTCAGGACGCCGGCCGTGCCGGCAGCGCTTTCCGGTGCCACCTGCGTGACGAGCAGCCCCAGAGCGCGTCCGGCAGCGAGCGGTACCAGTACGGGCCGGGCCACGATTCCCAGCGATGGCCGCGCTGTGCCGCGCACGAATCGCTCCACGCTTTCGGTGGGGACGGCCGCTGCGAGACCCGCCACGATCATGCTGTTGATGCCGACCACGCGGCCGCGTGCGTCTGCCATCGGTCCGCCGGAATTGCCAGGGGCCAGGCGCAGATCCGCTCGCACCCATCGCCGCCCGCCCAGTCCTCTCCAACTCGGTGCATGGACGATCCCGGCCGCCACCGCGCCGCTGATCCCGAGCGGACTTCCCACCGCCAGCACCAGCTCGCCGGCGTGCAGTGTGCCGGTATCGCGCCGAGGCGCGGCGGGGAGATCCGTCGCCTTGATAGACAGCATCGCGAGGTCCCGAGAACTGTCGCGGGATACGACCGTCGCGTCATGCACGCGGCCGTCCCACAACGCGACGCTCGCGCGTCCGCCGCGCATCACGTGCGCATTCGTGATGATGAGCCCGTCGGCGCGCCAGATCACTCCCGATCCACACCCGGCACCGCGCGCCGTCCGTACCTCCACGGTCGTGCGTCGGAGTTGCGCGGCAACGGCCGCCAGCTCGAGCGCGAGCTGTGCATCGCGCTCCATCATGTTTGTCATGGCGCTGGACATCTTACCGGTGCCTCCGCGACCGTTCACCCACCACGATCGAGAGCTCGTGCAGCGCGCCGCCGCGAATGATGCGTGCCTGTACGTGCTTTCCCACGCTCTCAGGCCCCAGCAGGACGAGGAGGTCATCGGTGTTGCGCACCGGCTTCCCATCCAGCGCCACCACCACGTCGCCGATCATCGCGCCAGCGGTGGCTCCGGGGCCGCCGGCCTCCACGCCCACGAGAATCACTCCGCCGTCACTCGGCAGCGCCAGCTCATGCATGAGCGCGGACGGCAGGCGGACAGGCTGCATGGCCAGCCCCACGTATCCGCGGGCGATCCGGCCGGCGGAAAGAAGTTGATCGGTCACGCGGTCGACCGTGGAGCGTGGGATGGACGCCGCCAGCCCTCGTGCCACGCCGGAGCTGTTGATCCCCACAATGGCGCCGCGGGCGTCCACGAGCGGACCGCCGGAGAAGCCATCGTAAATCGCGAGGTCGAGATGGATGAGTCGATCGATCACTCCTCCATGCCAGGTGCGCCAATCGGTCGAAATGGCGCTCACCAGCCCGAGACTGGCGCTCACGTCGCCTCCGGCGCGGCCGAGCGCGAGTACGATATGTCCCACCTTGAGCGCGGCGCTCTCGCCCAGCTCGGCCGGTGGCGCATCATGATTTTCCAGGCGGAGCACGGCGATGTCCGTCGCCGGATCCCTGCCGGCGATGGCGGCGCTCACCGTGCGCCCGTCGGCGAGCGTGACGGTGATCTCCTCATCGCGCTTCATAGTGTGGGCCGCCGTCACGATCACTCCCGCGCGCCAGTGGACGCCGGTGGATGGGATGCGTGGTCGTGCATGAACGGCGACCGTGGCGCGGCCGGCACGCTCCACGGCGGTCGCGAGGTCGTTCGAGAGCGCGTCCAGCGTGCTCTCACTGTTGGTATTCGACGGCATGTTCTGTCCTCGGCAGTGTGAGCGGGGCCACGCGCCCCGCACTTCGCGTCAGCGGGACCATGTGTCCCGCGCTTCGCGAAGGATGCCGTATTCCCTGATCGCGCGGCATTGGCCAGATGGGGGAGACGGGCATCGGTCAAACGACTGATGACACGCCCGCGTGCCCGGGTGGGCCTCGCGCTTGCGCGCGCCTGATCACACTTGCGCATCGTCGCCGCGACAGGGCTTCACGATCCCGATTGACGCCCCGCAGTTGCGAGGCGAGCTTTCCCGTTCCCTCACCTGCACGGATCGTCATGCCCCACGTTGCCTTTCTAGGACTCGGCGCCATCGGCGCTCCCATCGCGCGCCACCTGGCCGCGCCTCCCTTCGAGCTTGCCGTCTGGAATCGCACGCACGCGAAGTCCGCGGCCTTCGCACGTGGACTCATGCTTCGCGTCGCAGACACTCCCGCCGATGCGGCCCGCGGCGCCGAGTTTGTCCTGACCTGTCTTTCCACCTCGCGGGACCTCGAGTCCGTGCTCGATGGTGCGAGCGGATTGCTCGCCGGATTGGAAGCCGGTGCGGTGCTGATCGACTGCACCTCGGGCGATCCCGCGACCTCACGCCGTATCGCGGCGCGGTTGGCGGAACGGGATGTCGGGTTTCTCGACGCGCCGGTGAGTGGCGGGGTGCGTGGGGCGGAGCAGGGGACGCTCACCGTGATGGTGGGTGGCGACGCGGCCGTGCTCGAGCACGTGCGCCCGGTGCTGCAGGCGTTCGGCCGGAAGATCGTGCACTGCGGGCCGGTGGGCGCGGGCGACGCCCTCAAGTCGGTGAACAACGCCCTGCTGGCGGTCCATCTCTGGTCGGCCGCCGAGGGGCTGGCGGCGCTCGCCAGGGCCGGAGTTCAGCCGGCAGTGGCGCTGGACGTGATCAACGCCTCGAGTGGCCGCTCCAACAGCTCCGAGCATCTCTTCCCGGAGCGGGTGCTGACGCGCGCCTTTCCGCGGACCTTCCGGCTTGCCCTGCTCGACAAGGATGTGAACATCGCGGCCGGCGTGGCCCGGGAGCAGCAGGTGCCGTCACCGCTGCTCCAGCTCACTGCCGAGTTGTTCCGCGCGGCGCACCGCGAGTTGGGCGAGGAGGCCGATCACCTGGAGGCCGTCCGCCTCATCGAGCGCTGGGCCGGTGTGGAGATCGCGTGAAAGGCGCAAGAGGCGAAAGGCGAGGGGATCGGGAGGCCGGTGTCGGGTAGGCGGGGAGAGAACCTCTCTCGTCCATGCCGTGTCCCGACACCCCATACCCTACTCCCTTACACCCTCGCCTTTCCTACTTCCCGATTCCCACCTCTCGCAGCTGCGCAACCGACTGCGGGGGGATGGAGACCATGTGGCCGCACTCAGTGCACACGTCCACAAGGACATCCGGGACGCGGAGCCGCGTGCCGCGAAGTTGAATCGTACGATACTCGAACCGGGTCTGAATAATCTTCTTGCAACGGCGGCACGTGTTGGCCGCTACGTCGCCTGCTTTCCAGGGCGCTTTCATAGAACCTCCAGCGAACGTACATGTCAGGACCACCCGTCGCGCTAAGGACTGGCGGCGCGAAGCGGCTTCGGAGATAATACGAGTGAAGGCCCTGCCACGTTTCGTCCATTTCGCACGTACTCAGAACAGATGGCGTGCGCGTGACCTTCGGCGCCGTGGACCGTCCGTCGCGCCGAGCGCTCGGGCATGGCACTCGCACTGAATGTCCGGGGTATGCAGTGCCGCGGCATTCACCATCCATGCCGGTGGCCTGGCGGCGGGCGCCGCGCACGGTGTCGACGCAACATGAATCGGAGTCCAGGTGAGCGCATCAGCCAGTGAGGGACCCATGCTGACGACAATCTCCCTGCAGCAGGCAACCACGCCATCGTCGGACCTCGGCGCGCAGATCAGTGCGCAGGTTCGGCAACAGGTCCAGGCGCAGGTCCAGGCCGCGCGTGCGGAGGCCAGAGCGGCCCGCGACCAGGCCCGCGCCGCGCGTGAGCAGGCGCTGCACCAGGCACAGGCGGCGCCGGGCGCACCGTATGTGCTCGTGCAGCCACCCTTTCCCGGGAGCGGCATCCCCCACGAGGCTGTCACCCTCGGCATCGCGTTCTTCGTGATGCTGGCGGTGATCATCGTGGGCCTCCCCCTCGCGCGCGCCTTCGGGCGCCGCGTCGACCAGCGCGGCGCCACGCCCAAACTGAACCCCGAGATGGCCCAGCAGCTCCAGCGCATCGAGCAGGCCGTGGATGCCATGTCCATCGAGGTCGAACGCATCTCCGAGGCGCAACGCTACATGGCGCGCCTGGAGTCCGAGCGCCGTCCCGAACCGGCCGCCGTCCTTCGCCCCGGCCAGTCGGCGTCATAGGGCTGGCGTGGCGAGAGAGGGGACAGGTGCACGGCCTCGCCTTTCCCCCGATTGCACGTACATATTGAGCGACGAATGCCGCGCCGTCTGTCCATTCTCGCACTGGTCGCTCTGCTCGCCGTCGCCTGCCGCGCGGCGGATCGGCAACCCGCCAGCATGCAGTTCCTGGTGGTCGCCGGCGACTCCACTTTCTGGGTGCACAGCGGCCCACCGCGCGTTCAGCTTCGCGGCTCGCCCATACAGCTCGCCTACTACGGCGGGCGATTCTACGAGGTCTATGTGGTGGACGACGACCGTTCGTATACCAACGCGGTCATCGTGGGACAGGCCGTCTACCGCCGCGACCTCATCTCCAATGACTCCGCGCTGGTCTTCACGGACACCGCCATTGCCAAGTGGGACCAGTGGTACGGCGAGAACCATCCGGATGATCGCCCGCTCCTGCCGGATGAGGAGTCGAGCGATGACCCGGTGCTGGAAGCCACGAGCGAGCTCGATCTCGTGAGCCAGTACGGCCCCTATCTCTCGTATGCCTACCGTGGCGATGCGGATGCCGTGATGCGCCGCGGATGGCACATGAACCGTCGCGGGGTACTGGACCTGCGCACCGGGCGCCAGATGACCTTGGCCGCGCTGTTCGGGAGCCCGGGTGCCACGATGGCCATGCGACAGGGCGCCATGCTCCTGGCCCGCCTGGAGGACTCTGTGCGGGCGTCGCGCGACCGCCGTGCCCCGCGCGCACGCCGGGCGCTGCGCGGCTTTCGCCTGGACAGCACCAGCTTCACTATCACGACCGTCGGCGGCGCGCCGGCGGTGGCGTTTGGCGTGCCGGGCCGCGGGCGGCACTCGGGCGGACGCATCCTCGCCCTTCCTCCCGTTCGCGTGCCCGCGCCGCCATGGTGGCGCGAGGTCCAGCGCTCGCTCCCCACCCCGGTGCGCAGCGGCGCCGGCGACGAGTGGCGGCACCGCGGTGCTCGCCTGGCCGCCCGCTACGATCGCGCGCGTGATGTGATGACACTGTCGCTCGTCGATTCCCTCGGGCACCGGTGGTCGCTCGGTGCCTTTCCGCCGCCGGTGCATCATATCTTCTGGCTCGATGCGCCGGATGTTGACAGTACCGCCCTGCGCGCGCTCGATCGCGCGTTCGATGATGCCGCGCTCTACTCTGATGATGCCCGCACTGCCATGATCGATCCACTCCCCTCCTCGATTCCCGCCGAAGCGACACCGGTGGACCGCCCATCACGCCCCGTGCGCGAGTCGCAGCACGAGACATCGGAGATCATGATGCCGCACCACGCGAACGCCATGGGACACGTCTTTGGCGGCGTCATCCTCTCGATGCTCGACCGCACTGCCGCCGTCTCGGCCATCCGCCATGCGCGCCAGCAATGCGTGACCGTGTCCGTGGATCGCGTCGACTTTCGCGAGCCCATTCACGTGGGCGACCTGGTCGTGATGCGATCTTCTGTGAACTACGCCGGCCGCACCTCCATGGAGGTGGGGGTGCGCGTGGAGGCGGAGAATCTGCTGAATGGAGTGCGCCGCCACACGAACTCCTGTTACGTGACCTTCGTGGCGATTGACCGGAATGGCCGCCCCGTCACGGTGCCCGCCGTGCATCCCGAAACGGACACCGAGCGCCGCCGCTATACCGCTGCTCAGGAGCGACGACGCAGGCGGCTGGAGGAACGGGAAGCGGAACGGCGGGGGCGGTGAGCGGTTCCGGCATGCCGTCTGCGCACCATCCACGACCCTTGCCTTGCATGGAGTGGTACGGACGATGAAAACGTATACGGTCGAGGAAGCCAACCGCACGCTGCCTCTGGTCAGCAGCATCGTGCGGGACATCGTCCGGCAGTTCGTGCCGTGGCGTGAGCGGGTGCAGGAGTACGAGATCATCAAGGCGAGCGAGAGTCTGGACCACCGCGATCCGCGCGCCGAGGTGCTGGAGCGCGAGGTGGAGTCGCTGGCCCATGAGATCGATGGCTACCTGCGCGAGCTCGCCGAGCTCGGCATCGAGTGCAAGGACCCCGGGCTCGGACTGGTGGATTTCCCGGGCGTCATCGGTGGGCGGCGTGTCTATCTGTGCTGGCGTCTAGGGGAGCCGGCCGTGGCGTACTGGCACGACGTGGATGCCGGCTACGCAGGCCGCCAGCCCCTCGCGCCGCACGCGCTCACCTGAGATCTTTCCTCCGCACCACTCTCCCACGGGGGCGGCCCTCCGCTGCTCTCCGTTCCACTCCAGTTCCAGGATCAGATGCAACGCAGATTCCAATCGCCGGACGGCCTGTCCTGGCGCGTCGAGGTGCGCATGCCGGGCGCGAGCAACGCCATGGTGGTCTTTCACCATCCCGATGGCATCACGTCGCGCCGGGACCGCTACAACTGGTACAATGCTGACACGGCCGAGGCGCGCAGCGTCACTGCCCGTCTCGATCCCGATGCCGTACTGAAGTCGCTCAGCGACGCCGACCTCGCCCGCCTCTTCCGCCGCTCCATGCCGATCTCGGCGAACGGCATGCCGCTGTACGTTCCGGCGTCGGAGTCGGACCCCTCCCTTATCGGCTGATCGGCTCGGTGGCCTCCGCCTCGTAGGCCACGTCCAGGAGCATCCCGTCTCGCGCGCACACCACGTTCGGGAACACCGCCTTCGCTTCGCGGAGCAACGGTGACGAGTCGTGCGAGTACCGCGCAGAGAAGTGGGTGATGGCGAGCGTGCGCACGCCGGCGCGGAGCGCCAGCGCTGCCGCCTCCTGCGCGGTGGAGTGTCCCGTCTCCCGCGCTCGCTGGGCCTCCTCGTTGGCAAAGGTCGCCTCGTGCACCAGCAGATCCGCGCCCTGCGCGGCTTCTACCGTCGACTGGGCGGGGCGTGAATCTCCCGACAAGACTACCTTGCGTCCGGGCCGTGTCGGTCCCACGAGGACGGCCGGGTCGATCGTCCGCCCGTCCTCCAGTGTCACCGAGTGCCCACGGTGCAGCTGGCCCCACAGAGGCCCTTCGGGAATGCCGAGCTCCTGGGCCAGCGCCGGATTGAAGCGACCGCGCCGCTCCGCCTCCTTCAGCGCGTAGCCCAGCGCCTGGCCACGATGCTCCGCGGCGTACGGGATGATCGCGTACTCGCCGCGCTCGATTGCTTCGCCAGGCTGCACCGTGCGAATCTCCACGGGAAATCCAGACCGTTCCACGCCCAGCTCCACCGCCTGCCGCAGGACGCGCTCCGCGCCTCGCGGTCCCCACAGCCGCATGGGCTCCTCGCGCCCCTGCAATCCGAGCGTGCGCAGCAGGCCAATGACGCCGAGCAGGTGATCGCCGTGAAAGTGCGTGAAGAAGATATCGCGCAGCCCGAACGACACGCCGTACCGCATCATCTGTCGCTGCGTGCCCTCGCCGCAGTCGAACAGCAGCGTCTCCCCCTCGCGCACGAGCGCGATGGAGGTGACGTTCCGCTCGACGGTCGGGCGGGCAGCTGAGGTGCCGAGGAAGCGGACGGACAGCGACATGCGCGGAATATAGGCGGGAGGGGAGAAGCTGGGGTGTCGGGAGGAGGGTGTCGGGTGTGGGGAGGGTGTCATTCCGAGCGCCAGCGAGGAATCTGCTCACCATGCGAGGAGGAGATTCCTCAGTCGCTCTGCTCCTTCGGAATGACAGGGTGGTTCAGATCCTCGAATGACCGCGGTGATGCAGGTTGTTCCCCCACACCCGACACCCTCCTCCCGACACCCTAGCTCCTCCCCTCTCGCAGCACCCCCGCGTGCCGGTCGGGATCGATGTTCCGGCCGGTGAGGACGACGGCCATCGGTGAGCGGAGATCCGGGAGCGCGCCCTCGAGCAGCGCCGCCACGCCCACCGCGCCCGAGCCCTCCACCGTCAGTTCCTCCTCGTGGGCCAGCCAGGCAATGGCGCGCGCGATCGCTTCCTCGCTCACGGTCGCCATGTCATCGAGCGCGTGACGGCCCACGTCGAGCGCGAAATCATCGATGGCGCCGGCCAGCCCGTCGGCCAGCGTGGGGACGTTGGGGATGGGGACGACCTGCGCCGCCTGGAGCGCGCGGGCCATGGCCGCGGTGTTCACACTCTGCACCCCGGAAATGCGCACGTGCGGGGCCAGGTGCCGGAGCAGGCTGGCCACGCCGGCGAGCAGGCCGGCGCCTCCCACGGGCACCACGATCTGTGCGAGCTCCGGAAGCTCCTCGATGATTTCGAGCGCCACCGTCCCCTGGCCCGCCACCAGGGTATCGCCCAGGCACGGGTTGATGAACGTCGCCCCCCGTTCGCGCGCGAAGGCCTTCGCCAGCGTCATTGCGTCGTCGTAACTGGGCGCCGTGGCATCCACCGTCGCACCCAATGCCTGGATGCCGCGCCGCTTGACCTCGGGCGCGCTCGCCGGAATGAAGATCGTGGCCGGAATGCCGAATTGCCGGGCCGCGAACGCCACCCCGAGTCCGTGGTTCCCGGCTGATGAGGCCACCACGCCCCGCGCCCGCACGGTGTCGTCGAGCATCGCGATCGCGTTGTACGCTCCCCGGAGCTTGAACGATCCCGTGACCTGCTCGCTCTCGAGCTTCAGGAACACGTCGCGGCCAACCCGCTCGCTCAGCCCGCGCGAGCGCCGCAGTTCTGTGCGCTGCACCACGCCGCGCACGTTCCGCGCTGCAGCAAAGACATCGATGGGACGAAGATCGTTGAACATGAGCCACAAAATAGTGCACGGGGGATGCAGAGTCATGCGTTCTGAGTTGTGGGTGATGAGTGAGGGGCAGTGCGCATGGGCAGTGCGCGGTGAAGGCTGCTCCTACAGATCCCACCACTCACCACTCAGAACTCAGAGCTCACCCCTCGTTGCCTTCCCATCCCTTCCCGCGTCTTCCCCCCGACGTTGGGGCAGCGCTTGACCGGCCCGGCCAAAGCTGGTAGCTTGCAACAGCTTGCCGCGGCCCCGCTTAGCACGCGGGGTCGTTGCGTCTCCGGCAGAGAGGGCAGCATGCCGGGCACGTGTGGCGAGCCATCAGAGGGGCTGTAGCTCAGCTGGGAGAGCGCTGCAATCGCACTGCAGAGGTCAGGGGTTCGATCCCCCTCAGCTCCATGGCACGGAGACTGCTTCATAGAAAATACCCAGTAGAGCGGATTGCCGCCCGGCCGGTAGGACGGAGAGTTCCAATGGTCGGGACGTGCAAGCCGCACCGCAGATGATAGTGCCCGCCGCCGCTCGGTAGGACGGAGAGTTCCAATGGCGGCGCGCGAGGCAATCTGCGGCAAACAACAGGCAGGACTCAGCCGGTACGCCGCGGACGCCGCGGCGTTTCGCTTATCGGGGAGTTGCCGGCACCAGCGCACGCGTGTCAGCCCGCAACGCCGTGAAGAGCTGCCCCACCCACCGGTCCGCCTCCTTCTCAGCACCCTGCCGGTAATCGCTCATGGCGGAATTGCCCAGCCCGCCGAGCCACCGCATGATCGAGCTCTCCTGGATGGCGACGCTGAACTCGCGCAGCGCGAGCGTCTCGCCCCCGGTGCTGTCGTGCACGTCAAAGGTGAGGAACGAGCCGCCATTCGCGAATGGCGTGCTGAGCGAGGTGCGGAGCATGTGCTCCACCAGCGGCGGGAGCAGCCATTCCGGCTCGTGCTGGAAGATCGCGACGAATCCCTTGTCATGGTCCTCGCGCGTGAGAGCGATGTCCGCCACGAGCGATTGGAATCCCACGTGGAACACCAGGAACTTCGTCTGTAGATCGATACGAGCGTGCACGCGCTGCGGCATGGAACGCGGCGCTCCGGTGAGCGGCACCATGGAGCCGCCGCGCACCCGGAAATGCATCGTGAAATGATCATGACTGCCATCCACCGTCCACCATGTCGCGCCCTGGTCGTCGTAGAGCTCCACCTGTCCGCTCGCCGGCGTGACGTACTTGGCCAGGTAGCGCGCGAGCTCGGGCGCCTGCGTAGCCATGCGCTGCGGATGAAAGCCGATATCGAGCATCACGTCCGTGGCACCGGACGGGGCGGCGCGCAACCTGATCGTATCGAGCGAGAAGAGCTGGCTCATCACGCGCGTCGTCCGGGGCAGCGCCGCCTGATAGCCGGCGCGCACCCTCGTGTCCGTGTTGCCCTGAGCGGCGAGGAAGATGGCCGTCAGCGCGTCGGAAAGATCCGAGACCCGCACATCGCCCACCGCCAGGATGTCATGCACGCGCCACTCGTACTCCTCGCGTCCAATACGCTGCAGGCGGAGCGTGCCATGGTAGTCACCGGGATGCGTGGGGGGCGGAACGTGCGCGTACTTCCCCATCACGTAGCTATTGCCGCGGAGGTGCCCGCCCAGTTCGAGCGTGCGGGTGTCGCCGCGGCCGCTGGACCAGATGGAGGAATCCCCGAAGAGCTGTGATGGGATGAGGGAGTACCTGGCGAGCGGCGCCTCGATGGCGGCCATGGCGGCGTTCATCTCGTACGGACCGAAATGCGCGCCGAGTGCGACAAAGAGACTGTCGGCATTGGCGCCGGCGTCGGCCGGACCTTCCCCGAGGTGGGTGACAGCTGCCTTGCACCCGGTTCCCGACGCGAGCAGCAGTAGTGCCGCCAGCGCGCGGGCGTCGCGGACGAAGGGCCGGCATCGGGGCATCACGCGCGCAATTTCGACAACGGGGAGCCTGGCGGGAAGGGCTTCGCGCGCGGCTCCACGGAGGGTGCGGAGGGTTGAAGTCCCGACGGTGCAGGCATACATTTTCACACGCCGCGAGCGGGAAGTATCGGCGCGGCCCAGACAATCGAATTCGTGCCCCTTGGTGTAATTGGCAACACGCCTGACTCTGGATCAGGAGAGTCCTGGTTCGAGCCCAGGAGGGGCAATTCTGGCGACGGCGCACGGTCACCCCGTGCTGACACTCCCTGCGTCAGCCGACCGTCATCTGCCGGGCGTAGTACTCGCGCTTGAACTCGTCCAGCACATCGTCGGCGAACATCTCATCGGCGATCGCCGCGATCTCTTCGGCGCTCTCCCATGCCGCTTTCAGCGCCGAGAGCTCGCCGGCGAACGCCCGGCGCTCCGCATCCTCGTTCGCCGCCATCTCCAGCGCCAGCCGGTCCGCGATCGGTAACCGGTAGAGCGGCGTGCTGGCTTCGCTTCCCGTTCCTCCACGTCCCCAGAAGGAGCGATTGGCCAGCTGTATCGCCAGCCGCTCGCCGAACGAGAGACGGGCGGGCAGGCCCGGGCCGCCTTCGCCGGCATTCGGGAAACGGCCCCAGGACGTGCGCATTGCCAGCGCGGCGATGCGCGTGAAATAGCCGTCGGGGTCGCCTGCATCGTCCAGCTTGGTGACGGCGTAGCGCACATCGGACGTTCGCGCCGCCGCCCCATTGAGCGTCGCCATCAGCTTGGCTGCGGTATGCAGGCTCGCGTCCTCACCTACCATCGCGATCCCGTCGTCATGACGCACCACCAGGCGCCAGGGATTGTCGCGCTCCGGGCGGACGAGCGTTGCCTCGCGCAGGTGACGATAGCGGATGAGCACCGGCATGCCGCGTTCGTCGGTGGTGCGCGCGAGCACACTCCCCTCGCGACCCAGTGTGCGCAGGCGCAGGAGCGCCTCGTCGCTCAGCCCGGCTGACGACGCGTAGCTGGCCAGCGCATGCCCCGCGCTCCGCGCGATGAACCGCCCGCCGCGTTGCACGAGTCCGGCGCGCGCGGACGTGGCGGTTGCCTGATGCCGTCGCCCATATCGCCACGACGCGATCTCTGGAAAGAGCGCCGGGCCAATGCGCACCAGCTCCAATCCGGATCGCAGCTGGGCCAGACCCACGTTGTCGGTGGACACGCGAAGGCGAGTGCTTCGGAACCACCGCTCGCAGCAATCGATCGCGTCCCACCGCTCGTCGAGCGGCGTGAGATTCCAGCAGCCGCACCGCTCGCAGATGACCCAGAGCCGGCCCTTTGCGGGATCGAACGCGAGGCGCCGCCCCACCGGGCAGGTCGGAACGTCGGTGTTGGTACCGAGTCGCGTGTTGCAGTAGAGACAGGTCGTGTACATGCGCAGAGCGTCACGAGCATCCAGTGGCCAACGCCGACGTTCTCCAAGGATATCGCCGCGTGCACCCAGCGTCCACGCCGCCGAATGACCGGTGAGAACATGCGCGTACGCGTGGCGTGATGCTGGGCGTCAAACCGTCCTCGTTTGGTGACACCAGGGAGTGCTCCCGGGCAGACAGATCGCCCGGTTGTACCGCCAGAAACCGTGCCAACTCCTGGCTCATGCGTTGCCTTGTCCGTTCTCCGAGCAGTCACGCGGTGAGCGGCCCGGCCGTGGCGCACCGCGTCGAGACTGCGCATGCATGGAGGATGACACAATGCGTCACACGATCACGTTCATGGTCACGTTCTGCGCCGGCGCCGGCGCAATGGTCGCCGCGCCGCGTGCGCAGGCCCAGGCCCGCCGCACCATCACCTGCGAGTCGCTCGACAGGCGAGCGCGCGAGTGTCCGATTCCGCGCGGCAGCGATGTCCGCATCGTCGAGCAGCTCAGCGCGACTTCCTGTCGTGAGAACGACACATGGGGCGTGGGGAACGGATACGTCTGGGTGGATCGCGGCTGCCGTGCGCGCTTCGCGATCGACGGTCGTGTCGGCGGCGGGTATGGCCGCGGCAGTGGCAATGGTGGCTACGGGGGCGGCGGTTATGGCCGGGGTGGCTACGACCATCGTTCCGGCGGCTACGACCACCGGCCCGGTGGCTACGATCAGCGGCACGACTCGCAGGGAGGTACGTACGGGTATCCCGGACGCGGCCAGACCGGTGCGCATGGACCATGGCGGCGTGGCGGGCAGTCGCGCGAGCGCGGTGACGTCGGCCGTGCAGAGCAGGCGTGCACCGAGCGCGCACGGCGCGCCGGAGCAGTGGTGACGCGGTTCGGCGACTGGTCGCGCTCGAGCGGCGGGCAGCAACGCGCGGACATGACCGTGCGCTTCCGCGGTGGTGAACACCGGGCGCGCTGCACGTACGATCCGCGCCGCGGCGGGAGCGCGAGCGTGAGCTGGGGCCGGTAATGAAAGGGCCACGACAGTTGCGGTCGGCCGCGGTAGGGATGATGGCGTTGTCCCTGCTCGCGGCCGCCGCGGGCTGCGCCGATGCAACCGGACCCGGCTGCCGGGCGTCCACCGACGTGCTGGTCAACGACGTCCGCACCAGGCTGAACGACGGCACGCCGGTGGCGACGTTCCACTTCGAGCAGCGCTACCAGTCGTATTTCGACGCGGGATGCGGCAGCACCGGCGGCCCGATCGGCCTCACCATCCTGAGCGACGCACCCACGACGCAGAGCTTCAGCTTCACGGCGAGCGGAATCGGAGCAGATGGAAGCGTGGACTGGCGCATTCACGGTCACGTCGATCGACTCACGCCCGGCGCGACGGAGGATGAGGGCGAGGTGGTGGTGACCGACCTTCCGGTGGATCAGGGCATCCGGATCGATCTGGATGCCTGGGCGTCGCCCTGACGGCCGCCAGTCTCACCGCCAGTGCCCGGGCACGTAGTACCAGCCGTGCCGGTCGTGTCCCCAACGTCCCGCGACCCACGCGTGATAGTGCGGTGCCGGTCGCACCCACCGTCCCGGCACCCATACGTACTCGCGGGCGCTCCACCGGTAGTGTCCCTTGACCCACACGTACCGGGGGCCGGGCGATACCGTGACCACTTCCACGCGCGTGGGCGGCGGCGGTCGATACCCGACGTACACGCGCCGCGGCCTGGGCGCCGTGGCGCACGCGCTTGCACCGGCGATGCAGCACGCCAGCGCAAAGGGAATAAGCCGTCGATACACCCCATGACCCGTCATACGAGCTGTCTCCCCACTCAGGATACCGCTACCGTGAAGGCAACCGTCGCGCGACCGGCGGCCGCGGCATGTCCGTGCCCCACGCACAGCCAGATAGACGCGCCTGAGCGCCGAGTGTTAACCGGCCGCACGCCCAACCGTTGCGCCTCGCATCGTGGGCCGGAATAGCTATTGCTGCATATGGGGGACAACGCGATTCGGGATGTTCCAACCCAAGCACCAACCCTCATGTCCGCCCTGCCTATCTCTGGTCGTCTTCGCCCGGCTGTCGCTGCGCTCGTCCTGCTCGCGGTGCTCGCGGCATGCGGCGACAGCGGTGGACGCGGCAGCGATGGCCCTCACTCCGAAGCAGGCGATGGCGGCGGCGTCAGCAATTTCATTCCTGCCGCAGTCCGCACCGCCAATGCGCAGACGCCGCCCACGAGCGCCTTCGAGTCTGCTGCGCATGCCGTGCTCCCCTCCGTGGTCTACATCCTGGTGGAGGCGCGGCCACGGCAGCTCTTCATGCCGTTGGGCCAGCTCCGGCAGGGCTCGCCCAACGGCCGGGCGCCTCTCAGGCCCTATGGCTCCGGCTCCGGCGTGATCTTCCAGAAGGGCGGCTACATCCTCACCAACAATCACGTGGTGCAGGAGGCCGCTCGTGTGCGCGTCACTCTGTACGATCACCGTGAGTTCGACGCGCAGGTGGTGGCTCGCGATCCGAGCACGGACATCGCCGTCGTGAAGATCGAAGGACAGAACCTGCCCGTCGCCAAACTCGGCAACTCGGACTCGCTGCACGTCGGCCAGTGGGTGGAAGCGCTCGGCAATCCGCTGGGCGTGGCGCTGCAGTTCACGGTCACGGCCGGGATCATCGGAGCGACGGGCCGATCCATTGGCATCCTGGCCGAGAACGGTGCATCGCGCGCGGGCGAGGCCGCCCCGCTGGAGGACTACCTGCAGACCGATGCCGCCATCAATCCCGGCAATTCAGGAGGGCCGCTGGTGGATCTGGCGGGCGAGGTCATCGGGATCAACAGCGCCATTGCCAGCACGACCGGCGCGTTCACGGGCTACGGCTTCGCGATTCCGATCAACCTAGCGCGGCATGTGGCGGAGGAACTGATCACGTATGGCGAGGTCCGCCGTCCCTACCTTGGCGTGATCCTGGGTGACGTGAGCCCGGTGGACGCGAAGGTGTTCAGTCTGCCGAGCGTGAGCGGCGCCGAGGTGCTGCACGTGGAGAGCGGGAGCCCCGCGGACCACGCCGGCATGCAGCTGGGCGATGTGATCGTGAAGATCGGTGACCAGGACGTGCATACGGTGAGCGGCTTGCAGGCGGTGCTGGCGGCGCTGCAGCCGGGCAGCACCGCGCAGGTTCAGCTCATCCGGTACGGCAAGCGCGTGACGCTGTCCGTGAAGATGGGGCAGGTGACATCGGGTGTGAAGCCGAAGCCCGCGCCCTCGGTGCAGAACGAGCCATCGCGGGCCGGATTCGGCGTCGAGGAACGCGGCGGCCACGTGGTGATCGCGGCGGTGCGCGATTATTCGCCCGCGCAGCGGGCGGGCGTGGCGCCGGGCCAGGTGATCCTGCAGGCGAATCGCCAGGCGATCTCGTCCATCGATCAGCTGGTGGCGGTCATCCGGAAGGCGAACGGCGGGCCGCTCTCGCTCATCGTGGACGATCCGCAGGTGGGGAAGCGAATCATCAATTACCAGCTGTCGCCATAGGGGCGCGGTCAACGAGTGCAATTCTCGATGAAGCCGAACGGGGGCAGCCGGACTTTCCGGCTGCCCCCGTTCGGTGGAGCATGAATGAGTAGCGACTGCGGTTACTTCGTCTGATCGCAGACGATCACGCCGGCGAGAGAATCCGTTGACGCCTCGTCACCCGCCGCCATCGTGCAGCCGAAGGTGCCTCCCGAAATGGAGTTGTTCACGACCGTGAGCTTCCAGCCGCCTGGGTCTACGGCTTCGGTCGTGTGGGTGTTGCCGGGCGACAACGTGAACTTCAGGTCGCTCTGGACATTCGCGAACGTTCCGTATGCCGCCTTGTCGGAGAAGTACGCTTCCTCGGACGTCATGTAGTTGCGGAGGTCCGTCTTCACCGAGGCCAACTTGGCCTTGTCCTTGGTGCTGGCGAACTTCGGAATCGCGATGGCGGCCAAAATGCCGATGATCACGATCACGATCAACAGCTCGATCAGTGTAAAGCCCTTCTTGGTGTTCACGCGCATGAGTGATCCTCCAGGATCGGGAACGTGTCGCGAGCGGTCGTGCTTGCGGACGGGTGAGACATGAGACGCGGAGCAA
>DASUKA010000159.1:0-18777 GCA_036278935.1 Gemmatimonadaceae bacterium
GTGACGGATTCCACGGGGCGATGTACGCTCTCGCTCGCCGCATCCGCGGGAAGCTACCAGCTCGTTGTGCGCCGCATCGGTTTCGAGCGGGCTGATCGCTTCTTTGCAGCCTCCCCGGGAACGACGCTCCGTTTTGCGGTGGTCCTGCCGCGCAGCATCGGGGCGCTCGCGCCGGTGACCATCACGGCACGGGAGAGCGTCAGACAGAAGGCCTACCACATTGGCGCCGAGGAGATCGCGCACAGCACCAGACCCATCGTGGACGCCGTGGACATCGTCCGCAAGCTGCGCCCGGACATGCTCACCAGCCGCATGCCGCGAGCGTGTGCCGACTCCGGCGCAGCGCCATCACTCACTGGCGTGGGCCATTCCGTGACGGGCGGCCTGTCCAATGTGTGGGTGAACGGGACGCTCATCACCATGGCTGGCGTGGACACCACCTGGCAGCAAGTGCCGGGCACCACTGCCTTTGTTCGCCCGCAGGTGCTGGACATTCTTCGCACCATCCGGCCGGAGCACGTCGAGAGTATGACGTACACCGATTGCACCGACACGTCGCTCTCCGGCAACTACATGCAGAACGCGCTCTTCATCACGCTCAAGCCCGGCATCGCCTACAGGTACGGTCGGGGAAGCTTCGTTGAACTGGCGGATGTGGCGGGGGACACTGGCGCGGTCGCGCGCACCCGGCGCGTGCTGGGGGTGTTCTCGCTCGCAACAGGTGCGCCCATCGCCGGCGCCGAGGTGATCAGCCTGCGCGCGGGCCTGCGCGCACGCACGAGCGTCACCGGGACCGTCGCCCTCGACTTCGTCCCATCGGGCACGTCGAACGTGTGTGTGCAGAAGCCCGGTTACCGTGACACCACCTTCGCCGTGACGATTGCAGCCGCCGACACGGTGCCTATCACGCTGGCGATGGCGGCCACGGATACGCTCGGCCCCAGGCCGCACGCGCACCGAGCGAGTGCGTGTGCGCCCGGTGCGCGCACCGCCAGCCTGCGTGGCCTGGTTTTCGACGATCAGAGCGGGACCGGTGTGGCGGGCGCACAGGCAAGCCTTCCGGCACTCGCCCGCAGCGCGACCACGGATTCGCACGGCGTCTTTCACCTCGACAGCCTGCCCGCGGGCCACTATCTCCTCACGATCCGCCGTCTGGGCTTCACGCCCTGGCAGGACAGCGTCGCGCTGCTGGCCGGCGAGCGGACCACGCGCGTGGTGATGCTCGGCGGCACCGTGGCCGTACTCGACACGATCAAGGTGATGGCGGCTCGGCGCTACATCTCCCCGCAACTGCGCGGCTTCGAGGAGCGCCGTCTGCGCGCGGCCTCCGGCTACTTCGTGAGCGACTCCGTGCTCCGCCAGCAGGAATCGCTACCGCTCGCCGACGTGCTCCGCCGGCGCATCCCGGGCATCAACATCGTCGAGTCGGGGCATGGCATCTACCTCGTGCAGTCGAACCGATGCTCGCGACTCGGCCCGGCCGCGGCCGGCGCGCCCGATGTCTACGTGGATGGCGTCCCCTGGCCGCACCCTGCCCCCAGAGCGCCCATCGATCTGTCGCAGTTCAACGTGTCGGAGCTGGCCGGCGTGGAGTACTATCCGGATCAGAACGCGGCGCCAATGCAGTACGGCGGCACGTCATCAGCGTGCGGTGTGCTGTTGCTCTGGACGCGGGAGCGGTAGGCGGCGCGCACTTCTGCATGAGCAGCGCGAGGCACCTATGCGATCACGCCCCGCTACCGCGCGAAGGTGATCGCTCTGTTGAATGCGGAAGCGCACCACCCCGTCGAGGATAGCATGGCCTCTGGCGAGGGGGTGGCCGACTACGAGATGGACCTGGTGAGTCTGGCGCTCCGGTTCAAGGATCCGGCCGCCCTGCCCGGGTTCGCCTACCTCGGCATTCAGATGGCGCGCGACGTCGAAGACTTTGTGGCCACGCAGGGTTCCGCCTCGCTTCCATATCTGGACAGCGCGTGGACGAAGGAGCCCGACGCTCGGCCAGATATCATGGAGACGTGGGCCATCATGGTGGGTGAGCAGAGGAACCGTATCACGGCTGTCGAGCGCATCCAACTGCTTCGCCGCCTGCTGCAGGCGGCCGATTCCGAGCAGATGGGGTTTGACGACGCCGCTGAGGTGCTGGACACGCTAACGGCCATACGAGCGGCCATGTCGCCCGCCCAACTGCACGCGGATCTTACCGATTGGCTCCAAGCGATCTGTTTGAATGCCACCGGCGAACGCGGACACTCTGCTGCACGCTGAGCCCGCGGCGTCTCCACCCTCCTCACTCCACCAGCGGCATCACCTCTTCCGCGAACCGCTCCATCTCCTCCAGCTGCGGGCTGCACTGCAGCAGCAGCAGATCCAGCCCCACGTCGGCGAAACCGCGCACCCGCTCGGCCACCTGCTCCGGTGTGCCCACCAGCCCCGCACCCAATCCGCGGTTGGAGACGGAGTAGTCCTGCAGACTCACCTGCCGCTCGAGCTTGCTGTGTGAGATGAAATCCTGATAGTTGTGGTAGCCCGGCGAGCCCGGCGCCACGTTGGTGATGCGATCGAGCTCGCGCTTCGCCTCCGCCTCCGTGGGGCGCACGATGAAATACGCCGCCATGCCGTACTGCATGGGTTCCATACCCTGCGCCTCGCGCCGGCTCCGCATGTCGGCGATCTTGGGCGCGATGCGCTCCGGCGGATCGCCGTGCATCACGTACGCGTCACAGGCGCGGGTGATGAGCTGCTTGGCCGCCTCGGACTCGCCGCCCGCGTAGAGCACGGGGCGAGGGCGGCGCGCCGGCTTGGGCTCCAGGATCGCGTCCTCCACCGTGTAGTACTTGCCCTGGTGACTGAAGCGCGGCTCCCGCCACACGCCATCGACCACATCCAGCCACTCGGCCGTGCGCGCGTAGCGGTCGTCATGCTGGTCGAAGTGGATGCCGAAGCGCCGCGCCTCGTCGCTCCACCACGACGAAACCACATTGAGCGCGAGGCGCCCACCGGAGATCTGATCGATGTTCGCCGCCTGCTTGGCCAGGAGCGCCGGCTCGTGAAAGGTGGGACGCACCGCCACCATCAGCTCGAGAGTCTCCGTGACCGCGGCGAGCGCGGCGGCCGTGGACCACGCGTCAAGCGACGGCGCATCGATCCCCTTGATGTCGTTCATGAACAGCTCGGCGATGAGCGTGATGTCGTAGCCGAGTGCTTCGCTGCGCCGCGCCAGCCGGCTGATGTAGTCCCACGAAGTATTCATCCCTTCATCGGGCACGTTCCGCAACCACCCGCCGAACACCGGAAGCCAGTAGCCGTATCGCATCATGCCGCCTCCACCGAGGGCCGGCGTTCCACGCGGGCCAGGAGATAGTCCACCAGCCGCTCGAACGGATCGAAGCCGATCACTCGCGGCGCATCGGCCACGAAGTTCGAGAGCGCGTTGATGTCGTAGAAGTAATGGTGACCGTCGCGGTCATCGACCACGTACTCGATGCCGCCGACGTCGAGCTGCACGCGCTCCGCGATGCGTTCCACCTGCGCGATGATTTCCGGCGGCGGGGTGTACCCTTCCACGCGCATGCCGTTCTTGGGCGCGTCGAGCGCGCAGGCGGAGCGGGCGAGCGGCTGGCCGCCCGTGGTCTGGCACACATCGGCCGGGCAGAGATTGAACGACGCGTCGGCCGGATAGACGTTGATGGCGTAGAGGAATTTCCGCCCCAGCACTTCCACGCGCGTGATGTGCCCATCGCGCAGCGGCACACGCTCCTGCACCAGCCCCACGTGGTCCACGCCGAGGTCGACGTCGCCCTGCTCCACCGCGTGGGCGAGGTCGGCCTCCGACTCGTACGACATGATCCCCGCCCCGCTCCCGCCGATGTTCGCCTTCACGAGCACGGGATAGCGCAGCCCGCGCGAGGCAGCCACGGCGCGCGAGGCATCGTTGATGATGCGTGTGGCCGGGTGCGGAAGACCCAGCTCCTCGAGGATGCCCGTCTGGAGCGCCTTGGAGATCTCCATCTCGTACACGGTTGCGCCGTTCACCACCGGCAGGCCCAGCCGGTCCAGATGGCGGAGCCAGTCCAGCGTGTAGAAGGTGGACTGTCCATGCCCGCGGAGGTAGGCCGAGGGCGAGGCGCGGTTGAAGATGAGCGAGTACGGCGCGGTCCGCTCGCCGGGATCGTAGCTGTGAGCCGAAGCGTCCAGCCGCACGTAGGGCACGTGCCGGCGGTCGAGCTCGGCGAAGAGCGGCCGGAACCAGTCCGGGTGCTCGTGAAAGATCGCGATCGGTTGCATGGCGCTCTGGGTGTGAAGTTCGCCGGCCCGCTCACGGGCGGGGTGAAAATGAAACACCCCGGTTCGGGGGGAACCGGGGCACCATCGTGCAGAAACCGTGACGCGCTGCTTACGTGCATGCTCCGTGTGCTCCCCCAGCCAACACACCGGCCGTTGACCAACGCGCGGGACACCACCCGGTTCCCGGGAGCGCGCGCATGCGCCAGCGCGTGAACGTCATGCGGCGAATGGTATTCGGGGGGGCGGTGGGAGGCAAGAGGAGATGGGCGGGCGTGGCGTGCTGGGCCAGCGCGGGGTTTCGCTCGGTCCCGGACCGTTCGCTGGTTCGGGTTTGGCTGCCTATGTTGGCCAGTAGCGAATCTTGCAATCGGCTGGGGACACTCGCTTCTTTCGGCCAGCTGGTTACCCAAGAAGCGTTGAACCATCTCCGCTCACGGTGATAGCACCGATGGCACCCGTTCGCTACCACGAAGGTCGCTTTCCGCCCGCGTCACTCGATTGGCCGCGGCTCATCCCGCTCATCGGTCCGGCGTCCGTAGCAGTCGCTCGATATGACGGGATACTTTCGGCCATTCCGAACTCCGGCGTGCTTCTCTCGCCGCTGATTACCCAGGAGGCCGTGCTCTCCTCTCGTATCGAAGGTACGCAGGCAACCATGGGCGAGGTGCTGGCGTTCGAGGCCGGCAAGGACGTTGCCACGCCTGCGCAGCGCGCGGACATTCACGAAGTGCTCAACTATCGCGCTGCCATGCGTGAAGCAGAGCAGTTGTTACTCGAGCTCCCGTTCTCGCTGCGCGTGGTGCGGGATGCGCACCGGGTCCTGCTGTCCGGTGTGAGGGGGGAAAACAAGGATCCGGGAGAGTATCGCCGCGTCCCCAACTGGATTGGCCCACAGGGCTGTAAAATCGACGCGGCCCGGTACGTCCCCATCAGCGCGGAAAAACTGCCTGGCGCATTGAGCGCATGGGAACGGTACGCTCATTCCGAGGAGGCGGATCGCCTGGTGCAGCTCGCCATTTTGCACGCCGAATTCGAGGCGCTGCATCCGTTCCTCGACGGGAACGGCCGCATCGGACGGATGCTGGTGCCCCTGTTCATGTGGCAGACCGGATTGATCCAGCGGCCGATGTTCTACATCAGCGCCTTCTTCGAGGCCCGGCGCGACAGCTACTACGAACGGTTGCTTGCCGTCTCGCGCGACGATGACTGGACCGGGTGGTGCGCGTTCTTCCTCAAGGCGGTGCGCACGCAGGCTGAAGATAATCTGACACGAGCCCGGGCCATCTTTGACCTGTATCAGGATCTCAAACGGCGCGCTCCTGAGATGACGCACTCGCGCTACGCCGTTCACGCGCTCGACTGGATCTTCGAGCGGCCGATCTTCAAGAGCTCCGACTTCGTCACCTCGGCGGGCATTCCCGAGGCAACTGCTCGGCGTCTTCTCGGTATGCTGCGCACGGGTGGTGTACTCCGGGCATTGGGAGAGCGCAGTGGGCAACGTTCGGCGGTCCTGTCCTTTCCGGCACTCCTCAATCGTGCGGAGGGCAAAGAGGTTTTTTGACGCTCACCGGTGAGCGTCACGGCGATTTGTCGATCATTTCTGGCATGAAATGATCGACAACATACGTTGACGCTCACCGGTGAGCGTCAAACATGCCCCCTCGAACCGCGACGCGCCGAGCGGGTCCTCACCCAGCGGCGGCCCTCCTCACCCCTCGATCATCTCCCCCGCCGCTGGCTGCGGTAGCAGCGCCCCGGCCCCCGCCGGCACCGCCACCACCCGATCCTCCTGTATGTAATCCGCCGCCTCGGTCTCATCAGTCCCGGGCCCCACGCCCAGCGCATTGAACACGACCGTCAGCACCACGGCCACAATCATGTTCGCGATGAACGCATAGAACGCCGTGTACCCCGCGAAGGTGTGCCCTGCCAGGTGCAGCGGGTAGATGGCCGTGAAGTGCTGCGCCGCGGCCATCGCGGTGCCGCTCACCATTCCGACGAGCCATCCGGCCAGCAGCGCCCAGCGGTGGAACCAGCGCGTGTACAGTCCGAAGGCGATCGCGGGGAAGGTCTGCAGAATCCATACGCCGCCCAGGAGCTGAAAGTCGATTGCCTCCTGTCGCGCGTTCTGCAGGAGAAGAATGAACGCGAGGGCGCCGAACTTGACGACCAGGGAGGCGGTCTTGGCCACGTGCGCCTCCTCGCGCGGCGTCGCGGCGGGCCGGATGTATTCGCGGTAGATGTTCCTGGTAAAGAGATTGGCGGTGGCAATGGACATGATTGCCGCCGGGACGAGCGCGCCGATAGCGATGGCGGCAAAGGCCACGCCGGTGAACCAGGCGGGGAACATCTTGTCGAACAGCGCCGGAACGGCCCACTGCGCGCCGTATGTCGGATCCGGCTTGATGCCCGCCGCCACCGCCATGAAGCCGAGGAGCGCTATGAGTCCGAGCAGAAAGCTGTAGGCGGGCAGGAAGGCCGCGTTGCGTTTGATGACGCCGCGACTGCTCGCGCTCAGCACGCCCGTCACGGAATGCGGATAGAGAAAGAGCGCCAGCGCCGACCCGAAGGCGAGGGTGGCATACGCGCCGAATTGCGATGGCGCGAGCAGGAGCTTGGAGCTGGGCACGGCGGCGAAGATGTGGCCGTAGCCACCCAGCTTGGCGGGGATGATAGTCACCGCCGCGATCACGGCGATGAAGATCAGCGCGTCCTTGACCAGCGCGATCATGGCGGGCGCGCGCAGACCGCTGGAATAGGTGAACGCCGCCAGGATGACGAAGGCGATGATGAGCGGGAGATCGCCCTTGAATCCCGCCCCCGTGATGCCGAGCGCCGCGATCACGACCTGAATGCCCACGAGCTGCAGCGCGATGTAGGGCATGGTGGCGAGGATACCGGCCACCGCCACGGCCAGCGCCAGCGTGCTGCTGTCGTAGCGGCCCCGCACGAAATCCGCCGGTGTGACGTAGCCGTGCTTGTGCGACACGGACCAGAGCCGCGGCATCATCAGGAACACCAGCGGGTAGACGATGATCGTGTACGGCACGGCGAAGAAACCGATCGCGCCCGCGCTGAACACGAGCGCCGGCACCGCGATGAAGGTGTACGCCGTGTACAGGTCACCGCCCAGCAGAAACCAGGTGACCACGGTGCCGAACCGCCCTCCGGCCAGCCCCCATTCGTGCAGCAGATCCAGATCGCCACGGCGCCAGCGCGCGGCCACGAATCCCAGCACAGTCACCAGGCCGAAGAGGACGATGACCACCACCAGCGCGGTGACGTTCATGAGCGCCTCCGTGTGCGCGACGGACGCCTCATGGCTCCCGCTCCTCGCGCGTCTCGCGCGCCGGCCGCTCCACGAGATAGACGAGGATGGTCAGCACCGAGCCGATGGCGATCCAGAGGAACTGGTACCAGTAGAAGAACGGGATGCCCCAGAGCCGCGGGGTGAGCGAGGCGTAGCTCGCCACCCAGAGCGTTCCGATGAAGGGGATCACGAGCAGCCAGGGCGCGAGACGCCGCCAGCGGGCGGGGCGCGGGGCGCCCGGATGGGGCTCATGCTTCGCGTTCATATCATCCCTCCGTGCGCGGGGCATGCAACGACGCCGGCATTCGAGAGCGGGCCGCGATGGCGGCCCGGCCCGCCGGCTTCACGGGCGGGATAACTTATCGGTCGGGTCAGCCCTGGGGCAACGGGAGCGCCACGGTGAGCAGGAAGGCGGCGCCGTCCGGCGTCTCGACGGCGTGCTCCACTCCCGCCGGAAGCGCGAGGAGATCGCCGGGACCGAGCGCGTGCTCCCGTCCCCCTTCGCGAAAGTGGATGTGCCCGCGCAGGACGTGCACCGTGATCGGCCCGTCCGTGTGGTGCGCGGAGAGCTCCGCACCGGCGCTGAGCGTCACCATCGTCACGCGCATCCGGCCCTCCTTCACGAGCGTTCGTGCCGCGCGGTTCTGGGGCGCGCCCGCTGGCGCGGATGCCAGGCGCTCCACCTCGTCGTGCAGACGAAACGTCATCGCCTCCAGCGCCACCGTCTCATCGCCTGGTGCCATCATACCACCTCGCGCACCTTGTCCTCGAGCACCGTCTTGATGATGCCCCACCGGTCACGCTGTCCGCGGGCCAGCGACGTCGCGAAGTGCAGCGCCTGCTTGGTGGTGATCTTGCCCGGCAGCGGTGGCTCGTTGGGATCGACCACCGCCTGCACGACCGCCGGCCCGCGCTGCGCCAACGCCTCGCGCAGCACCGTGTCCACCTGGTCCGGACGCTCGATGGTATACCCCGCCGCACCGCATGCTTCCGCGTACGCCGCGAAGTCGATGGGCTGCAGCTCCACCCCGTACTCGGGGTTCGCATCCAGCACCATCTGCTCCCACTTGATCTGCCCGAGCACGTTGTTCTTGATGATGATGACCTTCACTGGGAGCTTGTACTTGACGAGCGTCGCGATCTCGCCCATGAGCATCGTGAGGCCGCCGTCGCCCACAATGCAGACGACCTGCCGCCCGGGATAGGCCACGGCGGCGCCGATACTGTACGGGAGCCCGTTGGCCATGGTGGCCAGCGAACCCGAGAGCGAGAACTGCATGCGCTTACGCATGTCGATGTAGCGCGCGGCCCACGTGGCGATCGTCCCGCTGTCGGCGGAGACGATGGCGTCATCATCCAGCAGCGCGTTCAGGTGGTGCGTCACCACCTGCGGTTTCATCGGCATATCGGTGCGCGTGCCGCGCGCCACCATCACCTTGCGCCAGTCCTTCATCCGATCCTGCGCCTTCTCGAGGAAGCCACGCCGCTTCCGGCGCTTGACGAGCGGCAGCAGTGACCGGAGCACCGTGCGACAATCGCCGATGAGCCCGATGTCGGCGGGATAGCGCAGCCCGATGCGGGAGGGGTCGACATCGATCTGCACCGCCTTCGCCTGGCCCGGTTTCGGGTAGAACTCCATGTACGGGAAGCTACTGCCGGCGATGATGAGCGTGTCGCACTCCTCCATGGCGTCCTGCGATGGCGCCGTACCGAGCAGACCGATCCCGCCCGTGGTGTAGGGGCTGTCGTCCGGCACGACGGCCTTGCCGAGCAGTGCCTTGATGATCGGCGCCGCGGCGCGGTCCGCAAGCTGCAGCACCTCCTCGCGCGCGCCCAGACAGCCGCGGCCGACCAGGATGGCCACGCGCGATCCTCCGTTGATGAGATCGGCGGCCTCCGTGAGCAGCGCGGGCTGCGGCACCGGGTGCGCAGCGGCAAAGTGATCGGCGCTGTGCTTCGGCACGTTCGCATCGGAGCGCCGCCCGTCGGAACTCGGCCACTCCTGAATGTCCTTGGGGATGGTGATGTGCGCCACCGTGCGCTGGCTGAGCGCGGTCTTGATCGCTTCATCCACCACGTTGTTCACATGCGCGGCGCCCATGACGCGCTCGTTGTACGCGGCCACATCCATGTACAGCTTGTCCAGATCGACGTCCTGCTGATAGTGCGTGCCGATGAGGTCGTGGAAGGTGTGCCCCGTGATCGCGAGCACCGGCTGGCCATCGCACTTGGCGTCGTACAGTCCGTTCAGCAGGTGGATGCCGCCGGGGCCGGAGGTCGCCAGACACACGCCCAGCCGCCCCGTGTACTTGGCATAGCCACAGGCGGCAAAGGCGGCCGCCTCCTCGTGCCGTACCTGAATGAACTTGAGCTTTTTCTGATGCGTGCGAAGTGCCTCGAACAGGCCGTCGATGCCATCCCCGGGCAGGCCGAAGATCGTATCCACGTCCCAGGCGATGAGTCGCTCGATGAGGGTGTCTGCCACGGTTGCCACAGTGCTCGCTCCTCTGGTAGACTGTGCATGGGTATGCGCGGTCGCGTGCCGCACGTTGCGACCGTCGGCGTGCAGCGGTCGAGCGCAGCGCTCTGGAGAACTCGCAAGAGCGATACCGGATAGGCGACTCGGCCCGCGAATACATGACTATACACCGCAAGGAGGCAGGAATGGGACCACGGATCAACTACGGAGCGGTGGCGCCGAGTGTGATGCGGGCGATGGCCGCGCTGCAGCGCTCCACGGGGGACTTCGGACTCGAGCCGGGGCTGCTCGAGCTGGTGAAGCTTCGGGCCTCGCAGATCAACGGGTGCGCGTATTGCCTGGACATGCATTCCAAGGACGCACGCGCGGCCGGCGAGACGGAACAGCGCATCTACGTCCTGAGCGCGTGGCGCGAGGCGCCGTTCTACACGCCGCGCGAGCGGGCCGCGCTGGCCTGGGCAGAGGCGGTCACGAAGATCAGTGAGGGGATATCCGAGGAGCTGTTCGAGGAGGTACGCCAGCAATTCAGCGAGGAGGAGCTGGTCGGCCTCACCACTGCCGTGGTGACCATCAACTCCTGGAACCGGTTCGCCATCAGCCTCGGCGCGGACGTCGGGAGCTATCAGCCACCGGCGGCGAAACCGGCGCACGCCGCCAGCGCCGCGCACTGAGGTCACGTCCGACCGCCCCCATGCGCTTCATCGACAACCGCGGCATTACCGACGCCCGCGTCAACCTCGCGCTGGAGGAGTACGTGCTCCGCCACGCGACGACGGACGATGATCTGCTGCTGTTCTACATCAATGCGCCGGCCATCATCATCGGCCGGAACCAGAACACGATCGAGGAGATCAACGCCGAGGTCGTGGACGCGCGGGGGATTCGCGTCGTACGGCGCATCTCGGGGGGCGGCGCGGTCTATCACGATCTCGGCAACCTGAATTTCAGCGTCATGACGCGCGACGTACGCGGGCACTTCAACCGCTACGACCGCTTCAACGGCCCCGTGATCGACGTGCTGCGCGAGCTGGGCGTGCCCGCCGAGCTGAGTGGGCGCAACGATATCCTGGCCGGCGGAAGGAAGATCTCCGGCAACGCCCAGTTCGCAACCGCCAACCGGATGTTCAGCCACGGCACGCTGCTCTTTGACTCGAACCTGGACGACGTGACCGCCGCGCTCCGCCCGCGCCCGGGGAAAGTCGAGTCGAAGGGGGTGAAGTCGATTCGCAGCCGGGTGGCGAACATCAGCGAGTTCCTCCACGCCCCGATGACCGTGGAGGAGCTGCGCGAGCGGATCATCGAGCGGATCTTCGGCACGCGGGACCGCGCGCAGCTGCCCGCCGTCGAGCTCGGTGCAGCGGAGTGGGCGGCGGTGCAGGAGCTCGTCGGCAGCAAGTACGGCACCTGGGAGTGGAACTACGGTGAGAACCCGCCGTGCAACGTACAGCGCGCGGAGCGGTTCCCGGCCGGCGAGATCGACGTGCGCGTGAATGTGCAGCACGGGCGTGTGGCGGCGCTCCGCATCTTCGGGGACTTCATGGGACGACTGGAAGTCGCGTGCCTGGAGGAGCGGCTGCTCGGCGTGCGCTATGAGCGGCGCGCCATCACGGAGGCACTCCATGATGTGGACCTCCGCGATTACTTCGGCGACATCGCGCCGGACGACGTGCTGGGCGTCCTCTGTGGCTGAGTCGACCGCGGCGCCCGCCAGTCGCACGCCTCCGCGCGGTGGGCGCCGCGCGCCGTTCTTGACGCGACACGACATCATCACCCTCGCGCTGGCGGCGGTGGTCACTATCGTGGCGGGGATACTGCACTACGCGGGGGCCGGCCCCATTGCCGCGTTCGTCGCCTCGGCTGCGGCACTCGCCCTCCTGGCCTCGGTGGTGGGTCGCGGCACCGATGAGCTCGGCGGCCGGCTCGGGCCCGGCGCCACCGGGGTGCTCCAGTCCGCGCTCGGCAATCTCCCCGAGCTGTTCGTGAGCCTCTTTGCGCTACGCGCGGGGCTGGTGGATGTGGTGCGCGGCGCGCTCGTCGGTTCCATTCTGGCGAACTCGCTCCTCGTGCTCGGACTGGCATTCATCGTGGGCGGCGTGCGCCACGGAAAGCAGCGGTTCGCTTCCGAAACGCCGCGGATGATCGCGATGATGCTCTTTCTCGCAGTCGCCGCCCTTACCCTTCCCACGCTCGCGGCACGCATCCACTCGCCCGCCGCGCTGCACGAGAGCGCGTTGAGCGCCGTGTGCGCCATCGTCCTGCTGGCCGTATTCCTGGCGAGTCTTCCGTTTTCCATGCGGGGAGACCCGACTGTCGCTCCGCCACAGCACGTCGAGGCCGCCGAGGCCTGGCCGCTCTGGCTGTCCATCGTGGTTCTTGCCATGGCGGGCGTAGGCGCAGCGTTCGTCTCGGACTGGTTCGTGGATGCCCTCCTCCCGGCCACCCACGCGCTCGGGCTGTCGGAAGCATTTACCGGGTTGGTGGTGGTGGCGATCGCCGGCAACGCCATCGAGAACGTCGTCGGGATTCAGCTCGCGGCCGCGAACAAGTCCGACTACGCGGTGAGTGTGATCCTCAACAGCTCGCTGCAGGTGGCGCTGGCGCTCACGCCCGTGCTCGTGCTGCTCTCCTTCGTGGTGGGTCCCACCCCGCTCACGCTCGTGCTGCCCCCGCTGCTCGTGACCGCGCTCGCCCTGTCGGCCGTGATCACTGCGCTCATCGTCTACGATGGCGAGTCCATCTGGCTGGAGGGCGTGGCGCTGGTAGGGTTGTACGTGCTGTCCGTCGCGCCGATCTGGTGGGGGTAGCGCCGCACGCGGTGCGGCTCATCCGCCGGGCATCGCGCACTGCTGCGGCACCGCCCGGTCCTCAGACGGTCTTCTCCACGCGGAAGCCGTGCCCTTCGATGAGTCCGATGATGGTGTCCACATGGTCGCGCCCGCGGGTCTCCAGCTGCATCACGATCTGCACGTCGCCCACCGAGATGTCGGCGAACTCCCGCCCGTGCACCACGTCGAGCACGTTGGCGCCCGCCTCCGCCACGAGCTTTGTGAGCCGCGCCAGGTAGCCGGGCCGGTCGCGTACCGTGACCGCCAGCCGCGCCAGCCGGCCATCCTCCACCAGGCCACGGTCGATCACGCGCTCCAGCAGGTTGACGTCGATGTTCCCGCCCGAGAGCACCATCACGGCCAGGTCATCCGCGCCGAGCGGCAGTGCTCCGGCAAGAAGCGCGGCCAACGGCACCGCGCCGGCGCCCTCGGCCAGCGTCTTCTGCCGCTCGAGCAGCAGGTGCACGGCGCGCGCGATCTGCGTCTCGTCCACCGCCACGATGTCTTCCACGTAACGCTCGATCAGGGGGAATGTCCGCTCCCCCACCTGCTTGACCGCGATCCCATCGGCGATCGTCTCGGATGTCTCGATGTGCACCACCTGCCCCGCGCGCCGCGACGCGAGCGCCGACGCCGCAGCCGATGCTTCCACACCGAAGATCCTCACGTCGGGCCGCTGTTCGCGGATGGCGATGGCGATGCCCGAGATCAGTCCGCCCCCACCGATCGGCACGATCACCGCCGTGAGATCGGGCACCTGCTCCAGCAGCTCGAGACCAATGGTCCCCTGCCCCGCGATCACGCGGTCGTCGTCGAAGGCATGGATGAGCACGCGTCCCTCGTCCGCTTCGATGCGATGTGCTTTGACCATCGCATCGGACAGCGTGGTGCCGCAGAAGCGTACCTGCGCGCCCAGCCGGCGGGTGTTCATCACCTTGATGAGCGGCGTGTGCTCGGGCATGACGACGCACGCCGAGACGCCAAGTCCCGCGCAATGGTAGGCGACGGCCTGCGCATGGTTCCCCGCGCTCGCCGTCACCACACCGCGCGCGCGCTCCCCGGACGTGAGATCCAGCAACCGGTTCAGCGCGCCGCGATCCTTGAACGACCCGGTACGCTGCAGATTCTCCAGCTTGAGGACAAGCGAGCAGGGAAGGCGATGGCGTAGGGCGAGCGCCGGCACAACGGGAGTGTGCACCACGGCGCTGGCAACGCGCGCACGCGCGGCCTGAATGTCGATGAGTTGCGGCATGGGGGCGGGATCTCCTGCCCGCGGCTCCGTATTAATGGCTACGTGCGGGAACGTGCATAATCTATCGTCGCCGCCCTGCTCCTTCCGAAAGCGCCGCACTCGCACTAGCGTATTCGATCGACCGACCCCTTGCCCCGGAGGCCACCCATGTCCAGCCGCCGTCTGCTGTCGCTCGCAAGTGTCGCAGCCCTCACCCTCTCCGCCCCGGCCTGTACGATCCAGCACCGCGCGCAGATGGCGTCATCCTCGGGGATGGATGACCACATGATGGGGATGACGGCCGCGGAGATGGCCGCGCCGTACATCCAGCCAAGCACCGACCCGCAGGGGACGGAGGGGCTGCCGCCGAGCGCGAATACGGCGGCGGCGCGCATCGCGAACAGCCCGCGGCACGCCGAGTGGGTGAAGATCGCCTGGGAGCCGGGCTCCAGCGATTCGCTCATGGCGTGGATCGTCTATCCCGTCACGTCACGCCCGCATACTCCGGTGGTCGTGGTGGTGCACGAGATCTTCGGGCTCTCCACCTGGGTGCGCGGAGTGGCGGACCAGGTGGCCGCTGATGGCTTCATTGCCATCGCGCCCGATCTACTCTCCCGCGTGCGCGGGGGCCCGAGCACCACCGAGCTCACGGCCGACTCGGCGCGGAAGATCATCCGCGGCGTGAGCACCGCGGAGCGGGCCCAGGGCATCACGGCCGCGGCGCGCTACGCCATGTCGCAGCCATCGGCGGCGCAGCGCTACGCGGTGATCGGCTTCTGCTGGGGCGGAACGACGACGTGGGATTACGTCATCAACCAGGGGATGAACGGCTTCGCCGGCGGCGTGGCCTACTACGGGCTCCCGTACATGCAGGGCAGCGTGCCGATTGCCGACTCGCTGGCCAAGATCCGCGTGCCGGTCATGCTGCTGAGCGGCGCCAAGGATGCGCGCATCGGCGCGGCGATGCCGGCCGTCGATTCGGCCATGCACGCGATGGACAAGAACTACTTCGGGAAGAACTACCCGGGCGCTATCCACGGCTTTTTGCGCGCGCAGGACAATCCCGGGAGGCGAGCCGATCCCGCCACGCAAGCAGCCAACCTGTCGGCGACCAAAGATGCATGGCCGCGCACGGTGGCCTTCCTGAAGAAACAGCTGGGACTCGACTAGGCCGTCGCGCCCGCGAGGTGCCCGGTGGCCAGCTCCGCCAAGACGGACGCCCGCGCCGCGGATGCGCACGAAGTGCGCGAGCGGAGCGCGGGCTTCCGGAAGGAGCTCGGGCTGGGCAACCTCGTGCTCACCCAGATCATGTTCGTGATGGGCGCGAGCTGGGTGGGCGCCGCCGCCAAGCTCGGTCAGGCGCAGGTCGTCTTCTGGCTGCTCGCCATCACGCTCTTCTACATCCCGCAGGCCATCACGGTCATCTACCTCAACACCCGCATGCCGCTGGAAGGTGGACTCTATCAGTGGGCGAAGATGGGGTTCAACGAATTCACCGGCTTCCTGGTGGGGTGGAATCTCTGGCTATTCACGATCACCGTGATGTCGGCGCTCGCCATCGGCGCGGCCACCACCTTCGCCTACGCGATCGCCGCGCATGGAACGCGCACGCTCGTGACCCCGCGGTACCTCGCCATCTCCAGCACGGTGCTCATCCTCGTCATGATGCTGGTGGCGATCGTGGGGCTCAGGCTGGGGAAATGGGTGCACGCCGCCGGCGGTATCGCGCAGCTGCTCACCTTCCTGGCGCTGGTGGCGGCGCCCTTTCTCGTGCTCCTGCACGGCGGGTTGAAATCGTATCACCCGCTGGCGATCGTCGTGCCCACCATCTCGCTCTTCAGCCTGAACGTGTTCGGGAAGATGGGCATGGGTGCGCTGAGCGGGCTGGAGTACGTAGCGATCCTCGCCGGTGAATGCCGCAATCCCGCGCGCTCGATCGGGCGGTCGGTGATTGTCGCCATCCCGGTGGTGGGCCTGCTCTTCATTCTCGGAACGGCGTCCGTACTGGCTTTCGTTCCGCAGGGCAGCATCGATCTCATCAGCCCCATTCCCCAAGCGCTGCGCATCGCCTTCCCGGGGGCTGGGATTGCCGCGGTCCTCGTGCCGATGCTCATCCTGTTTCTGTTCGCGCGCACGGTGGCGGACATGAGCTACGTGTTCACCGGGAACACCCGGCTTCCCATGGTTGCCGGATGGGATGGGCTGCTCCCCTCCTGGTTCTCGCGCCTGGATTCCCGGTTCCGCACGCCGCGCAATTCCATCCTCTTCGTGGGTGCGGCCACGCTGGTGTTCGCGTTGCTGAGTCTGGTGGGCGTCGGCGCCCAGGAGGCGTTCCAGCTCATCGACAACGCCGCGGGCATCTTCTACGCGCTCGCGTATCTGGTGATGTTCGCCCTCCCGCTGGCGGGTGTGGCGGGGATTGCGCGCCGCGCGCCGTGGTGGCTCAAGCTCGCCGCCGGCTCGGGCTTCGCCACTACTCTCCTCTACACGGTGCTCTCGGTCTTCCCGATCATCGATGTGCCGAGCTGGGGGAGCTTCGCGGCCAAGATCATCGTCGTGATCGTCGGGGCAAACATCGTCGGGGCGCTCCTTTTCTTTGTCAGCGGGCGGCGGCGCGCCGATCCCGCCGCACCGGCCGCGGCCGATGCCAGCCGGGTGTGACGCAGCGAATGCTGGACGTCGTGCGCTCAGTCGCCGTCGTTGACGATCGCCATGGCGAAGCCATCGTACCCCTTGCTCCCCACGGTCTGGATGGCCGTGGCGCTCAGGCGAGGCTCCGCGGCCAGCAGATCGAATAACCGCCGAGTCCCCTGCACCGCTGCGTCGGCGCTGTCGGCATCGAGTATGGCTCCGTCCCGCACTACGTTGTCCACGACGATCACGGTGCCGGGCCGGGCCAGCCGCAGCGCCCAACTGACGTAGTCGGCGTTGTGCACCTTGTCGGCGTCGATGAACACGAAGTCGAATGGCCCCCGGCCCTCGGCCTCGAGCCGCGGCAGTGTTTCCAGGGCTGGGCCGACGCGCACATCCACAATGGTGTGCAGCCCGGCGCGCTCGATATTGGCGCAGGCCACAGCGGCATGCGCGGGGTCGGCCTCGAGCGTGATCAGGCGACCGTCCGCCGGAAGAGCGCGGGCCAGCCAGATGGTGCTGTATCCACCCAGCGTGCCGACCTCCAGGATGGTGCGCGCGCGCTGCATGGTGGCGAGCAGGAAGAGGAGCTTGCCCTGCGCCGGGGAGACGCCGATCGCGGGCAGGCCGGCGGCATCGCTCGCGCGGAGCGTCGCATCCAGTGCGGGGTCGCTCGACAGCACGTGCTCGACGATGTAGGCGTCGACGGAAGACCAGGGATCAGGACTCATCGGGCGACAACGTGGGAGTTCTGGCCTTCCAGGGCGGCTGGCCTGAGCGGAAGAAAGCGATGCGGCTCGTCGGTCGCAAGCGGGGGCGCAACACGGATCGTGTGTGGCGACTCCGCGGCTGCGGGTCGGCGGCGAGGCCGCGCTATGCCAACTGCATCTGCCCCAGCAGCGCGCGGAAGCGGGGATGCCCCCGCAGCGGTGCGAAGAGGAACGAGCCTTTGATGCTGTATGCCGGCCCGGTGCGGTTCCTCACCGCGCGTTCCAGCCAGTCCATCGCCCGGTCGGCGTCGCCGAGACCGGTGTAGACGTAGGCGAAATGATAGGGCGAGACGTATGCGCCCGCCGCCCGCTCTTCGAGCTCGCGCAGTATCTCCCGCGCCTTCGCTGCGTCGCCAGCCATCGCGTAAGCCTCTCCCAGCTGACCCAGCCACAGTGTGTTCTCCCGGGAGAACGACACGGCGTGCTCCAACTCCGCCAGGCCCTCATCCCGTCGTCCGCTGAGGAAGTACGCCCACCCGAGCGTGGCACGCCCGCGGTCATGGCTGGGGTCGAATTCCACTGCATCCTCGGCCTCGACGATGGCCTCGCCGTACCGGCCGGCGCGCAGCAGCGCCGTCACGAGGTCCAGCCGGTGCGCTAGCGGATCCAACTCCTGGGCGTGACGTTGCAGCGCGATGGCCTCGTCGTAGCGCTCGAGTGCCGCGCACAACCGCCCGTACAGATTGTAGCTGTCGGCGCCGCTCGGGCTGAGCGCCAATGCCCGCATGAACTCCTGCTCGGCGCCGGACCAGTCGAGCTCGTGCACCATTTTCAGGTGTCCCATCGTGCAATGCGCGGCACCCAATTCCGGATCGAGCTTGAGCGCCATCGCCGCCGCGTTCGTTGCGCGCCGATATGCCACGTCGGGTGCCATCGCTCCCTGTTCGGCCAGCTCGGTGTATACCATGGCCAGGGTCGCATGGGCGAGGGCGAACACCGGGTCGCGTGCGATCGCGCGATCGAAGTACTCGATCGCGTGGGTGAACGCCTCCAGCGTGTACTTGATGAGCCAGTGCCGACCCTGCAGAAAGAGCTGATAGGCGAGGATGTCCCTCGTCGGTTCTCTCCGGACACGCGCCTGCTCGTCTCCTGACAGCTCCGCCTTGAGCGCGGCGGCGATCTGGAGGGCCACGTCGGTCTGGATCGGGAAGAGGTCGGTGATCTGCCGGTCATACGTCTCGGCCCACAAGTGCCGATCGGCCCGAACGTCGATGAGCTTCGCCACGATGCGCACGCGGTCTCCGACA
>DASUKA010000160.1:0-17883 GCA_036278935.1 Gemmatimonadaceae bacterium
CGCCGAGTCCGAGGCCGCCAACAAGGCGAAGAGCCAGTTCCTGGCGGTCATGAGCCATGAGCTGCGCACCCCGCTCAATGCCATCGGCGGGTACGTGCAGTTGATCGAAATGGGGGTGCACGGGCCGGTGAACGCCGCGCAGCGCGATGCGCTCGAGCGCGTGCAGCGCAGCCAGCGCCACCTCCTCGCCCTCATCAACGATGTACTGAATCTCGTCCGGATCGAGACGGGGCACATCGACTACGCGCTGGAGGATGTCCCGCTCGAACCGGTGCTGGCCGATGTCGTCAGGATGATGGAACCGCTCATCGTCGCGCGCGGGCTCACGCACACCATCGTCACGGCGCGCAACAGCGATACCCACCCGCCCATTGTCGTGCGCGCGGACCGGGAGAAGCTGCACCAGATCATGCTCAACCTGCTGTCCAACGCGGTCAAGTTCACCCCGGTGGGCGGTCGTCTCTCGCTGGACACCATGCGCGTCGCGGGCGAGCCGCCCCTGGCCAGCGTACTGCTGCGCGATACCGGAATCGGCATTCCGGCCGCGAGGCTGGAGAGCATCTTCGAGCCGTTCGTGCAGCTCGGCACCGACGCGGCCGGCACGCGGGAGGGCGTAGGCCTCGGACTCGCCATCAGCCGTGACCTGGCACGCGGCATGGGGGGCGATCTCTCGGCCGTCAGCACGGTGGGCAAGGGCACGACGTTCACGCTGACGCTGCCGCTCGTGTAGCGGGTAGGTCGCGCCGGCGGCATCGCGGGTTGATGCTGCTCCGGATGTCCCTAGGTTGCGAGGTGACCCCCTCGACACCCCTCAACCGGAGGTACGCCTATCCTCTTTCTGGCCACCGACCTCGACGGCACCTTCCTTGGCGGCTCGGAGTCCGACCGCCTCGCCCTCTACCGTGCCGTGCGCGACACCCCTGACGTTCGCCTGGCGTTCGCGACCGGGCGCGGCGTGGAGAGCGTTCTTCCGCTCCTGAGCGATCCGCTCGTTCCGGATCCCGAGTTCATCATCGCCGACGTCGGCGCGACCATCGTGCACGGCGATGGGCTGCGTCCGGTGCAGCCCCTGCAATGGGAGATCGACAAGCGCTGGGTTGGCGTGGAGCCGGTGACGCGCGCGCTGGATGGCGTGCCCGGCCTGGAGCGCCAGCCCGTTCCGCAGGAGCGACGCTGCTCGTTCATTCTCGACGACGCGTCGTACCTGCCGGAGATCACGAGCCGTCTCATGCCGTTGGAGTGCGACGTGCTCTTCTCGGCCGGACGCTATCTGGATGTGCTGCCGCGCGGCGTGTCCAAGGGAGCCACCCTGCGCCGCCTCGTGGAGCACCTGGGGATCTCGCCCGACGCGGTGCTGGTGGCCGGCGATACGCTGAACGATCAGTCGCTCTTCACGCAGGGATTTCGCGGCGTGGTGGTGGGCGAGGCAGAGGCGGCACTGCGTCGCGCAACAGCCGAGCTTCCCGATGTGCTGCATGTGGACGCGCCAGGGGCGGGCGGCATCCTCGAGGCGGTGCGGACGCTGGAGGGCGCATCCTACTTCGAGCAGCCGGAGGAGGACATGGTCTCCGGCGACGCGCAGCTCGTGGTCGTCTATCACCGGCTGCCCTTCGAGGAGCGCATGGTGAATGGCCGCGTGGTGCAGCGCCCGCACAGCAGCCCCAACGGCATCGTCCCCACGCTGCTCGGCTGTTTCGAGGGCGGGCGGCGCGGGTCGTGGGTGGCGTGGTCCACCGCGCGCGAGGCCTCCGCCGCGAGCACGGCATCCGACGTTGCCCCCGGTGCCGCCGCGCCCGGTGGTGCCGCGCCGGCCGCAGCCGCTCCGCCGCCGAGCGAGCTGGTGGATGCGAGCCGCTTCCCGAATCTGCTGGCCGCCAGGGTGCCGCTCAGCGCTCGTGATGTGGAGCGCTTCTACAAGAAGTTCTCGAAGGAGGCGTTCTGGCCCGTGATCTTCTCCTTCGTGGACCGTGCCAGCTTTTCCGCGGCGGACTGGCAGCACTTTCTCGACATCAACCGGATGTTCGCCGAACGCACCGCCGGAGAGGCGGACGACGGGGCGCTCGTCTGGATCCATGATTACAACCTCTGGATGGTGCCCGCGTTTCTGCGGCAGCTCCGTCCCGATCTGCGCATCGGCTTCTTTCACCATACATCGTTCCCGCCGGCGGATGTCTTCAACGTCATCCCGTGGGCCGGACAGGTGGTGGGAAGTCTCGCGCAGTGCGATTACGTGGGATTTCACATCCCGCGCTACGTGGCGAACTTCGTGGACGTGTTGCAGTCGCACGTGCCGACCGATGTGCTGGAGACGGTACCGTGCGCGCCGCGCTTCCGCGTGCACGGCGTGGCGCTCGCGCTGAGCGAGATGCCGTCGCGCGTGCGCGTACGCAACCGCACCGTCGGGCTGGGCGCACACCCGGTGGGCGTGAACGTCCGGGCTATCCGCGACATCCTCGGCACGGACGAGGCGCAGCGGCGGTACGCGCGCGTGCGCGCACGGTTCGCCGGCACCGCGCTCATTCTCTCCGTGGAGCGGCTGGACTACGTGAAGGGGCCGCTGCAGAAGCTGGAGGCGTTCGAGCGGCTGCTCGAGACGTATCCGGAGCTGCGCGGCGCCGTGACGCTGCTGATGGTCACCACGCCGCCGGCGCCAGGCATGGAGGTGTACGGCGAGATTCGCGAAGCGGTGGACGCTGTGGTCGGGCGGATCAACGGCCGGTTCGGCACGCTGGACTGGGCGCCCGTGCATTACCTCTTCCGCACGCTTCCCTTCGAGGAGGTGGTGACCTACAGCGCGGCGGCCGACGTCGCCTGGATCACGCCGCTCCGGGACGGGCTGAATCTGGTGGCCAAGGAGTACGTCGTCGCGCAGCGCGCGGTGAACGGCGCCGGCGTGCTCGTGCTCTCGGAATTCGCGGGCGCGGCCGTGGAGATGCACGGCGCGCTGCTCACGAACCCGTACGATCTCGAGGGGTTGCGCGAGGGGCTGTACCAGGCGCTGCAGCTGCCGGAGGAGGAGCGGCGGCAGCGCATCCGCCGTCTCGCGCGCGTGGTGGAGCGCCACGATGTGACCGCGTGGAGCCGCGGCTTTCTGCGGGCGATGGCGCGCGGGGCGAGCCCCTCGCCTGCCGCTGCCGAGTGAGGTGAAGTGACAAGTGACAGATATTGACATCTGTCACTGTCCCCGCCATCTTCCGGACCAACCTGTTGGCGACGCATGGAGGTGACGGATGCAGCAGCGGCAGTTGGGCAGGACCGGACCAGCCGTTTCGGCGCTCGGGCTGGGATGCATGGCGATGTCGGGATCGTACGGACGGAGCGACGACGCGGAGAGCGTCGCCACCGTCGAAGCGGCGCTGGACGCGGGCGTCACGCTGCTCGATACCGGGGATTTCTACGGTATGGGGCACAACGAGCTGCTCCTGCGTGAGGCGCTCTGGAACCGCGGGCGTGATCGGGCTTTCATCGCGGTCAAGTTCGGAGCGCAGCGCGCGCCGGACGGCACCTTTCTCTCCGTCAACGCGCGTCCCGACGCGGTGAAGAACGCGCTCGCCTACACGCTGCAGCGCCTCGGCACGGACTACGTGGACCTCTACCAGCCGGCGCGCGTGGATCCGGCCGTCCCCATTGAGGACACTGTCGGCGCCATCGCCGACCTGGTGCAGGCGGGCTACGTGCGCTACATCGGCCTCTCCGAGGCCTCGGCAAGCACCATCCGCCGAGCACACGCCGTGCACCCCATCGCCGCGCTGCAGATCGAGTATTCGCTCCTGAGTCGTGGCGCCGAACGCACGATTCTCCCCACACTGCGCGAGCTGGGCATCTCGCTCGTCGCCTACGGCGTGCTCTCGCGCGGACTGATCGGCGGGCGCGCGGCAGCCCGTCATCGTGCTCCGGCCGACGCGCGCCGGCACTATCCGCGCTTCCAGGGGCAGAACCTGGAGCGCAATCTCGCGCTCGTAAGCACCCTGCGCGACGTGGCGGAGGAGAAGGGGATGACCACTGCGCAGCTCGCCATCGCGTGGGTGCTCGCGCAAGGCGATGACGTGATTCCGCTCGTCGGCGCCCGCACGCGCGCGCAGCTCGCCGATGCGCTCGGCGCGGCGAGCGTGACGCTCACGCGCGAGGAGCTGGAGCGGATCGAGCAGGCCGTGCCGGCGGGCGCGGTGGCGGGGGAGCGCTACGCCGCGGCGCAGATGGCCATGCTGGACAGCGAGCACGCATGAGCACGCCTCGCCGGAGCGCGACGGCGCCGCCGGACGACATGCGCGATCGCATTCTGACGGCGGCGGAAAGCGTGCTGCGTCGGCACGGTGCGGCGAAGCTCACCGTCATGGATGTCGCGCGCACACTCGGGATGAGCCATGCCAACATCTACCGCTACTTCCCGAGCAAGACCGCGCTCCAGGATGCCCTGGTCGAGCGCTGGCTGCAGCAGGTGGTGGTGCCGTTGCGTGAGATCGCGGTGCGGCCGGACACCGCGTCGGAGCGGCTGGAGGCGTGGCTCCTTGCCTTGATCGCCGTAAAGCGTCGCAAGGTGCTGAATGATCCGGAACTCTTCGAAGCCTATCATGCGGCCGCGGAAGCCGCACACGGCGTCGTGAATGAGTATCACCGCGAAGTGAAGCGGCTCCTGACACGCATCGTACGCGATGGCGTGGCGGCCGGCGAATTCCCGGTGCGGGACGTGGACGCCGCGGTCTCCGCTATCCGCGATGCCACCACACGCTTCGTGGATCCGCACCACATCCGGAGGACGGCCGGCAAGAGCGCGCGCTCGTGCGAGCGCGACGCCAGGCGCGTACTCGCGATGCTTATCGCGGGGCTGCGCTCGGGAGCGCTGTAATCGCGCTCAGTCGGCAGCCGGCTCGGCCGCCATCAACCTGCCCCCGCTCACACGCGCGACGAGCGTGACGATCGACATCACGGCCACCGTGCATCCGAGCCCGCTGGCGTGCCAGATGAAGAACGCCGCGATGAGCGCCAGCGGCACAACGCCGATCCCGAGGAGCAGCAATCCTCCCAGCAGGCCGACGAATCCAAACGCGGTGAACGTCACCGCGGCGCCGAGCAGCCAGGTGGTGATGCCAAAGAGGAAGGAGGTCGCGAAGAGTCCCGTCCCTGCCGTGGCGCGCGTACGCGGAACGAAGGCCATCGGCACGAGGACGAGGATGGTCAGCGGCAGCGCGATCCAGGAGAGCGTCATCAGCATGTGCCATACGCTCGACAGATGGGTCATGCGGCAATCCGGTATGGCGATCGTTTCGCCGCGCGAACGGCGGGCGGGAGCGAGCTAGCGGTTCGGGCACGACCCATGGCAACCCTCCTGGTGAGCATCCATCCTTCCTGTTTGGAGGACGCGCGAGGCGGGAAGGGGGTTACCCGCGGCATTGCGAGGGGCGGGCTTCGCTGGTAGTATCCGGCCATACGGCTCGAGCCGGCAACTCTCCCGTGCCTTGGTTGCAGGGGAACGGATGATTGACGACGACGCGAGTGCAGGCACCGCCACCCGGCTGCTGCTCGCCTGGAACTCCGGCGACCGGCAAGCGCTCGATGCGATGCTCCCGCTGGTCTACCAGGAGCTGCACCGCCTGGCGGCTGGCTACCTGAGTCGCGAGCGCCCCGATCACACGCTCCAGCCCACCGCGCTTGTGCACGAGGCGTATCTTCGCCTCATCAACCAGCGCCAGGTCAACTGGCGGAACCACGCTCAGTTCGTGGGGCTCGCGGCCGGCATGATGCGCCGCATCCTGGTGAACCATGCCCGGGATCGCGCGGCCGCCAAACGCGGGGGGAGCCGGGAGCGCGTGTCCCTCAGCCTGGTGGACGCCGCCTCGGGCGCGCCGGACGTGGATCTCATCGCCCTCGAGGACGCGCTCGACCGGCTCATGGCGCTCGATGCGCGGAAGGCGCGCGTGGTGGAGCTCCGCTTCTTCGGCGGGCTCGGCATGGAGGAGATCGCCGAGGTCCTGGCGATTTCCCGCGCCACGGTGGAGCGCGAATGGAGCTTCGCCCGCGCCTGGCTGTATGACGCCATCGAAGGCGGCGCAACGGCGGCTGGGTGAGCGACGAGCGATGGCGGCGGCTGACCGCGCTGTTCGATGCCGCGGTCACGCTGCCCCCGGAGGCGCGGGCCACCTTTCTGGCCGGCGCCTGTGCAGACGATCCCGCACTCCATGCGGAGGTGGAGCGGCTGGTGACCGCGCACGAGCGCGCGGGCCGGTTCATCGAGGCGCCCGTCATGCTGCACCCCGGCGCCTGGTCCGCTGGCGACGAGATGGAGGAGCCGCCGACCGCGGACCGCCGGTGCGGGCCGTATCGCATCGAACGGGAGATCGGGCGGGGTGGGATGGGCGCGGTATACCTGGCCGTGCGCGCCGACGGGCAGTACGAGAAGCGCGTGGCGGTGAAGCTCATCAAGCGCGGGATGGACACCGAGCTCGTGCTCCATCGCTTCCGCACCGAGCGACAGATTCTCGCATCGCTCGACCACCAGAACATCGCGCGGCTGCTGGATGGCGGCACCACGGCCGACGGCCGGCCCTACTTCGTGATGGAATTCATTGAGGGGGAGCCGCTCGACGGCTACGCGGACACGCGTCGCCTCTCCGTCCCCGATCGGCTCCGGCTCTTTCTGTCCGTATGCGACGCGGTGGCCTACGCCCACCGGCAGCACGTCATCCACCGCGACATCAAGCCGGTGAACATCCTGGTCACCGCGGCGGGCGCGCCCATGCTCCTCGACTTCGGAATCGCCAGGGTGCTCGACCCGGGCGGCGATGAGCCGACGTCCTCCGTGACCGGTGTCCGGCTGCTCACCCCCGAATACGCGAGTCCGGAACAGGTAGAGGGGCGGCGCGCGACGGCGGCGAGCGATGTGTACTCGCTCGGCGTGGTGCTCTACGAGCTGCTCACCGGGCGCTCGCCGTACCGGCTGCGGAGTCGCGATCCCGTGAGGGTGGCGGAGGAGGTGCGCACGACTGATCCCGAGCGTCCCAGCACCGCCGTGACGCATGCGCGCGCGGCGGACAGCGCGCCTCGCCGGCCGGGCCTCGAGGCGGATCGGGCGGCGGCCACCGGTGCGGGCACCACCGGCACGCTGCGCCGCCGGCTGCGCGGCGATCTCGACACCATCGTGCTCAAGGCGCTGCGCAAGGAGCCGGCTCGGCGCTACCAATCCGTGGACGCGCTGGCTGACGACATCCGGCGCCACCTGGAGGGGCGGCCGGTGCGCGCACGGCCGGACAGCTTTGGCTATCGAGCCGGAAAGTACGTGCGGCGCAATCGCGTGGCGGTGGGGGCGGCACTGGCGGCCGGTGCCGCGGCGCTGTTGCTCGTGGCGGGCTTCGTTGCCGTCCGCGGTGGTGCGGGCACACCCACCGTGCCCTCGCTGGCGGCCACCGGTGTGCTCCAGCCGCGGGACCGGATTCTTGTCGCCGATTTCGCCAACCGTACGGGCGATCCCGCGCTCGCTGCCGCGCTGAGCGAGGCACTGCAGGTGGATCTCTCGCAGTCGCCAATGGTCCAGGTGCTCTCGCCGCGACAGGTGCGCTCAGCACTCGTGCGAATGGAGCGCTCCCCCAGCCTGGCGCTCGACGACTCGCTCGCGCGCGAGGTGGCGCTGCGTGACGGCGTGAAGGCCTTCGTGACCGGCAGCATCGCCCGCGTGGCGGGACGCTACACGATCACCGCCGAGCTGGTGAGCGCGCAGACGGGCGACCTGCTCACCGCGTTGCGCGAGACCGCGGCCGACTCGAGCGACGTGATTCCCGCCATGGACCGGCTCTCGCGCGGGCTCCGTGAGCGGATGGGCGAATCGCTCGGGAGCGTTCGGGCCACACCGCCGCTGGAGCAAGTGACCACGGCATCGCTCGCCGCGCTCCGCGATTACTCCGAGGGCGTGCGAACGATCAATGCCGGCGACCGTGAGCGCGGTATCAAACTGCTCGCGGCAGCGATCACGCTCGACACCGGCTTCGCCTCGGCCTATCGCGTTCTGGGCGTTACGTATGGCGACATGGTCGAGAACGGGCGCATGGCCGCGGCGCTCGAGCACGCGATCGCGAATCAGGCGCGGTTACCCTTCTATGAGCGCTATCACACCATCGCCAGCTACGCGTACAACATTGCGGGCAACTACGAGCAGGCGATCGCCGCCTATCACCGTATTCTCGCGCGCTATCCGAATGACGTGCGCGCGCTCAACAACCTGGCCTACGTGCACGAGTCCCGCCGCGAGTACGCGGTGGAAGAGAGTCTCATGACGCGGGCGGAGGCCGCCGACTCGAGCATTCCGGTCGTCTACATGGGCACGTTCGGACCTCGCCTGCTGCGCGGGGACTTCGACGGCGCGCGCCGCGTGCTGGACCGGACCGAAGCGCGATTCCCCGGATTCCACAACGCGGAGCTCGCCGAGATCTACCTCACGGCCGCGCGTCAGGACTGGGGAGAAGCGGAGCGCAGGGCACGGGCGCGGCTGGTGCGCTCCAGCGCCGATGACTCGATCGATGGACTGGAGACGCTGGCGGGGATCGTCATGACGCGGGGGCGCCTGGCCGAGGCCGAGCGCTACTCGCGGCAGGTGCTCGGGCTGAGCGCCAGGCTCGGATCCCCCACGCGGTACTACTCCTCCGCGCTCCGCATCGCCTATCTGGATCTCGGATACCGACACGATCCCGCCGCGGCGCTCGGCGTGGTGGACACGGCGCTGGCGCGCTTCCCGCTGGACAGCATTCAGGAAGGCGATCGTCCTTACGATGCGTTGGCGCGCTTCTTCGCCGCCGCCGGGCGTCCGGCCCGTGCGCGGGAAATCGTCACGCGCGCGGAGCGGACGCATCTCGGCCGCATCCGCGGGCTCACGCCGGAGCGCCGCTGGTCGCTGGGCGTGATCGACATGGCGGACGGCCGACTGCCGGAGGCGGCAGCGGAGTTGCGCCAGGCGGCGGCGACCATCGTGTGTTCCATCTGCGCACTGCCCGATCTCGCCCGCGCCTACGATACGGCGGGGAACGCGGACTCCGCGATTGTGGCATATGAGCGGTACCTCGGCACATCGTGGAAGTGGCGCTTCGAGCCCGATGCGGTGGAGCTTGGATGGGCGACGAAGCGCCTGGGCGAGTTGTACGAGCAACGGGGGGACACGGCGAAGGCGGGCGATGCCTACGCCCGCCTGATTCAGCTCTGGCGCGGCGCGGACCCCGCGCTTCAGCCGGTGGTGTCCGACGCGCGACGACGACTGGCCGCGACGGGCGAAGCGCATCGCTCACCGCCCCCTCAGGGCTCGCGCGAGCCCATGCCGGGCGCGGACATCTCGGTGGAGCCGGCCGGCGGCTTGAACATCGAGTCGCTCAGCACCTTCCGTTCGGCCTTCGTGAACTCCCACTGCGGCACTTCCTTCGTCCCGCCCGACCATGCGCGTCATGGTCCCCCTGCCTTGCATGACTACCTGCACCCGCATCTGGTGGCCCTTCACCCATTCGGTCATGAGTGGCGTGTGCTGGCTGTCGCTCCTGGTGAAGGTGAGCACGCCTTCGAACTCGCTCTGCGCCAGGCGCCCCCGCCTTTCGTGTGGAGTGCTTCAGCAAGCACCACGTGGAACGCCCGAACGGGATGGGGAATCCCTCGGCCAGGGGATGCGCGGCGGCGGTGTGGGGGGCGGAGCAACGCGAGCGACCGGGTGGCCGGATTTTCGCATGAAAGTCATTGGTGCCGCGCGACGGCGGCGCCAACCGTTCGCGTGGCTGTCTTTCTCCGCTCACAAGGAACATGCGATGCTGAATACCGCGACCATCCAGTGGCAGCACGATGCGGACGGCGCGCTCGAGGAGGCGCGCCGCAGCAACCGCCCCATCCTCGTCGACTTCACCGCCGCGCCCGCCTGAAGCGGTTGTGCTCGGCTGGATGCCGAGGTGTATCCGAACCCGCGGGTGGCGGAGTTCATCGAGCAGCAGTTCATCCCCGTCCGCTTCCACATCAAGAAACAGCCGGCGATGTGGCGCCGCTTCGGCGTCCGCTGGACCCCGACCATCCTCGTGCTCGCGCCCGATGGCAAGGAGCAGCGTCGCGTGGAGGGCTACCTGCCCGCCGACGAGCTGCTCGGCCAGCTGCACCTGGGGCTCGGCGACTGGGCGGTGAGGCGCAAGGACTGGACGGCGGCCGAGCGCGAGTTCGAGACGGCGGTGCAGGAGTTCCCGAGCACGGGTGCGGGGCCCGAAGGGCTCTACTGGGCGGGCGTCGCGCGGTACAGCGCGACCCATAACGGGGACGAGTTGAAGAAGCTCGCGCAGGAATTCAAGACACGGTATACGAACACGAGCTGGGCGAAGCGCGCATCGGTCTGGTAAGACAGCGCGCGGCCGTCGGCGACGTCGGCGCTCGTGATCAGGGCGCCAGCCCCCAGATGCGCGCCGGCGCCAGCTCGACGCTGTTGCCCGCGGGGTCGCGCACGTACAGTGAATGCCCGCCCCTCGGCCACGTCACCTCCGCTTCGATCGCGATGCCCGCGTGTTCGAGCCGCGTGCGCCATGCGGCGATCTCGTTCTCGCTCACGCGGAACGCCACATGTCCCGGCCCGCTCGCGCCGTGCGGCGGCACGGCGACGCCGGCCACCTGTCCCGCGGCCGACCGCGTGCGCTCTCCATTGAAGACGAGCAGCATGCTCGCGCCGCACCGGAAGAAGACGTGCCGCCCCGCCTCCCGTGCGAAGGTGTGAAGTCCGAGCAGGGTGCCGTAGAACCGCTCCGCGGCATCCAGGTCGTTCGCATAGAGACATGTCTCGAGCACACCCGCTGGCTGCACGTTCGACCTCCTGGCCGATCCCTCATGGCATGTTATCTCGAACGGTCCACCGGTGCATCCACGCGGTGGCCGAGTACGCCATCCCGCCCTACATTGTGGCGTTCTCCTCCAGGAGTCGTGATGGCCGTGGACCTGCGCTCCCAGCTCCAGGACAGCCTCGGCAGTGCGTATCGCGTCGAGCGCGAGCTCGGCGGGGGCGGCATGTCGCGTGTCTACCTGGCCGAAGAGCGCCGCTTTCAGCGACCGGTCGTGGTGAAGGTGCTGGCGCCGGAGCTCGCCGCGGGAGTGAATGCCGAGCGCTTCGAGCGCGAGATTCAGCTCGCCGCGTCGCTGCAGCAGGCCAACATCGTGCCGTTGCTCTCGGCCGGGGAAACGGCGGGTCTGCCGTACTACACCATGCCGTTCGTGGAGGGGGAGAGTCTCCGCGCGCGACTTCACCACGGCGGCGCACTTCCCGCGGGCGAAGTGGTGGGCATCCTGCGCGACGTAGCCCGACCGCCCGTGGTGTGGATGGCACCTGGCTCGCCTTCGCGTACCGTCGGCTGGGTGCGTTGTACGAGGCGAAGGGTGATCGTGCCAGGGCAGTTGCATATGACCAGCAGTTCGTGAACGCCTGGAAGAACGCCGACGGGGACTTGCAACCGCAGGTGGCGGAGGTGCGGCGGAGATTGGCGCGGCTGGCTGATGTGGAGAACCAATAGGCGAGCCGAAACCCGCCTCCGCCGCCAGCCGTACGGAAGCGCAGTCACGTCCGCACGACGAAGTTCCCACCGCACACCCGGGATGTGAAGAGCATGCCAAATCTGCGCCGGATTTCCGCCTTTCACGTCCTGGTCGTAGCGATGCTGGCCGTCGGCGTCGGAGCCACCACGGCCATCTTCTCGGTGGTGAATGGGGTGCTGCTGCGCCCGCTCCCCTTCCCCGACCCGCAACAGCTCATGCTGGTAGGCGAGCGGGCGCCGCAGATTCCACAGTCGGAGAATCTCCAGTTCTTCGATACGCCCTCGGCGGTGCTCGCCTGGCGGGAGCAGGCCACGGACTTTCAGGGAATGGCGGCGCTGCAGAGCACATCGTTCACGCTCACCGAACAGGGCCAGCCGCAAGTGCTGGACGGCGTGCGAGTGACGCCGACCTTCTTTGACGTGCTCGAGGCGAAACCGGAAGTCGGACGCTTCTTCACACGGGCGGATGCGTCCGACAGTACCCACCCGATGGTGATCACCGAGGCGCTCTGGCGCTCGGCGTTCAACGCCGACCCCCGCGTGATCGGGCGCATGGTGGGCGCGCCGGGGCATGAGGCGCGTGTGATTGGCGTCATGCCCGACAACTTTCGCATCGGAGGGAGCGAGCTGGGGCCAATGACGGCCGGCACCCACTCCCAGTTCTTCATCCCATTCGAGTTCGGACCGAACTCCGGCGGCGATCTGACAGCGGTCTGGTCGAATTTCAATTACACCGTTATCGGCCGCCTCAAGCCGGGTATCACGGTGCAGCAAGCGCTGGCGCAGCTCAACACCATCCAGGCTCGCCTGGCGGCCGACGCGCCGGACAAGGCGCCGGGCATGGCGCTCGAGGGGCAGATCACGCCGGTGCTCGACTATGCCACGAGCGCCTCCCGGCAGGAGTTGTGGCTGCTCCTGGGCGCGGTGGGCGCCGTCCTGCTGATCATCAGCGTCAACCTCGGTGGACTGTGGGTGAGCCGAATGGTCGACCGGCGCCGCGACTGGGCAATTCGCATCGCGCTCGGCGCCGAGCCCGGACGGCTGGCGCGGCAGGTATTGCGCGAGGGAGTGACGCTGGGGCTCATTGGCGGCGTGCTCGGTGTCGGGTGTGCTGCCGCCGTATTGCACGGTCTGCTGGCGCTGGCGCCACAGGACATCCCGCGGTTGGACCAGGCGCATGTGGACTGGCAGGTGTTGGCGATGGGATTGCTGCTTTCGGCGGTGGCGGGATTGCTCACCGGACTGGTTCCGGCGCTGCGCGCGGGACGCGGCAACCCGCAGGATTCGCTGAAGGGGGGCGACCGCGCCTCGACGACGGGGCCGGCGAGCGTGCGGTCGCGGCAGGGACTCATCGGATTGCAGGCGGCGCTTGCGACATTGCTCATCGCCGTGGCGGGGCTGCTGGGCGTCAGCCTCTACCAGCTGATGACCAAGCCCGCGGGATTCTCGACCGAGCACGCGGTCGAAGCCAGAGTGGTGCTCGGCAACTACGGCGAAGCGCAACGCGACCGCATCCTGCAGCAACTCCCCGCCGCCGTGACGGCGATTCCGGGCGTGCAGACGGCGGGGCTGACGTCGCATCTGCCACTCCAGGGCGAGACCTGGATCGACGGGGCGGGGGTACCGGGCAAGCAGTACACGCCGGCGCAGCAACCGAGCGTGAACGTCCGCTTCATTGGCGGGGACTACTTCCGGACGATGAGGATTCCGCTCGTCGCGGGACGGACCTTCCGCGAGAGCGACCGGCCCGCCGCATGGCCTCCCGAGAGCAGGGCCGATGAGCTGAAGATGCACGAGGCGGTGATCATCTCCGAGGCCACGGCGCGGCGCATCTGGCCGGGGCGCGATGCGCGGACCCTGATCGGGCAGCCCATCGCGTTCAACGGTCTGACGCCTACCATCGTGGGCGTGGCCGCCGACGCGCTCGACGGCGCGCTCACCTCGGCGGCGCCGCCGGTCGTCTATCAGCCATACTGGAACTGGGATCCCTTCTCGTTCTCGCTGGTACTGCGGACGACACTTCCCATGAGCGCCATCGCGGGTCCGTTGCGCGCGGCGGTGTGGAAGCTGGCGCCCAACGCACCGATTCCCGAGATCAAGCCGCTGGGATCACTGCGTGCGGCCGCGACCGCTCCGCAGCGCTATCAGTTCACCCTGCTCATGACCTTCGCCGCACTGGCGCTGTTGCTGGCCGCGATCGGCGTGTACGCGCTGGTGGCCCATAGCGTGGCGCAGCGGAGGAAGGAGCTGGCCATCCGGCTGGCGCTGGGCGCGCCGGCACGCGCGATCCGGGGGCTGATTGCCAGGCAGGCGCTCGCGCCCGTGGCGGCCGGAGCGGTTGTGGGATTGGCCGCGGCGCTGGCCGGCGGGCGCCTGCTGCAGAGCCTGCTCTACGGGGTCGGCACACACGACCCGGTGACACTCAGCGCGGCCGTCGTCGTGGTGCTGCTCGCCGCCGTGCTCGCCTGCGTGCTGCCGGCGCGCCGCGCGACGCGGGTGGATCCGAATGCGGCGTTGCGCGGGGACTAGCGACCGTGCGCGAGCTGGCGCGTCCGTTGCCGAACTGTCGCGAAGAGTATGCTGTCGAAAGCGGCAGGCCGATCGAACATCACGAAGTGGCGCGATGGGTCGATCATCTTCAGCGACCCATGCGGTGCGTGCGACAGCCACGTCGTGTACGCCTGCGCTTTGGCGGCGTGGGTCGCGAACCCCTGATACGGATCGATCACCGAGTCGAACGGCACGATCTCGAGCAGCGGCGCCCGGATCGCGGACAGCCGGCCGGTGAGATCGAGCGAGAGTGCCGCGCGCAACCACGCGGCAATCGCGCTCGGGTCGCTGCGTGATGCATACTTCGCCACCGAGTCGATATCGGCCGGGCTGGTGATCACGTAGCGGAGCATCCGCGATCGCAGCACGCTCTCGAGCGTGGCCGGCGTCGCGCTGTCGAAGGGGGCGGCGCTCGCCTGCACGCGCGTGGCGCGTTCCGCGGCCGTGGGGGCGATCGGATAGCCGCCCTCGACCGCAATGATTTCCCCGGCATCGTTCGCGTGGGTGGCACCGAAGAGCACAGCGAGCGTACCGCCGAGGCTGTGGCCGACGACGATCGGCTGCACGAGATGGCGGTCGTGAATGAGCCGCGACAGATCGTCTGCCGCATGCTGCATGAGGTCGGGCGGCGTGGGAGTGCCGGCGGCAGCGAATGGACGACCATCGAACCCGGGCAGCGTGACCGCGTACACGCTGTAGCGACTCGCGAGCGAATCGATCTCACGGTTCCATTGCCATGACCCGCAGAAGAGCGCCGGAAGGAAGATCACCGGCTGTTGCCCCCGCGTGCCGAATCGTTCCACGCGCAGCATCCCCACATCGAATGTTTCGGCGACGGGGGTCTTGCGCGACGGCACGGAGATGCGGGCACCCGACGGCAGCGCGGCGACAGCGATCATTGAGATGAGCGCGAGGACCGGAATGGACGCACGACGCGTCGCCCATGGCGCGCGCCGGTAGAGATCCTCGACGATGCGGATCATACGGTGCTCTGTGTGGTGGTCGGTGTCGCTAATGCGTGGGTCCGGAATTCGGCATGGGCGGCGCGTCCATCAGCTGAACGGGCCGCGGCGGTGGCTCGTGATTCAGTCGGCGGGAATCGAGTGATGTTCGTGCACGACGGTCCATTGTCCGTGTGTTTTCCGCAGACCGATCGTCACGCGAAACTCGAGCCCGATGTGCTCTCCGTTCTTCTCTGTGCCCGCACACCGCATCAGGGCGGTAACAAATGCCACATCGCGGCCCGCCGTGACATCCATGTCCTGGATGTCGAAGACCACCGGATCATCGGACCAGGCAAAGAACGTATCCCACGTCTTGCGATACGCTTCGATGCCCTTCGAAGCCAAGGGAGGTGGGACATCGAACATCAGTATGTCCGCAGCGTGGTTCGCAAGGATCCCGTCGAGATCCTTCGCGCGCACCGCTCGCGCCCAACGCTCAACGAGTGCGCGGATTGCGGTGCCGTCCTCCGTTCGATCGCTGCTGACGTTCATGCGAGCACCTCCTCCTCAACGCCGGCCAAGCATCAACGGTCGAGGCTTGCAGCTCGCAGCCATTGCCCATTCGGCCTCGGCCATGGCCGCCCGCGCATCCGGGCGCTCACTCGGGCGATAGACACGGCTACCCATGCCGCCGGAAGATATGCGGCGGTCCGTCTGCCGCACAACAGAGTGTGCGGTGCGTCTTCCCTCGCATTGCCCTCCGCCCGCCCGTCGCAGTAACGTTCCCGCCAAGCCATCCCCGCTCCCGCGGCTTTCGATGCCACTCCGTCCCCCACGAACCGGAGCGCCAGTAATGTCCCCAGCTGCGCCCACAACGCCTCCCGCCGCGCACGCCGCCTCGTACCGCGCCACCCGTTCTGTCCGTGCGGCCCGCGCGGCGGCCCTCGCCGCATCGCTCCTCACTATCCTTCCTCTTCTCGTTCTCGCCGCAGCGCTCGTCCCCACCCCCGCCATCGCCCAGCGCCCCACGCTCTCCCGCAGCGTGCTGCAGTACGTGGCGGTCGATACGCCGGTCGTCGCGCTCACGCACGTCCGCGTGATCGATGGCACCGGCGCCCCGGCACGCGAGAACCAGACGCTCATCATCCGCGACGGACGCATCGCCGCGCTCGGCGATGCCGCATCGACGTCCGTGCCGGCCGGCGCGCAGGTGATGGACCTCACCGGCAAGTCGGTGATCCCTGGGCTCGTGATGATGCACGAGCATCTCTTCTATCCCACCGGTCCCAGCGTCTACGGGAATCTCGCGGAGAGCTTCACGCGGCTCTATCTCGCCGGCGGCGTCACCTCCATGCGCACCGGCGGGAACGTGAGCGGCTACGGGGAGATCAATATCGCGAACGCCATCAAGCGCGGTGAGCGGCCCGGCCCATGGATCGACGCTACCGCGCCCTATCTGCAGGGCCCGGGGCTCGGCATCTGGCAGATGTACGAGCTGAAGAACGCGGACGACGCGCGCCGCATGGTGGACTTCTGGGCGGACGCAGGCGCCACCTCCTTCAAGGCGTATATGAACATCACGCGCGCGGAGCTGCGCGCGGCCGTGCAGGAGGCGCACAAGCGAGGGCTCAAGATCACGGGGCATCTCTGCTCGGTCACCTATCATGAGGCGGCAGCGGCGGGGATCGACAACCTGGAGCACGGCTTCTTTGTCGCCACTGACTTCGTGCCGAACAAGAAGCCGGATGTCTGTCCGGGGCAGAATACCGGAATGGCCGCGCTGGCAAAGCTGGACACGAGCAGTGGCGAGTTCCAGGCGCTGGTGGCCGATCTCATCTCGCACCACGTGGCGGTCACCTCCACGCTCACCGTCTTCGAGACGTTCACGCCGGGCCGTCCCATGCCGCCGGGGCTGGATGTGCTCGATCCCATCCTGAAGAAGCGGTACGAGCAGTTCTATGCGCGGGTGCAGAGCAATCCACACTCGGTGTTCGCCACGCTCTTCCCCAGGGAACGCGCCATGGAGGTGTACTTCGTGCGCGCGGGCGGGCTGCTGCTGGCGGGCACGGATCCCACCGGCGCGGGCGGCGTGATTCCCGGCTACGCCGACCAGCGTCAGGTGGAGCTCCTCGTGGGAAGCGGCTTCACTCCGCTCGAAGCGATCAAGATCTGCACGCTGAACGGCGCCACGTACCTCGGCAGGGCCAACGAGATCGGCTCGATCGCCACGGGCAAGCAGGCGGACCTGGTGGTGATCGATGGCAATCCGGCGGCGCACATCGCCGACATTCGCCACGTGGAGATGGTGTTCAAGCAGGGCGTGGGCTACGACCCCGCCAAGCTCATCGCATCGGTGAAGGGGATGGTCGGGTTGTTCTGAGCAGAGCGGACGGTGCGCGGCGCGGTCGGCTCGCCGCGCCGCGCACCGGTCCGCATGCGGTCAGCTTGCCGCGCCGTGCTCCAAGCCGCGCACCACGGTCGCGAGCGCCTGCACGCGGGTGGTATCGCTGGCACTCTTCGCATCATTGTCCAGCTGCGTGGCCAGCGTCTCGAGCAACTTCGCCTGCGCGGCGCCCTTGGCCTGCTCCGCGCTGTCCAGTGCCTTCCCGATCGCCGTCGTCCGCGCGGCCGGCAACCCCTGGTCCCGCACCAGCTGATCCAGATACGCCCGTGCGACCACGAAGGCCGCCGGCCACACCAGGTGTGGCTGCTCCTGCGGGTTGTACTCCGTCATATGGACCAGCTTGGCCGCGTCGATCTCGTTCTGCGTCAGGTCCTTCGTCGGCGTCAGCTGGAAGACGTCCAGCCCCCGGGCGATCTCCGAGCCGTAGATGTAGCCGTTGTAGTAGTAACCCGCCCAGTAGCCGCCG
>DASUKA010000161.1:0-7724 GCA_036278935.1 Gemmatimonadaceae bacterium
CTCCGCGACCGATCCCCTGGTGCTGAAGTTGATACTGTCTCGGGACCTGAACTGAAGGGAGTGATGGGCTGTACGCACGTGCCCTTGCTGGTTGCCGCGTTCACAGCGAAGATGTACCCCACCACAGAAGCTGCCGCCTGAGCACGCATGATTGCATCACTGCCCGATTTCAACTCACATCGGGACACATCCGCTGTTCATGAGGAATCCAACCATGAGCACACTGGCGTCGGTGCTTCCCCAACCTGTCAGGGCTCCGCTCCGTCGAATGCGGAACGCTGTGATGGCCCTTCGCTACCACGGGCAATGGAGACTCTGCCCCGTGTGCGGTACGGTATCACGACAATTTCGCGCATTCGGGGTCGTCCCGCGGCCTGATGCACAGTGCGCGCAATGCGGAGCGCTCGAGCGGCATCGCCTTTTGTGGTATTACCTGCACAACGAATCCCGGATGCTGAGTGATCCATCCGCGAGGATGCTGCACATCGCACCAGAAGCCTGCCTTGAACCACGGCTCAAGAAGCTCCTCGGCACGAATTACCTGACCGCTGATCTGTCCAATCCACGAGCGATGGTGCAGATGGATATTACGGATATTCGATATCCGGATCAGTCATTCGACATCATATTCTGCAACCATGTGCTGGAGCATGTGCCTGATGACAGAAAGGCCATGCGAGAAATGCACAGGGTTCTTTCCGACACGGGATGCGCCATATTGCTCGTTCCTATCACCGTGGATGAAACCTTCGAGGACCCTTCGGTCACCGACCCAGCAGAGCGACTGAGGCTTTTTGGACAACACGACCATGTGCGTCGGTACGGGCCAGACTACGTTGACAGGCTCCGGAGTGCAGGTTTCACGGTGCACGTGGTAACGGCAATGGACCTGGTCAGTGAAGAGAAAGCAGTCAGGCTGGGCTTTACCGACGCGGCTGGTGAGCTGTTCTTGTGCACCAGGTCCAGCGATACAACGCACCACCCCGGGTTTTCCGCGACCGATGATCGTCTTCGCGAGCGCGAAGGCCAGATCGCTCGCGCTGTGTACACCGATCTCCACGGGGGTGAGGGGTCAACCACACACCCTGGTCTCGCGAGGACTGATCGTTCCGAGGCGCCCAGCACCGAGTTGGCGTGACGAGATCTCTTCGCCAGTTTCCTCGAGTCCCGCCTCGTGCGGTGCAGGCTACTCCGCTCTCAGCGCCACCATCGGATCCACCCGGCTCGCCCTGCGCGCCGGCACCCACGTCGCCAGGATGGCGGTGAGCATCAGCATCACCGCGCTCCCCGCGTACAGCAGTGGCTCGCCGGCGCTGACGCCATAGAGCACGTGCGAGAGAGCGCGCGCCGCCAGCACGGCCCCGCCAAGGCCGAGCACCATCCCGGCCGCGGCGAGCACCGTCCCCTGCCACACCACCATGCGCACGATTGCCTCCGGCTCGGCGCCCAACGCCACGCGCATCCCGATCTCCGGCGTACGGCGCGAAACGTAGAAGGCGACGACGCCGTACACGCCGGCGATCGCGAGGGCGAGCGCCACGCACGCGAACACGCTGAGCAGCAGTCCATAGAGCCGCTGCGATGCCGTCGCCCGGGCGAGGATGTGATCCATGGAGTGCACCGAGTAGATCGCGAGCGAGGGGTCCACCTCGTGGACCACGGCTCGTAGCTCCCGGACCAGCGCCGTACCGTCCACGCTCGGCGCCTTCACCGCGAACGTCATGTTGTCCCAGGGGTGCTGCGCGTACGGGCGGTAGAACTCGGCCTGCGGGCCGTCGATGAGTCGCTCCTGCTTGATGTCGGCCGCAACGCCGACGATGGTGGCCAGCGCCCCATCCATGTTGATGCGCTTGCCAAGTGCGTCGCCGCCGGGAAAGTAGGTCGTGGCGAAGGTCTCGCTCACGATCGCGACCTGCCGAGCACCGGCGCGGTCCCGATCGGTGAAGCCGCGCCCATGGAGGATCGGGATGCCCATGGCGTGCAGAAACCCTGGCGTGACCATGTTGCCCGGGATGACCGGCACCTCGCCCGGCGGGAAGTCGCGCCCCTCGATGTTGAGAGAGAACCGCGAGCAGCAGTTGCCAACCGGAATGCGCGTGGTTGCCCCGGCAGCAACCACGCCGGGAAGCCGTGCGATCGCCTCGTCCATGCGCTCGACCGCGAGCGCACGCGCGCTGGCGCTGTCGTAGCGCGGCCCCTGCAGCGCGAACTGGAACGTCATCACACCGCGCGCGTCGAAACCCGGGTCGATGTGCTGCAGGCGAAGGAAGCTCTGCACCGCGAACGCCGCGCCCACGAGCAGCACGAGCGACAGCGCCAGCTCGACGACCACCAGCACGCGATGCAGCCGCCCCCGGAGCATGCGCGCCGTGCCGCGCGTCGTTGAGCGCAGCGTGTCGCCGGGATCCGCACCGGCCAGGCGCATCGCTGGAACGACGCCGAAGAGCGCGCCCGCCACCACGCTCGCTACCAGGGTGAATGCGAGCACGCGGCCATCCACGCCGAAGCGCATCCATGGCGCCGCGTTGCTGGCGATCGCTCCACCCACGATGCCTGATCCCCAGCGCGCGAGAAGGATGCCGAGCCCCCCGCCCGCGATGGCGAAGAGCATGCTCTCGGTAAGCAGCTGCCGCACGATCCGGCGACGCGATGCGCCCAGCGCCGTGCGGACGGCGATCTCGGAGTGGCGCGCGGCGGTGCGGGCCAGCTGCAGCGTGGCGACGTTCGCGCACGCGATGAGGAAGACGAGCACCGCCGCGGCGCCGAGCAGGAGGAACGCCGGCCGCGCCGCCCCGACGTATCGCTCGCGCAGCGGCGAGACGGCGATGTGCTCATCGGCATCGTCGCGCGGCTGGACGCGCCGCATCTCCGCCGCCACGCGCGCCGCATCGTCCCGCGCCTGCGCGAGCGTGACGCCCGGCAGGAGCGCGGCGACTACCTCGTACCCTCGGTCGCCCCACCCGGCGCCCGGGTCGAGCACGAGCGGACGCCACACATCCACTCCTACCGGGAAGCGCGCATCACCCGGGAGCACGCCGATCACCTCGTATGGCGCGCCGTCCAGCTGGAGCACCTGTCCGACCGCGCGCGATGCTCCGCCCAGCTGCTGCTCGGCCAGTCCGCGCGAGACGAGCACCAGGGCGGGCCCGCCGGGCCGATCATCTTCAGCGGCGAACAACCGCCCCGCGACGGGGCGGAGTCCGAGCGCGCGGAACACCCCGGATGACACGCGCGCCGCCCGCAGGCGCACCGGCTCCGCGCCGCCGAGCGTCATGCTCCCGGGCCTGAAGATGCCCATTGCATCGAACGCGCGACTCCGCGCGCGCCACTCGAGGAAGTCCGGGATCGAGGTGACGGCGACTCCGCTGTACTGCTCCCGCCCCGAGAAACGATCGAGCGAGACGAGACGATCGCCGTTCGGAAAGGGGAGTGCGCGGAGCAGCAGCGCATTCCCCACGGAGAACATCGTGGTCGTCGCCCCGATCCCGAGCGCGAGACACAGCACGGCGATCACGGCGGTGAGCGTCTGCCGGCGGAATGTGCGCAGCGCGAAGACGACGTCGTTGCGCACAGTGGCGATGGTCTCGATCAGGCGCATGTGTCGCTCCCTCGATCGGTCGATATGCAGGCAGGCATCGCGGACGCGCTTCAGCTCGCCGAGCCGCTCCAGCGCCCGCCGGCGCGCCTCGTCCGGTGACAGGCCGCGCGCCACGTAGTCGGCAGTCCGCATTTCGAGGTGATAGCGCAGCTCATCATCCAGCTCCAGCTGGGCGGAGCGCCGGAAGAAGGGGCGCCAGCGGCGCCAGGCGGGCGGAAGGGTGCGAGGGGTGTCCGGCGGCCGCAGCCGGTTCGCTCGCTGCTCGCGATCATGCATCGTCACGCGGGGTGGGCCGGCGCCTCGAGTGCAGCGAAGACGGCGGCCGCGAAGCGCCGCCAGCTCGCCGTCTCCACCTTGAGCCGCGCGCGCCCCGCCCTGGTGAGCGTGTAGAAGCGCGCGCGACGATTGTTCTCCGACAGACCCCAATCCGTCGAGACGAGCCCCCGCGCCTCGAGACGATGGAGGGCGGGATACAATGAGCCCTCTTCCACACGGAGGGCATCGTCAGTGGCCTGCTCGATCCAGCGTGCCACGCCGTAGCCGTGCGTCGGGCCCCAGGAGAGCGCTTTGAGGATGAGCAGATCGAGCGTACCGCGCAGGATCTCGATGGACGCGTCGGGCATGATCGGTCGTTCCCTGTGTGTTTCTATGGGGACAATACGGCCGGCTCCATAGAAACGCAAGGGGGGCACTCTCATCAGATTGCGCCGGTCGCCCATGCACCATTCATGAGCTTCAGGTTTCTGACTTCACCGTCCTACTGTCAGCGAGCAGAAGTGATGCATCGCAACGGCCGGCTGGACTGCGGCCATCGAATTATTGAGGGACAGGAGCAGCTCGTCTATTCGGGCTCCGCGGCAAACGCATCGCGGAAAGGCCCAAGAAATCTCCTGTCCACCGACCAATCCGTGATGGCAAAGACGACATCGGAGAATGCTCCGCTATAGTCGCCTTCGAGAGCGTGCCGGAAATCCCACGCGGTGCGGCGCGCGTCATTCGCGAAAGCGCCACATCCCCACGCACCCAGAACCAGAGCGGCATGTCCGTACGACCGCGCGATGGCGAGCACACGATGAATGCGTTGCTGCAAGAGGTCGCCAGCCTGCGGCTGGCCTATAGCCGGCACATACGGCGCGGCGCACGTGAGGAAGCTCAGTAGCCAGGGATCCTGAAGCTCCGTTCCGTCATCCAGTCGAAAGACGGGAACGTCAGGCGAATAGATCGCCCAAGTAGTAGAGTCCGGCAGCTGGCGTTGTCGGTGCTCCTCATACATCGGATCACCGACCAACGTCTGGTAAAGGGCGCTGGAACGACAGAGCGCTTCCTCCTGTGCTCTGGCCCCGGAGAGGAAGCCCCCACCGGGATGGATACCGTTGGCAAAGTTCAATGCCAGCGGCCGCAGGCCACGCTCGACGAGGCATCGTGATGCGCCGAGTGTGGTCTGGTTGGTGACCTGGACCCGTGTTTCAGCGAAGACCATTCGCTCGTTATCAGGCAGGATGGCATCCGGGTGAATGGTCTTCCTGGCCGCGCACGCCGCTCGCACGACGTCCTGTCAATCGATCCTCTGCCCCGCCCTCGTGACATACCCCCCGTCGCGCGCGGCTTCTACGGCGGACCGACCGAGTGCGGCGGCGACATCTCTGGGGATGCTCAACTCCCGCCGTCGTAATGCGGCCATCTGCTCGGAATCGAGGCACGGTAGCATCCGCAATATGCTCATCATGACCTCAGCAGGGTTCCAGCGTTGAACGAGGAGAGTTCCCGTGCTGTGTGTCGGCTTCACGTTCGGGCGCCGCAGTCTGGCTCTGTTAACTGGGCATCGGTATGTTCGTGCCAGGATATCCGCCCATGAGTGTGTGGTGACAACGGTGAAAGAGCAAGCCGTACAGATGACAGCAGCACCCAGCTTCCAAAGTGACGTGTCGGCGTAGTCCGGTCCGAGCAGCACCCCAGCGACTCGACAGCTTCGCTGAAGCATTCGCTGGATACCACTCGAACGGTCATATTGCCATGAGTGAACTGGAGACAAGGTTTGGGAAAGTTGCGCGCGGCCGCGCGGTATCCGTAACGGATGAACCGCACGATTCCATTCTGGCATACGACTACCATGTCAGATACTCGTCCGAGACCAACACATTTCACGTCCTTCTGCGGCGTGGAGGGTATTTCGACGGCGCCTATCGGTGTATAGAGCGCTGGATCGAGGCGGAGGCCGAACGGCTCGACGGAATTGACAGCGTCGCTGCCGATCACGTGGACTTCCGGCGCCAGATGCAGTATTGGGGAGTCGAGGAGATCTACGAGCATTTCCGGAGCGACGTGGACTCCGCTATTGGCGAAATGGTCTCATGGCTCACGACGACACAGGGCGAGCACACGTCCGGCGGCCTCAGCGCTGAAGCACGGGCGCACGCATTGAGCGGCCTGTTGGCATACCTGCGCCGCATCGATGCGGAAGTCCGACACGGCGTGCTCTCTCCCCGGGCGATCGAGCTCTGGAAGAGCATCGGCCTCGACGTATTTCCACCAGCCGAGGAACAGGCGGCACCGTCTGACGAGCAGAGTGGGTAGGCGGCGTTGATCCCAAGGCCCGCGTAAGCGCCGCTCGAGGCCGAACAGAATGACGGCAGACAGCAACGAACGTCGGCCGACGCGAAACTATCGCAGGACCACATTAATCCGGTGCCCCAATGGCTTCCACCAACTCGTTCCTGAAGTTCACCGATATCGCCGTTTTCTCGCGCAACTATCCGAAGTACCTGGAGGCAGCATCCGGAAAAGCCCCGGATGAGCGAGTCACTTTTCGAAGCGGGGTACGATGGGTCCGTGCCGCCCAGGCCATCAGCCGATTCGGACCGCGGCGCATCTACTTCGCGCCGAACGGGGCCGGTAGCCACATCGAGTACGAAGCCGATTTAGTGACCATACAGCTCGACCCTTCCGACGACGATTCCACCACCAGGAAGCTACTGAAGGATGTACTGCCCTGTATTCGTCACGAAGAGCTCTGGAACGGCTCCGTGCGGACACCCTACGTCATCATGAACTGTCGCCAGGTGGCTACTCCGTTCCCGCAGACCCGGCTCCACAAGGAATCAGACGGATCGCCACTCGCCGAGAATTTCAGCCGGAGCTATGCTCTCGTGCGCGAGCTGAGAGCGGACGACGCCTAGCGGACACCCAACGCAGCAAGTGGGCATGTCCATCAGATTTCATCCGCCGCCGCAATCAACGGGCGCCAAGATGTTTTTCGTGTTCCAGTGCATCGCCGTGCGCCAGCGCTCCGATGCCCGGCTGCCATGAACAGCATCACCACCCTCCCCAACCGACGCGTACGATTGCTACACACTTGCGCATCGGCGACCTCGAGTCGTCGCCGCGCCCCTCTCCGAAGCTGCACGCGATCGGCCCCGGCCAGATTGCGCCGGCCGTCCATGCACCATTAATTATCGGGCTCGCGACCCCACGCACTCGTAGGCCCCCTGATCGAGGCGCCGATGACCAGGACCCTCTACTACACCGCCGCGAGCCTGGACGGCTTCATCGCCGACGCATCCAACTCGGTGGAGTGGCTCAACCAGCTCGGCGATCCGGAGGGCGGCGACTATGAGGGGTTCATTCGCGACGTCGGCGCGGTCGCCATGGGCTCCACGACGTACGAATGGATCCTCGCCAACCACGTGCACGCGGATCCATCCGCACCACGGGCGTGGCCGTACAGCCAGCCGTCCTGGGTCTTCTCCTCGCACGACCTTCCCGGAGTGCAGGGCGCGACGATCCACTTCGTGCGCGGCGACGTGCGGCCCGTGCACGCGGAGATGGTGCGCGCAGCCGCGGGGAAGAATATCTGGCTCGTCGGCGGCGGCGACCTCGTGGGCCAGTTCTACGACCACGGCCTGCTGGACGAGATGCTCGTCACGGTCGCGTCCGTGACGCTCGGCGCCGGCGCGCCGCTGCTGCCCCGGACGATCACCCGGCCGCCGCTGCGACTCCTCTCCGCCACGGCCTGGGGGGAATCGTTCGTGCGTTTGCACTATCAGGTGCTGCACCCGCGTGAATAGGGCGCCGGCCTGACATCCTTATAGCATGAGGATGCACGGCAGCGGGCGTTGTGCCGGATTCA
>DASUKA010000162.1:0-35531 GCA_036278935.1 Gemmatimonadaceae bacterium
CGAAGTCGATGGTCCGATCTGGGACGATCCAGTCGATCTCGCCGTCCGGGCCGGCGAGATAGCCATCGAGGCTCGCCGCCACGCGATATCGCACGCGGCGCATGCGTGAATCCTCGGTGAAGTGTGTGGCTGGCTAACGCCGAGCTAACCCGCGAGCGGTACAACAAGATGCGGGCGCGAAGCGCCCGCAATCCCTAGCCCGCTCGTCGGGTTCAGCGACTCGTTAGCTGGCAGCCGCGATGATGGTCGCGAACCACCGTTGCGGCAACTCGAACGCCTCGGCCTCGTGCGTGAACGTCGTTGTCGTAAGGAACTCGCGTGTCTCGGCGGACTCCCCTTCCTCATCAGCCCAGCACGAATAGAGCTCGACTGATCCTAGGCGGTCCACGGCTGCGATGAGATACTCGCCGAGTCGGCGCACCGACTCCCGGCCAGCCGCATCTGCATCCTCGTCACCGACGCCGTAGCGGAAACCACAGCTGCACCCCTCGTGGGCGCCGAGGAAGTAGACGAACGGCTTCGTGAACTGGACTCGGACCGGCTCGTCCGGCGCAGCGAGCAATTGCGCGCTGAAGGCGCCCGGTGGTTCGAGCGCGGGAATCTCCGGAAGTGGCGCATCGGCTGCAACGTAAAGAACCATGCACATGTTAGATCATTCTTTGTCCAGCTAACTACATCTTATCTAGTCATCATATACTGCGAGCGCGCGCAAAGTGCAGCGTGCGCTTGCAACCTACTCTTCCATCACCCACTCGCCCGCACGATGGAACCGTATGAGTCGCAGGCACTTGGGTGCCCGTGTCCGCCAGACGGTCCGCGCGTTCGCTGCAAGGCCTTGCAGCATATGATGCGCGTAGCTCTCTTCGAGCCCAGAGGGCCGCTCAACACACCATAAGCCCACGCGCCGCGGACGAGCGCGCTCCCGCAGCACTAGCACTCCACCACCCTCGCGAAGCCGTCCCCCTCCTACCAGCCGCTTCTTCCTGTTCACGTACGGCCGCGCCCCGAAAGGACGCCAGCGGTCCCCACCGCGATGAGGTGCACGGCGCCGGCTCCCCGAGCCCGCTTCAGAACTCGCCCACGAAGTTGATCTCCGGCTCCAGGTGCTGGCCGCAACGCTCCTCCACCGTTCGCTGCGCGACGGCGATCAGCTCGCGCACGTCGCGCGCGGTGGCATGCCCCAGGTTCACCATGATGTTCGCGTGGATGTGGGAGATCTGCGCGTCGCCCACGCGGAATCCCTTGAGCCCGCACTGATCCACCAGCCGGCCGGCGCCCACCCCTTCGATCTTCTTGAAGATGGAGCCCGCGCTGGGGTGGAACTGCAACCAGGGATGCCGAGCGCCGCGCCAGCTCAGGTTCTCCTGGAGGATCCGCTGCATGACTGCCTCGTCGCCCGCCGCCAGCCGGAAGGTGACGGCCAGAGCGATGTCGCCACGCGTGTGCAGGATGCTCGTGTCGTAGCCGAACTGCATGTAGTCCGGACCCACCGTCCGCCGCGCACCCTCCTCGGTGAGGAGCTCGCACGACTGGACGACGTCGGCAATGAACATCGTGCGATCGCGCTCGGGCGCGGGGGAGAGAAAGTGCAGGTTCTGCCAGACGGCGCCCCCCACGGTGCTCGGGATCCCCACGTAGTGCTCGAGCCCCGACCAGCCGCGGCGCACGGCTTCGGGAATCAGCTCTCCCACCACCGAGCCGCTCTCGGCGTGGAGCCGCCCGTCATCGGAGAAGTGCCAGTGCCGGGCGACGTTGCGGACGACGAGCCCTCGAAAGCCCTTGTCGCCGATCAGGATGTTGGCGCCAAGCCCAAGCACGAAGTGTGGGATGTCCAGCGCCCGCGCGGCGCAGACGGCGCGCGCCAGATCATCGGCCGACGTCGCCTCGTAGAAGAGATCCGCCGGACCGCCGATCCTGAACGTCGTGTACGGCGCCAGCACGTGCGAACGCTCCAGACGCGCGGCATCCAGCCGGCGCGCAAGCGCGTCGGCGGTGGTGGGGGAGAGGGCGGGAGGCATGGTGACGAAAGAAACAGCACGAGCGAGAGGGATGCCAGCACCGGCACCCCCTGCGATGCCTGCGCGTCGATTACTCCGCGAACTCCTCGGCCACCGCCGCGACGTCGAGGGCACCGGTGTAGAGCGCCATCCCGATGATCACACCGGAGACGCCGCGCTCCTCGAGCGCGCGCAGATCATTCATGGTGGACACCCCTCCCGACGCGAGCACCGGATGCTCTGACGATTCGGCTGCGTCCTCCATGAGCGGAAGATCGGTGCCGGAGAGCTGGCCATCACGATGCACGGCGGTCACGAGGACGCCGGCGAGCGGGAGCGCGTTCAACTCCTCGATCACATCGAGCGCGAAGCGGGGGAGCGTGCGGTTCCACCCGCGGGTAACGACGCGCCGGTCGCGCACATCGCAGGCGACGATGAGCTGCGAGGGAAAGAGGGAGGCCATCTCCTCCAGCCAGAGGGGCTCCTCGAGCGCGCGCGTGCCCACCATCACCTGCTCCGCGCCCTCGCTCAACAGCCACTCGATGTCGTCGCCGCTCCGAACGCCGCCCCCGGCCTGCACGTCCGCTTCGCCGTACGTGAGGATCTCACGCACGAGCTCGGCGTTGCTGCCGTGTCCAGTCGCGGCGTCCAGGTCCACCAGATGCAGCCGGCGAAAGCCGAGCTGTGCCCAGCCGCGGGCGACGCCAAGAGGATCCGCGAAGTGCAACCGCTCGTGATCGTATGAGCCGCCCGCGAGCTGCACGCACGCGTGGTCACGCAGGTCGACGGCGGGAATGGCGATCACGTGCGGCTCTCGAGGCGGGTAGACGCTACCGGTCCGTGGATCGCGCCGTGTTGTGAATCTCGAAGCAGCACCGCGGGCGATCACTGTGCTCGCAGTGTTGCTGCACCGGCGCGCCGACGAGCTCGGCGACGAGCGCTTCGACCGCCCGGCAGACCTCCGGATGGTTGCGCACGGTGGAGCTCACCGGGCAGCTCGCACCGCGAATGGTGAGGGTGCCGTCGTGCTCCTCGAGTTGCGCGATGCCGCCGAGCTCTCCGAGCACCCGAGTGGCGCCCTCGGCGCGCGCGCGGGTATCGCCGGCCGGGATGGCGCGTGCGGCGGCCAGTCGCTGTCCGACGGCCTGCATGACCGAGTCCACCTGGTCGGGGGACATGTGCTCGGTCAGGACGTCGAGGAGCTGATCGAGCACTGGCGCATAGGCGTGGGAGAAGAGCGGCTCGACGTCTGGCGCGATGCGATAGCGGTATGCGGGCTTGCCGACGGCGCCGGTGGGCTCGGCAGTGCGCTGCTCGATGATGCCATCCCGTTCCAGCGTGGCCAGGTGGACACGCACGGCGTTGTTGGTGAGGCCGAGTGCCCTGGCGAGTTGATCCACGGTCGCGCCGGAGCGACGCAGGAGGTGAATGATCCGCCCACGCGTACTTTCGTAAAACTTTTCGCTCCAACGTGTTACTGGCATCGCTCGCTCTCCTGGGGTCGCCTGAACTTAGCATGTGGATCGGCAAAGGACAATATAACTAATAAACCATTGACTTTCTGGTGTTCGCGGATATACTACCGCGTCACACACCAATTCCGGTGCGCCATCTCACGACGATTGAGGGAGGTACCCATGATCCGGATTCTTCTTCCGCTGGCTGCTGCTTCGCTGTTCACCGCCACTTCCGTGAGCCCGGGGGCGAGCACGCCGATCCAGCCTGTGGCGCCGCACCCCGTTCCGGCCATCCTCTCGCATTCGAATGCTCCCGCGCTGGACGACGCGACGATCGTCGCAATCTTCGACGCAGCCAACACGGCCGATATCGAGACGGGCGACCTGGCCGCCAAGAAGGGGTCGACCAAGGAGGTGCGCGATATGGGGCATATGTTTGCCACCGCGCACCGTGCCGTGCGCCAGAAGGGACGCGATCTGGCCAAGAAGCTCGGTATCACGCCCACCCCGCCGGCCAACGACAACAGCGCCGCGATGCAGGCGAAGGTGATGGCGAATCTGCGCTCCAAGTCGGGCCCCGCCTTCGATCGCGCCTATCTGCAGCACGAGGTCGACTTCCACCAGGCCGTGATCAAGGCGGTGACCACCACTCTCCTGCCCGCCATTCAGAATCCCGAACTGAAGAAGTTCGTGGAGGGCGTCGCCCCCGCCTTCCAGGCGCACCTGCAGAAGGCCCAGAAACTGCTGAGTGAACAGAAGTAAGTGAGGATGGAAGAGATGGGGGATGGGGTTGTGAGTTATGCGTTATGAGGTGTGAGTTTTGGTGATGAGCCATCGTGCTCGGGGCCGTTTCGCTCATAACCCACAACTCTTTACTCACAACTCACGCCCCCTTCCGCTGCACGTCTTTCCCGGCGATCATCCCGGCGGACGTCTCGCACGCAATCAGGAGCGCATCATGGGCGGAGGAGAGCAGCAACTCACGGGGCCGGATTTCCGGCAGGGCATTCCACTCTCGGATATCGCCGACGGAGCCATGGTACTCGGGCATGCCGACGGCGAGCCCGTGGTGCTGGCGCGGCAGGGCACGGAGTTGTTCGCGGTGGGCGGCACTTGCACACACTACGGCGGCCCGCTCGCCGAGGGGCTGATGGTCGGCGAGACGGTGCACTGTCCGTGGCACCACGCCTGCTTCAGCCTGCGCACGGGCGAGGCGTTGCACGCTCCGGCGCTCAACCCGATCCCCTGCTGGCGGGTGGAGCAGCAGGGCGACACGGTGCGCGTGACCGAAAAGACCGAGCATGCCCCGCTCGATCAGGGAAGCGGCGGCACGCACGCGGCCGCGAATGCCCGTGGCGCTGTGGTCATCGTGGGCGCGGGAGCGGCCGGCTGCGCAGCCGCCGAGATGCTGCGGCGCATGGGGTATGGCGGAACCATCACCATGCTGGACGCCGACGAGCCTGCACCGTACGACCGTCCGAATCTCTCCAAGGACTACCTGGCCGGAAACGCGCCGGAAGAGTGGATCCCCATCCGGCCGCCCGACTTCTACGACGAGCACGGCATCACGTATCCCCGCGGCGCGCGGGTGGCATCCATCGACACTGCCGGAAAGCGCGTCGTGATGAAGGATGGCAGCGCGCATCGCTTCGACACCCTGCTGCTCGCCACCGGCTCGGAGCCGGTGCGTCTCTCCATTCCCGGCGCCGACAAGCCGCATGTCCATTATCTGCGTACGCTCGCCGACAGCCGCGCGATCATCGCGGCGGCCGGCTCCGCCACGCGCGCGGTGGTGATCGGCGCGAGCTTCATCGGCCTCGAGGTGGCGGCATCGCTGCGCGCACGGTCGCTCGAGGTGCACGTCGTCGCTCCGGATCAGATTCCCTTCGCCCGCATCCTCGGCGACGACATGGGTCGCTTCATCCGGTCACTGCACGAGGAGCGCGGGGTCGTCTTCCATCTGGAGCAAACTGCCACGCGCATCGATGATGACGCCGTGACGCTCGCGAACGGCGAGACGATCGCGGCGGATCTCGTCGTGATTGGTATCGGCGTGCTGCCGCGTATCGCGCTCGCCGAAGCCGCGGGCGTGGCGCTCGACCGCGGCGTGCAGGTGAACGAGTATCTGGAAACGAGCATACCGGGCATCTATGCCGCGGGCGACATCGCCCGCTGGCCCTATGCGCCAACGGGGGAGCGCATTCGCGTGGAGCATTGGGTGGTGGCGGAGCGGCAGGGGCAGACGGCGGCGCGCAACATGGCTGGTGTGCCAAAGCCGTTCGACGCGATCCCCTTCTTCTGGAGTCAGCACTACGACGTGGCTATCTCCTACGTGGGCCACGCCGAGCGCTGGGATCGGATCGACATCGACGGCAGCATCGATGCGCGCGACTGTATGCTTACCTTTCGCCGTGGCGACGAGACGCTGGCGGTCGCCACGATCTTCCGGGATCACGAGAGTCTGGAAGCGGAAGCGGCGATGGAGCGCATCGCGGCGAAACGGCGATCGCACGGCACGTGAATCGCATGTGTTGGCAACTGGTGCGCGCACGATCCAACGCGCGTGCCATGCGCCGCGCCTTTCGCGGCCACGTCATCATGCGTACATTCCCCACGCTCCGCGGCATTGCGGGGATGTCTACTTAAGAAATTCGCACGGCACTGGAGGCCTCTAAGAAATGCGGGTAACCGGACGAGTGCTCCTCGCGAGCGCGTTTGTCCTCGGCGCATGCGCCGGTGGAGAGAAGAATCAGGCGGCAGACACGACGGCCATGGCGGCCCCCGCTGCGGCAGGCTCGAGCGCGGCAGGTGCTGCCGGCGCGGTGGCAGCCGCTCCCGTCACGGGGAAGACCGATACCGTGAAGATGGTCATGAACAATGAATCGAAGGCGAGCTTCGATCCGCAGAACATCACCGTCCATCCAGGTGATGCGATCACGTGGGTGGTGGTCTCGGGGTCGCCGCACAACGTCGTGTTCGACAGCGTGAAGGCGCCGGATGCGGTCAAGGCGCAGCTCGCCGCCAACATGCCGGATGCGATTCAGCCGCTGTCGGGCAAGTTCCTCATGGCGCCCGGCGAGAGCTACACGATGTCGTTCGGCAAGATTCCGCCGGGCAAGTATTACTACTACTGCCTGCCGCACGACATGATCGGGATGAACGGCACGGTGACGGTGCAGTAGCCGCTGAGGCGGCACCGTGACACGCGAGGGGCGGGCGCTCAGTCAGCGCCCGCCCCTCGCGCATCGGAGCGCAGCGCGACCGGGCACTGGAGTGAGACCCCGCGGGATGCTTGCGCCCTCCGGCCGCGCGCGAGATACTCGTTCCTCGCCCATCGTCCGCGCTGCCGCTCGTTCTCTTCTTCATCTCCGGCCCCGCCCTCCATGCCCCGCACTGCCCGCGCCCTCCTCGCGCTCTCCAGCATCGCCGTCGCCTCGTGCGCCGCGCCACGCGGCGGATCAGCCGCCACAGTCACCCCGCAACCAACCTCCACCGCGCGGGCCGCCACCGATACCGCCCGCACCACCATCGCCGCCAAGACCTCGGGCATGCTGCGGCGCGCGGGCTTCATCCCGCTCGACATCGACACGACCACCGGCAAGCTCTACCTCGAGATTCCGCGCGACTCCATGCGCGTGCTCTATTTCCTCTCGCTCGCCACCGGATTCGGCTCCAACCCCCTGGGTCTCGATCGCGGCTCGGAACAGGGGGAGTACGTGGCGCACTTCGCCCGCGCGGGCGATCGTATGCTCCTCGTGCTCGAGAACTGGAACTACCGCAGCTCGGCCACGAACAACCCGGCGCACGTGCGCACGGTGGCCGAGGCGTTCCCGCCGAGCACCGTGGCGGCCATGCCGATTCTGGCGAGCGAGGACGGGCGCTTTCTAGTGGACGCCACCGACTTCGTCTATCACGACTGGTCAAACGTGGCGGCCACCATGGCGCGGAGTAATCAGGGGAGCTACGCGATCGCGCGCGATCGCTCGAGCATCTATCGGCCGTACACGAAGGCGTTTCCCGAGAACACCGAGATCGACGTCTCGCTCACCTTCGCGCTCTCCGGCGGCCGGCCCGGCCGCATCGCCTCGACCATCCTGCCCGATGCGCGCGCCTTCACGCTCCGCCAGCATATGTCCTTTCTGCAGCTGCCGGACAGCGGGTACCATCCGCGCGCCTTCGACCCGCGCGTCGGCTTCTTCGGCATCACCTTCAAGGATTACGCGCAGCCCATCCAGGGCTCGCTCGACCAGCGGTGGATCGCGCGCCACCGGCTGGAACGGATGAATCCGGCCGACCCCACGAGCCCCATCAAGAATCCAATCGTCTATTACATCGACCGTGGCATCCCCGAGCCTATTCGCACGGCGGTCAAGCAGGGCGTGAGCTGGTGGAGCGAGGCGTTCGACCGCGCGGGGCTCAAGGGAGCATTCGTGGTGAAGGACCTGCCGGAGGGCGTGGACCCCATGGACGCGCGCTACAACGTGGTGCAGTGGGAGAACCGGAACGAGCGCGGCTGGTCCATCGGCGGCTCGCTGGGCGATCCGCGCACCGGAGAGATCATCAAGGGGATGGCGCGGCTGGATTCACACCGCGAGCGCACGGACTACAATCTGTACGCGGGGCTCATGGGCGCGGCGTCCTCGTCGGCCGACACGGCGTTCGTGCTGGCGCGCGCCAGATCGAAGGCCGCGCACGAGGTGGGGCACACGCTCGGACTCGCGCACAACTTCATCGCGTCCACCTACGGCCGCGGCTCGGTGATGGACTACCCGCCGCCGCGCGCGACGCTCGATGCCAACGGCAACATCGATGTCTCCGATGCCTACGCGCAGGGGACCGGCGCGTACGACATCTGGGCCATTCACTGGGGCTATGGCATCTTCCCGCCCGGAACGGAGCAGGATTCGCTGCGCGCGATCCTGGCCGACGGGTTGAAGAAGGGCTACCTCTTTCTCTCGGATGCCGACGCGCGTCCCGACTTCGCCTCGGACCCGCGGGTGAATCTGTGGGACGATCAGGCCACCGCCGCGGGCTTTCTGCGCACGCAGATGGCCGTGCGGCGGGTGGCGATGCAGCGCTTCGGGCTGCGCAACATCCGAGCGGGCGAGCCGGTGGCGCTCTTGCAGGAGCGGTTCGTGCCCGTCTACTTCATGCACCGCTACGCGCTGAGCTCGGCGGCGCGCACCATTGGCGGCATGGAGTACAGCAATGCCGTGAGCGGCGACGGGCAGCAGGCCACGCGGCCCATCGGCGGGGCACAGCAACGCGCGGTGCTGCAGCTCTTCCTCGCGGCGTTGCAGCCGCGCGAGCTGGCGATCCCGGACACCGTGCTCACCCTGCTGGCGCCGCGTCCCTTCATGTACGCCGCCTCGCCGGAGCTCTTTGGCAGCCGTACGCGTCCCGCCTTCGACGAGCTGGGAGCCGCGAGATCGCTCGCGCAGATGATTCTGGATGATCTGCTCCAGCGCGACCGCGCCGCACGGCTCGTGCAATTCGCGCCGCATCTGCCCCATGCCCTCACGCTCACCGATGTGATCGATTCACTCACGGCGGCCACATGGAACCGTCCGGCGCCATCCAGCCCCACGCTGGCCGCGCTCCAGCGTGTGACGCAGCGCGCGCTCGCCGATCGCCTGATTGCCCTGGCGGCGGACACGCAGGCCTCTCCCGAAGTCCGGGCCATCGCCGAGCTGCACCTCACGCGGCTGCGCGCGACCGCGAACGCCCGGGCACGCGTGCATGGCACCACCGCCTGGGCCGATGCCACACAGGCGCATTGGCTCGCGATCGCGGGGGAGATCACCCGGTGGCTCGAGCGCCGGGAGCTGCCCACGCCCACGCCGGCGCTCACACCGCCGCCGTTCGATCCGTTCGGTGGCGAGCCGTAGCTCGGCGGGCAGAGGGCTGCCGGCGTGGATCGGGCGGCGCGCTTCCAACGTGCATCGTCGCCCGAACGCCGTGGGGGGCGTGGCGTGCGCGACCTTTTTCGCGATCGTGGTCGCACTGTTCGCGCTCGCACCCGACGCCTGGCGCGCGACAGCCACGCCGGCGGTCATTGTCGCATCGGCCGTACTGGCGCTCGCCGCCGGTTTTGCGGTGGCGCTGCTGCTGGAGCTGCGCCACCCGTGCATTGCGGATGTCCGCGAGGCGGAAGTGATTGCGGGCGCGCGCGTGCTGGTCACGATCCGGCCACAGCGCGTGATCCCCGAGCGCACACGCCGCCGGGCGGACCGCGAGCTGCCTCCCCTTATCCGACCCGTATCGGAGAGCTACCAGCTGCTCTACACCCAGCTCGCGGATGGAGCCTTCAACCTGCCACTGGTGGCTGTGGTGGGGGATCGACCGATGGTGTGCGCCGCCGTGGCAGCCAACCTTGCGGCCGCGGCGGCTCGCCAACCGCGGGGCACGCTGCTGGTGGACACCGACCGCGATGCGCGTTCCGGCGCGCTGGTGATGCAGGTGCCCGTGGCGCCCGGCCTTGCGGACGTGCTGGTGAATCGCCTGGAGTGGCCGGCCGTGGTGCACACGGTGCAGGTGGGGCGTGACTGCACGGTGGATGTGCTGCCGAGCGGGGCGGCGGCGGGCGCGGTGCCGCTCGACGCCACGCTGGAGGCGTTCCGGCACGAGCTCACCCGCTTGGGGCGGCGCTATGAGGCGGTTATCGTGAACATGCCGGCGGTACAGGGTGTCGTTCCCGCGGCGGTAGCCGGCGTGGAGAACGTTGTGCTCTGCACGAGCGTTGGAGCAACGTCGGTGGCCACGCTGCGCGCGCTCGCTGAGGGCGTGGCCGCTCACGGCGCGCGTGTGCGGGGGCTGGTGCTCTGGGAGATGGAGGAGCCGGCGCTCCCACTCGAGCCACCGCCACCAAGGCGTGCAGCCACGCGCGCCGCCGGTACCGCACTCAGTCGCTGAACACTCATGGAACACGTATGGCCGAACTGACGCTGGATCTGCAGGGAGTCCCCAAGCCGCACGCCTACGCTGAGCTGGCGGACGCCGTGGAGCACGTGCTCGAAGGGATATCGGATGAGATCGCCGCGATGTCCACCATCGCATCGCTCGTCCACCACGCATTTGGATTTCTGTGGACGGGCTTTTACCGCGTGGTGGAGCCGGACCGGCTGCTGCGCGTGGGGCCATACCAGGGCACGCTCGGCTGCATCGAGATCGCATTCGGCGCGGGGGTGTGCGGCGTGGCCGCGGCCGAGCGCCGAGCGCTCATCGTGCGCGACGTGAACGCCTTCCCAGGGCACATCGTGTGCGACGCGCGCGCCCGCTCGGAGATCGTGGTGCCCGTGCGTTCCGGCACGGACCGGCTGCTCGGCGTGCTGGACATCGATTCGGCGGAGCCGGCGACGTTCGATGACGACGACCAGCGCGGGTTGGAGCGTGTGATCGAGTGGTTCGCCCGGCACGTGGCGTGAGGGCGTGCGCGCGCGGCGGCGCTCGCGGGGAGGACGCGCGAGTACATGCAGCGCCGCGGGATGTGTCGCGGCGGCGGTGCACAGGGCATATATTCGTCCAGCGTTGCCGCAGGGCACCACTCGCTCCTTCCTGCTGTTCCTTCGAGTGTCGATGACGACGGGCTATTCGGATCGCATCAACCACGCCTTCGCGTTCGCTGCCAAGCACCACGATCAGCAGGTGCGGAAAGGCACCCGGCTTCCCTACCTCACGCGCGCACCGAACGTCGCCGTCATTCTCACGCGCTACGGCCAGCCCGATGAAACCGTCATTGCCGGGATCCTCTACGACGTCGCCGAGGACTACGTGCGCGAGGGAAGCGTCGCGGACCGCTTGGAGCAGCGCATCGGTGGAAAGTTCGGCGCCGATGTGTTGCGCACGCTGCTCGCGGTGGTCGAGCGTCGCGACGACGATGCCGGAACGGAGATGTCGCACGAGGAGCGGCGCGACGATCTGCTCGCGCGGCTGAGCGATGCGCCCACGGAGAGCAAGTGGGTGCTGGCCGCTGATCAGTTACATGGCGGGAGCGCGCTGCTGGGCGATCTCTGCCGCACGGACTTTCCGGAAACAGTGTGGGCGCGCTTCGCGGCCGGCCGGGAGGGAACCGTGCGATGGTATCGGCGGCTGTACGAGCGCCTGGTGGACACCGGGTTCGATGCGCCGATCATGCGCGAGTTCGACGCCATGGCCGGCGCGCTCGAGGAGCGGGCGCGCCGGCCGGTCGACGCGGAGGACGGAGCGTAGCTGCACGCGGGCTGCCGCGTGAGCGTCCCTGACGGCGGCCATGCTGATCCCTCCGTGATGCGGTTGCGGGGTTCGATCGTCATTATCAGCAGCAGCGGCGGCGGAGCGCGCTCGCGGTGGTCCGTCGCTTCCCTCCACCCATGCGCCATCCATCACTCGCATGCGCATCCTCACGCTTTGTTACGAGTTTCCTCCGATTGGCGGTGGCGGAGCGCGAGTGGCGTACGGCCTCGCGCGGGAGCTCGTGCGCTCCGGCGAGGAGGTGGATCTCGTCACCACGCGCTTTGGCGGATTGCGCGCGCTGGAACGCGTGGACGGCGTGCAGGTGCATCGGGTGCGCGCGCTCCGGTCGCGCGAATGCGCCTCCACGCCCATCGAGCTCGCGTCCTACGTGACGGCCGCACTCCCTGCCGCGCTGCGGCTGGTGCGGTCGCGGCGGTACGACATCAACCACACGCATTTCATCTTTCCCGATGGCATCGTGGCGTACGCGCTCTGGCGGCGTACCGGTCTGCCGTACGTCATCACGGCGCACGGCTCCGATGTCCCGGGCTATAACCCGGAGCGCTTCGGCTACATTCATCACGCGCTGGCGCCGCTCTGGCGCACTATCGTCCGGCATGCGGCGGGGCTGGTGTGCTCCAGCGAGAGTCTTCGCACGCTCGTGCGCGCGCGACATGCCGGCCTCGATCCCATCCTGATCCCGAACGGTATCGACCCTGAGCGCTTCTGCCCGGACCGTGAGAAGCGGCGGCGCGTGCTCGTGGTGAGCCGGATGGTGGAGCGCAAAGGCGTGCAGTATCTGCTTGATGCGCTTCAGGGGGTGGACACCGGCTATGAGGTGCACATTGTGGGCGACGGGCCGTACCTGAGCGCGTTGCGCGAGCAGGCGGATCAGCTGGGCGTGCCCGTCTGCTTCCACGGGTGGCTGGACAACGGGTCCCGGGAGCTGCGCACACTCTACGAGGAGTCGAGCATCTTCGTGCTGACCTCGGAGTCCGAGAACTTTCCCATCGTGCTGCTGGAGGCCATGACGGCGGGGATGGCGATCATCACCACCGCGTCCACCGGGTGCGCGGAAGTAGTAGGCGATGCCGCCGAGCTCGTCCCCCCGCGTGACAGCGTGGCGCTGCGCACGGCGCTGGTGGCACTCATGGGTGATCCGGAGCGGCGCCGCCGGCTGGGAATGGCGGCGCGACGGCAGCTGGAGGAGCGGTTCAGCTGGCAGGCCGTGGCGCGAGAGTACGTGCGCTGCTACGAACGCGTGGTGCCGTACGTGGCGGATCCGCTCCGCTTTCCGGTCGCTCTGCCGAGCGCCGGGGCGGGCTACCGGATGCCGGCGGAGCGCCGCACGCCGCACGCCACGCCGGAGTTGGCCGGGAGGCCCGAGATCGGCCGGCGCGGTCACGCCGCAACATGATGACACTCGATCGCGGCGCACGGAACGGGGAGGGGGAAAGGGAGGGATCCGCGTGCGGGTGTGTCTGATCGCCGTCGAGATCTTCGCGTGGGGGAAGTACGGCGGGTTCGGGCGGGCGACCCGCACCATCGGGCGCGAGCTGGTGAAGCGCGGCATCGATGTATCGGCCGTGGTGCCGCGTCGTGGCGGACAGCGGCCTGTCGAGATACTGGACGGCATCACGGTCCGCGGTTTTTCGCCGCGCTCCCCCTGGCAGGCGACACGGCTGCTCCGGGAGTGCGATGCGGACGTCTACCACTCCTGCGAGCCGTCCTTCGCGAGCTACCTCGCCATGCGCGCGATGCCGCATCGCGTGCATGTGGCGACGGTACGTGATCCGCGGGAGCTGCGCGACTGGATGATGGAGTTCGATCGTCCTTCGCGCAGCAAGCTCCAGGTCACGCGCAACTACCTGTACGAGAGCAACCCGCTGGTGCGGCGCGCCGTGCGTCGCATGGACGCCGTCTTCGCGCCGGCCAGGTCGCTGGTGTCCAAGGCGCGAGCGCTCTACGGTCTGACCACCGATCCGGTCTTTCTCCCCACACCGGTGGCCATCCCGCCCTCCGTGACCAAGACCGACCGGCCGACGGTGTGCTATCTGGCGCGGCTGGATCGCCGCAAGCGGCCGACGCTCTTTCTCGATCTCGCGCGCGACTTTCCGGACGTCACCTTCATTGCCATGGGCGGCTCGCGCGACGCGCGCTGGGAGCAGTCGCTCCACGACCGGTACGCGGACGTACCCAACCTGGAGATGACCGGCTTCGTGGACCAGTTCAACACTGGTCTCCACGCCAGCATCCTCGAGCGGAGCTGGATCATGGTGAACACGGCGAGCCGCGAAGGGCTTCCCAACGCCTTTCTCGAGGCGGCCGCGCACCGGTGCGCGATCCTCAGTCATGTGGACCCGGACGGCTTTGCGTCGGAATTCGGCTACCATGCCCGCACGGACGACTTCCAGTGGGGACTGCGCTACCTGCTGGAGAGCGGGCAGTGGCGGGAGCGCGGCCAACGCGGCTACGAGCACGTGCGCTCGACGTTCGAGGTGGAGCATGCGATGGACCAGCACGTGGCCTGGTACGAGACGCTGCTGTCGGATCGCCGCCCGCGGCGCCCGCGCGCGGGTAGAGAGGAGCGAGGGGAAAGGAGAAAGCAGAAAGGAGGAACTGCGCGCGGGGGATGATGCCCTCTACGGGAGCCGGGTCCTTTCTCCTCTCTCTTTTCTCCTCGCTCCTGATCTCGCCCTGGCCTTCCCGCTCTCCGCTCCTGATATTGGCCTCGTCCTCAACCGCGAGGCCCGAAATGTGGAGCGAGTTCAAGGCATTTCTGATCAAACAGAACGTCCTGGCCCTGGGTATCGCCGTCGTGCTTGGTGTGGCACTGAACACCGTGGTGCAGGCGGTCGTCAACGATGCCATCATGCCCATTGTCACGGTCTTCACGCCGAAGGGAACGTGGCAGACCGCGCTCTGGAACGTCGGCCCGTTCCACTTCAAGCCGGGTGATCTTGCCAGCGCGGTATTGAACTTCCTCATCATCGGCTTCGTCTGCTGGCGCATCACGAAGGCCTTCATCAAGCCCGCGCCCGCCGCGCCGGCGCCGGCCACCAAGCCCTGTCCCTACTGCCGCATGCAGATCGACGCGGCCGCGAGCCGCTGTCCGCATTGCACGAGCGCCCTGGACGTCGCGCCCGCACTGTCCATGGGGAGCAGTGGTCAGGCGGCGCCCGTGTAGTAGCCGATAGCCGACAGCAGAGAGGAGACAGGAGAAAGGAGAGAGGAGAAAGGGGCTGGCTCCCGGAAGAGAGTTCCATCCCCGCGAGCCGTTTCTCCTTTCTCCTCTCTCCTGTCTCCTCTCTGCCCTTATCCGTACCGCCGCGCTACGTAGCTCTCCAGAATCTCGAGGAACTCGGGGACGATGCGCTCGCCCTTGAGCGTCAGGGAAAGCTTGCCATCCACGTACACGGGGGCTTTCGGCTCCTCGAAAGTGCCGGGGAGGGAGATGCCGATGTTGGCGTGCTTCGATTCGCCGGGGCCGTTCACCACGCATCCCATCACCGCCACGTGCATCTCCTCTACCCCCGGGTAGCGCTCGCGCCACTCAGGCATACGCTCGCGCAGGTAGCCCTGGATGTCCTCGGCCATGTGCTGAAAGAAGGTGGACGTCGTGCGGCCGCAGCCGGGGCAGGCGGTGACCTGCGGGGAGAAGCTGCGCAGCCCCAGTGATTGCAGGATCTGCTGCGCCACCTGCACCTCTTCTGTGCGGTCGCCGCCGGGGCGCGGGGTGAGGGAGACGCGGATCGTGTCGCCGATCCCTTCGGCCAGGAGGATCGAGAGGGCGGCGGTGCTCGCGATGATCCCCTTGCTGCCGAGCCCGGCTTCCGTGAGCCCAAGGTGTAGCGGGTAGTCGCATCGCGCGGCGAGGCGGCGATACACCTCCACCAGGTCCTGCACGCCGGAGACCTTCGCCGAGAGGATGATGCGGTCGTGTCCCAGCCCCACCGATTCCGCGAGCGCGGCGGATCGGAGCGCGCTCTCGATCATCGCTTCGATGTAGACATCGCGCGCATCACGCGGCTCGCTCGAGCGCGCGTTATCATCCATCAGCGTGGTGAGCAGGTCCTGGTCGAGCGAGCCCCAGTTGACGCCGATGCGGACCGGCTTGTCGTGCTCGAGCGCGATCTGGATGATGGTTCGGAAGTTCTCATCACGCCGCTTGCCGCCCACGTTGCCCGGATTGATGCGATATTTGGCAAGCGCGGCGGCGCACGCCGGGTGCCGGGCAAGGAGCAGGTGGCCGTTGTAGTGGAAGTCGCCGATGACGGGCACTTGGACGCCGGCGTCGGCCAGTCGATCGATGAGCTCCGGGACCGCGGCCGCGGCCTCGTCGGTGTTGACTGTGACGCGCACGAGCTGCGAGCCCGCGCGCGCGAGTGCCGCGACCTGTGCCGCGGTGGCGGCGGCGTCCGCGGTGTCGGTGTTGGTCATCGACTGCACGACCACGGGGTGCCGGCTGCCCACCGGCACGCCGCCGACGAGGGCGGTGACGGTCTGTCTACGGGGCGCGAACGTCACGAAGGACTCTGGTGAAGGGCATGGTGAGGAGCCGCGAGGCGGCAGTCGCGAAAGCTAAGAGTGCGTGCAGGGCGATGGGTAGCAGGCGTGATGCGCAGAGGGCATCACGCGGCGAGCAGCCGGTTCCTGGCCTGCATCGTGCACCGCGTACAGGGATTCCGCCGGAGGTTGGTATGAACAAGGGGACCGCCTTTCTCAGAGCCCAGGTCAACGGCGCGGCCGAACTGCATCTGCTATTCACCGAGGCGCTGAAGGACCATGAGGGCGAGGCCGACGACCAGCGATTTCGCGATCTATGCAGCCGCTACATGCCCCCCATGCTGGACATCCAGCGCGCGCTCGAAGCGTACGAGCAGGAACTGAACGCCGAGCCTGGGGTAGCCGGAACGACCGGAGTGGTGGCCAGGCCGGCCGAGTCCACGCCGGGGAGCTGGCGCGAGCTGGCGGACGCGGCGCACGAGAACGACTTCATGCGGCTCATGCGCGATATTTTGATGTCGGACCGGAGTGCGGCCACCTTCCGGATCTTCCATGAGGTGGGGCGGCAGCTTGGCGATACGCGTCTTGCCGAACTTGGGGCGAGCGGAGAGCAGCAGCATGGCAACTACAATCGGGATGGGAACCGGCTGGCGCAGTTGATGTTCATGGAGCGGGTACGGGACAGTTCGGCGCAGCCCGCCGGGGAGGTGGGGCCGGAGCTTGGAACCTGGCGAGACCCGGCGGTGTAGGAGGATAATTTCCCCTCTCTTGCCTGATTGGGTGGTGTGCCCTATATTAGTCGGGGCACCACCCGATGGCGTATACAAACCCGGGCGGCATGTTCGTCCGGGCTTCGTGTATGTGCAAGACCGGAGGGTGGAGCTGGCGCGATGACACAGAGGCTCGCGCAATCAGTATTTGTCAGGGCTCGGCGCGTTCCGCTCCCTGAACAACAACATTTCAGGAGTAGGAAATGCGCACCACCGGAAAGGTGAAGTGGTTCAACGACGCCAAGGGTTTTGGCTTCATCACCCCTGACAACGGTCAGAAGGACTGCTTCGTCCACTACAGCGCCATCCAGGGCAACGGCTTCAAGTCGCTGGTCGAGGGTGACGCGGTCGAATTCGACATCGTACAGGGCCAGAAGGGTCCGGCGGCGGAGAACGTGACGAAGGTCTGACGACCCTCGCTGCACGACCACGAACGGGGTGTCTCTCGCGAGAGAGGCACCCCGTTTCGCGTGTGGGGCGTACATGACCATCGACTTGGAGATGGACGTCCTCTCGAAAGCATAGCGCAGCAGCTGGAGAACGGCTCACGCTGGCGGTTGTGGCAAAAAGTGGCAAAAAATCGCACGCTGTGGTGCCACTTTGTGCGACACGAAAGAGGGCGTAGAAGGCGAAGTGCTTGCGACCGTGTGAGTTGAGCTGGTAGCCGGTCCGGCATTCTCTCTGCCTATTCCCGGGTCGCCCTTTTCCTGGAGCGACTCCATGCGTGCGATGCGGCGCGCCCTCGTGCTGGCGCTGGCCCTCCTCGGCCTGCCGGGCCTGGGACTGATCACCTTCTCCGTCTCCCTCGCCCTCACGCCCGCCCCGGCGGCGGCCCAGTGCATCCTCTGCGGCGGCGATACCACGCCGCCCTCCGGGAGCGTGAGCCCGAGCACGGGGAGCTTTAGCAGCCCCACGCTCGCGGTGACGATCGAATGGTGCGACGACGAATCGCCGCTCAACTCGGCGGGGCAGAGCGTCACCCTCAACGGCACGGATGTGACGAGTCACTTCAGCTACAGTGCGGGGAGCAACCCGGACTGCGCGGGCTCGGGGCCGCTGAACGCGGAGCTCACCGGGACGGTGACACTCGTCTCGGGGACCAATACGTTGAGTGCCCACATCTGCGACTCCAGCGACAACTGCGCGAATCGCTCGGGCAGCTACACGTACACGCCGCCGCCGCCCACGTACACCGTGGCCGTCACGCCGGACGGGCAGGCGGTGAGCGCGGATGCGAACAGCAGCACGAACACGCAGCACTTCACGGTCAAGGACAACGGGAACACAAACGCGTCCTACACGCTCACGTGCACGAACACCATGGGCACGTGCAGCGCGCCAGGCTCGGTGGGGGTAGGGAAGAACGGCGACACTGCGACCGTGACGGTGACCTACCACGCGGGCGCGGCGGGGACGACGGGGACGGTGACGCTGACGGCGACCGAGGGCACCTTCACCGATGCCGGCTCGGTGCACGTGACGGCGTACTCCCATACGGTGGCGGTGACCCCCACCACAGGAAGCGACGGGCACGCCGTGACGGCAACGGCGAACACGACCAACTCAGCCTCGTTCACGATCAAGAACACCGGGACGCAGCAGGCGAGCTACAGCCTCACGACCAGCTGCCCGGGAACCACAAGCGGGTGCAGCCTGAGCGGGGTGAGCACGCCGGTGACGCTGGCGGCGAACCAGACGGTCACGGGAACGGTGACGTATGGCGCGGGAGCGGACGGTGCCACGGGGAGCACGCACCTGACGGCAACGTATACGGGGAACAGCGCGGTGCACGATGCAGGGTGGGTGAACTGGACCGCCGCGGCGCCGTGCCAGGTGACGGACGCGAAGCTCTCGCCCTGCACGCTCGCGACGAAGACGGTGTTGACCAGCGCCACGGGAATCCGGGACACCGTGACGCTCACCAACCAGACGGGATTCCCCTTGAGCTACTCGGTGGCGTGCCAGCGGACGGGGGCGGTGAGCGCGTGCACGGGTCCGGCGCCGTCCGGGCTCAACGCCAACGCCTCGGGGCCCATCGTGGTGACGGTGACCGCCGGAGCGAGCGAGGGAGACGGCACGGTGCACGTCGTCATCACCACCGGGGGGGACAAGCAGGTGTCCGCTACGGGCAGCTTCGAGGTGCTCTCTCCCACCAGTGTGGCCGTGACGACGAACACGCAGACGACGCACATCAACGCGGGCGACTCCGGGACGCACGGCTTCACGGTGCGCAACGCGGGAAGTCTCACGGCGACCTACGCCACGCAGGCGGTGTGTACGGGCATCGTGACGCAGTGCACGCCCTCGGCCTCGCAGGTCACGCTGGGCGGCAACGCCAGCACCACGGTCTCGGTGAGTTACGTGGCGAGCCTCGCGGGCGGCTCGGGCACGGTGGGGCTCAAGGCCACGCACATACGGAGCGGCGCTGTGACGAGCAGTGCGACGGCCCCGGTGGCCGAGGATCGAACGCCGGCCGTGGTGGCGACCGACGTCTACAGCCTCGACTACGATAACACGGCACTCTGCGCGGTGAGCTGCTTCAACGCCACGGCGAGCTACACCACGCCGGCCTACACGAGCCTGGACATCGCCCGTGCGGTCACGCTCTCGTACTCCAGCGCCACCGCGGCCCCACGCCCCGTGGTGCAGGTGGGAGTCACGGATCCGTCGGCTACGCCAGCCGATCAATACATCGTCCAGCTCAAGGAGCCGGACGGAAATTTTCTCTCCTTTGCCAACGGCGCCAACGCGATGGTCTTCGCGACCGGTGACACGGCCGAGCAACTCGCCGTGCAGCTCGATCCGACCGCGCCGCCGGCCACGAAGGCGTATCCCGTCACCCTCATCGTCACGAGTCGCTGGACGGTGGACACGGTGACGGAGGAGGCACTGGTGCCGCTCCGGCTGCTGGTGGACAACGAACAGGCGAGCCCATACGGGGCCGGGTGGAGCATTGCCGGGTTGCAGCATCTCACCTTCACGGGCGACTCCATCCTCCTTACCGATGGCACGGGCTCGGCCTACTACTTCCAGCCGCCGTCGTGCCCCTCGGGGTGCAGCTACCGCTCGCCGGCCGGGGATTTCACCACGCTCACCAAGCTCGCCCAAGCGGACTCCATTGGCACCCTCTACGAGCGTCGCACGCCCGATGGCACGACGATCGGCTTCCTGTCGGATGGGCGGATGCAGACGGTGACCGACCGGTTCGGCAATCGCACCTTCTACGGCTACGAGACGGGCTCGACCAAGCTCGCGCGGATCACCGATCCCGTGGGCCAGGTCACGACCTTCGGGTACGATGCGGCCGGGATGCTCTCGACAATCACCGACCCCATGGGGCGGGTGACGCATTTCACGATCACGAACGGCAACCTGACCCAGATCAAAGACCCGGCCGGTGGAACGGCGCTCGCGGCGGTCTACGACACCCAGCACCGGTTGATCGCGCTCACGGACCGGGGTGGGCATACGACGCACCTGGGCTACGATTACGCCGGCAAGATCGCCGCCGACACGCTGCCGGCCATCATGGTGAACGGGCAGCCGGTCGCCCCCGTGGTGCACTACCGGGCTCCGGAGCGTGCGGAGTTGATCGATCCTGCCTCGGGCGCCGGTACGGCGGCCAATCCGGCGGTGGCGGCGCACTATCCAGACATCAACGGTATCGTGACCGATCCGCGCGGCGACAGCACGCGGTACTGGCTGACGCGCTTTGGCTCACCGTGGCAGATCGTCCAACCGCTGGGACGGGTGACCAATTTCAGCCACGACAACAGCGCGCACGTCATCTCCGTGGTGACGCCATCCCACCACATCGTGGCGTATACATGGAATGGGCCGGATCTGACCGAGGTGCAGGACCAGACGACGGGGCAGACGGTGCACTACAGCTACGAATCCACCTATCACCAGGTGACGAGCGTCTCGGGCGATGCCACGCCGGTGACCAACTACTGGAGCGCGGGCAAGCTCGACAGCACGGTAGCGGGCGGGGCCATGAGTCACTTCACGTACGATTCGTTCGGGCGGCTCCTCGAGAGCACCGATCCGGCGAAGCACGTGACGACCATGAGCTACGCATCCACGGGCCTCCGAAACCGGACGTTGGTGAGCGCGGCGGGGCGGACGACAGCCTTCACGAGAGACAGCTACGGGCGCGTGGTGGCGACGACGGCACCCGGCGGCGAGGTGACCAGCGCAGTGTACGATGTACTGAACCGGGTGCAACGAACCGTTGGTCCGCTGGCCGATACGACGCGCTACACGTATGGCGACTCGCTGCATCTGACCCAGCTGGTGGACCCCCTGGGGCAGAGCTATCGCTCGCACTACACCGCCCTGGGCGAGGTGGACAGCACGACCGACCCGGCGGGCCACGCCGCGACGATGGCCTACGATGTGGCCGGGCAGGTGATCAAGACGATCGACCGGGCGGGGCACGTGGTGACGGCCAGCTATGATGCGCTGGGCCAGGTGACGGCCATCGTGGCGGACGGCGACACGACGCACTACCACACCGATCCGGCGGGCGGCTTCGTGGCCACCTCCAACGCGGCGAGCACCGACACCGTGCGCTTCGATGCGGCAGGCCGGCCGACGACGGAGGTCACGGTGCGGGGCACCCAGCGCTACGTGCGCACCTCGAGTTACAACCGGTTGGGGCAGCGCACCGCGCTCGCCGCGAGCGGAGCATGGACGGCGGCGATCGGCTATGCCTACGACGCCGTGACGCACCAGCTCGATACGCTGACCGATCTCGCGGGCGGCAAGACCGTGCTGGGCTATAATGCCGACCGGCTGGTGAGCACCACGCGGCTCCCGACCACGAGCGGGCTCACGGTGAGCCGGAGCTATCCCTCGACGCACCTGACGTCGCTCCTGAGCTACAGCGAGGCGGCGCTGAACGGGGTGCTGGGGACGTCCTTCGCCGAGACGCCGAATGGGCAGCTGTCGCAGCGCATCCCGGTCGACCAGCCGGGCGACGGCTCCCAGGTGGGCCACGAGTTCCGCTACGACTCGCTGGGGCGCGTGGTGGGCAGCGACGACTACACGATTGCCGCGGGGACAGAGAACCTCTGCGGGGGAACGCAGCTCATCGACGCGGATGGGAATCCCTGCATCGTGCCGGCGCCGGGGGCGAAGGACAGTACCAACCTCCAGACCTTCGCGTACGACAAGGTGGGGAACCGGACCGACTCCGACGCGGTCGTAGCCGTGGGAAACCGGCTGGTACGCTTCGATGGGGACAGCCTGGTCTACGACCTGGATGGGAACCTCACGCACCGCTGGCAGCTGGGGGGTGGGTTCGACCAGCGGTACGGGTGGAACAGCCTGGGGCAACTCGTCGAGGTGGTGACGAACGGCGATACGGTGCGTTTCACCTATGACGGCTTCGGGCGGCGGGCGACGAAGAGCGGGCCCGGGGTGTTCCGCAGCTACCTCTACGACGGGGAGAACCTGCTGGCCGAGCTGGACGGGGCGGCGGATGTAGTGGTGGCGTACACCAACTACCCGGGCGTGGACCAGCCGCACAGCATGCGCTTCGGCGGGCAGACGTATTACTACGCCACCGAGCGGCCGAACAACGTGGTGGGGCTGATCAGCAGCAGCAACACGCTGGTGGATCAGTACAGCTACACGCCGTTCGGCATGCTGGCGGACTCGAGTGGGACGGTGCCGAACAGCCTCCGGTTTGGTGCGCGCGTGTTCGATGGTGAGACGGGGCTGTATTACAATCGGGCGCGGTACTATGATCCGCGGCTCGGGCGGTTCTTGTCGGAGGATCCGATTGGGCTGGCCGGAGGGATCAATCCGTATGTCTATGCGGGGGATGATCCGCTGGATGGCTGGGACCCGTTTGGGCTCTGCGATCCGAACGACGACCTTACGTGTCCGGCGCATCTGCCGGGGATGACGATCACGGACAACGGAGCGGCGGATGGCGGGGATCCGCTCGCCGGGCTGCGACCGTCGGTGCCGCGGCTAATCAACGGAAGCGTCGGAAGCGGAGGAGGTGACGGCGGCAGTTCTGTGGATAACAACGCCGAGAGTAGTACGCCGAAGTGGAAGAGCCGGGCATGCGTGCTAGCGGAGCTCGACGCTGGTGCTTCCGCCGCGGAAGATGTACTCTTTTTCTTCGGAGTGGACGAAGCCTTGGAGGCCGCACGCGGTCTGACGCTTGTCGGTGCGATCGGGGAGACGTTTGTCGAGGATGAGCTTGAGTATACGGCAATACCAACGAACACCAATCTGGCGATCTCCCGTGCGTCGATTAAGGTCGCCGGCAACCTGGCATTGGGGGGCTTCATGACTGGGGCGCAAGGCGAAAGGCCTTCCGTCTGGAGCACGGTTCGTGATTTCATCCCACTCGTCAGGACTGGCTATAAGATCGTGGCGGCTGTGCACGCCTGCCGCTAATGCTGGAGGATCTCATGCCGTTGCTGCAGAACCTTGGCTGGGGCGTCCGATGGGGCCTCAAGTTCGCGGTCGTCTACAGCGCTTTCGCGCTCATCGCCCTGCTCTTCGGCGGTGCAGCCGTGTTCCAGCACAGCGGCACGACATTCGTGTTCGCGATCGGGCTCTATTTCGCGGCCGGGCTGGTGGCGGGGGCCATCGTTGGTGTATTACGCCCGGTCACTCGAGGGCCCATTGGCGCAGCGATTGTTGGGGTGATCGCGGCGATACCTATCTGTGTCCTTACTCGCTTTTCGATCGACCGGTCGCCATGGACCATAGCGGACACCATTGCGTGGTCGGCCCTGGCGGTTCTGTGGGGAGCGCCATGCGGATACTTTGCCAAACGCATTGCCAGTAGGCGACGTTAAGGAGCTTCCACGGTCGCTGAAGGCCGGATTCTTCTTCGTCCCATTGCTGCGAGTGCTGCCGTGTCGAAGATGCGAAAGCTGGTTGGCCCCTGGGTTGCGCGCTCTCCGATCTTGAGTATCACGAGGATCAGATGTGGCTATCATTACTGCGTGCGGTGGTCTACTGGGTGGTAGAGTTCCTGCTGTCCCCTGCGTCGAATGCGTCATTCCCCGGCTCCAGGACGCAGCGATACTTGGAGGCGAATCGCAATCAGCCCGTGCTGGGCATCCGCATCCCGCGCAGAGGCTACTCCCCATCAAGTAACGATGATCGGCCATCCGCCAGATCGGCACCGGCATCGCGCCGCAGCGGACCCTCGACAAGCAGCCAGCGTGGTGGCGCGAAGCGATCTCGCACGGACTGAGCTGTTCCCGCTCGACTCACCGTCGCTGGCGCAGCCGTCGTGCCGCGATGCTGACCGACCTACCCCTGCGGCTCAGCGCTGATGTTCTCGACCTGCATTGTCTGTTACAGCACCCTCGGCGCGAACGAGACGATCGAGCACTTCCCCGTCGGGCGCCGCCTGGCCTTCGATGCCGAACGCGGCCGGCTCTGGGTCGTCTGCCCCCGGTGCGGCCGGTGGAATCTCAGTCCGCTCGAGGAGCGCTGGGAAGCCATCGAGGAGTGCGAGCGGCGCTTCCGCGGCACCGTGCTCCGGCACTCGACCGCGCACATCGGGCTCGCCCGGCTGCCGGATGGCGTCGATCTCATTCGTGTCGGCCGCCCGCTCCGACCGGAGATGGCGGCGTGGCGCTACGGGCGCCGCTTCGCGGGGCGTTTTCGTCGCGCGCAGCTGACGCTCGGCGCAGCGGGTGTCGGCGGTGGGGCCGCGATCCTCAGCGGGCTGGCGGTCGGGGTGCTCACGCCCGGCCTGATGGCGGGGGCGGCGCTCACCGCATCAGCAGGCTGGTGGCTCCGTCAGCAGCGCGTGCTCTTTCGTGTGCCCTTCCGCGGCCAGGTGCTGCGCGTGCGCGCGCGGGATCTGTCGGAGACGCAGTTCGTTCCAATCGAGCGCGGGGACCAGTGGAGCCTGCGGCTCGCCCACCGCGATGGAGCGTCGCATCTGGAGGGCGAGGAGGCAGTGCGGGTGATGGCCCGGGCGCTGGCTCCGATGAACGGCGGGGGGGCAGGCGCAAGCACGGTCGAGCAGGCTGTGGCACGCCTGGAAGTGTTCGGCGATCGGGCACGCATGTTCGCCTTCATGGCTCGCACTCCGGGCTACATGGCGACGCCACAGCACCTGGGAGTGCTGGCGAAGCTGCCCGCAGCACAGCGTCTGGCGCTCGAGATGATGGTGCAGGAGGACTCGGAGGAGCGGGCGCTGAGCGGGGAGCTCGCGGCACTGGAAGAGGCGTGGCGGGAGGCCGAGGAGGTGGCGGGCATCGCGGACGATCTGCTCGTGCCGGAAGCGGTGACCAGCTGGGTGGCGCGGCATCGAAGGCGGGCTGACGGGGACGTTTGAGAGCGAGACGGGGGCTGTACGACAACCGGGCGCTGTCGCGCGATTCGCACTGGCCAAGCTGCGGCGTGAGCAGTTGCAGAATCCCGCGACGATAACAGGGGGGCTTGGCTGGCTGCACCAATACATTCACTGAGATCCTCCTCCATCGCATGCTGCTGTACGTTCTTGCAGGGGTTGCGGCGGTCGCCCTACTGCATCTGCTGCTCAAGCGGCTGGCGACGCTGCCTGCGAAATATCATGAGCTGACTACGCCGACTCTGCAGTACCGCCTCCGAGGGCTCTATGGGCGGGGACTGGGTGGTGCGTACCTGCAAATCGATCTGCGGCGCACCGGAGCGTACGTTCAAGTCTACAAGACGATTCTCTCGCGCGGGGTGGTCCAATTGTCCGTGCACGTCCCCTCCGGTGCCCAGACATTGGTCGAACCGCGCGCCATCGAGCGGGCTTTCAGCGAGCATGGATTCGCGCCGTTGAGCGCGGGCCGTAGCGTGTGCGGTCGCGTCGAAGGGCTGGTCCAAGAGGTCGGCCTTGGTCCAGCGGTACATCGTCGTCCGCCTGATGCCGGCGCGGCGCGCGGCTTCCGTGCGATCGCCGATGGAGTCGCTGCAGTCACTTTAATGTGAGACGGTTTTAGGGCCTACGAGACGTATCAATCATGCAGGGCAGGCCGCTAAAGGGGAGTGAGCATGTTTGAGCACAGTGCCCCGAAAGAGAAGCGCTCCACCGACTGGTCAGGCACCATCATCGGGGTCATGCTGTTGCCCGTGTTCTTCCTGTTTGTTTATCTGGGCAAAGCAGAAATGGGATTCAACTTGGTGATTGTTTTGGGTATGGTTTTGCTTGCCGTCAAACTCCGCTGGCGGCTGAGGAAGCACGCCTGGTTCTGGCCCACCATCATTTTCATCCTCGCACTGCACGTCCCCCTGTTATTCGTCGTGCGATGGCCGGACAGCAACGTCCCTACGATTGTCTACTCGATGCCACTGGCAATCGCCGATTTATTCCTCATTCTGGGTGCTCTGAGTCTCGCCGAAAAGGTCTTCTCGAAGAATTCCTCTTCGACTGGCGAGGACGCATGATCCGGCCGGAGGCCCCCTTCCGGGGCGGACCTGACGTGACCCCCAACCTTGACCCAGCGATTACGCCGGTCCGGTGATGGGATCGGGAGAGGATGAAGCTCCCGGCAGCGCTCTCGCACACTCCGCTGGGGTTAGGTCGTCGAGCCCGCGATACAGCCGGGTGTAGAAGAACAGGTAAATTCCGGCACGTATGAACAGGCAACGTCCCGTAGGCTCTTCACGGTGCCGCGTCCAGCGGCGCCGTCCGCATTGACGTCTCGATGATGTACGGGAATGTTCTGATCGTGACGTTCTCTACACACGCAATAGCTGGAGTCATCGATATCGCCGGACGAGATGGGGTACATCAAGAGGCGTGTGTGGGAGACGCAGAAGCGGCACGGGCGTTCGTATCTCATCTGGCACGAGTACGTCCTGAAACGCTACGCTCCGATCGCGATCCTGCTGGCATTCCTCGAGTATCTACGCGATGCAACCGGGCAGCCAAAGCGAGACACGCTCGTTTTTGTTTTCTGCCTCGGTGTGGTGCTGGTGTTTGCCATACCGATCGACTACCTCGCCGGACGGCGATACTGGAACACGTCACGAGCCAGGTACGATCGGCCACGCGAAGAGCAAGGAGAAGATCCGTCCCAGTGATCACTTCCTCGGCCAAGTTGCTGGCTTCTGCAAGACAGGTCAGTGATGCTTCCGGCTAGTGTGGCGGCGCCGCCGTGTCCGTTTTCCTCGGAGAGATCTCGCTCTGCGAAGCGTGTTTCGGGTAGCGCCGGAGCGTGATTGCGTTGCCTACATCCGGCATGTACACCCCGATCCGCGCGCGCACCCAGGGTTCGAGGCGACTCCTCCGCTCTGTCATGCTCGTGCGGCAATACAGTAGTCCGGTGGAAAGGGACGCAGACGGGTGGCGCGATGTCCAGCTTTGCTCTGGATCGCATCCGGCTGATCTTCTTTTCCCTCGCCCTGGTTGTGGTAAGCTGGGCGGTCCTCGATACCCGAAGATTCCTCAGGCTGCTCAGCGACAATCGCAAGACGACGTTCACGCGCGCTGAGATCATGGCTATCCGAGTACCCGGAGCGATCGTCATCCTTGGTGCCGCGTGGGCAATTCTGGCCACGCTCTTCGGTCCATAGTAGCATCTGCGCGTTGCGATCAAGCGCGATCGTGCGTTCAGACTGAACTGCCCCGGCTTTGCCGTTGCTGGTTTCGTTGCTGATGCTGCCGGGTTCGTCTGTGTTGCAGGTCAGGTCGTCGCTGTAAGTGCGGCATTTTACGACTCTTGGAGAACATAGGGGCAGGTTCGAGCATGTCGCTAAGCACTGACGTCAAGAACGACATCAAATCCGCTCAAAAGTGGCGCTTAGGCTGGCGGGGCTTATTGATCGTGGCGGTCATGGACCTGCCAGTCTTTTGGCTCTTCGATCATTTCGGACGATCGAACATGATGGTGCCAACAGGGGCCTGCATTGCGGTATTGGGTGTAGTAATCGCTATAAAGTGGAAACTGAGACGGCACGTGTGGTTTTGGATGGTCCTCGCCATTCTTGCGGCGCTCCATGCCGTGTTGCTTTGGTATGTTCCCTGGCCCGCCGCAAGGGGTGCAGCCTTGGCGTGGACCGGCGTTGCCTACATCGATCTTTGGGTGCTACTCTGGGTCTTCGAAGCCATCGGACGGCTGATGGAAGGCCGGACGACCGCTGAGAGATGAGCGTGAACCGCCCCCCGACGGGTCAAGCGCCGTTTCATATGGTGCAACTGGTGCAGCGAAGCCACCCCCCGAGTTCAGCCGCGTGTGCGGGCGCGGCGGCCCTCTACACAACGGGCTGTACACATGGTAAAGGCGACACCGAACGAATGGCCCCATCTCGCCAGCATTCTCTTCAGTGGCGCCGGCATCGTGCTCATCGTGGTGTTCAATCTGCTTGCTCAGAGCATGCGTCGTGAACGACGCCAGCCGAGCAAGCACGGGCCACGGTACAATTCACTAGGCGGAACCCTCAGCCTGCGCGAGCTGTTCGATGCGTCGTTGTATACGCCGCGCGGGAATCGGCTTCGACGCATCGGGCTGGCATTGATGGCTCTTTCATTCGCACTGTCCGCGCTGTTCTGGTGGCTCGGGGCGAGTGGCTCGTGAGCAGCAGCGACGGATGTCCTGCTGGCCTTCGATTGGAGAACGGTACATCAGAATCGTGACTGAGCGCCGAGGACTGAACACGACTGGGAGCGTCTGCAACGCGCACAGGGCGACGAGCCGCCTGGCCCTCAGGGACACATCATCAGCTTCCCCAGCAGCCCATTCTTCGGAACCCGGTTCGCCCTCCCGCGGTAGCCCCGCCATAGCCGCACCATAGCACTAGCAATGCGGCACCGAACCGGAATACCAGCCACACGCACGGAACTGTGTGCATTTGCCGACCGTTGCTGCCGACCACCGTCCCTCGTCCACCCACCATTCGGCGGTGTCCGCTCAACCCAGTGCCGGCGGAGTAGCAGGACCCGACGCATGAGTTGCTCCGGATACTGACCGCCACGCTTCTATGGCGCGGAACCAGTTCGGGAAGCGGGATACCTTGACCGCCATCTACTCGGGGCTCGGGTATCTCGTGCACAGCGACCTCATCGCGCATGACTCGACTACCGCTGCTACGCGCTACCACACCAGGGAGGAGTTCACCTACGACGCGCTCGGGAATGCGCTCACAAGCATAGCGCACGATACGCTCGGGTTCGATACGAGTTTCGCGGGGGACACCAATAGCTACACGCCCCAGACAGGCCGCCTGGCCCGCGCGCTGCGGACCAATCGGAACGACACGCTCCTCTACAACCCGGCGGGCGACCTGGAGTTCACCAGTCAGCGCAGTAGCAGTCCGGGCAGCACGCTGGAGGATCGGGCCTCGTACTATGCCGCGGACGGCCGGGTGCGCGCGGCGGAGTTCCGCACCGCGGCCAGTGCCACGGCCCTTCGGACGGTCTTCACCACGGTTTTCGAGCAATATCGCTACGATGCCTTGGGGCGGCGCGTGCTGGTCTGGGCGCAGCGCTGGTGCGAGGACGCGACGATCAACGACCTGCCCACGGCGGAGCGGACCCAGGCGCTCCGACGGCAAGCGGAGTGCAACCTGAGCCTCGTCCGCCGCACGGTCTGGGCGGGTGACCGCGAGCTCTACGAGATCCAGATGCCGGGCGACAGCACGACGCCGACTGCAACGCTGGAGGACGACACAGCGGCTGTTGACCAGCCGATGGGGAGCGAGGGCATGGACCCCAACCCCTTCTTCGGGCGCGTCGCGTACACGTACGGGCTCCACATCGACGAGCCGCTGAGCATCACGCGCATCAACTACGCCGACACGGTTGCAGGACAACCCTATGCCGTCTGGGCCCCGTTCGCGATCGTGCCGCTGTGGAACACGCGCCAGCAGGCCGATACCGGCTTCTTCCCGGATGGCGGGAATTTCCATAAGCTGCCGAGCGATACGACGCGCCATGTGCTCATCGACTGGCCGATGAACTGGCATGCGTACGGCGCGCCGGATCCGACGTTATTCTACTGGCAGGGGACGCTGCTCGACCACAAGCGGGACAAGGCCGAGACGATGTACCGGCGGAACCGGGTGTACGACCCGGAGACGGGCCAGTTCACGCAGGAAGATCCGATCGGGCTCGCGGGGGGACTCAATCTCTACGGGTTTGCTGACGGGGACCCCGTGAATCTCAGCGACCCGTTCGGGCTGTGCCCGGGTATTGACGGTACGGATCCCAAGAGCACTGCAGATTGCCCACCGGAGGTCAAACGGCTGCTGGCAGTCGATCCGCCGATCGAGCCGCAAGGCAAGACCCTTGAGCGCATTGGTTTTGTTCTGGGCCTCCTAGACGGAGGATCAGAGATTGCTAGCGGGCTCAAAGGCGGTTCCCTGGCCTTGCGCGAGCTATTCTCTGGCGGGAGCATTCGGGGCTCATCTATCATCAATATCCGAACTACCTTGCTTGAGGGCGGATTTAAACAAACACTTACCAGAAGCAAGCTCGGATATCTCTTCAAGGATGCGGAAGGAGAGGCTGTCCGGATCATGCGGCGAGGTGGAGGCTGGGATATCCGGGTCCAGAACCGCTTCGGTAACTACCTAGATGAGTTCGGTAACGTCGCGAAGAACGCGCTCGAAAGCCACGGCATTACCATTTTCTCGAAATGATCCTTGAAACTGGCGAGAGGATAGCGCAATACCTGCAGCAACACCACCATTTCAGTGAGTGTGTGTTGGAAGACATCCGCTGGCTGCATTACGGTACGAGTATCGAGCTGGTCTTCGACTACATCTGGACTCAGGATGGGGAATTGCGGTCCGATACTACCAGCCCGGAGATCGAGGCGTTGCGATTTCTGGGAGTACAGGAGTTCTCCCTGAAGAACGCGCTGAATGAGGCAATAAGCTTGCAGCCGGCGGAAGTAAACTGGGGGCTGAGCGAGATCGCCATGCTTCAACTCGTCGATGATGAAACCCTGCTGGCAAAATACAAGTCTCTACCGATCCCGGTGCACCATGTGCGGTGCAGCTGGGAAAGTGATCGCCAGATTGATATCGTGTTCACGACTGTGGAGGTGGATTAGAGCTTTGTGAGGCCGATCAAAGAGGTGTCGATGGCGTCGTTGGAAGTTACACATCTTCCGCTTCACGCCCCTCAGCAACTCAAGCCGACGGGCTCCTGGAGCAACTCGCGCGGGATCGAGCGGTGCACGCGATCGAGGTGCGGGAGGTTCTGAGGGGACAGGACGAACAGGAGGTCCTGTTTGATTGGAACGTGGCGGCGGCACCCGAGGACTACTGCCCTCGCTGATACCGGCCCTGATTGGTCGTGTCGTGACTTCCGCGACTACGGCGCCGCCTGCGTGGGATCTTGCAATCGTTCTGGATAATGGCTGGGAATTGGTGGTCTTTGGCGATTGCGACGACGATCGGGACGAGGCGTGGTTCATTCTCGGAACTCACAGGGCGAAAGCCGTCGCCCGTCCACGTGTACGACCTCTGCCCCTCTCTGCAGATGCCTGAGTGAAGAAGCCCGGCCACCAAATGGCCGGGCTTCTTCTTTAGCGGCCGGCGGTGTCGTAAGCGCGCCTGGTGTGCGGCTGGCCGCTCTCACTGGCGGCGAGTCGCCTTCCGCGGCCGCCCCCCTTTAGCACCGTTGGCCCGTGCTGCCGCCGTCTTGGCCGGACTCGTCACCTGACCCGCCAGCCGCGCCAGTTCGCTCAGCTGTTGCGACCGGCCGAGCGCGGAGAGCAGAAGCCCCGGCACACTCAGGTCCACGTCGAGTGCTTCCCAGTGTAGCCCGCTCCCCCCAGGACTGAGCGCCACGGCCGCCAGCTCCTCTGGACTCGCCTCGGCCAGCGATGGAATCGCGGCAGCGGGAAAGCCGAAGAGATACCCGCTCGTGAGCTCCATCATGACGCGGCCCGTCCGGCGATCGTAGGACGCCGAGGTGGCCCGTTGGCCCGCCTGGCGCGCGTGCCGCTCACGCGCCCGGGCAGCCGGGATCTGCGCGAGAATCGTCGCCTTCGATGTCCGCTGCACCCTAGCCATGGTACTTCCTCCAGCACTGCAGTAGGTAATCCGTGTGCTCTTCGACCAGCCAGAACGCCGCGGTGATGTCGGTGGTCCGCATCCCCGCTGCCGATCGGATGGCTTGCGCCTTCTCGCCCATCGCCAGCGCGATGACGACTTCGCTATCGGCGTTCCAGACATGCACGTGCGGCGGCTCGTGCTCGCGCGGCGGCAGATAGATCAGGACGCGGAACCCACCTACGCGGAGCACGGTCGGCACTCGAGCAATATAACCTAACTGATGGGTTAATGCAATATGGAGCATTGTGGGGCTGTGCTGGTCTGCCCCGAAGCGTCCCTGCCCGGTAGCGCCCCGGGCTGGCACCGAATCAGCGGGCCAGTCACCCATCCAGTCCACGGCGTGTCCCGCCGCTTCGATCACCGTGCGGACTCCGCCCCACACGCAACCGCCGAGCGGGACCCTCACATCGTCGGGCTCACCGTGATCCGGTCCAGCAAGGTGTCTTCAGGATCGGATGGCATGACCAGTCGCCCATTGAGAGACTGGTCAGGATCCAGACGGGCGCTGCATGCCGCGACATCCCGCACCGCAGGCGGATCAGCTCACGCGATGGGTGCTCTGTGTGAACACGACAAACGCCGAAGCGATAGCCGGACAGGTCGTGTGTGAAGAGAGGGATTGCAGGGATCCCCCCTCGATCGGTAGTGCGATCCACGTTTTCGGTGACGAACGTGAGATCACGAATGTGGAGCACGTCATCGGTGTGCAATCAGCTCGCTTCGCGTTTCGCGCGGTCTTGGGCGCGTACCGCATATCCACCTGCGTCTTGACGACATGCTGATGCGCAGCGATCTTACTGATAAGATCATAACCGAAAAGGTATCGATGACGGAGAGCACAACAACCACCCTGTCCTCGCGCGGCCAGGTCGTTATCCCGGAAGAGATTCGCGAGCGGCTCGGCCTGAAGGCGGGAGTCCAATTCGTGGTGGTGGGAGACAAGGACGTAGTGATCTTCAAGGTCCTCCAACCACCGGCGAAGCGTGACTTCGCGGCACTCGTTCAGCAGGCCCGGCGGGCAGCCAAGCGCGTGGGGATGCGCCGGAGTGAAATCGCGAAGGCGGTGGGTGCAGCGCGCCGGAGCCGCTGAGGTAGCGGGTGTCCGGATCATTCTGGACACCAATGTGCTCCTGTCCGGCATCTTCATTCGGCGGCGTGCCCGGCCGGGTGCCTGAAGCATGGCAGGAGGGCCGCCTCACGCGGTGCTCTCCCCGGCCATCCTCGAGGAATATCAGCGAGCTGGTACGGCCCTCGCTGCCCGCTACCCAGAGATCGGGGCCGCCCTCGAACCCGTCTTAACGTTCCTTGCCCAGTCGGCCACGATCGTCGATGCATCGGATCTGCCGAACGCCATCTCGGCGGACCCAGCCGATGACAAGTTCCTGGCGTGTGCCCTGGCTACTGGTGCTCGGGTGATCGTCCGAATCGTCACCCGGTTGATCCGGATCGGGGTGCACCGAGAACGGCAGTGATCTGTCGTCGGCCTCTGGAGTGATGGTCAAGGGCACGCGGTATTCGGCGGCGGTCTCACCTCACCCCGTCTTGCCCGCCCGCCAGGAACCCCTATATTGGGCGCCCCACATCATCCCATGGGAGGACCTGAGCGCTCACCGTCCCGGAGCGCTTGGCGATCCAGGCGCTCCAGCTATTCGGCAGTACAGTTGGTCAAGGAGGGCACCATGTCGGCACAGGACAACGCACGCCTCGCGCGAACCGTCTACGAGGCGTACAACGACCGCCGCTTCGATGACGCGGCCGCAGTCGTGACGGACGACTTCGAGCTCCGGAACATGGGTACCGGAGAGACGTTCACCGGCCAGGACGGGGTGAAGCGATACATGCAGGCGTGGGCGACCGCGTTCCCCGACAGCGCCGTCGAGATCCGGTCGGTGACGGCGGACGACCAGCGCGCGGTGGTGGAATTCATCGGCCGCGGAACCCACACGGGCCCGCTCACGAGCCCCATGGGGACGATCCCCGCTACGAACCGCCGGGTGGAAATCCACTTCTGCGAGGTCGACACCATCCGTGGCGGCCGGATCGCCAGCAGCAACAGCTATTTCGACGTGGCGACGATGCTGCGCCAGCTCGGCGTCACGCCGCAGGAGCAGATGCAGCCGGCGGGGATGCCGGCCTCGCCCACCGCGTAGCCGCGCCCGTTGCCAGGACCGGCCCCGGCCCGCGCCGGGGCCGGTCCTCGCGCCCCCCTTCAATAGCCGGCGTACCGGTATCCGCGCCCCGGTTGCACTCGCGCGCCCCGTTCCGGATATTGTATCCCGCAGCTTCTCCGCGCCCCGCCCCGGCGACCGCCACGCATCCCGTACGCTCGCGCTGAGCCGCGCCCCGCACGGAGACCTGCACGCGAGTCGGTCGCGAGTCCCCGTCCCCTTTCGCCACAGGACGCAACGATGCGAGGAGTCTCACCGCAGGTCGGGCCGCTCATGGCGGCACTGCTGATCCTTCCCCTGGTGCCGATGGCGGCCAACGCTCAGCGCCGAGGCGGCGCGCAAGGCCACCCGGACACCGCGGAACGGCCCAGACCGCTGCGCTTCGACTACGTGGGACCACAGAGCGCGGGCCGCGTGTCAGCCATCGCGGGCATTCCCGGCGACACCACCACGTATTACATCGGCGGCGCGTCGGGCGGCGTCTGGAAGACCACGGATGGCGCCCGGACGTTCACCCCCGTCTTCGATGACGAGCCGGTGCAGGCCATCGGCGCGCTCGCCGTCGCCCCCTCCAATCCCAAGATCGTCTGGGCCGGCACCGGGGAAGCGTGGGCCATTCGCGACGCGGACATCATGGGCGACGGCGTCTACAAGTCCGTGGATGGCGGCGCGCACTGGCAGCACATGGGACTGCCGAAGACGGGCCGCATCGCGCGCATCATCGTGCACCCCACGAACCCGGACATCGTCTTCGTCTGCGCGCTCGGACAGATCACCGGGACGGATCCTCACCGCGGCGTCTTCCGCACCGAGGACGGCGGCAAGACGTGGAAGCACGTGCTCTTCGTGAATGACTCCACCGGATGCTCGGGGCTCTCGATGGATGCGCACGACCCGAACGTGCTCTTCGCCGGAACGTGGCAGGTGCAGCTCAATACCTGGACGATGAAGAGCGGCGGGCCGGGGAGCGGCGTCTACGTGACTCGCGACGGCGGCACGCACTGGGCGCGGATCACCGACCCCGGTCTCCCGAAGTCTCCCGTCGGCAAGATCGATGTAGCCGTGGCTCCCTCCGACTCGAAGCGCGTCTACGCACTCATAGAGACGCCCAACCAGGGCTCGCTCTGGCGCTCGGATGACGGCGGCCATAAGTGGCGCGTGGTGAGCTGGGACCGCACGCTCATCGGTCGAGCGGGCTACTACATCAACGTCGACGTGAATCCCCTCAACGAAAACGAAGTGCTCATCGCGAGCAGCAGCTTCCACCGGTCGACCGATGGAGGGCTCACCTTCCCGCTCGAGGACCGGGGTTGCGGCGACTGCCACGCGATCTGGATGGATCCGCTGAACCCGGACCACTGGATCACCAGCGGAGATGGCGGGGCGGGGATCACGAAG
>DASUKA010000163.1:0-25042 GCA_036278935.1 Gemmatimonadaceae bacterium
CAACAGCAGCGCGCGCGTGCACGACTTTGCCCGCCAGCTCCTGGCGCGGCTCGCGGGCCAGCGCGATGTCCTATCGGTGGCGCTCACCAGCGATTTCCCGCTCAACGACGCGCAGCCCTCGGCACAGCCGTTCGAGATTCAGGGGCAGGCGGTGCCTGACGGCCAGCCCGCACCCCGATCCGACGTCACGATCGTCACGCCCGACTACTTCGCGACGCTCGGCATTCCGCTGCTCCGCGGGCGCGTGTTCACATCGGCCGATCGGGACACGGCCAACGTGCCCGTGGTGATCGCGCATCGGCTGGCGACCACGTACTGGCAGGGTCGCAATCCACTGGGGTCGCGCATCAGCTTCGACCACGGAGCGCACTGGGGAACGGTCGTCGGCGTCGTGGGCGACGTGCGCCAGAACGCGCTCTCGGAGGACATCACCGACGAGGTGTACGCGCCGTTCGCTGTTGCGACAGTGAGCGACATCCGCGTGCTCGTTCGCGCCGCGCACGATCCGCACGCGCTGGCGCCGGTCATCCGGGCCGCAGTACACGAGCTGGACGACAAGCAGCCCGTCGTCTCGGTGCAGACGCTGGACGAGCTACGCGGGCTGCGGCTCACCGAGCCCCGCGTCACGACCGCACTGCTCGTCGCGTTCGCCGTGATCGCGCTGATCATCACGGCCGGCGGGCTGGCCGGGGTGATCGGGTATGTGGTGAATCAGCGCGTTCCCGAAATCGGTATCAGGCTCGCGCTGGGCGCCGTGCCCGCGCGCGTGCTCTGGCTCGTCGTACGCGAGGGGCTCGTGACCGTGGTGGTGGGACTGGGCGTCGGCCTCGTGGCCGCGCTGGCCGGCATGCCGCTCATGGCGCGGCTGCTCTACGCTACCACACCCACCGATGCCGTGACCTACGGCGCGGTGGCCGCACTGCTGCTGGCCTGCGCGGCGATGGCGTGCTGGCTCCCCGCGCGGCGGGCCCTGCGCGTGGACCCGGCGCGGGTATTGCGCGCGCAGTAAAGGTGGAGCTGGGGTCCCCGGGGCAGGCAGTTCCCCGGCTCCCCCGCGCGCAAAATCCATAAATGGTGTATATTACAAACAGTCCATGTGACGGCGGACGCATATGCTCCGTCTATCATGTGGAAGTTCTGACCTTTTTACCAGATCGCCGTTTGTCTCAACCGTCACACGATTCACCGTACCGCGACGCTCCTTCTCACGCGGCACCGTCGCCCGCCGCACCATCGCAGAGTCCCGCCCGTACCGCCTCCCATGCCTCGCATGGGCGCCGCTCCCGCTCAGCGCGGGATGCGACCAGGCAGCCGCGTGACACCGCAGCTTCCACGAAGGCCGCTCCGGCCGCCAAGCAGCCCGCGCCCCGTTCGCGCCGCCGATCGGCGCGCCGGTCCCGTTCCGGCGGCTCAGCGTACGCTACCGCGCGACTGACCTCGCACCCCACCAGCCGCGCCGCCTACGTGGAGACGCGAAGTTGGCTGCTGGAGCAGCACGGTCCAGTGTGCGCCTACTGCGGCCGGACTTTCACCGCGTCCGCCATGACGCTGGATCACGTGGCGCCCAGGCGCGGGCGCACCGCCTACGACCGGCGGGACAACCTGGTGCTCGCCTGCCCGGGGTGCAACGCCGCCAAGCGCGACCTGGCACCCATCGCCTTTTTGCTAGCCCGCCGCAGTCGTGCCACCCACCTGCTGCGCTACGGCGCGCATCTGAGCCCGATGCTCGTGGAGCTCGCCCAGTCGCTGGCGCCGGCAGAGGACGTGGTGATGGCAGGCGTCGGCGCCTGCGACGACGACTCGCCCTACCGCGACTGAGCAGGGCTCGACGGCACGTCCATTGGCCCGGTCGATGTGGTTGATGTATCAACAAACGTTGATATATTTCAGCCATGGCCACCACGCTCGATCTCGCGCGCTCCGCGCAACTCTTCCACGCCCTCTCCGATGAGACGCGGCTCGCCATCCTCGAGATGCTCCGGGATGGCGAGCGCTGCGTCTGTGAGCTGCAGGACGCACTGGATGCCGCGCAGTCCCGCCTCTCGTTCCACCTCCGCGTGCTCAAGGAGGCGGGGCTCGTGGAGGACCGCCGCGAAGGGCGCTGGTCGTACTATCGAATCACCCCTGAGGCGCTGCGGGACGTGCATGATCTCGCGGTCGCCCTGCAACCGCGCCGGACGCATGCCGCAGCGCAGCGGTCCGCGCACTCCGGAGGATGTTGCCCATGAACGGCGAAGAGCGGGAGATGGTCGCGCCGAAGACCGACCAACTGGCTGCAACGGTACGCGAGAAGTACGGCCAGGCCGCGCGTCGCGTCCTGAGCGGCGAGGGCGCGCCCGCCGACTGTTGCTCGACCACCGGCTGCTGCTCCAGCGGTGATGGCTCCTCGTGCGACCCCATCACCTCCAATCTCTACGTGACCGGGGAAACAGATCAGCTTCCCGAGGCCGCTGTCCTCGCCTCCCTCGGCTGCGGTAACCCCACCGCGCTCGCCGAGTTGCGCGAGGGCGACGTGGTGCTCGATCTCGGCTCCGGCGGCGGGATCGATGTGCTGCTCTCGGCACGGCGCGTAGGCGCCAGCGGCAAGGCGTACGGTCTGGACATGACCGACGAGATGCTCGAGCTCGCGCGCCGCAACGCCGCCGAGGCGGGCGTCACGAACGTCGAGTTCCTGAAGGGAGCGATCGAGGCGATTCCGCTGCCGGATGCATCGGTGGATGTGATCATCTCCAACTGCGTGATCAATCTGTCGGGAGACAAGCGGCGCGTGCTGCGCGAGGCGTTCCGCGTGCTCAAACCCGGTGGGCGATTCGCCGTGTCCGACGTGGTGGTGCAGGGGGAGCTGCCGAGCGACGTGAAGCGGAGTATGGAGCTCTGGATCGGGTGCGTGGCCGGCGCGCTGCAGGACACGGAATTTCTCGCGCTGCTGCACGACGCGGGCTTCGAGAGCGGGAGCATCGAGATGACGCGGACGTACGACGCCGAGGATGCGCGCGCCTTTCTCGCGAATGCGGGGCTCGACGCCGACCGTGCCGCCGCGGAGGTCGCGGGCAAGGTCGGCGCGGCGTTCATTCGGGCGAACAAGCCTGCCTGAGCACGCCCCGCCGGGGCGCTACTTGGCGCCCTTGCGGGGCGACGTCTCCACGTCGGCTACCGGCGACGGGACCGACGGCGACCCGGCCGCCGCCTCGCCAACCGTGCTTGCCGGCGTCTTGACGCCAGCCGGCACTGCCGCGGCGCCGTCCGTCACAGCCGTCGCCCCGTCCGACACCATGCTGCCGAGGTACGCCGGCAGCTCCACGCCGGTGATGTCCTTGAGCAGGCTCATCGTGGGTGGGAGCGCCGTCGCCATGTTGCGCACGAAGCCCGGCACGCCGCCCTCCCCGGTGCCGCTGTCCCACACCACGACTTTGTCGATCTTGATCCCGCTGATGGCATCGGACGCGGTCTTCGCGATGTCCTTGATCTGATCCGCCATGAGGAGCGCGAACGCCTGTTGCGCGCCGCCCGCCCTGCTCACCAGCTCGCCCAGCGCTTCGGCGCGCTTGGAGAGCACGTCGTACTGCCCCTGTGCCTGCGCGGCGAGCTTGACGCGCGTCGCCTCGCCCTCCGCCGCCGCCGCGAGCTTCACCTGCTCGGCAGCCGCTTCCGCCTCCACGATCTTGCGCGCCTTGTCCGCCCTGGCCGGGGCCTCCAGCTCGGCGCGGCGCTCCGCTTCCACGCGCTCGGCGTTCGCCAGCGCGGCGCGGGCCATCGCCTTGTTCTGCGCTTCCTGCACGTAGGCATCCGCTTCGCGCTTGCGCGTTTCCGCGGTCTGGAACGCCTCGGCTTGCTTGACCGCGAGCTGTGACTGTGTGATCGCGATCTGCGCCTGCGCCTCGGCCTCGCCGGCGATGGCCTTCGCGTCCGCCTGCGCGACGGCGATACGCTTCTGCTGCTCCGCGTTCTTCACCGCGGCCTCGCGCTCGAACGCGGCCGTCTGCTCACCCACCTGCTGCTGCTTCTGCAGCTCGGCGATCCGCACCGCCTTCTCGCGTGCCGCGTCGGCGAGCCCGATCTCGCGATCCTTCTCCGCGTTGGCCACCTGCACCGCCTTCTCGCGCGTTGCTTCGGCCACGCGCACCTCGCCCATCTTCTCCTGGTCGGCCACGTCGCCACGCGCCTGCTGCACCGCCTGCGAGGCGGCCTTCTTCCCGATCGCCTCGATGTAGCCGGAGTCGTCGGTGAGGTCGGTGATGTTCACGTTGATGAGCACCAGGCCGATCTTCTTGAGCTCCGGCATGAGGTGCGTCTGGATTCGCGTGAGCAGCGCGTCCCGGTCGCTGTTGATCTCCTGGATTTTCATGGAGGCGATGATCTGCCGGAGCTGGCCGAAGATGATGTCCTGCGCCTGCCGCTTGATCTGCTGCGCGTCGCCGGCCAGGGAGAGCAGGCGCGCGGCGGCGTTCTGCTGCGTCTCCGGATCCTGGCCGATGGCGACGGTAAAGACTGACGGCACGGCGACGCGGATGTTCTCCGCGGAGAGCGCGTCCTTGAGTGGGATGTCCACCTGGATCGGCGTGAGATCCATGTACGCGTACTCCTGGATCACCGGCCACACGAAGGCGCCGCCGCCGGAGATGACACGCGCCGCGTCGCCGCCGCTCACCTTCCCGGAGATCACGAGCACCTTGTTCGCGGGGCAGCGCCGGTAACGCGAGACGAAGAAAAAGAACAGCCCCACGAGGATGACGAGGATGAGCACGCCGCCAATCCCCGCGAAACCGATGGAACCGAGGATGGAGGACGGCGACTGCACGGCGGCGAGCGCGAGAAGTTGCGGCATGGTCAGAGATCCTCTGGCAGGGGGTTCGGGGTGGGCACGACTTCGAGCACGTTGTCATCGCGCACGTCCACGATGGTCACGGCCGTGCCGGTTGGGAGTGCCTCGCCGCGGGTGACGGCATCGTACTCTACCGTGCGATCTTGCAGAGCGAACATGATCTTGCCGGGACCGGCTTCGGCGCCTGGAATCGGGATGTACACGGTACCGCCGGAGCCGATGGCGTTCATCAACCGCAGCGAGCCGTCGCTCTGGAGTTTGAGCAGCGAGCGCATGGCGTAGGCGACGAGTGCCATCGCAAGCACGCCCGGCACCACGGCCGCGGGGAGCGCAAGGAGCGATGGCCAGCCGGCGTGGAGGGCCGCCAGACCCGTCAGGCCGAAGAACGCGAGCCCCGCGCTCAGCGCGCGGATGCTGAACAGATTGAGCCCGGCGCGGACAGGGGCGTCGTGCGCGGCGGCTTCACTCTCTGCGGACGGGATCTCGTGCGCCGCACCCGCGTGGCTCAGCTCCAGGTGGGCCGGTTCGGCGCTCGCCAGCTCGTGGTCGCCAAGGCCGAACAGGCCGAGTGCGAACTGAAGAAGCGCGGCGCCGCCGCCGACAATGGCGCAGACGAGGAAGAAGCTGCCCATGAGGGAAACCCGGGAAGGAACGACCGCGTACGGGAGCACCGGAGGACGCCGCCGGATGAGGGCGACCGAGCCGCGCTGCCCGCCGTCGCAGAGGGTGGCCGGCTGCTTATGATACTCGAACGGCGCGCCCGGCGCCACGCGCGTGTGTTGCCGGCCGGCGCATACATCGGGCGCGAACAGTCACCCGGAACGATGAGCAATGCCACTGCGCGATCGCTTGTCCTTGAGCGTCGGGTTCGACGCGCTTCGCTCCAACCCGCTGCGCACCATCCTCTCGACGCTTGGTGTCATCATGGGGGTGGGCGCCATGGTCGCGGTGCTCGCCATCGGCGACGGTGTGGAGCTCATGGCCCGGCAGCAGATCAGGACCACGACCGGCGTTCTCGCCATCAGTCTCGCGCCGCAAACGACGCAGCGCCTCGACGGAATCCGCGTCCGCCGCGCCGACGTGGTGGCCTTCGGGATGGCGGAGCTTGGCGCGGTGCAGGCGGCGACGCCGCATGCGCGTTCGGCCGCGCTCGTGCGGGTCGGAGCGGTGGTGATGCGACGCGACTCGACTGCGGCGCGCCATGGTGTGATCGTCACCGCCGGCTCGCCGTCGATCTTCGCCGTGCGCGCGCTCACGCTCGGGCAAGGCGCGCCATTCACCAGCAGCGACGTGGCGGACAAACGCGCGACGGCCGTGTTGAGCGACAGTGCGGCGCGCGCGCTGACCGGCGGCGCAGATGCGGCGCAGCTCGTGGGCACAACCATCCTGCTGGGCGGCCGCCCATTCACGGTGGCAGCTGTGCTCGGTGAGCGGAGCGGGGAGCGCGCGGAGGTTTTCATTCCGTTCGGGACCGGTGAGGGCGTGATGGATAGCGAGGGCGCGAGTGCGGCGCCCGCGAGGATGATCGTGGTTGCCGGCGCCGTGGAGGACGTGGCGCCGATGCGCCGGGAGATCGAGGCCTGGCTCGGCCACCGCTACGGCGCCCGGTGGGCGACTCGCGTCGAACTCCAGTCGCAAGCGGTGCGCGTGCGGCAGATCTCGAAAGGGCTGCTCATCTACAAGCTGCTCATGGGATCCATTACCGGAGTGGCGCTGCTGGTGGGCGGCGTCGGAATCATGAACGTGCTGCTGGCATCGGTCACGGAGCGCACGCACGAGATCGGGATCCGGAAGGCGGTCGGGGCGCGGGGGCGGGATATTCTGGCGCAGTTCCTGGCGGAGTCGGTGGCCGTTACGGGGAGCGGGGCGGCGTTGGGGGTGCTCCTCGGGTTCGCGATCGCATTCATCGCGGCGCTCATCATGCGCGTGGAGACGCATGCGCCAGTGCACGCGGCGGTCACGCTCGGCACGATCCTGTTCGCCGTCGGGACGTCGGTGGTGGTGGGGGTGGTGTTCGGGCTGTATCCGGCGCTCCGGGCCTCGCGGCTCTCGCCGATCGACGCGATCCGGCACGAGTGAGGGTTGGGCCAAGGCGGCCGCCGGCTTCCCACGGGCGAAGGGTGGCGACGCGTGGCTCGTGTGCCGCCGGCACGGCGTGCGTCTTCCCTTGACAATCGAAAGAAGCCACCGCATTATCCTTTCGACTATCGAAAGGAGACTGCGTGGCGGAGAAGGGGCGGGGCGACGTGCTCCAGGGCACGCTCGACATGCTCGTGCTCAAGGCGCTGCAGCTCGGGCCCATGCACGGATGGGGAATCACCCAGCGGCTGGAGCAGGGATCGGAGCACGTGCTGAAGGTAGGGCAGGGGTCGCTCTACCCCGCGCTTTACCGGCTGGAGCGGCAGCGCTTCATCAAGTCGGTGTGGCGTGTGACGGAGAACAACCGGCGCGCGCGGTACTATGAGCTGACGGCGGCGGGGCGCCGACGGTTGGCGGAGGAGCGTGCGGCGTGGGCGCGCATGTCGCGCGCGGTGGAGCTCGTGCTGCGGATGAGTGAGGGATAGGGGCGATGGGCGCACACCATGCATGTCGCGTCGCGTCGAGTGCCGCGCGGCCCGAACCGACGCACGCGGAAGACTGGCGATGAGGGGAGCGCTCACGCGCATTCAGAGCGCACTCTCGCGGCTTTCCGGCTTTGCGCGCCGCTCGCGGATGGAGCAGCGGCTCGCCGAGGAGATGCAGTACCACATCGACATGCAGACCGAGCGGAACGTTTGCGCCGGGATGCCGCCCGAGGAGGCGCGGCGCAGCGCGCTGGTCGCGTTCGGTGGACGGGAGCGGTTCCGCGAAGACGCGCGCGATGAGTACAGGAGCCGACGGCTCGAGGATCTGGTCGGCGATGTGCGGTATGCGCTGCGCGGGCTCCGACGCGCACCCACGTTCACCGCGGCGGTTGTGCTCTCGTTGGCGCTCGGGATCGGCGCCATAAGCGCGATCTTCACCGTGGTCGAACGCGTGGTGCTGCGCCCGCTACCGTACGGTCATGACGGAGGAGCGCTGGTCATGCTCTGGTCGCGCCCGGAGAAGGAGCCCTCGGCGCGCGATGTGATCTCCTATCCGGATTTCGTCGACTGGGTGCACCAGAGCCGCACGATCCAGTGGGCAGCGGCATTCAATGGGTGGGGCCCCGCGCTCATCGGCCATGGCGATCCGCAATACCTTCGCGGCGCCTCCGTCACCGCGGACTTCTTCCGGGCGCTCGGCACCCCGCCGCTTCTGGGCCGCACCTTTCGCGCCGACGAGGACGTGCCTGGCGCTCCGCGCGTTGTTGTCATCGGCTACCCGCTCTGGCAGCGGCTGTTTGCGGGCGATCCGCGCGTCCTCGGCCGCACACTGACCCTCAGCGGCAATCCCTACACGGTGATCGGCGTGATGCCACCGGGGTTCCGCGACCCCCAGTCTTTCCACAGGAATACCAGTGAAATCTGGCGCCCGCTCGCCAGCTCCGGTCTTCCACGCACCCGGCTGTCGCATTACCTACGCGCAGTGGCGCGGCTTCGGCCCGGCGTCTCCATCGACGCGGCGGAGCGCGACCTCGGTGTAGTGGCCACGCGCCTGGCCCGCGCATATCCGGTCAACGATAGCGCGAAGACGATCGCCGTGGTGCCCATGCAGGAACAGGTGGTGGGGCAGGTGCGCCCGGCGCTGTTTGCGGCACTGGCGGGCGCCGCGTGCCTGCTCCTCATCGTGTGCGGAAACGTGGCGACGCTCGTCGTGGCGCGTTACGGAAGCCGGAGTGGGGAGATGGCCGTGAGGAGCGCGATGGGTGCCGGCAGGAGCCGGCTTGCGCGGATGCTGTTCATCGAAAGCGCCGTCCTGGCGCTCATTGGCGGCGCACTCGGCGTGGGGCTCGCTGCTGGTGGACTGGACCTGCTCCGGCACTTCGCTCCGCCTGGACTTCCCCGCGTGAACGAGATCGCGCTCGACTCGCGAGTGCTTGCGGTTACCCTTGGACTCACGCTGTTCGCTTGCATCCTGTTCGGCCTGCTTCCCGCGCTTCGCGCCTCGCGCGCCAACCTCGCCGCGATGCTGCATACGGCCGCACGGCGTACGACGGCGCGCAGCCGCCTGCGCAGCGTCATCATCGTCGCCCAGTTCGCGCTCTCGCTACTCCTGCTCTCCGCCACCGGACTGCTGACAGTGACGCTCGTGCGACTGAATGCGATCCCGCTCGGGTTCTCCGATTCGCATCTGCTCACCGTGCGGCTGTCGCTCTTCGCAACGGCGCGGGAGCTGAATGACAGTATCGCGGGCTACTTCTTCCGCGTGGTACCGCAGCGGCTGGAAGCGATTCCCGGCGTCGAGGCGGCGGGCCTCACGAGCAGCCTCCCGCTCAGCGGGGTGGACGATATGGTGTTCCGCATCCCTGTCGCGGCCAGCGCCGTAGGGAACGAGCGCGACTGGTCCAGCGCCCATGTGCGCATGGTGACACCCGACTACCGGCGCGCGATCGGCGCGCGTCTCATCGCGGGTCGCGACTTCACCGATGCCGATTCGTTGGGGCGGCAGCCAGTGGCAATCCTCAACCGCACGGCGGCCGCAGAGTTCTTCCCTCACCGGAATCCCATCGGGGCGGAACTGCTCGTCGGTCGTGATCTCATGCGGGATACCACGAGCGCCGGCCGCGTGCGCGTGGTGGGTGTCGTGGACGACGTGCGCTTTGCGGGCCCCGCCACTCCGCCAGCGCCGGAATTGTTCTTCCCCGATGCGCAAACCGGTTTTGGCGATGTCGCCATTCTGGTGCGCACCACCGGCACACCCGGACGGATCATTCCGGCCGTGCGTGATATCGTGCGGTCCTTCGACCCCACGATCCCGCTCGGCGATGTCCAGCCGATGTCGGAGCTGGTCGCCGGCTTCACGGCGCGCCAGCGGTTCTATGCATACCTCTTCGCGATCTTCGGGCTCACTGCGCTCGCCCTGTCGGCGGTCGGCGTATATGGCGTGGTCGCATATCTCGTCAACAGTCAGCGGCATGAGATCGGCGTACGCATGGCGCTCGGAGCGCAACCGCGGCACATTCTCATACGGTTCGTGATGCGCGTGGCGGTGCTCGTTGTCGTGGGTGCGACGATCGGTATCTTCGCCGCCATGGAGGCATCCCGCGCCATCGCGTCGCTGCTGTACGGCGTGCAGCCAGGCAATGTGCCCACGCTCGCCGCGGCGGCTGCCCTCCTTGCAGCGGTGGCGCTCGGCGCCGCTCTGGTGCCCGCGCTCCGCGCCACGCGGATCGACCCCGTGGAGGCATTCCGCAGCGAGTGACACGCGGGCGGGCGCGCCGGACGACCTCGCCCCGTTTGACCCCTCGCGTTCCCGCACGCATCTTCGCGGCGCGTCGCTGCGCCCCGCCAGGCGTCCGGCATGGGTCCGCACCACTCCGCCGCCGGCGCGCACCGCAGCACCGACGCCACATCCACACTTCATTCCGTACGGAGCACGACTCGATGAACGCAACTCACGCGATCGTTGGTACGCTGGCCGCGCTGCTCATCTCCGCGCCGGCCGGGGCTCAACAGCGCGGACGGCGACGGACACCCACCAGGCCGACCACTCCCACTTCTCAGCAGGCTGACACCTCGCGGCGCGCGGGCCAGCGCGCCGAGGCGCCCCGGCTCGCGCCGAAGGACAGCGTCGTCGTCACGCACCACAGCGCCCACGTCGGTGGCCAGGAGATCAACTACACTGCCACCACGGGCACGCTCGTGGTGAAGGACGACTCCGGGCATCCCAAGGCGTCGTTCTTCTACGTGGCGTATACGAAGGATGGCGTTTCAGACATCGCCCAGCGCCCCGTGTCGTTCGTGTACAATGGTGGCCCCGGTTCAGCCTCGCTCTTCACGCACATGGGGATGGGGCCCAAGCACGTGGTGCTCACGCCCGACGGGCACGGCATGCCGGCGCCGTACACGATTGCGGATAACAACGATTCCTTCCTCGACGCCACGGACCTCGTCTTCATCGATGCGGTATCCACGGGGTACAGCCGGCCGGTGCCGGGCCAGAACCCCTCGCAGTTCTACGGCGTGGTCCCGGACGCCAACTGGTTCTCCGATTTCATCTACGAGTACGTCACCCGCAACGAACGGTGGGATTCGCCGAAGTTCCTCATTGGTGAGAGCTACGGGACCACGCGCTCGGCCGAGCTGGCGGGAGTGCTGCAGCATCGTCATGAGATGTACATGAACGGGATCGTCCTGCTCTCCTCCATGGCATTCGCGCCATGGGGTGCCGACGACCGGACAGAATACTTTCTCCCGACCTACATCACGTCCGCGTGGTACCACCATCTGCTCGCGCCCGATCTGCAGAGCCAGTCGCTGACGCAGATCGCGCAGACAGCGCGCGACTTCGCGCATGGCGAATACGCGCAGGCGCTGGAGAAGGGTGACCAGCTCTCCACGGCCGAGTACAACAAGGTGGTCGCGGACATGGCCCGGCTCACCGCGCTCTCGCCGACGTACATCAAGGAAGCGAATCTGCGTGTGAGCCCGCAGCGCTGGTTCGCCGAGCTGATGCGTGACAAGCGGCGCATCGTGGGCCGGCTCGATTCGCGCTTTCTGGGGATCAATCGCGATGCCGCGTCGGAGCGGGCCGAATACGATCCGAGCGAGGCATCGTACGAGGGGGCATTCACCGCCACCTTCATGGACTATGTGCGCCGCGACCTGAAGTGGAACAGCGACCTGTTCTACCACGTGTCGGCGAACGTCCGCCCGTGGGATCGGTCGGCGCTGGACCGGGTGGCTGAAGTGCTGCGCTCGGCGATGACCGAGGAGTCGACGCTTAAAGTGCTCGTGCTCTGCGGCTACTACGATCTCGCCACGCCGTTCAACGGGATCGAGGAGACGGTGTCGCACATGCAACTCGATCCGACGCTCCGCAAGAACATCAGCTTCGCCTACTATCCGACGGGGCACATGGTGTATATCGACAGCAAGGCGCACGACAAGCTGCACACCGACGTCGACAACTTCATCAACTCGAGCTACAAGCACTGACGACAACGCGACGGTCCCGCGCGGGATCGTCGTGCGTCGCTCGGGGGTCCGTTTGGGGTCGAGCGCCGAACCGCATCGATGCGCGATTCGGCGCTCGAGACCTGGCGGGCCCCCGTGGCGCATCTACCGCGCTCGCCTTGCTGGCATGGAGCGCCGCGCGGTAGCTTCACGGGTCCCGGCTGACACGCCGCCACCTCCTCCCCAACGGCCCTCATGCTCGAGATTGCGCACCTCACCAAGTCGTACGGCGACACGGCGGCGGTGGCCGACCTTTCCTTTTCAGTGGCGCCGGGCGAAGTGCTTGGACTGGTCGGTCCGAATGGGGCGGGGAAGACGACCACATTGCGGAGCATCGCCGGGATCATTCGCCCCACCTCCGGCACCATCCGCATCAACGGCCACGATCTGCTCACGGACCCCTTGCCGGCCAAAGCCGCGCTCGCCTACATCCCCGACGAGCCGCACCTGTTCGACCATCTCACGGTGGAGGAGCATCTCCGCTTCGTGGGACGACTCTACGGCGTAGCCGATGCGCGCGCACGCATCCCGGCGCTGCTCCAGGAAATGGAGCTGACGGAGCGCCGAACGGCACTCCCCGGCGCGCTCTCGCGCGGCATGAAGCAGAAGCTCGGCATCGCCTGCGGGTTGCTGCATGACCCGGGGCTCTTCATCCTCGACGAGCCGCTCACCGGACTCGATCCCGGCGCCATCCGTCGGATGAAGGCGACCATCCTGGCTCGTGCGCACGCGGGTACGGCGGTCATCCTCAGCTCGCATCTCTTGCAGCTCGTCGAAGAGCTCTGCTCCCGTGTGCTGGTCATCCATCGCGGTCGAGCGGTGGCCATCGGCACACTGGCGGAGATCTCTGCCAGCCGTCCCGAGCTGGCGGGGCGCGGGCTGGAGGACACCTTCCTGGCGCTCACGGAGGTGCAGCCGTCGTGAGCGCTCGCGCGCTGAGCTTCCTCGCGGCGCGGAGCGCCCGGAACCGCGTCACATCCGTGGTCACGCAGATGCGCTCACCGCGCTACGCCTTGACGGTGCTGGCTGGTGTGAGCTACGTGGCGCTGGTCATCGGGGATCCGTCCCACTGGAACCGGCATCACTCGCCGTTCGCCTCGTCCGGCCTCATCCAGACGTTGGCTCCATTGGGGGTGGCGTTGCTCGTGGCCTGGTGGTGGATTCGCGGCGGCTATCAGCGCGCGATCGCGTTCGCACCGGCCGAAGTGGACTTTCTCTTCCCGGCGCCGGTGCGCCGCCGAACGCTCATCGTTTTCAAGATGCTCCGCGTGCAGCCCGGGATCATATTCACTGCCGCGTTCATCCTCTTTGTCTTCCCGTGGACGATGGCACTCTGGTGGCCGCTCGCCTTCCTGTCGCTCTGGCTGGTCCTGACGGCGCTCAACTGGCACCAGCTTGCCGCCTCGCTTGTGCGGGCGAACGTAGCGGAGCACACCGGTACCAGCGCCGCCGCGCGGCGCAGCATGCTCCCCCTCCTGATCGCCGTCCTCGCCCTGGCGGCCCTGCTCTCGGGACTGGTTCCGGACCTGTTCGCGCTACGCGGTGCAACGAGCGTGCACGAGGTGATGACCCGCCTCATCGCGGCGCTCCACAGACCGGCGCCGCGTGTGGTGCTCTACCCATTCCGGCTGTTGCTGGCGCCGGTGCTCGCGCTGGATGTCACGGCGTGGCTGCACGCGCTTCCCGGGCTGCTCGTGATTCTGGCACTCCACTTCGCGTGGGTGATTCGCAGCGATGCCGCCTTCGAGGAGGCGGCCGCCGAGGGCGGACGCAAGCGTGCCGAGATGCTGGCCAATCGCAAAAAGGGGCTTGCTCGGTACCGCCGTCCCGCGACGAAGCCGGCCACGCGCCCGCTGTTCGAGCTGAATGCCACGGGGTGGCCGGGCGCCGCCATGCTCTGGAAGAGCATGCTCGAGTTCACGCGCGGGTTCCGGCCGCGCGTCGTCATAGGCATGGCAGCGGCCATCGGCGTGCTGCTCGTCATGCTGCTGTACAGCACGCACGGCGGGTCGTCGGGCGCGGATACGGCCGCCGGCCTCCTGGCCGGAGTCCTGGCGATAACCACGCTGATGGCGCCCATCGGACTGCGTAACGACCTGCGCGGCGATCTCCGGCACATCGAGCTGCTCCGCACCTTTCCCATCCGCGGACGCGACCTGGTAGCCGGCGAGATCAGCGGCGCCACGCTCAGTGTCGCCATGATCCAGGCTGTCCTGCTGATCGTGGCGCTCGTCTTCGCGATGCGTGGCTCCGTTGGGGCGACACATCGCGGGCTCATCGCGCTCGCCGCCGTGCTCGGGTTGCCGCTGCTCGTCACGATCACCGCCGGCCAGTGCACCATTCTCAACGCGATGGCGCTCATCGTGCCGGCGTGGGTGCGCACGACGGCGGATGTCGGCATCGAGGCCACGGGGCAGCGTCTGCTGGTGATGGCCGGCTCCATCGTGCTGCTCCTGCTCGCGCTCGTGCCGGCGGCGCTGCTCGGTGGGGTGGCGTTCGCCATCGCCGCAGGCTTAGCGGGCACGCGGATCGCCGGCATCGCGGCCGGCGTGGTGCTGTGCGCCGCGCTCTGGGGAGAGATCGTTGGCGCGTGGTTCTGGCTCGGACATCTATATGACCGCCTCGACCCGGTGGAGGTTGGGATCATCGCGTGAGTGTCGGCGCCCATCCTCGCGAGTCGATGCACTTCTCCCCCCTCGGCGACCGCGCGGTCGTGATCGCGCTCGGCGCAACGATCGACGAGGCGACGCACCGGCGTGTCCGCGCGGTGTGTGCACGCCTCGAGATGCGGCCGGTCGCGGGGATGATCGAGTGCGTGCCCGCCTTTGCCAGTGTGGTGGTGCACTACGATCCGGCGCGGGTTCCCCTTCACGCGTCGGTGGGTGATGCTCGCGCGCTCGCGCGGAATGCTCCTGCATCAACGCAGGATGCTAGCCCTTACGCGTGCATGGTGGCGTCACTGGCCGACGCACTCACGCCTCCGCTGGATGAGAGACCCCTAAGCGCTGCGGTCGTGGAGATTCCCGTCTGCTACGGCCATGAATTCGGCCCGGATCTGGTGGACGTCGCTCGGCACGCGCACCTCACGCCTGATGAAGTCGTGCAGATGCACGCGGCAGGCGACTATCGCGTGCACATGATCGGATTTCTTCCCGGCTTCCCCTATCTTGGCGGCTTGTCCGACCGCCTCGCCACGCCGCGGCGCGCCACTCCGCGGACGCTCGTTCCCGCCGGCAGCGTCGGCATTGGCGGACGGCAGACCGGCATCTATCCCATGGACGCGCCGGGCGGGTGGCAGCTCATCGGCCGCACGCCGCTCGCGCTCTTCCTGCCGGACCAGGAGCCGCCGACGCGCCTGCGCATGGGCGATCGCGTGCGCTTCCGTCCCATTTCGGCGCAGGAGTTCGAGCGGTGGAGTCCGTCCGCGTGAGTCTCCGGATTCTGCGTCCGGGCATGTTCACCACGGTGCAGGACCTGGGACGCAGCGAGCATCAGCGTTTCGGCGTTCCGGTGAGCGGGGCCATGGATTCGTGGGCGCTCCGCGTGGCGAACCTGCTGGTGGGGAACGACGAGGGCGATGCGGCGCTCGAAGTCACGCTCACCGGTCCCACCATCCGGTTCGAGACCGGCGCGCTCATCGCGATAACCGGTGCGGATCTCGGCGCGACGCTGGGTGAAGCGCCGCTCGCGCCCTGGCACGCCGCGTGTGCGCCCAGCGGCGCGATGCTGTCATTTGGCGGCGCGGCCGTGGGATGCCGAGCGTACATCGCGATTGCGGGTGGGATTCCAATCACACCGGTGCTCGGCAGCCGGAGCACATTCGTACGCGCCGCCCTGGGTGGGTACATGGGACGCCCACTCCGCCGCGGCGATGTACTCCCCTGCGGCGAGCCCTCGTCGCTCGCGCGGCGCATTGCAAGCGCGACGGGGGGCGGCAAGGCCGGGGCGACCGTCGCCCGCTGGAGCGCCGGTGCCGCGCTCCGCCCAGCGTACTCCGCGGCGCCCACGGTGCGCGTGCTCCCCGGCACGCACGCCCATCTCCTCAGCGCGCCATCCGCCGACCGGCTGTATGGAGCCACGTTCGGCGTGTCGCCGCAATCGGATCGCATGGGATACCGGCTGCAGGGGTGCGCGCTCGAGCTCGGCGCGCCCGCGGAGCTCCTCTCCGAAGGGGTGGCGTTCGGCACCGTTCAGCTTCCGCCTGGCGGCGATCCGATCATCCTCATGGCCGACCGTCAAACCACGGGCGGGTATCCCCGCATTGGCGAGGTGGCGACGGTGGACCTTCCGCTCGTGGCGCAGCTCAGGCCGGGCGACAGCGTCCGATTCCGGCGCGTCTCGCTCGAGCGCGCTCAGGCGCTGTACCTTGCCAGGGAGCACGATCTCGCCGAAGCGCGGCGCGCCATCGCGCTGCGATTTCCTGAATGATCGGGGAGTGACATCATGACCAGTGTGGACCTCAATTGCGACATGGGGGAGAGCTTCGGTGCGTACCGCATGGGTGCCGATGAGGCGATCTTCCCGTTCATCACCTCGGCGAACATCGCCTGCGGCTTTCATGGCGGCGACCCGGGCGTCATGCGGCGCAGCATCGCCCTGGCACGCGAGCATGGGGTGGCCGTGGGTGCACATCCCGGATTGCCCGATCTCGCGGGCTTCGGCCGCCGCGCGATGGATGTGACCGCCGAGCAGGTGTACGACATGGTCGTGTACCAGATGGGGGCACTCGCGGGCTTCGCGGCGGCGGCCGGCCTGCGGCTGCAGCACGTGAAGCCGCACGGCGCGCTCTACAACATGGCGGCCCAGCGTGCGGAGCTCGCGGCCGCCATTGCGCAGGCGGTGCACGATGTGGATCGCGGTCTCGTGCTGTTCGGGCTCGCGGGGAGCCATCTCATCGATGCCGGCCAAGCGGCCGGGCTCCGCACGGCCAGCGAGGCGTTCGCGGATCGCAACTACATGCGCGACGGATCGCTCGTGTCGCGCCGCCGGCCCGACGCGATGGTCAACGACGCCGATGAGGCGGCGCAGCGCGCATTACGAATGGTGCGTGAGGGATGCGTGTGCTCCGTTGAGGGCGACGACGTGGCGATACGCGCCGAGACCATCTGCATCCATGGAGATGGGACGAACGCCGTCATCTTCGCACGGCGGCTGCGGAGCGAACTGGAGGAGGTGGGGATCACCGTGCGGGCGGTGGGGCGGGGAGGGTGACTGGCGAAGACGTGGTGCTCAGTCACCGTCGACACAGCTACCCCACAAAGCGGAGCCGCTCAATTCCACAACGGTTCGATCGACTCGATGTCCACGATCTGCCCGGCCCCATGGGCACTGACCAGGTCGTTGCGCGGAAGAATGCGAGCGCGCACCCGCAAGCCGTCGTGCTGGAAGTCGGGCGCAAGGTTCGTGGGATCGTACACGACGTTGCTGCCCGTTCGGATGGCGTAGAAGCCGCCCTCGAACTGGAAGAAACGCACCGTACCCGTCACTACCTGCGTGTTGTCCGCCAATATGGGCTCCGTGCCCGATCGGCATCCGACAACGCATACACCCAGGCCAGCAATCACAACCAAGAGACGAAGCGACCGCATACGCGTCCTCGCGCGAGTGGGTATGCCGAACAGTGACATGGAGCGGCCAAGTTGGCAAGCGGGGCGAGGCCTTCGCACAATCACCGCCCTTCGCGGAGACCGGCCGGAAACCGCTACTCACACCGCAGCGCGTCCACCGGATTCGCCCGAGCCGCGCGCCGCGCGGGGAGGTAGCAGGCGACGAGGATGACCACCGCGAGCACGGCCACACCGGCGACCATCCACAGCGGACTCGCTGCTGTTGAGCCGATCACCGAGGCGCGTACCGCGCGCGTCGCGACAATCGCGCCGGGGATTCCCAGCACGAATCCCGCGGCGGCAAGCCGCATTCCGTCTCTCACGACGAACGACGCGATCCTCGACGGCTCGGCGCCGAGCGCCAGGCGGATGCTCAGCTCGCGCATCCGCTGCGTGACCGATTGTGCGACCACGCCGTACAACCCGAGTCCGGCGAGCACCACCGCCAGCACGCCGAAGGCGCCGATCCAGTTCGCCACGGCGCGCTGCTCCCAGAGTTCCTGCGCGAGATGCTGCCGCATCGTCTGCGCTGCGAAGATGGGGAGGGTGGGATCGAGCGCCGCGACCGTGCGCCGGATGATGCCAACTGCTGACCCGGGATCGCTGCTCGCCACAATGATCGTCGCGCGTCCATCGTAACGCTGCCACAGTGGCTCGTACATCAACAGTGCCGGCTGGAGGGCGAGCGACCCGGCGCGGTGATTGGCAGCCACGCCGATCACCCGGAGCGGTGCGTTGGGCGGCCCCACCAGCGAGGGCTCGGACAGCAGCTTGCCGATCGGGTCTTCGCCGGGCCAGAAGCGCTGCGCGAGCGCCTCGTTGATAATCACCACCGCCGGCGCGTTGGGGCCGTCCTGCGCCGTGAAGTCGCGGCCGCGCGTGAGTGGAATGCCCACCGTGTGGAGGTACCCGGGCGCAACCTGGTTGAGGCCGACATGGAGTCCGAGCTCGAAGAATCGGCCGCGCAGCTCCGCCTGTGGCGGCTCTTCGCCCGGGTGGAAGATGGCGACACGGCTGCGTGCGTCGTCTGGAGGAACGCGCTGGGCTACCGTAGCCGCGCGCACCCCGCGCGTGGCATCCAGGCGGCGGAGCGCCTCGCTCAAGAAGGAGCGTCCGTGTGCTTCGGAGTAGCCCTGCGAGACGAGATCCACCGAGGCAAACGCGACATCGCGCGTCGCGAACCCGGGATCCGACGTGAGCAGCCGATGCAGCGTCGAGAGGACGACGCTCGCCGAGATGAGGAGAACGACCGATGTCGCCACCTGGGTGATGACGAGCAGCCGCTGCGCGAGGGAGCGCCGCCGCCCCGAGGCGGGCGTCCCCTCCTTGAGCACCGTCATCGGATCCACGTGCGACACTCGGAGTGCCGGCACCACCGAGAGTACGACGCCCGTGAGCACCGTGGCGGCGAGTGTGAAGGCGAGCACACGCCCGTCGAGTGAGACGTCGATCTGCTGCAGCACTGGGGACGTGGGGAGCACGGCCGTCGCGAAACGCGCGACCATGAACGCCATGGCAAGTCCGAGCGCGCCCGCCATGCTTGCGAGGAGCGCGCCTTCCGTGAGCAGCTGGCGTACGAGTCGCAGACGGCCTGCGCCAAGCGCGAGCCGCGCCGCCATCTCGCGCTGGCGCACCGAGGCGCGCACGAGCAACAATCCCGCCACGTTCGTGCACGCAATGAGGAGCAGCAGCGAGACCGCCCCGAGCAGCAGCGTCAGCATCCCCTGGATCTCGGCCCTGTCATCCGGGAACATGCCGAGTCCGCGCACCAGCGCCACGGTACGCCCCTTGTTGGTCTGCGGGTACGCGAGCTCGAGCTGGCGTGCAACTCCACGCATGTCGGCCTCCGCCCGCATCATGCTCACGCGCGGTTTGAGCCGCCCGAAGATGACGATCCACCCCCACGCGCGCTCGTCGAGCGCACCCCTGGACATGCTGGGCATAGCCAGCGGCTCCATGGACATCGGCACCCAGACCTGGGTCGCGAGCCCGGTGGTCGTGCCTCGAAAGCCACGCGGCGCGATGCCGATGACCGTGTACGGATATCCATCAAGCAGAATGGTGCCGCCGATGATGCGGCGGTCGCCGCCGAACGCATGCCGCCAGAAGTCGTCGCTCAGCACCGCGACGGGGGCGGCGCCTGGTGCGCCATCGTCGGCGGGCTGGATCACGCGTCCCAATGCCGCGTGCACGCCGAGCGTGCCGAAGTAGTTTCCGGTCACCAGCGTGCCGCGAATTCGCTCGGCAGTGCCGGTGCCGAAGTTGAGCGTCGAGCTGCTGTATGCCGCCACCGCCGAGAGCGTGTGCGTCCGGTCGCGAAAATCGCGATAGTCGGGATAGCCGAAGTTGTCGAACACGTCGGTGGGCTGAACGCGCTCGAACGCGACGAGCTGGCCCGGATTGCGCACGCCGGGGAGCGGGCGCAGGAGTGCGGCATCGATGACGGAGAAGATGGCGGTGTTGGCGCCGAGGCCCAGCGCGAGCGTGAGGATGGCGACAGTGGTGAAGAGCGGCGTGCGCCGGAGAGCGCGTGCCGCAAGGCGCACGTCGCGCGCGATGCTCTCGAGCGTGGCGCCGGTCCGGCTGTCGCGCACCCGTTCCCTCACCTGTTGCATGCCGCCCATCTCGAGACGGGCGGCTCGGTGCGCGGCGGCCGGTCCCATGCCGGCGCGCACTTTTTCCTCGGCAAGGCGCTCGATGTAGTCGCGAAGCTCGTCATCGAGCTCCCGCTCCACGGCCGCGCGATGGAAGAGCCTCCGTGAGAGACCTCGTGCGCGAGACCTGACGGACATGGCTCCTCCCGGCGAGATGATCGTGGCACCTGATGCTCCGCGCCAGCCGACATATAGAATGGCGATAGGAATATGACTGCGGCCGTATAGATTGTCAATAGGAAGCCAGCGTCGCGCGTTCGGGGCAGGGGGGAGTGCCGTCGCCCCACACGCTCCGTCGGCCCGGGCGCCGCGCGGGCACCGTCCCGCTGCGTCCCTGCCGCCGCCTGGCTATACTGCGCCTGGCGATACCGGGCCAGCTGGAGCCGGACTGCCAATCATCATCGACCCTCGCCGCCCGTCATGCTCGATCACGCCCCACGATTCGACGCGCGTTTTGCCGCGGCGCTGGCCCGCGACCGCTACGGCGTGGACGCGACCGCCAGCGCGCTGCCCAGCGAGCGCGACCAGAACTTTCTCCTCCAGACCGGCGCTGGCGAGCGCTTCGTGCTCAGGATTGCCAACGCCCTCGAGCGCCCGGAGATGATCGAGGCGCAGCAGCGGGCCATGGCGCATGTGGCGGCTCGCCTCCCACTCTGTGCGCGCGTGCTTCCAACGACGCAGGGCGCTCCTGCGAGCGAGGTCGCGGCCCCGGATGGGCGGCGGCATCTCGCGTGGATGGTGTCGTATCTCCCGGGTGTGCCGCTGGCCACCGTGCGCGACCGCTCTCCGGAGCTTCTCCAGGACATCGGCCGTACCGTTGCCGCACTGAGCGGCGCGCTGCAGGACTTCGACCACGCGGCCATCCATCGCGAGTTTCACTGGGACCTGATGCGCGCTCTGGCCACCATTCGTGAGTACCGGCCGCTGATCACCGACTCCGAGCTCGGCAGGAGCATCGACGCACTGCTTGCCCGGTGCGAACGGCACGTGAGCCCGCTGCTCCCGGTATTGCACCGGAGCGCGATCCACAACGATGTGAACGACCACAACCTGCTCGTGAGCGCGCCGGGCGAGCGCTCTCCGGGTGGTGCGCCGAGTGCGCAGCATGGTGCCCGGCGCTGCGGGCATCGGGAGGTGACCGGCATCCTGGATTTCGGCGACATGGTGTACGGCTGCACCGTGGCTGACCTTGCCGTCGCCACTGCATATGTCCTGCTCGAGGCGCCGGACCCGCTCGCCGCCGCTGCCCATGTTGTGCGGGGCTACCATGCCGCATTCCCGCTGCACGACGCCGAGCTTTCTGCGCTGTTCGGGCTCATGACGCTTCGACTCTGTCTGAGCGCCTGCCTGGCAGCGCATCAGGAGCGGCAACAACCGGCCAATGCCTATCTCGACATCAGCCAGCGCGCGGTGCGGGCGACGCTGCCTCGCCTGGCGCGGGTTCCATTCGGCCTGGCAGAAGCGGTGTTCCGCGAGGCGTGCGGCCTGGAGCCTGTAGCCGCGAGCGCTCGCGTGCGGTCCTGGCTGCGTGCGCACACCGCCGCCTTCGCGCCGGTGCTCGGCATCGATCTGCATACCGAGTCGCCCCTCGTACTCGATCTGAGCGTCGGAAGCCCGCTGGTGGGTGCCGATGCCAGTGAGAACACGGAGCCCGATCTCACGCGGCGCATCACTGGCGCCATGCGCGATGCCGGCACGCGGATCGCGCTGGGCCGCTACGATGAGCCGCGGCTGCTGTACGTTGCTCCCGCCTTCCGCATCGGTGGTGGGGACGAGGGCGGCGGGGCGACCGCGGTCGATGCACCGAGTCTCGCGATGGACGCGGAGTGGCGCACCATCCACATCGGTCTCGACCTCTTTGCCGATGCGGGCACACCGGTGTGTGCGCCCATGCCCGGCACCGTGCACGCGGTGGCGGACAACCCCGCGCCGCTGGACTACGGACCGGTCATCGTTCTGCGGCACACGACGGACGATGGCACCGAGTTCTTCACGCTCTACGGACATCTGAGTCGCGAGTCACTCCAGCACATTCACGCGGGACAGCCCGTCATGCGCGGCCAACAGATCGCCACGCTCGGCGCGCCGAACGAGAACGGCGGGTGGACGCCGCACCTCCACATGCAGATCATCACGGATCTCCTGGAGCTGGGCTGCGACTTCCCCGGCGTTGCGCCGGCGAGCCAGCGCGCGGTGTGGCGCAGCCTCTCGCCGGATCCGAATCTCATCGTGGGGGTCCCGGCAGATCGGTTGCCGCCGGCTCCGCCGAGCGACGCGACAGTGCTGGAGCGCCGGCGGAAGCTCGTGGGCCGCAACCTGAGCATCTCGTACGACCAGCCGCTGCACATCGTGCGCGGCTGGCGGCAGTATCTGTTCGACGGCACGGGACGCCGGTACCTGGATGCGTACAACAACGTGCCGCACGTGGGGCACGCGCATCCGTACGTCGTGCGGGCCGGCCAGCGGCAGATGGCGTTGCTCAACACGAACACGCGCTACCTGAGCAGCCTGCGTATCGAGTACGTGGAGCGGCTCACGCAGACGCTCCCTGAGCCGTTGCGCGTGTGCTATCTCGTGAACTCCGGTAGCGAGGCGAACGAACTGGCGCTCCGTCTCGCACGCGCGCATACGGGCGCGCGCGATGTGATCGTGCTCGACGGCGCGTACCACGGGCACACGACCACGCTCATCGATGCGAGTCCCTACAAACATGCCGGCCCGGGGGGTGCCGGGGCCCCCGACTGGGTGCACGTCGCCCCCCTGCCGGATGACTTTCGGGGCGCGTACAAGCGCGCCGATCCGCAGGCCGGCCCCCGGTACGCGCAGCACGTCGCGGATCTCGTTCGTGCCGCGCGGGAGCGTGGGCGCTCTCTCGCGGCGTTTCTTGCCGAGACGTGCCCGAGCGTGGGCGGGCAGATCATCCCGCCGCCAGGGTATCTGCCGGCGGTCTACCGGAGTGTGCGTGCCGCGGGCGGCGTCTGCATCGCCGATGAAGTGCAAACCGGACTCGGCCGCATCGGCACGCACTTCTGGGCGTTCGAGGCGCAGGATGTCGTCCCCGACATCGTGGTGATGGGTAAACCGCTGGGCAACGGCCATCCCATGGCGGCGGTGGTAACCACACCGGAGATCGCCGCATCGTTCGACAACGGAATGGAGTTCTTCAGCACCTTCGGCGGCAACACGGTGTCGTGCGCGATCGGGCTCGCGGTGCTCGACGTACTGCGCGATGAAGCGTTGCAGGCGCACGCGCTGCACGTGGGCGAGCGACTCCTTACCGGGCTCCGGCCGCTCACGCAGCGCTTCGCAATCGTGGGCGATGTCCGCGGATCCGGGCTCTTCCTTGGCATGGAGCTCGTGCGCGACCGCGACACACTGGAGCCGGCGCGCGAGGACGCCGCGTTTCTCGTCAACCGGATGCGCGAGGAAGGGATCCTCCTTGGCACCGATGGCCCGTATCACAACGTGGTGAAGATCCGTCCGCCGATGCCCTTCGATGAAGCCGATGCCGATCGGCTGGTGGAGACGTTCGAGCGGATCATCGGCGATATCGGCGCGTGAGCAGCCCGCCGGGGCAAGGGCGGGGGCAGGTCTCGCGCACGCGCGTACCGGGCGCGATATTCACCGCCCGAACCGGCTTCACCCGCTTGGTGGCCTGTGTCTCCACCCGATACCCCGGATCGCCAGCATGATACGTACACCTCTTCTTATCGCTGCCAGTGCGCTGCTCGTCGCCGCGCCGCTCCGAACCGCCGCCGCGCAAACCTTCCCCACCACCGACCCGGTGATCCAGCGCATCTGGGACATGGGGATGGACAGTTCGCATACCAAGCAGCTGGCCGAGCAGCTCTTCGATTCCATAGGCCCGCGACTCACCGGCACGCCGGAGCAGAAAGCCGGCAACGACTGGCTCGTCGCCACGTACAAGTCATGGGGAATCGACGCGCACAACGAGCAGTACGGCACCTGGCGTGGTTGGCGCCGCGGCTACTCGCACATCGACCTCGTCGCCCCGCGCGTGCGGTCGCTCGAGGGGCAGATGCTCGGCTACAGTCCTGGCACCGGCAAGAAGGACCTCACACGCACGACGATCATCCTTCCGCGCTTTGCCGACAGCACGGAGTTCGTGAAGTGGCTGCCGAACGCGAAGGACAAGTTCATCCTCGTCTCCGCGCCGCAGCCGACCTGCCGCCCCAGTGAAGACTGGGCCACGAACGCCACGCCGGACTCGCGGGAGCGCATGGACAGTCTTCGCGCCGCCATCAATCGCGAATGGGGCGGACGCAACGTGCGCGGCACGGGCTACAGCCTCGCGCTCGGCACCGGCGAGCTGGGATTGCGGCTGGAAGAGGCTGGTGTGGCCGGCATCATCACCTCCCGGCCGACGGACAGTTGGGGGACGATGCGCGTGTTCGAGACGTACGACAAGAAGGCGCCGGCCATCGCGCTCAGCTGCGAGGACTACGGGCTGGTGTTCCGACTCACGAAGAACCACCAGCATCCCATGGTCACCATGAACCTGGATGCGCAGCTGCTTGGCGAGCGCCCCGTCTACAACACCATCGCGGAGATCAAGGGCACCGAGCACCCCGACCAGTACGTGATGCTCTCGGCGCACTTTGACTCGTGGGACGGCTCGTCGGGCGCCACGGACAACGGCACGGGCACGCTCACGATGCTGGAAGCGATGCGCATCCTGAAGCAGGTGTATCCCCACCCGAAGCGCACCATCCTCGTGGGCCACTGGAGCGGGGAAGAGGAGGGCGAGGTGGGTTCCAAGGCGTTCACCGAGGATCACCCCGAAGTGCTGAAGGGACTGCAGGCGCTGTTCAACCAGGACAACGGCACGGGGCGCATCGTGCGCATCAACGGTGGCGGGCTGCC
>DASUKA010000164.1:0-11115 GCA_036278935.1 Gemmatimonadaceae bacterium
GCACGATGGGGAGATCCGCCAGGCGGTGAGCACGCACGTGCAGGTGCCGGCGGGCTGGCGGGTGATCCGGACTTCGCAGGCCGCGCTCGTGCAGCGTGCCCGCGAGAGCTTTGCGGCGCTGCGCGGCTCGTCCGCATTGCAGCGGACGCGGCTGGATGTGCGCGCGTTCGGAGCAGCCGGCACACCGCTCAAGCTCCTCTGCACGGCGGGCGCGCACACCGTGACTGTCCGCAGCTCGGCGCCGCTCACGCCTGCGAGGGCGCACGCACTCGACCAGCCGCGCCTCCGCACTCAGCTCGGGCGCCTCGGCGACACGCCCTTCGTGCTCGGCGCCATCGAAGATGGCGGGCTCGCCAGCGGTCTCTTCCTGGCGATGAGCGAGCTGAACCATCTGCGCCAGCACGCCGTGGCGGAGCTGGTGCGGATGGTCGATCTCGAGCGCGACACCGGGATCGCTGAGCGCCATGCGAGCATCGCGCAAGCGATTGCGGGACTCGGAGCAGCGCGCGAGGTGAGCGGGGGGAGGCGAGAGGTGGAACCGCCGCTCGCCTCCCGCTCCGTCACCCTTGCCGCCGACGTGCATCGCGTAGAGGATGCGCATGCCGCGGCAGATGCGGGCGCCACCGAGATCAGTTTCGATCCGTTCCTTCGCCACCCGGTTCCACCGCGCGCTCGGGTGCGCGCGCTCGCCGCGGAATTGCGCGAGCGGGGCATCGCGTTCCGTGTGCGCACGCCAACCATCGTCCGCCCCGAGGAGCGCGCCGCGTTCGAACCGTGGCTGGCCCTCGATCTCCCGCTCCTCTGCGGCCACGTCGGCCTGGTCGCCGAGTTGGCCGCCGAGGGGCGCGACGTTGTGGCCGACTACGCGGTGAACTGCTTCAATCAGCATACGGCGAGCGAGTATCGCCGGATGGGCGCCACCCGCATTGTGCTCTCCATTGAGCTCACCGTGCGCGAGATGGCTGACATCTGCGCGCAGCAGGGAGGGGCAGGGTTCGACGTACTCGTCTACGGCCGGCCGGAAGGGATGACCCTCGAGCATTGCGTGCTGTCGGCCGCCTTCGACCGAACTCCCACCACGTGTCGGGATCTATGCGTGCAGAAGCATCCGCGCGTGGATCTGACGGATCCGGCGGGCTACACCTTTGCCGTCGCGACGGACGCCGCGTGCCGCAATCGGCTCCTGCATTCGCGTCCCATCGAGGCCTCCGAATATCTCCCATCATTGTGGGACGCCGGTGTGCGCGGCTACCGGCTGCTGTTCAACGTGCCGGGCGATCCGGTGGCGGCGATCGTGGCCCGGTACCGCGCGGCGCTCGACGCACTCGTGGCGCACGCTCCGCCGCCCCTCCAGGAGATTCGGGCGTTGGCGGGCAATCGATTCACGCGCGGTCACTTCTCGCGTGCCGTCTGATGATGGCAGGTGCCACGAGACGATGATGCATCCCCGCGGTCCCGTATGCAGACTGCGGTGATGCCTCAGACACCTACCCTCGATCATGCCCGCGCTACGCTGCGCGAGCGCTTCGGCTACGAAGAGTTCCGCGCGGGGCAGGCGCTCGCGGTGCAGGCTGTGCTCGCCAAGCGCGACACGCTCGTCATCCTGCCTACCGGCGGGGGCAAGTCGCTTTGCTTTCAGGTGCCGGCGCTCCTTCTCCCCGGTCTCACGGTGGTCATTTCGCCGCTCATCTCGCTGATGAAGGACCAGGTGGATGCTCTCGCGGCGCGCGGACTGCCGGCCACCTTCATCAACTCCACGCTCACGGGCAACGAAGTGGCGGACCGCCTCGCGCGCGCCGAGCATGGCGAGTTCAAACTGCTCTACCTCGCGCCGGAGCGATTCGACGTGGGGAGTGCCGCCGAGCGACTGCGCCGAGCGGGCGTCTCCCTGCTGGCAGTGGACGAGGCGCATTGCATCAGCGAATGGGGGCATGATTTCCGGCCCAGCTATCTGCGCATCCACGCGGTGCGCACCCAGCTTGGCACGCCGCCCACGATCGCCCTCACGGCAACGGCCACGCCCGAGGTACGGCGCGATATTGTCCACCAACTCGCCTTGCGCGAGCCGGAGACGGTGATCACCGGCTTCGACCGCCGCAATCTGCACTACCACGTGGTGCGCACGCGGACCGAGCGCCAGAAGGACGATGCCCTCGTAGACGCGCTCCGGCGCCATGAGGGGTTGGCCGTGGTGTATGCGTCCACGCGCAGATCCGTGCAGCGCATCCTGGGTGTGCTCGATCAGGCGCGCATCAGCGCCGTGGCGTACCATGCGGGGCTGGATGATGCGCACCGTCACGAGGTGCAGGACTCGTTCATGCGCGAGTCCGTTCGGGTGATCGTCGCCACCAATGCCTTCGGGATGGGGATCGACAAGCCGAATGTCCGGCTGGTGGTGCACCACGCCATGCCCGGCACTTTGGAGGCATACTACCAGGAAGCGGGGCGCGCGGGGCGGGACGGCGCGCTCTCGCACTGCATCCTGCTTCATGCTTTCCCTGATCGCTTCACGCACGAATTCTTCATCAAGAGCGCGTATCCAGAGCGACAGACAGTCGAGCGGGTATACGCCGAGCTGTCGCGTGTGGCCGATGCCGCGGGGCTGGCCGGGGTGAGTGTGCCGCATCTCTCGGCGCAGCTCGGCGGGGGCGTGAAGGAGCGCGAGGTGGAGTCTGCCCTGCGCATCCTCACTCGCGCGAGCGCCATCAGGAACGAGTCCGGGAACAGCTCACGCATCATGGTGCGGCTGCTGGCCACGCCTGAGCGAATCAAGCGCGAGCTCGGGGGCAGCGACATCGTGGAGCGCGACTTCCTGCGCGCGCTCTGGCGCGCGGTGGGCCGGCGGCTGACCGATGGGGCGATCATCGATCCCGAGGGGCTGCCCCCCGGCTTCGGGGGAACGGCCGGAGTGACCAGCCTCCTCGATGCGCTGCAGCGGCGCCAGTTCGTGCAGTGGGAGCGCTCCGGTGGCGGCCTGCGCCTCGCGCGTCCCGGCGCTCCGCTCCCAGCGTTCGGCATCGACTGGGATCTGCTGCGCCGCCGCTTCAAGGCCGACATGGCGAAGCTGGAGGCGATGCAGCGCTACGCCTATACCACACGTTGCCGGCGTGGCTTTGTGCTTCGATATTTCGGTGATCCCGACGCCCGTGCCTCATGCGACGGATGCGACAACTGCCTTGGCACGCACATCGAGGCGGAGCCGGAGCCGGCCGAGCGGCGGACTTCGGGCGCACGGCGCACATCAAGGCGCACCGGGAGCAACGGGGCGTCGCCCGCGCGGACGACCGCTGCCGCAGTTGGGCGCGAGCCAGCGGCGGAGTGCTCGCCCGCGGACGCGGTGCTGCTCACGGCGCTCAAGGCGTTGCGGTCCTCGATTGCCCGCGCGGATCACGTGCCGGCATACGTGGTGTTCTCCGATCGCACGCTCACTGAAATGGCGGTGCGCCGGCCGCGCACGGCGGAGGCGCTGGGCGATGTACACGGAGTGGGCCCGGCCAAGCTGGAGAAGTACGGTGAACGATTCCTGACCCTTATCCGGGGCGCCAACGACACGGAAGCCGCATAACTCATGGACGACTCTCTCTATTTTTCCGAGCAACATCTTGCAGTGCGCGACATGGTACGCACCTTCGCCCAGGAGGAAGTCGCGCCCGTAGCGGCGGCCCTCGATGCGAGCGCGCGCTTTCCCTGGCAGAACGTCAAGCGCATGGGCGAGCTCGGGCTCCTTGGCATCCCGTGGCCGGAGGCGCTGGGCGGTGCGGGGCTGGACCTCACCAGCTACCTCATCGCGATCAATGAGATGGCGAAGGTCGATGCCTCACACGCCATTACCATCTCAGCGCACACAACGCTGGGCACCTCGCCGATCGTGAACTTCGGCACCCCTGCACAGAAGGAGCGCTACGTGCCGCTCCTCGCGTCGGGGCGTGTGCTGGGCGGATTCGGGCTCACCGAGCCCCAAGCCGGAAGTGATGCCGCCGGTACGCGATCCACCGCGGTCCGGAAGAACAACCATTATGTCCTCAACGGCTCCAAGATCTTCATCACCCACGGTGGCGTTGGCGAGGTCTTCGTCGCCACGGCCGTGACGGCGCCGGAGTTGGGCACCAAGGGGATCAGCTCGTTCATCCTCACCAAGGAAACCGTCGACCTGGACGCCGCGCGCGAAGTGGGGATCGGCCACGACGCGTCATTGCCGCCCATGCCGGGGTTCCGGTCGGGCAAGAAGGAAGACAAGCTGGGCTGGCGTGCCTCCGACACGCGCGAGCTGCACTTCGAGGACGTGGAGGTCCCCGTAGAGAATCGCTTGGGTGAGGAGGGGATGGGATTCGTCAACTTCATGCGGACCCTGGATTCGGGGCGGATCGGGATCGCCGCGCTGGCGCTCGGCATCGCCGAAGGCGCGTTCGAACAGGCCCTCGCGTACGCGTCGCTGCGCAAACAGTTCGGCCGCGTGATCGCCAACTTTCAGGGCGTGCAGTTCCAGCTCTCCGATATGGCCACCGAAATCGAGGCCGGCCGTCATCTCGTCTTCCAGGCGGCGGCGCTGGCCGACCGCGGCAGGCCATACTCGAAGGAGGCGGCGATGGCCAAGCTCTACTGCTCTGAGCTGGCCACGCGCACCACCATCAAGGCGGTACAGATCCATGGCGGCAACGGGTACACCAAGGACTATCCCGTGGAGCGGATGATGCGCGATGCGAAGATCTGCGAGATCGGGGAAGGGACGTCCGAGATTCAGCGCATCGTTATCGCCCGACAGCTGCTGGGCGATCTGGTCGAGTGACGCGGGCCGCACTGGCACAACGGCTCCGGCTACCGCTCGGCTTTCTCCTTGCCGCGCTGTACCTCCTGTTCGCCCGCCCGCGGCCGCGCACGCTCGGCATCGGGTTGGTGCTCGCGCTTGGCGGCGTGCTCGTCCGTGCATGGGCGTCGGGGCACATCGCCAAGAACCAGCGGCTCGCCATAACGGGGCCCTATGCCCACACGCGCAACCCCCTCTATCTGGGGAGCTTTCTGATCGCCTGCGGGTTCGCGATCGCGGCGCGCTGGTGGCTGCTGGCCGTGGTCGTCGCCTTCTTCGTGCTCATCTACTTCCCGACCATGCGGCGCGAGCGGGAGAAGATCCGGAGCTCATTCCCGGAGGAGTATCGCGAGTACGAGCGCCAGGTGCCGGCGTTCCTGCCGCGGCTCGTCCCCTGGCGACCGGCGGTCCGCGCTCGCGCCGCACGCTTCAGCCCGTCGCTGTACATGCGGCACGGCGAGTGGAAGGTGGCGCTGGGCTATCTGGGTGCCATGGCCTGGCTGCTCGTTCGCGCCTGGCGCCTGGGATGAACGCTGACGGCAGGGCGCATTGCCTCGGGACCCCGGGGGAACCTATACTTCAGCGGATTGAAGTTCCGCGTCGTCCGCCCCCTGCTGGTTCCGAGAGCCGGGCGGTGCATGGCGCGAACGAATACAGACGACTATGAACTTCGTGCGTGGAGGCCACCGGGCGACTCGCGGTGCCCTCTACGCGTTTGACCCCGCGGGACCTGATCGGACCGACGCAGTGGCGCCCTCCCGATCGTGCCCCGCACGTGCACTGTAGGCACCGCCGGCTCTCCATCGCATGATGTCCCGGATTGCCCTCGTCCACGTGCTCGTTGCGCTTGCCGCATTGGCAGGCTCGGCGGTACTGTCACGTGGCGCCGAGGCCGGGCCAGTATGGACGATGATGCCGCGCATGCTGGAATTCCCTCCCGCGCCGCACGCGCAGTCTCCTGCGCTGGCGACGTGTACGGTGCCCACCCACACTTCACGCCGGTATGATGCGCCCGAGGCCGCCGAGTCGCCGAGTCGCGAGCGCCGCATGACCCTGCATGAAACGAGAAATTCTAATCAATGCCAACCCTCGAGAGACCCGCGTCGCCATCCTGGAGGATGATCAGCTCGTCGAGCTGATGATGGACCGTCCCGAAACGCGGCGGATGGTCGGGGACATCTACCTCGGCAAGGTCGAGGCGGTGCTCCCGGGCATCCAGGCGGCCTTCGTGGACATCGGGACCGACAAGAGCGCCTTCCTGCACGCCTCGGATCTCGTCTATCCGGAGGATGAGGAGCGCGACGAGGATGAGAACGGCGAGGACGACGAGGAAGAGGAAGAGGAGCGGCGCGGCCGCCGCAGCAAGGGGCCGCCCATCCAGGAGCAGGTGAAACGGGGTCAGGAGATGCTCGTGCAGGTATCCAAGGAGCCCATCTCCACCAAGGGCCCGCGGGTGACCGCGCAGATCTCCCTGGCCGGCCGCTTTCTGGTCTACATGCCCTTCGCTTCCCGCGTGGGCGTGAGTCGCAAGATTGGTGACCGGACCGAGCGGCAACGACTGCGCGACCAGGTGAAGGCAGTGCTCCCGCCCGACGCTGGCGGCGTGATTGTCCGAACGGTCGGGGAAGACGTCACGCAGGACACCTTCCGCCGCGAGCTCTCCACCCTCATGAGCCAGTGGAAGAAGGTGAAGCGGAAGGCGCACTTTCAGCGCGCACCGGCGTTAGTGCATCGCGAAACGGGGCTCGCGCGTGGCATCATCCGCGACCTCTTCAGCACGAAGGTCGATTCCCTCACGGTCGACTCGAAGCAGCAGTACAACGAGATCGTCGAATATCTCAAGGGGATCGCGCCCGAGCTCATCCCGCGCGTGACGCTTGCCGACTCGCCGACGCCGATCTTCGATGCGGCGGGAATCGAGCCGGAGATCCGCGATCTGTTCAAACGCCGGTGCGATCTGCCCTCTGGCGGGTACCTGGTGATCGAACAGACGGAGGCTCTGGTCTCGATCGACGTCAACTCCGGGCGGTATACGGGCAAGAAGGATCCGGAGAAGACCATTCTTCGCACCAACCTCGAGGCGGCGCGCGAGGTGGCGCGACAGCTCCGGTTGCGCGACATCGGCGGCATCATCGTCTGCGATTTCATCGATATGGAGAGCCGGCAGAATCGTGACAAAGTGGTGCAGGAGCTGCGCGCCCATCTCTCGCGTGACCGCGCGCGCACCAAGGCGTTCGCGGTGAGCGACCTGGGCTTGGTGGAGATGACCCGGCAGCGCGTGCGCGCAAGCCACTATCACAGCATGACGGAGCTATGCCCCATTTGTGCAGGCACCGGCCGCGTGTTCACGCCGGAGAGCACCGTGCGCCGGCTGGAGCGCTCCGTGCGGCGGGTGGCGCTGGAAGGGCGCAAGGAGAGTCTGCTGGTGAAGGTGCATCCCGACGTTGCGCTCTATGTGCTGGAGAACGAGCGCGACCTCATGCGGACGCTCGAGAAGTCGGCCGGGGTCTCGCTGGAGCTGCGCGACGATCCGCTGCTCAAGCCGGACGAGTTCAAGCTCGTGGTGAAGGGCGCGGAGCGTGACGTGACGGAGCAATATGCTGTGGCGTGAAAGATTTGGGTGGGGGAGAGATGGGGGGTAGGGAATAGGGTGTGGGGTGTCGGGAGATGAGCGCTGTAGCTACGCCCACTGCACACCCTCCACCCTGGGCGGTATGCCGTCGTATCCTCTCAAGAGTTATCGGGAACTGGTGGTCTGGCAGCGGTCCATGGACCTCGTCACAGAGGTGTATCGGGTTGCGCGGGCCTTGCCCAGGACGGAGCAATTCGGCATGGCGGCGCAACTTCGACGTGCTGTCGTCTCCATCCCCGCGAACATCGCCGAGGGGTACGGGCGGCGGAGCGGCGGCGACTACGTCCATCATGTTTCCATGGCTAACGGGTCTCTGAAGGAAGTTGAGACGCTCCTTCTCATTGCCCGGCAAACGGAACTCATCGCTGCAGCGCAGCTCTCGAACGCCCTGCGACTTGCTGATGAGGTGGGCGGCCTCATGACCGCTCTGCTGCGGGGCCTGCGTCGGCCGCGAGCAGAGAATCCGCCCCCACCGACCCGACACCCTACTCCCGTACACCCTCCGTTGACGCCCTCCGATCTCTGAGCTAACTTTCCATGTCTGTACTACTTACCCTTGACTTGAATTTCGCGTCCCCATGCCCTACGCCATCATTCGCACGGCCGGATTCCAGTACCGTGTCGAGCCGGGAAAGACTATTCGGATTCCGACCAGGGAGGCCGATGTCGGGTCGAGCATCACGTTCGACGAGGTGCTCCTGGGCTCGGACGGCACCAACGTGCACGCCGGCGCGCCGCTCGTGCCCGGTGCAACTGTCACGGCGCAGGTCGTCCGGCACGGACGCGGGCGCAAGATCATCGTCTTCAAGATGAAGCGCCGCAAGAACTACGCGCGCAAGCAAGGGCACCGGCAGGGCTTCACCGAAGTCAAGATCAACGATATCAACCTCGGCTGAGCGTATCTCATGGCTCACAAGAAAGGCGTCGGCTCCAGCCGCAACGGGCGGGACAGCAACGCGCAGTATCGCGGCGTCAAGAAGTTCGGCGGCGAGCGTGTGCGGGCGGGGAATATCCTCGTGCGCCAGTGCGGCACCAAGTTCCACCCTGGCCGCAACGTCGGCCTCGGGTCGGACTACACCATCTATTCGCTCATCGACGGTGTGGTGAAGTTCGAGCACAAGAGCAAGGCGCGCTACAAGATCAGCGTCTATCCCATCACCACGGGCGAGCCGGCCGTCGCGTAAGCACGCCACGCAGCAGCCGCCAGGCGCCTCCGTCCCTCCGGACGGGGGCGCTTCATCGTTTCGGCAATGACGATGGCGGTCTCACGGCGGCCCACCCGAAACTCCGGTGCTCCGCTGGCGTAGTATTCGCCGTGGGGATGTGGCTCGAACTCGACTCCCGAGGATGATATGGCGCTCTGGAACAAGCTCAAGCAGGAAATGGATCACGTCGGCGACGTCGCACAAGGCGCCTTCGATGAGGGGCGCGTCCGTCTTGATGCCATGCGCGCGCGCCAGCACGCAGACAAGGCCGCGCAAGCGCTGGGCTACGCGGTCTATCGAGCGAGGCAGCGCGGCGAGGAACTGAATGCCGATGACTACGCCCGGCTGAGCAGCACGCTGGCTGGCCACGAGGCCGAAGCCGCACGGAACGAGGAGCGGCTCGCGCAGATGGCGCAGCAACGCAAGGCCAAACGGAGCAGCGAGGAGAACACGAGCGAGCCGGAAGAGCCCCCGCCGCCGGCATCCTGAGTTGGCGGGGGCTCTTCTGGTGTGGCTGCGACGTCAGGGCTGGTCGTAATTCGGCGGAAGGGTCTTGTAGCGCTCCACCAGCAACTCGCGCCGCGACTTGCCCGTTACCCGGTTGCCGCGGATGAAGACGTCGTCCGCCGTGGTGCTGAACTCGAACGGATCGCCGCTCCACACCACCACGTTCGCCTCGCGGCCCGGCGCAAGTGATCCCACGCGGTCGGCCACGCCGAACACCTGGGCGGGGGCAAGCGTGATCGCTCGCAGCGCATCGTCCCACGACATCCCATACGCCACGGCGTTCCCAGCTTCGTAGCGGATGTTGCCGGCGTTGAAGCCGCCCTCGCCGCCGCTCCCCGCGTTGCCGATCAGCACCACCTGCACCCCCGCCTTGCGCAGCAGCGCGGCGTTCTCCTGGCGACTGCCCAGCTCCGCGAAGCTGTTCGGAATGTTGTTCATGGCGCCGGTGAGCACCGGCACCTTGGCGGCCGCCAGCTCATCAGCCACCATCCACGCCTCGGCTCCGCCCTCGATCATGATCTTGAGGCCATACTCCTTGGCGAGCGAGAGCGCCTCCTCGATGTCGCTGGCGCGGTCCGTCGTCACGAGCAATGGAAGTTTTCCCTGTACGACAGGCACCATTGCCTCGAGATCCAGCAAGCTTGCGGCGTAGTGGCGCGTGGCGCCGCGATCGTACGCACTCCGGTTGCGCGCGAAGGCGCGAGTGTCCTCGATCAGCTCGCGCAGGCGCTCGACCACCTCGCCGCGCGCCCCCGCGTCCACCTGTTCCGAGTTGCCCAGCTCGCCGACCATCACCGCCGGCGCCTCGAGTGTCATGGAGGCCGCGGTGCCATGCGAGAGGTCCATCACCGCCGCCTGTCCGGCGATCAGGCCGCCCGAGGGAAGCACGACCGCCGTGGTGACACCGGCCTCGCGAGCTCCCTGAATGTGCACCGAGCGCGGATTGAAGCCATCGATCACCCGGAAGCCCGCCGCGATGCCGGTTGCGGTCTTCGCGTGCGCATCGCGCGTCTCCGTCACCGCGCCGATCTCATCTACTCCCAGGTCCGTGGCGCTGTTCACCAGTCCGGGCGTCACCCACTTGCCAGTGGCGTCGATGCGCTCAGCGCCTGCCGGGACGGCGACATTCGCGCCGACGGCCGCGATCTTCCCGTTGCGGATCAGCACGGTCCCGTGTTCGATGGGAGCACTGCTCACCGGGAACACCTTCCCGCCGACGATGGCGATGGTCTGTGCGGCCGCGGATGCCGCCGAGGCGGCCACGAGGGCGGCCGCGATTACCCATGCGCGCCACTGCGCGCGGGTGTTCTGTCGGATGCTCGGCATCATTGATTCCCTCCGCGCGTGTCAGGTACGTAGCCCAGCTCGAAGTCCGTGCGCCACTGGTGCGTGGGATCCGACCGATCATACATCAGGGCGCCGTCGATCCACACCTTCTGTGTGCGCGTGTAGACACTGAACGGATCGCCGGACCAGAGCACGACGTCCGCATCCTTGCCGGCCACGAGCGAGCCGATCTTGTCGTCGAGGCCGAGCGTCCACGCCGGGTTGATCGTCATCCACTTCACCGCTTCGTCTTCGGTGACGTTGATACCGGCGGCGTGGCCGGCCGCCATTGCCTTGGCCACTTCCTGATTCAGCCGCTGGATGCCCCCTGGATCATCGGAGTGGATCATCGCGCGCGCGCCAGCCTTGTCGACCAGCGCGATGTTCGCCTTCACGCCGTCGATCGCCTCCATCTTGAAGCCGCCCCAGTCCGCCCACATGGCCGCGGCGATCCCTTCCTTGGCCAGCAGGTCGGCGATCTTGTACGCCTCCACCGCGTGATGGAAGGCGCGCACCTTGTAGCCGAATTCGTGTCCCATGTCGATGACCTGCTTCATCTCATCGGCGCGGTAGCAGTGCATCTGCACGTAGATGTTGCCGCGCAGCACCTCGGCAAGCGTCTCGAGCCCGAGGTCGCGATC
>DASUKA010000165.1:0-28086 GCA_036278935.1 Gemmatimonadaceae bacterium
TCTCGCGCGCACGCTTGGCGTTCCGCTCTTTCAGGAGCAGGGGATGCAGGTGGCGATCGCGGCGGCGGGCTTCACGCCGGGCGAGGCCGACACGCTGCGCCGCGCGATGGGACACAAGCGAAGCCGCGAGCGGATGGCCGCACTTCGCGACCGCCTCATGCAGGGGATGATGCGCAACGGGATCTCGGAGGCGGACGCCGAGCGCATTTACAAGCAGCTGAACGGGTTTGCGGACTACGGCTTCCCCGAATCGCACGCGGCGAGCTTCGCGCTACTCGTGTACGCCTCGGCGTATCTCCGGCACTACTACGCCCCCGAGTTCACCGCGGCGATCCTCAACGCGCAGCCGATGGGCTTCTACTCGCCCGGCACGATCATCGAGGACGCGCGCCGGCATGGCGTGACGGTGCTGCCGGTGGATGTGACGCGGTCGGGGTGGGAGAGTACGCTGGAAGTGCGAGAGGCGGAATCGGAGAGAGGAGAAAGGAGAAAGGAGAAAGGAGTCGGCTCCCGCGAGTATCACCCTCATCTCCGAGGTCGTTTCTCCTTTCTCCTTTCTCCTCTCTCCTCTCTCGCCGTTCGTCTCGGCTTTCGCGTGGTGCGCGGGCTGGGGAGCGGCGCGAAGGAGAAGGTGGAGCGGGCGCTACGCGACGGCGGACCGTTCCGGTCGATCGGCGACATGGTGGCGCGCTCGGGGCTCGATCGCGGCGCACTCCGCGCGCTCGCCGAGGCGGGGGCGTTCGACGCGCTGGTGGTGGGCGAGCCGAACGCCCGGCGGCGGCGCGTGGCGGTGTGGCGGATGCTCGAGGCGTTTCGCGATGATGCGGGTCCGCTCGCGCCGTCGCGCAGCCGGCCAGGTGTGCCCGCGGTGCTCCCGGCGATGTCGCCCATCGAGCTCACGGCGGCCGACTATCGCATGACGGGCATCTCGCTCAACGGGCATCCGATGAAGCATCTGCGCGCTCTGCTCGAGCCGAACGGCGTGCGGACGGCGCGCGAGGTGCTGGCGATGCGAGATGGCGCGCACGACGTAGCGAGGGCGGGGCTGGTCATCTGCCGCCAGCGGCCGCACACGGCAAAGGGCTTCGTCTTCCTCTCGCTGGAGGATGAAACGGGGATCGTGAACGTGGTGGTGACGCCGAAGCGGTTCGAGCGGCAGGAGGCGCTCATCTCGCGGGAGCGGCTGCTGCTCGTGCGCGGGACGCTACAGGTGGAGCGCGGGGTGGTGAATCTGCGCGGCGAGACGTTCCGCGCGCTCAAGGCGGAGGTGGAGGAGCGGTGGGGGCGGGGGCACGACTTTCACTGAAAGGGGGTGAGTGGGGGACGGCGAGGGTGTCGGGAGGAGGGTGTGGGGTAGACGGGAGGAGAGCTCATCGCCCGAGTGCCGTTCCCCTTACACCCGACACCCTACTCCCCCGCCCTGTCGTCATCACTCCGCCCGCAACGCCACGCTCGGGTCCACCCGCGTCGCGCGCCAGGCGGGGATTAGACTCGCGGCCACCGCCACCACGAGCAATGTGAGGCACACGATGCCCAACACGACCGGGTCGCGTGGCGATGTGTCGAACAGAAGCGACGCGATCGCTCGGCCCGCAGCCAGTGTGACGACGAGTCCAAGCACGATGCCCACAACGACCATTCGCACGCCTTCACCGAGGACCAGCCGCACGACATCAGGTGCTCGCGCGCCGAGCGCCATGCGGACCCCGATCTCGTGCACGCGCCGTGCGACGTCGTACGCCAGCACGCTGTACAGACCGACCGAGGCGACGATGAGCGCCAGGACCGCGAAGACGCCGAACATCGCCGCGCCAAGGTTCAGGGAGCGGAACTGTGGGTCGAGCAGCTTCTGCAAGGGGCGGACATCGGCGTACGGGAGGTCCGGCATCATGGACTGGAGCGTTCGACGCACCACCCTCTCGAGACGCGCGGGGTCGCCGCGCGTGCGGACGAAGAGCCCGCCAACCCCTCCCCCCTTCCGTCCGAAGGGCACGAACACCTGCATCCTCGGCTCATTGTAGATGCCGAAGTAACGAGCATCATTCACCACGCCGACGATCGTGGTGCATGCATTCTCGTCACCCAGCCGGATGCACTTTCCGAGAGGATTCTCTCCAGGCCACGCCTGGTGCGCCAACTTCTCGTTGATCACGGCCACGTAGCGTGCGTCGGCACGATGCCCGCTGCCGAACCCGTGCCCTCTGATGATCCGCATCCCGAGCGTGGCAAAGTAGCTGGGGCTCACGACGTTGAAAGTTGGCGCCTTCCCATCCACGGTCGAGTCGTGCCGCCCGGGGATGGTCATCGACATGCCGGAGATATCCCTGAATGGTACGGCAAACGCGAACGCAACGTCATCCACTCCGGGCAGCTCGCTGAGCCGCTGCATGGCTCTCTCCATGAACGCGGTCTGATCTGCAGGGTTGTACCCAGCGCTCTGGAGATCGACCGTCGCGAGCAGGACGGGGCGCACGTCCATGCCGAGGTCCACCCCCCGCGCGTTCCAGAGGCTGCGCGCGAAGAGCCCCGCACCAGCAAGGAGCACGACCGAGAGCGCTGCCTGCGCGATGATGAGCGTGCTCCGTAGCCGGGTCCGTCGCACTCCCTCCTGCGCTCCCGCCTTGAGCGCGGACGTCAACTGCGTGCGAGTCGCCTGGAGCGCCGGCGCGAGCCCGATCAACACGCCTGTGACGAGCACGATCGCCGCGGTGATCGCCAATACTCTTGCGTCCATCGGCGAACCATCCCAGAGCACATCAGGCAGCAGCACGCGGCGCGTGAACGCGCTGCCCCACTCGGCCATCAGCAGCCCCGCGCTACCGCCCACAATCGCGAGAAGGACGCCCTCGACCATGAGTTGCCCGCCCAACCGGCGGCGGCTGATGCCGAGCGCGAGTCGCACCGCGATCTCACGACGCCGCCGCGTGGCGCGCGAAAGAAGGAGGTTCGCGACGTTCGCGCACGCGATCAATAGGACGATCGCCGACACGCAGATGAGCCACCGAGAGACGCGCGCTTCCAGGGTGCGTGCGCCGTTGTGATACCGCGCGCCGGAGACCGCGTCCAGCATCAGACTATGCGTGGGTGAGAATTCGGTGGTCCCGCGGTGAAACGCCCGATCCTGCTCCGCCATCACTCGTTGATAGACAGCGGCCACCTGAGCCAACGCCTGCCGTTCGTCGGCACCGCTCCGCAGCCGTGTCACGACCTGCAACCAGGATGCAAACCGGTTCGACGTCCACACGTTCCAGACGAGTTGCTCCGACGCCACGGCGCTCACCGGAAGCCAGACATCCACCGGCAGGAGGTCGGTGGCGGTGAGCCCCCTGGGTGCAATGCCAATGATCGTGTAGCGTCCATTGCCAATCGGCATCGTGCGGCCGAGCACCGTCGAGTCGCTTCCGAATCGTCTTTGCCAGAAACCGTAGCCAAGCACGACGACGGACGCTCCGTCTGGTGGCCGGGCTTCGTTGTCGGCGAAGAAGCGGCCAAGCACCGGATGTGCGCCGAGCGTCCGCAGGAAGTTCGCCGTGACCAGGCGGGCCTTTACCTGGACAGCAGCGGCACCACGTCCAGAGGTCATGACGTACTGGTCCGAGAATGCGGCGACGTCCTGAAACGCCGGCACGCTATCGCGAAACGCCAGATACGCGGGATACGACTCGAATGCACTCGTGACTGAATGATCCGGGTAGCCGGTGGCGAAGTACAGTTGCCTGAGCTGTCCCGGATCCCGCCAATGCGCGGGCGCACCGAGCACCAACCGATCCACCACCCCGAACATCGTCGCGTTCGCGCCGATGCCGAGCGCGAGGGTGAGCACGATGCCGAGCGTCAACGCCGGCTGCGCCTTGAGTCCGCGCACAGCGTAGCGCAGGTCGAACGCCAGCACCTCGGCCCAATCGCGGACGCGCGTCCGTCGCACCTGCCGCCGGCCCAGCGCCAGGAGCTCCGCGCGCGCCGCATGCACATCGCCGAATTCGCGCTCCGCCTGCTCGCGCGCGGCCCGGCGCTCCATCCCGCCCGCGATAAGCTCATCCACGCGCGTATCGAGATGAAAGGTCAGTTCATCCTCGACCGCGCGCTCGCGCGATGCGCGGGTTTCGACCAGGCGGAAGATCCGGCGGATGCCGGGAATGCGTCTCACGCGGTCGCCTCCGTGCTCGCGTCCGTCGCGCCGAGCACCTTGAACACCGCCTCCGCGTAGCGCGTCCACCGCGCGGCCTCGGCGTGGAGCTGCTTTCGCCCGGCCCGGGTCAACTGGTAGTACCTGGCCTTGCGATTGTTCTCCGAGAGCCCCCACTCGGCCTCGATCCAGCCGCGCCCTTCCATGCGGTGGAGGGCGACGTAGAGGGCGCGGTCCTCGACAGTGAGCGCCTCATCGGAGGTCGACTTGATCCAGCGGGCCACGGCGTAGCCGTGTTGAGGACCCCAGGCGAGCGCCTTGAGGACGAGGACATCGAGCGTGCCTTGCAGGAGGTCGAGATCCCTGGCCATTGACCTTCCCCGGTAATGTTCCGGGGAACATGCGCGAGACGGAGCGCGCTGTCAAGCGGCGCGGCTACCCCTGCTTGTCCACCGTATCGGCCGTCGGCGCGTTCACGACCGGGCCCGGGGCGGCCGGCGCCCGCTCCGCCGGCTCCAGCCGTGCGCCCCTATCCATGGACCACTGCCCCCTGGCGCAATCCCAGACGAGCACAAAGCCATCGCGGAAGGAGCTGCCGACGCTGAGTGAGCAATCGGCGCCATCGTCGATCGCGCGGTAGCGATAGCGTCCGTATGGGGTGAACGGTGCCGTCGCGCCGGTTTCGGCAAGCGATGCGGGGTAGCGCCCATGCGTCTGCGCGTAGCGCTGAATCGCCTGGATTGCCGGCGCAGCCGCCGAGCGCATCCGCTCGTTCCGCGGCCCGCCCCTGAAGATCACGGCCAGTACCAGCACGACAAGCACGACCATAATGGTCGCGAGGCCGCCGCTCCCGCCCGGTTCTCTGTATCGCACGCCCTTACCTCCTGCGCCAACGCTCCTGGTGTTGCATTCCCGCACCACGGTGCGGGCCATGGCGCGCGCTGCTCGGTTGCGCCTGTGGTGCCCGCCCGTGTAGGAGACGTCCGGACCGGCGCCGCGTCAACCCGAAGGGGTGGCGAATCAATGCACCAGTCCGCGACGCGCGCCGCCCGCGAACCATTCTGTTGCGCCGAGTATCTATAGGGCGTGGGCATCAAACATCAGCATTGCGCCGGTCTCTATGGACGGCACCGGTTCTGCACTGTAGTGTACGAAGACGTCAATGTTGTGAGCGATGCCAGCCCTTTTCCGACGACGGAGGTTCGGATCCATGCGTACCGTCATTCCCGGCGCAGTGCTCGCCGCCGCATTCATCGGAGTCGCTGCCATGGCTCCATCGCGCGCCCAAGCCCAGGCCGACACCTCGCTCCACATCTCGCAGTACATGACGGGTGCGGAGCTCGATTCCACCGGTCTCTCGACGCTGAACCCGGCACAGCGCGCGGCACTCGATGCCTGGTTCGCGAACTTCGCGGCCACGGCGGCGCAAACGGTGCAGCGCACGCAGGCGCCACCGCAGGAGCTGGTGATTCGCCATGCGAGCGTCCGGAACGGGTTCCGTGTGAGCCAGGTGCGCGACAACGGGTCGTCGGTTGCCCTTGAGGACGGGACGGTCTGGAAGATCGCGCCGGACGATCGCGCCACTACGGACACCTGGCACACGGGCGACTTCGTGCTGGTGCGGCGGAGTCCGGTGACGGTGGACCTGGGCGGCGAGCAGTTCGCCTTCACACTCGTCAACGGGCGCAACATCCAGAGCAAGACCGCGGCGCGGCTCATCGGGCGGCTGCCCGGCGGAGCGCCCTGACGGCCCATCGGCTGTCGCAGCGACTATTGTAGCGGTCGCGGAGCGCGAGCCGTGTGCCGGCACGGCTCGCGCTCCGTGGTCCTATCTCTCCCCTCCAGCGTGCTCCAGCTCCCGACCGTCACCGCCGCCCGGTACGTCCAGCCGCTCCGCGAAGGAGGATCGCTCCCGGCCGTGGTGGAGACGGAGGGGGGCGGTCTCTATGTGGTCAAGTTCCGCGGCGCCGGTCAGGGCGCCAAGGCGCTCGTCGCGGAGTTGATCGCGGGGCTCTTGGCGCAGGCGCTCGCGCTGCCGGTCCCAGAGCTCGCGCTGGTGGAGGTGCCGCCCCCCTTCGGCCGCAGCGAGCCGGACCCGGAAATCCAGGACATTCTGCGGGGGAGTCACGGCATCAACGTAGGTGCGCGCTACCTAGACGGGGCGTTCAACTTCGACCCGTCAGCGGCGGGCGATCTGGTGAGCGCGGAGCTTGCGGCTCGCATTGTCTGGTTCGATGCCTTTCTCACCAACCCCGACCGAACGCACCGGAACCCCAACATTCTCATCTGGAAGCGCGCGCCCTGGCTGATCGATCACGGGGCGGCGCTCTACGCGCATCACGATTGGGCATCGGTGGATGAGGCGCGCACGCGCACTCCGTTCCCCCTTATCGCGCAGCACGTGCTCCTCTCGTGCAGCGGAGACCTCGAAGCCGCCGATGCGCGCTCGACCGCGGTGCTCTCGGAGCCGGTCATTGATGACGTGCTCCGCCGCCTCCCCGATGCGCTCCTCACCGACCCAGCGGCACGCGAGACCCAGGACTCTGCCGACGCGGCGCGCGAACGGTATCGCGCCTATCTCCTCACCCGGCTCCGGAGCCCGCGCGACTTCGCGGGTGAAGCGATGCGCGCACGCGATCGCGTGCGTCGTGAGCCGCAACACCCGCTCTCCGCGCGGCGATGAGCGGCGATCGTCGCGTGTCCTACGACTTCGCGGTGCTGCGCGCGGTGCCGCACGTCCACCTCGGCGTGTTCGCCCCCGTGGGGATCGTGGTCCACGCCCGGACGCTGGAGTTTCTATCGTGCCGCATACTCACCGACGTCGACGAGCTGCGGAAGCGCGTTCCGGGCGTGGACGCGGAGCTGCTCGCGCGCTACCTGCTCGCCTGCCAGGCCATCTGCGCGGGCGATCCCTCAGCGGGACCAGTCGCGCTCGCGCCGCCCTCCGAGCGATTCCACTGGCTCACCGCCCCGCGCTCCGATGTCATCCAGAGCTCCCCGATCCACGAGGGGATGGCCGAACACCCCGCGCAGGCGCTGGAGGAGATGTTCGCGATGTACGTGGGAGCGTAGGAAGAGCGAGGGAGAAGGGAGAACCTGGCTCACCGGGGAGAGCTTGCTTCCGTGGGACTGTTCCTCCTCACTATTCCCTTCTTCCTACTCCCTCGCTGTTCCTTCTCCCTAGTTCCTCGTCCCCAGTGCGGATTCCGGCTCGGGGGTGAAGTCCTCGCCAGGATTGATGAACGCGTCGTGCTCGATCTGATACTGCTTGTCGTAGAGCTGGCGGTAGCGCCCGCCCAGGGCAAGCAACTCATCCTGCGTGCCGCGCTCCACGATCTCTCCCTCTTCCAGCACCAGGATCTGGTCCGCGCTCGCGATGGTCGACAGCCGGTGCGCGATCACGAAGGTCGTGCGCCCGCGGCGGAGCGAGCTGAGCCCGTCGCGGATGAGCGCTTCGCTCTCGCTGTCCAGACTCGAGGTGGCCTCATCGAGAATCAGGATGCGCGGGTCGGCGAGAATCGCGCGCGCGATCGCGATGCGCTGCCGCTGTCCACCCGAAAGCTTCACGCCGCGCTCACCGACAATCGTCTCGTACCCGTCGTCGAAGCGGTCGATGAACTCATCCGCGTGCGCCACGCGGCTCGCCTCGCGTACCTCGTCCATGGTCGCATCGGGCTTGGAGAAGCGGATGTTCTCCGCGATGGTGCCGTCGAAGAGGAAGTTGTCCTGCAGCACCACACCAAGCTGCGCGCGGTACTCGCGCAGGCGCATGGTATCGAGCGGTCGGCCATCGATGCGAATGCGCCCCTCCTGCGGCCGGTTGAACGCCATCACCAGGCTGATGAGCGTGCTCTTGCCCGAGCCACTGGGTCCCACGAGCGCCGTCGTGGAACCGGCGGGCGCCTCGAACGACACGTGCTTGAGCACCGGCTTGTCGCGCGTGTAGGCAAAGCTCACATCCTCGAACGCTACATCGCCCCTGATCTCCGACACCGATCCGCGCGGCCGGTCCTCGTCGTCCTCCGTGGTCATCTGCCGGATCTCGCGAATGCGATCGAGCCCCGCGAACGCTTCGCTGATCTGCGTGCCGATCTGCGCGATCTGGATGAGCGGCGACGCAAGCATCATGGTGAGCGCCACGTACGTGCCGAGGGTACCAAGGCTCATCCGCCCCGTGGCGATCGCGTGCTGCCCCATGATGATCACCAGCACGCCGATCGCGCCGACAATGACCGTCGAGAAGGCGCTCACCGCCGACACGCCGGTGATCGACTGCGCGACGTTGCGCAGCAGGCGGTGGACGCCGCGCGTGAAGACCAGCTCCTCGCGCCGCTCGGCCACGTACACCTTCACGTTGCGCACACCGCTCAGCGATTCCGAGAGGCGCCCAGTGACGTCGGCGTTGATCACGCTGCGCTGGCGGAAGATCGGACGGAGATGCTTGAAGGCGAACACCATCCCACCGCCAAAGAGCAACAATGCGACGAGCGCCGCCACCGTGAGCTGCCAGTTGAGGTAGAACAGCCAGACGAGCGCGATGCACGCCGTCACCAGGCCGCCCACGAGCTGCACCAGGCCGGTGCCCACAAGGTTCCTGATCCCTTCGGCGTCCGTCATCACGCGGGAGATCAGGATACCGCTCTTGGTGGAATCGAAGTAGGCGACGGGGAGCCGCATGACATGCGCCTGCACGCGGCGCCGCATGTCGGCAATCGCGCGCTGCGCTGTGATGCTCACCACCTGGGAGAGCGAGAAGGTGGTGATGGCCTGCACGAGCGTCGCGGCGCCCACCGCCAGCGCCAGCGGCACCAGCAAGGCGCTCTGGTGCTTCCCGATCACATCATCCACGAAGTACTTGATGGTGGCGGGGAGCACGAAGCCGGCCAGCCGGCTCACGAGCATGAGCACCAGTCCCAGGCTCAACTGCCGCCGATGGTGCCAGATCAGCTCCCGGGATTCGCGCCAGACATTGGAGAGCTTGAGCGAGCCCTTATGCGGTTCTGCCATGCTCGAAGGATAGGGACGCTGGTCGGCGCGGAGTAGGGGCTGGCGCTGGAGGAGAACAGCGCGCATTACTTCCAGCACATCCGACCTGGACGGGGGGGCACATGATGCGCGGCTTCAATCTCGGCGGGCACCCGCACATGGGAGGCGGACACTCGGGGATGAAGCGGGGATGCACGGGTAACCCCGACGCTGGGACCCCGGAATTGAGGGACCTATGAACGGCTACAACTTCACCGAGCGCGTGCGCAAGGTCCTCACGTTCGCGCGCGAAGAGGCGGCGCGGTTGCATTCCAGGCAGGTTGACACGGAGCACGTGCTGCTCGGCCTCTTCCGCGAAGGGGAAGGAGTCTCCTCGGCCGTGCTCAAGAGCCTGCACCTGGATTGCGATGCGGTGCGGCGGCGGATCGAAGAGGCGGCACAGTCGGAAGCGGGAACGGGAACGCCGGCCAAGCCGCCGGAACTCCCATACACGCCCGGCGCCAAGAAGGTGCTGGAGATGGCGATGTTCGAGGCGCACGATATGAATCACTCGTACGTGGGCACGGAGCACATCCTGCTGGGACTGCTCCGCGAGGGGAAGGGACTGGCCGCACGGGAGCTCAACGCGGAAGGGCTCACGCTGTCCCTGGTATGGGACGAGACGCTCCGCTTGCTCGGCGCTGAGCTCTCCGCGCAGAAGCCGAAACCCGAGGCTGGCGTATCGCAGCCGGATGAGCTGCTCGCTGGTGCGCCCGGTGACGAGACGGCGCAGGATTGGATACGCGCGGAGAATCCGATGCGCGCCCTGGCTCCTCGTTCCTATCAGGTGCTGTTGCTGGCCCATGATGAAGCCGAGCGGCTTCACGCGACCACGATTGGACCCGAGCATCTCCTGCTCGGTATACTACGACAGCAGAATGGGCCGGCGGCGCGCGTGCTTGCGGAGAGCGGGCTCACGCTGGATGCGGCACGCAGCGCGATCGAGCGACTCTCCTGACGCAGAGAGGGTTGCGATGCAGAGGGCCGCATGGAAAACCGTGCGGGAACGTTTGGGATGAAGGCGAATGATCAGCACTGGAGCAGGGAATGAAAATTGCCCGCTGGCCCACGATGCACGCAGCGTTTCAGCCTCCGGCTTCCCGCGGGTGAATCGATACAATTGGAGGCGGGCTGCGGGCATGGCAGATGCCGCGGCGCGCCAAGGGTGCTCATATCAGTACTGTGTTCATTCCAGTTCTCATCCTCGTTGGCGTCGTGTTGATCGTACTGGGAGTGCGGGTGACGCGACGCCATCGGATGCACTATGCGCGGAGCGGCGCGGAGCTGCCGCCCATCGTCTTCCCGACCACCACAGGCGAGGGGGAGCTGCACCGCCTGCGGCCGAGGGCCGTGATACACTCGCGCGACGACACCACGGCACCGAGGCGGCGCAACGGCACCCGGAGCCAGGGCCGGCCTGCCACGCCTACGCCGTCGCCCGCACCGGCGTGGGTGCCGGAGGGCGAAACGGTGCGCATCGACCGGCCGTTCGACCAACCGCTGCAGCTGCTCCCTGGCCGGCTGCAGATTCTGGAAGGCGCGCGCGGCGGGCAGGAGATCCGCTTCTTCCGGATTCCCGGGGAGACGCCGAGCATCACGATTGGCCGGGACGCGGGGCCGCCGGAACGTCATGTGCGGCTCGCGGCCAGAACAGTGAGCCGGCTGCACGCCCGTATGCAATTCGAGGATGGTCGATGGACGATCACCAATCTGTCGCTGACGAATCCGCTCGTACTGAATGGCGAGGAGCTGCCAGCCGCGGCAGGGAGCCGGCTGCTGGATGAGGGCGACCGCATCGAGATCGGCGAGGTGGTCCTGCGCTTCCGGGAACGATAGGCCGGGGCGCGGCGTGTGATGGCATCTGGCGCACGGAACCTTCCACTCGTTCCCGGGCTCGATGCCGACTTCGAGTTGCTGCGCGAGCTCGGCCACGGCGGCATGGCCGTCGTCTACCTGGCGCGTGAGCGCGCCACCGGCCGCGAGGTCGCGCTCAAGCTCATCCGTGCCCAGTTTGCCGAGGACGAGGAGGTACTGGCCCGCTTCACGCGCGAAGCCGCGATGGTGGCGCAGCTCCAGCATCCATGCATCGTCCCCATTCACGCCGTGCGCGAGTTGGGAGATGGAAGCGTGGCACTCGTCATGGAGCGCGTTCCCGGACGCACGCTCAGGGAAAGCATCACGTATGGCGGTCCCTTCCCGCCTGGACGTGCCGAGCAGGTGCTCCGCGATATCGCGCAGGCGCTCGGCCATGCGCACGCACGGGGCATCGTCCACCGCGATGTGAAGCCCGAGAACATCTTCGTCGACGAAGAGACCGGGCGCGCCTGGCTCGCCGATTTCGGAATCGCCCGCCCCATCCAGGGAGACTCGCAGCTCACCCTCACGGGGGTGGCCATTGGCACGCCGACGTACATGAGCCCCGAACAGATTGACGGCCCGGACATCGACGGACGGAGCGATCTGTACAGCCTGGGGCTGGTGGGCTGGGAGATGCTCTCCGGCAAGCGGCCATGGGCGGGCGAGAGCCTGTACAGCATCATCTACCGGCAGAAGCACGACGCGCTTCCGCCCCTCGACAGCATGCGCGGCGACATCCCCGAGCGGCTGCTCGTGGCGGTGGAGGGGTTGCTGGAGAAGGATCGCACCGTTCGATGGGCCAGTGCGGAGGCATTTCTCGCGCAGCTGGACGCCGCGCATCCCACTCCGCGTCGCCCGCCCCCGGCGGTACCCGCCACCGCGCCCGCGCCGACGGAGACGGTGCAGTACCGGCGCCCGGGACGGGAGGAGGTGGAGGTGCTGCTCCCCGCCAGCGCGAGCCGCAACCGGAAGAGCTACGTGCTGACCACGCTCGTCGTGCTCGTCGCCATCGCGCTGGCCTGGCTGTACCGCACCCACCGCGTGGGTAGCAGTGAGACCGCCATCGCCCTGGCGGCCGACAGCGCGCCAACTCTGAGGGTGGATCCCGCACCCCCGTCGGCTGTTCCGCCCGCTGTAGGCGTGATCGGAGGGCAGGCGGGTCAGCAGCAGAGCGCGCCGCAACCTACCGGGAGCGCCTCCGCGGCACTGCCGGTCGATACGCCGGCAACCACCACGGGCGACCGGCGCCGGACGATTACCTTCGATTCCGCATCAACCGCCGCGCAGGCGCCGCCGGCAACCGCACAGCATCCGCCGGCAGCCAGGCAGCATGCACGCACAACGGCCGATGACTCCACGCCTCCGGCGACCACGCCCGACTCGACAACCGTCCCGGTAGCAACGCCCGCGCCCAACGTCACACCGCACGGTGTGAACGGGGAGGCGACGCCGGCCGCGAGTGCCGCGGTGCGCTTCGCCATCGCCACCGGGGGCGTGGACAGCTGCCTGCTCACGCCAGACGGTCAGGCGTACTGCTGGGGCGGCAACGATCAGGGACAGCTCGGCAACGGGAGCGAGACACGGGCGAGCAAGCCCGTCGCCGTGTCTGGAGGGCTGCGCTTCGCCTCCCTCTCACCAGGACTCTCGCACAGCTGCGGGACCACGCGCAGCGGGGAGGGTTACTGCTGGGGGGCGAACGAGCATGGCCAGCTCGGCAGCGGTACGCGCACCTCCAGCGCGACACCGGTAGAGGTGGCGGGCAGCTGGAGCTTCCGGATCATCGAGACCGGCCTGTCCCATACGTGCGCCCTCGCACAGGACGGCGGGGCGTACTGCTGGGGGAACGGCGCCTCGGGCCGGCTGGGCGATGGCGAGACATCCGACAAGCCCACTCCCACGCCCGTGGCGGGCGACAGGCGCTTTGTGCAGCTCGCCGTCGGCTGGAACCACAGCTGCGCGCTGGATGGCGGTGGCACGGCCTACTGCTGGGGCTCCAACGATGCCGGCCAGCTTGGCGATGGGACAACCACGGATCGCGCCACGCCGACGGCGGTGAGCGGCGGGCATCGCTTCGTGGCCATTGCCGCGGGCGGCGCACACACGTGTGCGCTCACCACCGACGGCACAGCCTACTGCTGGGGCCGCAACAGCGACGGACAGCTCGGGGACGGGAGCACCACCAGTCACCCGTCGCCCGAAGCGGTGGCCACGTCCACCGATTTCGCGGCGCTCACCGCTGGCGGCGTGTACAGCTGCGCCATCACCACCGGCGGCCGAGCCGAGTGCTGGGGCCGCAACAGCGACGGCCAGTTGGGCGACGGGAGCACCAGCAACCGCACGCGCCCCGTACCGGTGGCAGGGAACCACGCGTTCGCCGCCATCCATGCCATGGGGGCGCACACCTGCGGCACGACGAGCGCGGGGGAGAGCTTCTGCTGGGGATACAACGTGGAGGGGCAGCTCGGGGACGGCACGCGGACGCACCGGACGACACCCGTGTATATCGAGAAACCCACCACCTGATCGCATGACAGCCACGTCACACACGGCTCCGGCCTTCACCATCGCGCTGCTCACCGCCCTGGGTGCGGCACTGCTCTCGTGCAGCGACCCGACCGATGCCGCACATCCAACGGTCGCGAGCGTGGAAGTATCGCCCACCACGCTGCGGCTGACCGTGGGGACCGCGGCATCCATCCGCGCGGCGGCGGAAGATGCGCACGGCGATACGCTGAGCGACCGCCAGCTTTTCTGGTCGAGCAGCGATACCAGCGTGGCGGCGGTGTCCGGTGTGGGCCGCGTGACGGGACGCGGGGTGGGCACCGCGCACGTCGTCGCCAGCTCGGAAGGGGTCTTCGGTCGGGTGCTGGTGACGGTGGTTCGTCCCCCCGTCGCCAGCGTCACCGTCAAGCCATCGAGCGCGCAGGCGCACGTGAACGACCACGTGCAATTCCGCGCGACGACGTTGGATTCCTCGGGGAACGTGCTCACCGGACGGACGATCACCTGGTCGAGCAGCGATCAGGACGTGGCAACGGTGAATGACGACGGAGAGGCACGGGCGCGGGGCCCGGGCACCGCGATGATCAACGCGACGAGCGAAGGGAAGACGGGAAGCGCCAGGCTCACAGTGCTGGCGCCGGTCGCCAAGGTGGAGGTGAATCCGCCCGCCGCATTCGTACGCCCGGGGGGCACGGTGCAGTTCACGGCCGCCACGCTCGACAAGGATGGCAACACGCTCACGGGACGCACCGTGAAGTGGACCAGCAGCGACCAGAATGTGGCGACCGTGGATACGACGGGCCTGGTGACGGCGGTGGCGAGTGGATCGGCGACGATCAGCGCGACGGCGGAGGGAGTAGATGGAACCGCGCAGGTGACCGTCAGCATCTTCATCTTCGGCCAACGCGGGTCGCGCTGATGATGCGCGCGGACAGGACCATGCCACGACGTGGCGGTGTGCGCACTGCGCGCCGGCCGGCTCGTGCGCCCGCCTGCCTCTGCGGGCTGCTGCTGGGTGCCATGCTGGCCGGCCCGGTGCGGCCGGTCGAGGCACAGCAGCTGCCGCTCAAGCGCGCGGTGCCGACCGACAGCGCGACGTGTCCCGCGGCGTCCAAGCCGGTGGTTCCGTCGCGGGCGCAGCGGGAGCAGGCGCGCCGCCTGGTGGCCGAGGGCCACGCCGCCGCGATCGTGGGAGATGACAGCACGGCGCGGAATCGATTCAAGCAAGCCGCGGCGCTCGATGGCACCGACGAGAACATCGCTTACGAGCTCGCGCGCGCCTACGAACGCACGAACAACCCGCAGGCAGCGGCGCGAGAGTACTGCCGGTATCTGGCGCTCGCCCCGACGTCCCCCGACGCAGCGGATGTGCGCGCGCGCATTGCCACGCTCGCCCCGGCACGGTCGAGCGTCGTGCCTGACCGCGCGGCGGCGAGCTTTCGCGCGGGGCTCGCCGCATACGATCACCAGCAATGGGCGGCCGCCGAGCATGCGTTCGGGAACGCCATTACGGCGGCGCCGGACTGGGCCGACCCGTATTACGATCGCGCGTTGACGTACGCGCCACAGGGGTCGCCGACGCGCGCCATTGCGGACCTGGAGCGCTATCTGCGGCTGAGTCCGAACGCGGCGGACCGTGGCGACGTCACCGCGCGAATTGCCGCGCTGCGTCAGAACCGGCTGAATGCCTCCACGGCGCTGGCGAGCGGCATCGTGCCCGGGCTGGGACAGGTCTATACGCACCGTCCGGTGCTTGGCCTCGCGTTGCTCGGCGCCGTCGCGGGCACGGCATACTGGGCGTTCCAACAGCACACGGTCATGGAGACCGTGCCATTCACGGACCCCAACGGCTACTCGTTCACGTACCAGCGGCCGGCGCTCAAGCGGACCCATCTGACGGTGGGGCTCGCCGCCGCCTCCGCATTGACGATCGCGGGCGCCGTAGAGGCGTACCTGTACGCCAAGCACCGCGGGGACGGAGCCGCCCAAGCGGCGGCCGCGCACGGTGCCGTGCCGCTGCCAGGCTCGTTCGCGGCGCTGCCCAGCGTTACGGCGCGCGGGTTCGCCCTGACCGTAGGGATCGCGCTCCCCTTCCCCATCCGCTGATCAGCGAGCGCGGGAGCTTCTCCCCCACGGGCGGGGTATGTTTCAGCGGGTGCATTGCAGGCCGCGCCCGCTGACCCAACTCCAACCGCCCGGATGATGCTTCGCCATCTTGCTTCGCTGATCCTTCTCCCCCTCCCCGCGCTCGCCATGGGGATCGCTGCCCCCCGCGCCGCGATTGCGCAGCAGGGGAAGGCGGCGGCGCTGCCGCGAGTGTCTACCGATTCCGCACATGCGCTGCCGTTCGATCCGCATGTGCTCACCGGCACGCTGCCGAACGGCCTGCGCTACTACATTCGCGCGAACCACAAGCCCGAGCACCGGGCGGAGCTGCGCCTCGTGGTGAATGCCGGTTCGGTGCTGGAAGACGATGATCAGCGCGGGCTCGCGCACTTCGTGGAGCACATGGCGTTCAACGGGAGCAGCCACTTCGCCAAGCAGGCGATGGTCAACTATCTCGAGTCGATCGGGATGCGATTCGGAGCCGACGTGAACGCGTCGACCGGCTTTGACGAGACGGTCTTCATGATCACGGTCCCCACGGACACCGCGCGCATCGTGCAGAAGGGGATGCAGATTCTCGAGGACTGGGCGCACAACCTCACCTTCGATCCGACGGAGATCGACAAGGAGCGCGGGGTGGTGATCGAGGAGTGGCGGCTGGGCCAGGGGGCAGGCTCGCGTATGCGCGACAAGCAGTTCCCCATTCTCTTCCAGAATTCGCGCTACGCGGTGCGGCTGCCGATCGGGAAGAAGCAGACGCTGGACACCTTCACGCGCGATCAGCTCACGCGCTTCTACCACGACTGGTACCGCCCGGACCTGATGGCGGTGGTGGCAGTGGGCGACTTCAACCCCCGCACCATGCGCGCGCTCATCACGCAACACTTCGGCGCGATCCCCGATCCCCGCGCCGAGCGCAAGCGCACCGTGTACCCCGTCCCCAACGAGGATACGACGCGCTATGCCATCGCCACGGACCCGGAGGCGACGGGCTCGAGCGTGGGCGTCTACTATCTGCTCCCGGCGGAGCACGAGCACACCGTCGGCGCCTACCGCCACGGCCTGGTGGAGGATCTGTATAACGCCATGCTCACGGAGCGGTTCAGCGAGCTGGCGCAGCGGCCGAATCCGCCATTCATCGGCGCATCGTCATCATCGGGAGAGCTCGTGCGGTCCAAGGATGCCTACGTCCTCGACGCGGTGGTGCGGGACAACGGCGTCGAGAGCGGGCTGGCGGCGCTGCTCACCGAAGCTGAGCGGGTACGACGCTACGGCTTCACGCAGTCGGAGCTCGACCGGGAAAAGAAGGAAACGCTGCGTGGCCTGGAGGAAGCCTACGCCAACCGCACGACCACCAACTCGGCCATTTACGCCGGCGAGTACGTGGATGGCTTTCTGAGCGGGGACCCGGTGCCAGGTATCGCGTACGACTACGCGCTCACCCGGAAGCTCCTGCCCGGCATCACGCTCACCGAGGTGAACGCGCTGGCCGCGCACTGGCTGGGCGACAGCGATCGGGTGGTGATGGTGAACGCCCCGCGCAAGGATAGCGTGACGGTGCCGAGCGCCCGCGCCCTTGCCGCGGTGTTCGACAGCGTGCGCACCGCGCCTATCACGCCGTACAAGGACGAGCTGGCCGACGCGCCCCTCGTGCCGCATCCGCCCACGCCCGGGACTATCGATTCCACCACGACGATCGACAGCATCGGCGTCACCGAGTGGACGCTCTCGAATGGGGTGCGCGTGATCCTCAAGCCCACACAGTTCAAGGCCGACCAGATCCTCATGCGCGCGTACAGTCCCGGCGGCACGTCGCTGGCGCCGGACTCGAACTACATCGCGGCTACGACGGCGGCGGGGGTCGTGGAGATGGGGGGCGTGGGGGCGTTCGACCGCATCGCGCTGCAGAAGGCGCTGGCCGGCAAGGCCGTGAGTGTGAGCCCGTACATCGGCGAGCTCGAGGAGGGGCTCTCGGGCGGAGCCTCGCCCAAGGATATGGAGACGCTCTTCCAGCTCGTCTATCTCTACTTCACCGCGCCGCGTGAGGACAGCGCCGCGTTCGACGCGTATCAGACGCGCGTGAAGCAGTCGCTGGCCAGCCGCAGCGCGAGTCCCATGGCGGCGTTCGAGGACACGGTGCAGGTGACGATGGCGCAGCACAACTTCCGCGCGCGCCCCGTCTCGAGCGCCCTGTTCGACGAGATGAACCTGCACCGGTCGCTCGCGTTCTACCGCAACCGGTTTGCCGACGCGAGCGACTTCACCTTCGTCTTCGTGGGCAGCTTCACCCCGCAGCAGATCAAGCCGCTGGTCGAACGCTACCTCGGCGGGCTGCCATCGCGACACCGCGTGGAGCACTGGCGCGACGACGGCATCCGCTACCCCACCGGGGTCATCCACAAAGTGGTGACCAGGGGACTGGAACCCAAGAGTGAGACGCAGCTCATGTTCACGGGCCCGTTCGCGTTCACGCGCGCACACATCCGCATGCTGAACGCCATGTGCGACGTGCTCCAGATCAAGCTGCGCGAGACGTTACGGGAGAAGATGGGCGGCACGTACAGCGTGGACGTAGCACCCACCGCGGAACGCGATCCGGTGGCCAACTACGAGGTCACGATCGCCTTCGGCTCCTCGCCCGACCGCGTGGACGAGCTGACCGCGGCCGTGTTCGCGGAGATCGACAGCCTGAGGACGCTGCCGGACACGGACGCGGACCTCGCGAAGGTGCGCGAAACGGAGCGGCGCGAGCGCGAAACGAGCCTCAAGCAAAACGGCTACTGGCTGTCCGCGCTCGCGACGTACGATGAGTATGGGTGGGATCCGCGGCAGATCCCCGTGTACGATGCCTTCATCCGGCATCTGAGCGCCGCGGACATTCGCCAGGCGGCGCGGCAGTATCTGAACGAGCGGAATTACGTGGCCGTGTCGCTGTATCCGGCAAAGACGCCGGCGTCAAAGAAGCCCGCATCGCGGTAAGCACACGGGGGCGCGCCGCGCCCCCGCAATCGCCTTACACCCCGCTGGGCGTGCGATGCCCCGCCGCGCCGCCGATGAGGCGCGTGAGCGCGTACACCACGACGAGCACCGGAAGCACGACAAAGAGCAGCACCTTGAAGATCATCACGCCCATGGAGAAGAGTGCGCCGAGCACTCCGAACACCACGGCCATGAGCGCGCCGCCGGCAATCAGGACGAGCAGCAGCGGAAGGCCGATCACCGCCAGCACGGCAATGAGCGGTATCGCGAGCACCGCAAGAATGAGCAGCACCGGCAACCCGATGAACCCGAGGACGACGGCCGCCGGAACGAGCAACACGAGCGAGAGCAGACAGCCGAGCACGAACTTGATGATGCCAACCATGGACCACGACTCCGTGAAAAATCCTTCCTCTTTCTTTACGCGTGAATGGTGGTCGACGTTTCATCCCCGGCGAGCAGCTCGGCGTACGCGAAGCGCTCATCGGGCATCGTTACGCGCCCGACGCGATGGGCAACGGCGCGTGTGAAGCACGGGCCATTGTACACGAAGGTGTGGAACTCCCCGTTCTCGCCGCACGGATCGGCGGACGGCGGGAGCGCATCGAGCAGCGCGTCGTCGAACTCGCGGCCGGCACAGCCGCGGTCGATCGCCCGCGTGTCCACGCAGGTGAGCACCGCGCGGTAGCTCTGTCGCACGAAGTCGCGCGCCAGTGCCGCGGTGTCGCGCCCCCAGAGTGGAAAGAGGGCGCGGAGCCCGCACCGGGCAAGCAACGCTTCGCGATAGCGTCGGATCTCTTCCAGAAAGAGATCGCCGTGCACCACCACCCGCGCGTCGGGCCACCGCTCCGCCGCGCGAGCGACCCCCGCCGCCATGCGCGCTTCGTACTCGGCGTTCGAGGGCGCGCGCGGGAGAGGGATCTCGAGCAGCGGCAGGCCAAGAGCGGCGGTCTGCGCGCGTAACAGCTCGCCGCGTACGCCGTGCACGCTGATCCGCTCGTCGTCATCCCCTTCCCATGCGGTCATGGTGGTGAGCAGCGCGACGACCTCATACATGCCCGTGCGGCGGATCTCCTCCAGCGCCATCATGCTGTCCTTCCCACCGCTCCAACTCATGAGTACCCGGGTAACCGCTCCTGAGCGCGTGCCGGACTCCTCGCCGCGCGCCATCATGCGGCCCGCCGAATCGTCACGGCGCGCTCACGCCGCGATCCAGCAGCACGCCGGAACGCTCCAGTGCTTCGAGATCGGCGGCGCGGTTCACATCGCGCGGCATGGGGAGGTCGATGTCGATGAGCATCGCCCGGGATGGATCGCGCGCGATCACCCCGCGCGCGCCGCGGTCCCCCTCGATGGCACAGAGCTCCGCGAAGAGCGTGGCGTCGAAGAGGACCGGCGTCCCGCGCGTACCGCGATACACCGGCGCAACGATCAGCGTGCCGGTGCTGCGATACGCTCGGATCAGCGCGCCGATGACCGTCGGATCGATGGCGGGTTGATCGCCGAGCGCAATGACCACCGCCTCCGCTGCAGGACCCAGCGACGCCACGCCCGCACGAAGTGAGGTGCTCTGTCCGGCGCGATACGCTGGGTTCTCCACGCACCGCACCGGGAGATCGGCCAGCGCTTTGCGCACCCCCGCCGCCTCGCGCCCCAGCACTACCATCACCTCATCCACCGGTGAGGCCAGCATGTGCTCCACGCTCCATCGAACGAGCGGCCGGCCGGCCAGCATGGCGCGCATCTTGGACGAGCCGAACCGCCGCGAGGCACCGGCCGCCAGCACCAGCCCCGAGATCACGCGGCTACTCCGCCGCGCCGCGACTGGCGGACGGATCGTACGGTGGGAAGCGATACGCCATGTCGTGGGAGAGCAGACCGCCATGCCCCAGCTCGGCGAGCGCGCTACTGTTCACCGTTTCGCCCGCGAGAACGCGCGGCAGGATGAGGTCGAACACGGTTGCCTTGGAAAAGAGCCCGCACGTCGGCATGCCGAGCACGATGGAGTTGCCCGCATGGCCCAGCCAGAACAGGCTGCCTGGGTGTGCCGGCACGCCATGACGGTCGATCCCGATGCCCAGGGTCTCGAGCGCCTGGAAGGCAGGGTCCAGCGGATCCATTGCCTTGGCTCCGGCGACGATGATCACCTGCGCGCCGCCCTGGCGCAGCAACTCGATGGCCGCCGCGATCGCATCAGCCGTGGGCGACACGAACGCCGGTTCGACGAGTCGCGATCCGAACCATGCGATCTTCGCTTGGAGCGCGTCGCGAAAGCGCGCCATCGCCCGCTCGCCAAGGGACTCCTTCACCACCGCCCCGACGGTCATGGGCACGAAGGGGTGCACCTTCACCACTCCGTCGGCGTCGCGCGCGATGCGCTCCGCCTCGGCCACGCGCGACTCCGCGAGCACGAACGGCGTGATCTTCGCCTGCGCCACCACGTCGCCGCGCTCGGTGATCTGACGGTCGTAGAGCGTATAGACGGACACGCCCTCCACCGAATTCATTCGCTGCAACGCGTCCACGTTCACACGCAGGATGCCGCGGGCGGCGGCGGCAAGCGGCGAGCGGCCGCCGGAGAAATCGCGCACCTCAATGCCGTCGCCGGCGACGGCGGAGGCAAGACGGCGCCCGGCATCTTCCTCGAGCAACTCATCGGGCGCGCGCTCCACGAGGTGCAGCACATCCCAGGGCAGCGCCATCACCGCGGGCACATCGCCCTCCTGGATCACGGCGCCCTTGGCAAACGCCGCCTCGCCTTGCGCACCGCGCAGCGGGTGGCAGAGCAGGCGGCCGGCAAGCCGATCGGCGGATGCCTCGTCGCGCCGGAGCGCGTATGCCTTCACGATGCGCTCCCGGTGTGCGCATGGCGTGCACTGTCCCGCCCTGCACGAACGGCCACGATCTCCGCCGCGATGCTCAGCGCGATCTCGGCCGCCGTCCCAGCCCCGATGTGGAGTCCCACAGGCACATGCACCCGCTCGAGCGTACCGGCGTCGTATCCTTCGTCCGCCAGGAATCCGAGCAGCGCGTGCCCGCGCCCCGCGTTCCCGAGCAGCCCGATGTACGCCGGTTCGCGCTGCAACAGCACACGCAACACCGGCAGCTCGTACTTGTAGTCGTGGGCCACGATCACGGCTACCGTGGACGCGTCGTACGTCAATCGCTCGGCTTCATCGCCCAGCATGCCCAGGCGGATCTCGTCGGCCTCGGGAAAGCGCTCGCGCGTGGCGTGCCGCTCGCGGTTGTCCACGACAACCGTACGCCAGCCGAGCGACCTGGCGATGGTAACGAGCGGAATGGCCACCTGCCCCGCCCCGAAGATGATGAGCGTGGTGGCCGGTCCGTGCAGCTCGAAGAAATAGAGCGCGTCGCCCGCCGCGGAGAGCGCGCTCGTGCACGAAGCGGCGCGGCGCATCACGTCCATCGCGTGCTCACGTGCTTCGTCGTCCAGCGCCGTGCTGCCCAGCGTGCCCGCGGTGGTGCCATCCTCGCGCACTACCAACCGCGCGGCCACACCGGAGAGCGGTGCAACCGACACCGCGTGGCGCCCCGCCTCGCGCTCGGCGCGCAGGGAGGCGTAGGCGCACACGATCGGATCGCCCGCGTCGCGCAGCGAGACCGGCTCGATCAGTACCTGCACCATTCCGCCGCAGGTGAGCCCCATGTCCCAGGCATCGGCGTCTCCGAGCGACATGGTGAGAAGCTCGGCCGTGCCGGAGCGCAGCACCTGCTCCGATGCCTGGATCACGCGTGCATCCACGCACCCACCAATGGTCACGGAGCCGAGGAGGCGTCCCTGCTCGCTCACCCACATCTTGGCACCTTCTTTCCGGGGAGTGGTCCCCTTGGTGGACACGAGCGTCGCCATGGCGGCGCGGGGCTCCGCAGCGCGCACATGGTCGAGCTGCGCGAAGGTGTCCTGAAGATCGGATCGGCTCATGCGGAGGATGCGATGCCGGGGTGGTAGAGCTGTGCCTTCCGGGAGTGGCGAGACATGCCCGAAGAATATCGCGGGTGGCCGTGCGGCAACAAGCACGTGGGACTGCCGCGCGGCTGGCCCCGGGTGAGGAGCACTGATATACTGGCAGAGAAGGGCGCCGCGCGCGCTCGTTGGTTGGAGGATCGCATGATGGCCAGACGACACTGGACTGGACCAGTGGCTCGGTGGCACCGTCGCCTGCTCGGCGCCGGCGTGGTGTGCGTCATGCTGGCCACGCGTGTCGCGGCGCAGGAGCAGGATCGCGCCGCCGAGGCGGCCGCGGCTGCACTGTCCGATGCGCGCAAGGCGCAACGCGCCTTCGAGAGCACACGCCGCGCGCATCTCCCAACCGTCTTTGGCGGCACGCCCACGTGCGACATCACCATCGGGCGGCTCTGTTACTGGAACGACAACCCGGACCCGCCGCTCCCTCCTGAGCCACGGCGCATTGCCCAAGCGCGCGACCGGCTGCTCCGCGCGCTCGACAGCGCTGCCGCCCGGGCGAGCGCCGATGAATGGATCGCCGGCCAGCGTGTGCGCTACCTGATCGAGGCGGCACGGCTGAGCGACGCCGTGCGTGCGGCGCGCGAGTGCAGCGCGCCGCGGTCGTGGTGTGCCCTGCTGCTCGGCTTCGCGCTGCACCGGAGCGGTGACGATTCATCCGCCAACGTCGCCTTCGACAGCGCGCTGGCCGCCATGCCGGAACATGAGCGATGCCGCTGGACAGACATCTCCGAGTGGCTCGAAGGGGACGTGGCGTCACGCTATCATCACCTCGATTGCGCGGGGCGGGATTCCCTGAACGCGCGCATCTGGTGGCTGGCGCAGCCGCTCGCCATGCGCCCCGGCGCGTCGGTGCGCGCCGAGTTTCTCTCGCGTCAGGTGATGATCCATCTGCTGATGGACGCGGCGACGCCGTACGCCATGCCCTGGGGGAGCGACCTGGCGCGCGTGATGCTCCGTTACGGGTGGCCGACATCGTGGGCGATCGTGGATGATGGCATTCCTCGCATGGCAACCACATTCGAGCGCCCGCTCATGGGGCACGAGCCGACGCCGAGCTTCGATGTGATGCCCTCCACGCACGCGATCGAGCATCCTACCGCGGCCAGCGAGGATGATTGGACGCTCACCGTCCCGCAGGCCGTCATGCGCTACGCGCCGCGCTACGCCGCCAGTTTCACCGCACTCGCGCACCAGGTGGCCCGCTTCCGCCGCGGCGACTCGATGCTGGTGGTCGCCGCGTACGACGTGGGGGATGATACCGCGTGGGCGGGACGGTCACTGCGCGCGGGGCTGGTGCTCGCGCCATCGCCCGACATCGTGGCAGCCCGGCGGATCACCGATGATGCGCGCACGCACGATGTGCTGTCGGCCGTGGTGCCGTCGCGCGCGCAGCTCGTGAGCCTGGAGGTGCTCGCGCCAACGGGGCATCATGTGGCGCGTGCGCGCTACGGCCTGCAGCCGCTCGACGGCACCGCGGCGCTCTCGGACCTGCTGCTTCTGGCGCGGGACTCGCTGCGAGGAACGCTGGCCCAGCTGATGAGCGCCGCACGCGGGTCGAACGTCATTGCCGAAGGCGACACGGTGGGACTCTACTGGGAGTGCTACGCCCCGGCCACGCCGGGGCATCCGCTGACGGTGAGGCTGCGCGTGGCGCCGGAGAAGCAGAGCTGGCTGCATGGGCTGGCGCACGCGCTGCATCTCGCCTCCGATCCGGCGCCCATCGCGCTGGAGTGGCATGACACGGGGCGGGCGGATCACTCGGCGGGGCGGACGCTGCGGTTGGGGTTGGGCGACTTGCAGCCGGGGCAGTACCGCATCGAGTTGAGCGTGGAGGGGCGCGGGACGCCGCGGGCGAGTACGGTGCGGCATGTACGCGTTGTGCGGCGGGGGGAAGGGCGGTAGGGGCTACATATACACACCTACACATATGCAAGCGTGGGTGCAGGCAATTTCGGACTGCATTTGCGGCTCTTGCGCCTTCCTGACTGCCGCGCTCATCATGGGAGAACGAAGGCGATGGCGAAGCCGCTGTGCGCGACCATATCTTCCGAAGGATGGATCCAATGGACTGGCGATCAGACGCAGAGCGAGAGCGGTATTGGTCCGATCTTATGTCACGATACGACGGGCGCCTGCACGCATATGTTCGCCGTGCCCATCTTGAGCGCGACATGACGGAGCAGGCCATCTGGGACGTCTGGGCGACGGCCGTGGCGCGGGAGGAGGTGCTCCGGGGTGCTGAAGACGACTGGCCGATCCTGCGCAAGGTGGCCGCGCATGTCTGCGCGGAGCGCCTGCGCGTGTGCCGGCACGAGCAGCCGATGGACGGGCGGCTACTCGACGCCATCGCCGCCACGTCTGCTGCTGAACGGCGCCCGCGGAGCGACGAGGTGCGCGGCTGGGTAGCCGATGCGCTGGCGGCGCTTCCCGAGAAGCAACGCGTGGCCGTTGACTTTCGGTTTCGGTGGCACTTCCCCTACTGGGCCGTAGCCGCGGGCATCGACGCACCAGAATCGACGGCACGCGTGTGCGTGCTGCGCGGATTACAGAAGCTGCGGCGATACGCCGCGGCGCATCCGCCGCCGCGCGATCCTGACGACTGAGGGGAGCGGGATCAGACGCGTGGGGCGATGCCAGCCCAGGGCGGGATCAGCGCGAGTTGCTGCTCGCTCAGCCTCGCAGCTCGGCCCCGGAGATGGTCATCACTGACACCGTTCCGATGTCGCGCAGAGTCCGCTGGTTCACATCGCGGAGCCGTGTGGCGAGCCTCGGCGCCGGCACGCGCCGAGCCGTGGAGAGCAATGGCAATGATCTTCGGGTTCGCCTCGTCACGCTCCGTACCTCCGGTAACATCGTCCGTGGTGCAGCTACTTTCCGCTGGCGGCAGGCGGAGTGAAGGTAGCGTGCATCGCCATCTCCCTCACTGCTCCGTGTCCCGCGTGCAGTAGCCGATTCCAGATGACCTGCACCTGCCCGCGTTCGTCGGTCGCCATCGCGGGATCCAACACATTATAGCCTGAATCGAGCACGCACGGCGTGCTCGCCGTCATACCGTGCCACCGCACGTAGTACAGCCGCGGGCCACCATGCCCAGTGAAGATGAAGACGGCGTGCACCCCTCCGATACTGTCCGCAGCCACCGCCGACTCCTGCGGAATGCTGCCCGCCACGCGCAGCTCTCGCGGTGTGCTCCATGTGCGGCCCTCGTCGGTGGAGAGGGTGTGCCAGACAACTTCGTCCCGATAGCCACCGCTCAGGTTCTTGAGCCAGGTGAGATGGATTGCGCCCGAAGGGGTGACGGCCATCCTCACCAAGTGCGCCTCCCTAGTGCCGGATCGGCTCACCAGCACCGGAGGCTCCCAAGTAGCACCGTCGTCGGGCGAACGACGGAAGAAGACGCTGTTGGCATTCAGCTTCGGCGTGTCGCGCACCGGAGCGATATAGGCCAAGTAGAGCGCGCTGGCCGGGCCAAAGGCCAGCGTGGGAGAGATCCCTCCCAAGCCTCCACCGAATTCGGTGACATGTCTAACGTCTCGCGCGATTCGCATGTAGACAATCGTCGGTCCCTCTTCTGAAAAGACTAGGTGGATGGTGCCGTCGCGTGCCACCAGCGCGGGAGATCCCCATCCTCCCAACCAGTTGACGCCCGCGCCGCCATAGATCATTCTCCGCCCTGACCATATGGCGTGCTTCCCATTGATGATGGGACTTTTCGAACCGATAAATGCGGCCCGATATACGCGCGAGAATTTCGTGACGAATTGCGCTGAATCGGGCACGGTCGCGCCCGCACCCAGCTCGGCCCAGAAGAAGCGCGGCATCCCAGAGCTATCCACCACCACGAGTGGCCTCACGAAATAGAACCGGGCAGAGGGCAGGTACGCCCAGGGCGGCACAGAGGGTGGTGGGGGCGGTGGAATCTCTCCACCACCCAGACGGATAGCGCGAAACCTCCGGGTATTCCACTGATCCGGATTCCCCATCGCATTCCCGCTCACCCATACCCCACCGTGCCCTGTCGCCAGGGAGGGCGCGCTCAGCCCCCCGGAATCGCTGAAAACGGGAACCGCGCGCGACCAGCCGGTCTGCCGGCACGCGCTCACAAGGGGTTGTTGTGCCGCAAGTGTGAGCGGAAGCGACAGAGCCACCACGCCGCCAAGCCGTAAACAGGCGCTCCACTTCGAGCGCCGGATTTCGGCTCTTAAGCCACCGAGTTGCATGCCGATCTTCCTTCGCAGGCGCGACCGAGGGAGAGAGTAGACGACCGCGACCGAGGGACTGCGCCCAGCCGTGCGATTGGCCACTCGGCGCTCACCGCGCCACACCGTTGCGTGGTCGCTGTCATATGGAGTTCTCGTAAGCAAGCGACTCGACGGGGGTTAGCTCGACTCCGTTGTCCGTGGCGGTGTGAATAGTCTGACAGTTGGCGCTGAGTGCGTCGCCCCAAGCATTGACACTAAACTCCCCGTTGGTCCAGACTACGCCACTCTGCTCGTAGTGATAGTAATAGGGCCAAGTTGTTCCGCCTCCCGTCACATGCATGGTCATGTCGCCACCCACCGTCGTCTGCCAGGCGTCGCAGCCCTCGCAGTTGGTGTAGGCGTGGAACGTGATTGTTCTCTCCGCTGGAGGCGTGGTATCAGCATAGATCATCGTCGAACCAAACACGTAGCAAAACCCCTGCAAACAATCTCCTACGCGCGGTTCGACGCCCGACTCGGTGCGGGTTGAGCTGGAAGTTTCCACCGTTTGCAGATTCTCGAGCTGAGCGATCTCCTGCTCAATCGTCATCGGACCGGTCGTCGAGCCCGCCGCGTACAACCCGCGTCGTAGTGAGTCGCTGGCGATCGCCTCGAGCCGAGCGATGACCCCCGCCAACGCCTTGGGACCGCTGTAGGTTCGCCCACCGAGAACCTGCACACTGCTACCCCCGTCATTGGATGCGATTGAGGTGCGCACCACCGACGACGGGCTGTGTGTCACCGCCGGTCCCGCCACCCGATCGCTACCGCATCCAGCTACTGCAGCCAGGAGAGCTGCCTGCGACACCAACATAACGATGTTGCGAGTATGGGAAGCCATGGTTGCCTCCAGCTGATGTGGTTGGCGGTTACCGAAGCACGGCCGAGTCGCCCTCGCCAAGCGCGCGACGCCAGTACCTGAGCTCCAGAGATTCCGCCTCGTTCGTTGCCCCTCATCATCGAGAACTTTTCACGGCCCGATTGTTACAGCCGCCGGAACGCCGCGCGCGAGCGGACACGTTCGCGCATCGCACGCGCCGATGATCATCGGCCCCCGCACAGACTCCCGCGTCACTCGCACCAGCCCCCCACCGCCTCGTGCGCTCCCAGTCCCTCGCCCCGCGCGGCAGCCTCCTCGCCCCTCGCGTTAGATTGTACGCAGCACGGCCCTCGGCTCGGCGCGTATCGCACCCCACGGCGCCACGGGCGATCTTCCTCCATACCGCATGCTCCTTCCCCTCCTCGCACTGCTCCAGGCCGGG
>DASUKA010000166.1:0-5824 GCA_036278935.1 Gemmatimonadaceae bacterium
CCCGTCCTGCACGGCCCAGGTGATGAGTTGGCCGGCGCTGCCGTGGCCCTCCGCATCCGTGAGGCGGACAACGAGGGTCGTGTCGAGCGTCGTCCCCTCGTAGCCGGACTGGCTCGCGCCGGAGACCACGTCCAGGCGGACAGGCGGCCCCGCCGTGTCCGCGGGCGCGTTGTTCGGCGGCGGATTGTTCGGCGGAGGGTTATTGGGCGCTGTGCCGGCGGCGCCGCAGCCGGTGGCGACCAGCACGACGAGGGAGAGTACGGCGAGCTGGTATTTCACGGTGGGATGGGTAGGGTGCGCGGTGGGGAGGCGAATATGCCGCCGAATGGTCGGGCTCGCCCGTGACTGTGTTCCTGCCCTCTGCCTACACCCATGACGATACCGACGCGTCACAAGACCGACGCGTCGATGCCACCTGCCTAGACTTGCGGGAGCGCCGTCGGCCGGCGCTTGACACCATATCATATATTATAGCATACAACTGATACATGGCTTTACGCTATCATATATGATAACAACACTTGCCCACAACCCCGGGGTCGCGGTACATTTGTCTATCATACATGATGCGTTAACTGACGCCAGGCGCTTAGGCGGTCATCTATGATGGTGTAGTACGGACCACCACCGGAGGCTCCATGACACATATCGGTCTGACGGCTACGACCGAAGAAATCCTCGCGGAGATCGGGGATCGCCTGCAGCGCTACCGGTTGCAGCAGAATCGCACCGTCAAGGACATTGCCGCCGAGGCCGGCGTTTCCGAGCCCACGGCCACCCGCGCCGAGGCCGGGAAGAACCCGACCATGGCCACCGTCGTCCGCCTGCTGCGCGCGCTCGGTCGGTTGGATGCGCTCGATACATTCCTTCCGGTTCCCCTCCTCTCGCCCGTCGAAGTGGCCGCCCGCGGCAATCGCGCGCCACGGCGCGCGCGCACGCCTCGGCGCCGGCGCAGCAGTGCCGACACGCACGACGGAGCGGGAGGCGCGCCCGGTGCCTGATTCGCCCCGCGGCACCGCACGTTCGCGGCGCACCCAGCGTCGTCAGGAAGCCTATACCACCGCGCGCATCCGGCTCTGGGGACAGGACGTCGGCGTCGTGCTCGAGGATCGCCAGGACCAGATCGTGTTCGAGTATGTCGACGCGTTCCGGAGCTCGGGTCTCGAGCTCTCCCCGATCCATCTCCCACTGGCACGCCGCGGTCCGATCGCATTCCCTCATCTGCAGCGGGTCGAGTCCTTCCTGGGCCTGCCGGGGCTTCTCGCCGATTCCCTGCCCGACGCCTTTGGCAATGCGGTGATTCGCCGGTACTTCGAGCAGCGGGGGGCCCCGGACGCCGCGATGAGTCCCGTGCAACGCCTGCTGTACATCGGCAGCCGGGCGATGGGGGCGCTCGAGTTCAGCCCGGCCCTCGATCGCCTCGATGGCCGTGCCGAGGAAGCGCTGCAGGTGGCCCGTCTCGTGGAAGAGGCGCGACGAATCATCGAGGGCGACACCAACGTCGCCGTCCCCGAAATGATGCAGGTCGGTGCGTCCGCGGGCGGCGCACGTGCCAAAGCCCTCATCTTGTGGAATCGCGGCGCCGGGCGCGTGAAGTCGGCGTTCGCCCCCCGGGACACGGGCGACGAGCACTGTCTCATCAAGTTCGACGGCGTGACCGGGGGCGCCGGAGGACACGTGATGGTGAAGGAGTTCGCGCCGGGCCCCTTCGGCCGCATCGAGTACGCCTATTCGCGGATGGCGCGTGCTGCCGGCGTCGACATGTCCGAGACGCACTTGCTCCGCGAGCGCGAGTTCGCGCATTTCATGACGAAGCGATTCGACCGTCACGGGAGCGCGCGCATCCACATGCACACGCTCGCTGGTTTACACCACGCGGACTACGCGATCAGGCAGATCCTCTCCTATGAGGACTACTTCCGCACCATCCGACGACTGGGCATGGGCCAGACCGCCGTCAACCAGGCCTTCCGACGCCTGGTATTCAACATCGCCGCACGAAATCAGGACGACCACGTCAAGAACTTCGCCTTCCTCATGGGCCCGGATGGCAAATGGCGGCTCGCACCGGCGTTCGACGTGACATGGGCATACGGCGGCAAGTGGTCCCTGACGCACCAGATGACCGCAGGCGGCAAGGACGACGACTTCACGCGCGCCGACCTGCTGGCGGTAGGGAGCGCGTTCGATGTGCCTGGAGACGGCGCCGACATCCTGAACGAAGTAGAAGCGGCCCTCGAGCTCTGGGTGCCTGAAGCCCAGGCGGCCGGTCTCGCACCGGAATGGATCAGGAAGATCCAGTCATCATTCCGGCACGTCGCATAGTCGGTGCATGCCGCGGAAGCGACGGCCTGCGCAATCGCGCTCATGCGCCGGCCGGTGACTCCCATGCCAAGCCCCACCATCGCGAGGCGCCCGAGACATCCCAGCGCGATCCACGCCGCGTGCCCCCATCTCGTGAGGGCCAGATGGAGACCGGTCCAGGGGGAGCAGCGCCGCGGCGGATCATGGGACCCGCCGCGGCGCGCCGAAGAGCCTCACCCACTCACGGAGCTGGGCTGAAGTGCTCGCGCGCCGGAATCCGGCGAGGACCGCCAGCTCGAGGCCGATACCGGCGAAGAGGCCCAGCGCGCCGACGATATGCAGAAAGAGTGAAACGGAGTACATGGGCACGGCTCTCGCGCTCACGGAGGCGGCCTCGCGGCTCAGCGATCGTGCGGACCCGGTGCCGGACGACATCTGGGCGGAGGCCGCGCGCTACTACTACGAATCCCAGCTGAGCGCGCTGGTCATGTCGATCGGGGTGATCAATCTGTGGAACCGCCTCAACGCGGCAACGCGCCAGGTCGGCGGTGATTTTCTGGAGCAGTACGTGTGACCGACCAGCCAAAGGAAACTCCCATGCAGGACGTGCAGGTCACCGCGGTAGAGCGACTCATTGGCCAGATGGAAGCCGCCTCTGCTCGCAAGGACGTCGAGGCCCTCGTGGCGCTCTTCACAGAAGACGCGACGATCGAGAGTTATCTCGTCTCGCGCGTCTTCAACCGGAAGGAGGGCGTGTGCCACGGTCGGGCCGAGATCCGCGAGCTCGTGCGAGCGCTCGTGCAGCACGGCACACCGTGGGGAGGACACGAGCCGCCGATCATCCGAGGGAACACGATCGCCATCGAGTGGAGAAGTGCATCCTCGGATGCGGAGAAGTTCTCCGTGGATATCATCGAGCTGCGGGGCGGCAGGATCCAGAGCCTCCGCGCCTACGCGGGATGGCGCGCGGTCGTGGCGCTCACCAGCGAGCCCGAGAGCGACATACAGCGGTCGTAAAGCCGCGGCGAAAGCTCCGCGGAGGATTCAGTGGTGGGCATTGATCCCGTCAATCATGGCCGTGGCGCGATCAGGTCGCCGCGCGTGCCGCGGCAGGAACTATATCACTCGAGAACACAGCAACAAGTTGGATGGCAGATGGTTTTCGGCTCTTGCCCTCGGCGCGCTGGTCGCCACAGCGCACTCCGCGAAGGCGCAGAGCGCAGATAGTCGGTTCGCGGTGCGCCCATTCGTCGGCGCATACCTTCCTACCGGTGAACAGCACGATTTCTCAAGAACACGGTGCTCACCGGCGCCGATGTCTCGGTCCAGCTGATCCCCGCGATCGCGATCACCGGGAACGTCGCCTGGTCGCCGGCGAAGGATCGCATCACCGCCGGGGAGCAGACACTCGACCTCTATATGTACGATGTGGGCGCGGAGCTCCGCCCCTCAGCGTGCCTCGACCACCGCGCGTGGCGGGAACTTCACCCAGACCGAAAGCTGCCGCCGAAGTTGCGCTCCTAGTGGCCCATCTTCGCGGTGAGGACCACCTATCACCGGACCGGCGTAACAGCTGGCCCCGCGCTGGAGGTCACGTCGCTTGACATACTGGTTAGCGTCCGCTACCTTCGCCCCATGCCATCGCGACCCGCGTTCTACACGACGGAGCAGGACTCCCCTGGCAAGCGCGAGATCCTGCGCGCTGCGCTCGAGTTGTTCAGCGAGCGAGGGCTGGCGGGAACGAGCATTCGCGACATTGCCGAGAAGAGTGGATACACGAATCCCGCGCTCTACAAGCACTTCGCGGGCAAGGACGAGGTGGCGCTGTACCTGTTCGAGCAGTGTCATGTCTGGGTGTGGACGCGCTGCGCGGCAGCACTCGCGAGCGCCGAGGGATTCGAGGCGAAGCTGGACGCGTACGTTGGCGCCTGGCTGGAACTCCTCGACGAGGCGCCGCAAGTGCTCGCCTTTCTCGCCGACAGCGCGCGCGCCCTCTGGCCCCGGGCGAGTGCCACCGTGCGCCGCAAAACGATGATCGGCCTCGCGCGGACGTTGGCCGGCGAGGCACCCGGGGTGGGCGGCTCGCGCACCGCTGTCGATCGCGACGCGGCCGCGGCGAGTATCCAGGGAACGCTCGCCGAGCTCGGCCGCATGATCCAGGTCGGCGTCGTCCCCGGGCCCGCGCGGAAGTGGCGGGAGCGACTCGTCACCCTCTTCCGGCAGCTCATAGGTTGAACGTGCCTTTTTTTGTCTCGTCATGGTTAGCACTCGCTAACTCATTTCACCCCCTTCAATTGGAGACACGCCAATGTTCGCCGTCGATCACGCCGCAACCGCGCTGCTGCTCAAGCGCCGATACCCCGCCGTGCCGATCACTCCGTTGCTCATCGCCGTGCAAGCAATGGAGCTCGCATGGGTCGCGCTCAACTACCTTGGCATCGAGCACACCGCCACGGGCCCGGTCGTGCGGAGCGTCGCCGACATCCACCTCGTCCACATGCCGTACTCGCACTCGGTGGCGACGGCGCTCGGTGCAGCCCTCGTTGCCTGGACGGTGCTCGAATTCGGCTTCGGCCGGCGGATGCTTGGCCGAGCCGTGGGGCTCGGAATCGCCTCGCATCTGGTGCTCGACCTCCTCACCCACGGGCACGATATCGTGCTCTGGCCCGGTCACCTCTCACCGCGGTTGGGACTTGGCCTGTACAGCTCCGCGCCGCTTACCGCGTTCGCGGTCGAGCTGGCATATGGCATCGCCTGTTGGCGCATCTACCGCGGCGGTCGCGGCCTGCTCGCCCTCGTGGTGCTCGGAAACCTGGCGAATCTCTCGCTGTTTGCGGCGGCGATTCCGGGGCCCGAGCAGCTGCTCGCCGGCCGGCCGCTCATGGTGGTGACCCTTGTCGCGGCGCAGATCCTCGTGACGCTCGTGTTGACGGGGCTGCTCGCTCGGCGGGCACCTGGCGGGGGCACCGGCGGCCTGTCGCGGTCGCGGGATCGCATCCCCGTCGGTGCACTGCGCGCGGATTCGTGAGACCGTGGGGCTAATGAGCTTCACGTTTGTGCTTTAATATGGAGTCCAGCGTGCTGGAAGAAATGGCGAATGAACGCGGGCCGGGCTTGGAGTTGGCGGAAGCTGGTGCGCGCGAGCGCGGCGAGGGCCGTGATCGACATCGGGAGCGCGTTCGCCATGCGCCGCTTGACCCACGCGTTCGCCTGCTCCTCGGGGTTGAGCTCGGGCGCGTACGCGGGCAAGTAGGCGACCGGATAGTCCGGCGTATGCGCCGCGACGAAGTGCGTGACCTCCCGCGCGCGATGCGCGTTCAAGCGATCCCAGATGAGCAAGAGCGGCCGGCCCAGCTGCCGCCGGAAGTACGGCAGCGCGGCGAGGACGGCCCGGCTGTTCACCGCCCCCGTTTGGGGCCGGGCGTAAAGCCGACCCGCAGGCGTCACCACGACGATGCTCGAGAGCTCCCGTCGGCGGCTCAGGCGCCGCACGATCGGCGTCCGGCCCCGTCGAGCCCCG
>DASUKA010000167.1:0-1239 GCA_036278935.1 Gemmatimonadaceae bacterium
CGCGACAAAGGCAAAGCCGGCGAAAGTCGGCGACGCAAAGCCACGAGGCTACCGCACGAGCAATCGTGCCAAGCCAGTCGGGCCGCCGAACGAACACTCCCAGGAGGGTTCCATGCGCGCCCGTCACTCGGTGCTGCTCTCACTCTGCGTCTCACTCCTCGCGCTCTCCGCGGCCTGTAAGGAGACCATCTCCCCAGGCGATGCGCCTCCGGCCGACACCACACCCGCGGTAGTGGCGGTGGTCATCTTTCCCGGCAAGCTCGCACTGGAGACGGGTGCCGACACATCGCTCGTGGTGGCCGCCATGGACTCGACCAACCATGAGATCGGTGCGCCGCCGCCCGCCACCTGGGCCACCTCGGACTCCACCGTGGCCACCGTGTCCGCGGAAGGCGTGGTGAAGGCGATGGCGGCGGGCTCGGCGACGATCACCGCCACGATCGCGGGCAAGCAGGGGATGAGCGACCTCACCGTGGCCGATACACAGCCCGCCGCGTCCCCCTCGCAGGAGACGAGGACGGCGGACGAATGCGGGACACCGCAGGATGGGTGGCTCTGGTGCGACGATTTCGAGCAGAACCGGCTGGGCAGCTACTTCGAGTACGTGAGTCCCGACAGCAGCTTCGTGCGACGCTCGGGCGTAGGCGTCGACAGCTCGTACGGCATGCTCGTCCACTTCACGCAGGGGCGGATCTCGGCCGGCGCGCTGCACCTGGCGTTCGGCAAGGTGCCGGCGGGGTTCACGCCGGTGCACGACAGCACCACCAAGTATCGGGAGATCTACTGGCGCATGTACGTGCGTAACCAGCCCGGCTGGACGGGCGGCGGCGGCGACAAGCTCTCCCGCGCTATCACATTCGCCGGCTCCAACTGGTCGGAAGCGATGATGGCGCAGGTCTGGTCCGGCTCCAAGAACCCCAACGTGCTCGTGATGGATCCCTCCTCGGGCACCGACACGGCCGGGACGCTGCAAACCACCAAGTACAACGATTTCGACCATCTGCGCTGGCTCGGCGCGCAGGCCAGCAACACGCCGATCTTCGACTCCACGCACGTGGGCCAGTGGCACTGCGTGGAAGCACACGCCAAGCTCAACGACCCCGGGCAGTCGAATGGCAGCTTCGAGTTGTGGATCGACGGCGCGCTGGAGGCGCAGGAGACGACGCTCAACTGGCTGGGCTCGTACAGCGACTACGGGATCAACGCGGTGTTCTTCGAGAACTACTGGAACAAGGGCTC
>DASUKA010000168.1:0-1829 GCA_036278935.1 Gemmatimonadaceae bacterium
CACGCTCGACGCGCCGCTCATCATCGAGCCCGATCCCATTCCGCACCAGGAGCTCGGCCGCAAGCTCTGGAGCCACGGCGGCGATCTGCTCATTCGCAAGCACTGGTTCGACGTCTTCACCAATCCCAACACGGAGACGGTACTCGAGGCGTGGGACCCCACGGAGATCGTGGTGTACGGCGTGGCGCTGGACGTGTGCGACCGCTACGCGATCGACGGCTTCATCGAGCGGGGCGTGCCGCAGATCCATCTGGTGCTCGACGCCACGGCAGCCATCCATCCGGAGGAGACCGAAAAGCTTCTCGATCGATGGAAAGCGCAGGACGTGCGCATCGTGTCGACCGAGGATGTGCTGAGCGGCACCGTGGTGTGACGGGCGAGACCTTCTTCATCCCCGGCCCAACGCAGGTGCGACCGGAAATTCTGGCCGTGCTGTCGCGAGCGATGATCCCGCATCGCGGCGCCGAGATGCATGCGATCTTGGGTCGCGTGTACGCCGGGTTGCAGCCGCTCTTCGGCACGCGGCGGGCGGTGTACGTAGCCACCTGCGCGGCCACCGGGATGATGGACGCCGCCATCCGCTGCGGCACGCGCCATCGCGTGCTGAGCCTGGTGAGCGGCGCCTTCGGCGAGCGCTTCGCTCGGATCGCCGAGGCGTGCGGGCGCGAGGTGGAGCGGCTCGTCGTCCCGCAGGGGGAGACGGTGCCCGTCGAGCGCGTGGCCGAGGCACTGGTGCACGGTGGCTTCGACGCGGTGACCATGGTGCATGTGGAGACGTCCACGGGCGTCATTGCCGATGTCGAGAGCATCGCGCGTATCACGCGCGAACTGCCGGACACCCTGCTCCTGGTGGACGCCGTCTCGAGTATGGGTGGCGTGGCGGTGGAGATGGATGCGTGGGGGGTGGATCTCGTGCTGAGCGCGTCGCAGAAGGCCATGGCGCTCCCGCCGGGGCTGGCCTTCGCGGCGTGCTCCGAACGGTTGATGGAGCGTGCCCGCACGCTGGAGGACCGCGGCGTGTACCTGGATCTCGTGCGCTACGACGAGTTCTGGCACAAGCGCGAGACCGCCACGACGCCGGCCATCTCGCTCATCTTCGCGCTCGATGCGCAGCTGGACGCGATGGCGCGCGAGGGGCTGCCCGCCCGCTACGAGCGACACGCGCGCATGGCGCAGGCGGTATGGCAGTGGGTGGAAGCGATGCGGGAGGACGGCGCGCGTGTGGAGTTGCTCGCGCCGCCGGGGCTCCGCGCACCCACCGTCTCGTGCATCCGCTGCGAGAACGCGCCCGCGGTAGTGAGGGCGGCGGCGGAGCGGGGCTATACGCTGGGAAGTGGATACGGCGATCTCGCGCCCACGACGTTCCGCATCGGGCACATGGGGGACCACACGGTGGCAGGGGTGGAAGAGTTGCTGGCGGTGCTGGACGAGGGTCCGCTTGCGGCCGCGGGCCGGAGCGGCGTCTGGGCATGAGGGGGGAATCGCCGGTAGCGAGGCAACGAGTTCTGATCACCCCGTACTACCCGTTCGTCTCTGCCTGGGTCTACGCTGATATCGCTCCGCGCCCCTTGAGCACCAGGAATGTCAGCTGGATCGGGAGGACATAGGCGTAACCGACTACCAACGCGACGCCGCCATACAGGATCACCATGCCCCACGCATTGCTCCATTCGAGGCGCCGCAGGTCAAACGATGCCGCCCAGAGGGCGAAGGGCACCGCGATGATCACCGGCGCCATCCAGGGGACGCGCCGGAGTGCCCGGTCGGATCGGGGCTTTCGGGTCCAGAGTACAAAGCCGATCACGAAGAGCAGGTAGGGGATCGTGCTC
>DASUKA010000169.1:0-1817 GCA_036278935.1 Gemmatimonadaceae bacterium
CACGCTCGACGCGCCGCTCATCATCGAGCCCGATCCCATTCCGCACCAGGAGCTCGGCCGCAAGCTCTGGAGCCACGGCGGCGATCTGCTCATTCGCAAGCACTGGTTCGACGTCTTCACCAATCCCAACACGGAGACGGTGCTCGAGGCGTGGGACCCCACGGAGATCGTGGTGTACGGTGTGGCGCTGGACGTGTGCGACCGCTACGCGATCGACGGTTTCATCGAGCGAGGGGTGCCGCAGATCCATCTGGTGCTCGACGCCACGGCGGCCATCCATCCGGAGGAGACCGACAAACTCCTCGAGCGATGGAAGGCGCAGGACGTGCGCGTCGTATCGACCGAGGATGTGCTGAGCGGCACCGTGGTGTGACGGGCGAGACTTTCTTCATCCCCGGCCCAACGCAGGTGCGGCCGGAGATTCTGGCCGTACTGTCGCGAGCGATGATCCCGCATCGCGGCGCCGGGATGCACGCGATCCTGGGTCGCGTGTACGCCGGGTTGCAGCCGCTCTTCGGCACGCGGCGGCCGGTGTACGTGGCCACCTGCGCGGCCACCGGGATGATGGACGCCGCCATCCGCTGCGGCACGCGCCGCCGCGTGCTGAGCCTTGTGAGCGGCGCCTTCGGCGAGCGCTTCGCGCGAATTGCGGAGGCGTGCGGGCGCGAGGTGGAGCGCGTCATCGTGCCGCCGGGCGAGACGGTACCCGCCGAGCGCGTAGCCGAGCGGATAGCGCGTGGCGGGTTCGATGCGGTGACCATGGTGTATGTGGAGACGTCCACGGGCGTCATTGCCGATGTCGAGAGCATCGCGCGTATCACGCGTAGGCTGCCGGACACCCTGCTCCTGGTAGATGCCGTCTCGAGCGTGGGGGGCGTAGCGGTGGACATGGATGCGTGGGGGGTGGATCTCGTGCTGAGCGCATCGCAGAAGGCCATGGCGCTGCCGCCGGGGCTGGCCTTTGCGGCGTGCTCCGAACGGTTGATGGAGCGCGCCCGCGCGCTGGAGGACCGCGGCGTGTACCTGGATCTCGTGCGCTACGACGAGTTCTGGCACAAGCGCGAGACCGCCACGACGCCGGCCATCTCGCTCATCTTCGCGCTCGATGCGCAGCTGGATGCGATGGCGCGTGAGGGGCTGCCGGCGCGCTACGAGCGACACGCGCGCATGGCGCAGGCGGTGTGGATGTGGGTGGAAGCGGCGCGGGGGGGCAGAGTGAATGTGGAGCTGCTTGCGCCGCCGGGGCTCCGCGCACCTACCGTCTCGTGCATCCGCTGCGAGAACGCGCCCGCGGTGGTGAGGGCGGCGGCGGAGCGGGGCTATACGCTGGGGAGTGGATACGGCGATCTCGCGCCCACGACGTTCCGCATCGGGCACATGGGGGACCACACGGTGGCAGGGGTGGAAGAGCTGCTGGCGGTACTGGACGAGGGTCTGCTTACGGGCGCGGCTCGGAGCGGCGCCCGGTCATGACGGGGTGAATCGCCGGTAGCGAGGAAACAGTCCTGATCATTCCGTACCTGCATTCGAATTATCCTGAAATCGCTCCCCGCCTCTTGAGCACGAGGAATGTCAGCTGGATAGGTAGGACGTAGGCATAGCCGACGAGCAGCGCGACACCGCCGTACAGGATCACCATTCCCCACGCGCCGTTCCATTCGAGGCGTCGCAGGTCGAACGATGCCGCCCAGAGGGCGAAGGGCACCGCGATGATCACCGGCGCCATCCAGGGGACGCGCCGGAGTGCCCGGTCGGATCGGGGCTTTCGGGTCCAGAGTACAAAGCCGATCACGAAGAGCAGGTAGGGGATCGTGCTC
>DASUKA010000170.1:0-22069 GCA_036278935.1 Gemmatimonadaceae bacterium
CTCATCTACAATATCGAGCAGGTGGACGTGGGCGACGTGGGCAAGGTGCTGCCGCCGGACGCGAAGCTTGCCACGGAATGGCGGGGCGACCTGCTGGGCGGCGTGATGGTGATCAGGGGGACGTTTGCTGACGGGAGCCCGATGGTGGCGATCCCCAACTACGCGCGGATGAATCGCCAGCCGGCGCCGCCGGAGCCTGCGGCGGGGAGTGGGGCGGCAGGAGGGGGACGTGCCGCGCGGCCGGCGCCGCCTATCGCGTCGGTGGTGTGGATCAACGAGCGGATGGCGTAGCGACCGCGATTGCGGTGCGGGCGGATCCCGTCACCACCGGCCCAGCAGAGTGCGCCGAGCACTGCCCTTGAGCGCTCGGCGCACACGGTCCTCATCCATCCACGCCGGGTGCGGAACGGCGAGCGGTGGTACCGTGGCGGGAAGGAGATGTCGGACATGCCGCTGTATGGCGATGTCCGCGAGCAGATACCCGTGGTTCTCCAGCACCGCGGCCTCCGCCTCGGAGAAGGCGTCGAAGTCGGTGCGAATGGTATCGATCACCTCGGTCGCGAGCGCCTTGGAGTATCCCACGCGGTCGTCCGGATCGTAGCTGCTGCGCGCGCTGGCGACGCCCCAGTACGTGCCCTCCATCACGTTGGTGATGAAGCTCGAGATGAGCCACCGCTTGCGGAGCGCGCGCGCCTGGTTCTCGACGATCGACACGTAGCGCTGAATGCGCGAGAAGAGACTCTGGTCCGGCCCGAAGGTGAAAGGAGAGCCGCCATCGGAGGAGAGCACGTAGGCGTGGTCCTTCCACACCGGCTCCAGCCCGAGATTATCGTAGTCGCCGCCGTCGGTGAGACGAAGGTCCGAGAGCGCGGCATCGCGCTGCGGGCCGGCCGGCGCATCGCCGCCGGCATAGTCGCCGGGGGCGAAGCGCACGGGCAGCGGATTGAAGACCGGGGGGAAGCAGGCGGACGCCGCCACCGCCGTCCCCACCGCCCAGTGCGGTGGCGGCGGCTGGATGTAGCCCGCCAGATAATCGCCCATGCGCGTGCGCTCGAACACCCAGTCGACGCCGAACGCCATGTCGGTGGCGCAGAAGACGAAAGCGGGGTCCTCAGGAAGCTGCACGAGCGTGAGCGGAGTGAGCTTCGTGCGGAAGCTTGCCGCCATGGCCTCGACGGCCGTGCTCGCCCTGAACCAGTTCCACGGCAGGAAGCGCTTCGCGAGCGCCGGCGTACGCAGATTGTGCTTGGTGAAGGCGCGGAGCGGCGCCGCGACACGCTCTTCCCAATGCGCGCGCGACATGGGCGTATGGAGCGGCCACGGCACGCGCGCCGCGAGATGCGCCGCGGTCACGCTTCCCCCGGAGACGGAGGTGATGGTGCGAACGCGGCCCAGCACCCCCAGCTCGTTCAAACGGCGCGTGGCGCCGAGGTGGAAGAGCGTGGCGCGGAAGCCTCCGCCGGAGAAGCAGAGACCGACGCCGTGGCGTGTCCGCTTGGGGAGCGGAGTGTACGTGGCCAGGGCGTCGGGAGTGGCGGTGGATTTGACTTTCGGGGCGTCGGACATTCAGGCGCTCGGTGTGGGGCACGCTGAAGATCGTGCGTGAGAGCGTCCCGACGTGCACGACGCGACGCTCGGCATCCAGCGCCTGCAACGAGTCGAGCGGCGTGCCATCGGAGCGGAGTTCGCCATCGCGGAGTTCGCCATCGTAGTCATCCTCGACAATCACGGCGTTCGCGCGCCGACGCGGAGCGGCTGCCGGTGCCGCGGGAGAGGGGGTTCCAGCCGGTGGGAAGTTGGTGCGAGGGGGTGACGAACGCCATACGGGCGCGTTCGGGCAGCTCGGAGCACGGTGATGCCTCGTCTGCCCGATGAAATTGCGGCGCGGCGACTGAACGGTGAGGAGACGCATCACGCGTGCGGCGGCCCGTGCTATGGGGCGCCGCACTCCATGCAAGCCTCGGCCAGCCGCCTGACGCGTGACGATCTGCTCAGCCCGCGTCTGGCGCGGGCCCGTTCTTCGCGGCGTCGGAGCCGGTTCCCATCTGTCCGGCAGCCGCCTGCTGTCCCAGCGCGGCAGCGCCCAGGAGACCGCCCAGCCCCATCGAGTCTACAGCGGTACTCGGCACGAGCATCAGCGCGCCTTTCTCCTTGAGTCCTTCATAGAGAATGTTCATCGCGCGGAGGTGAAGTGCGGTCGGGTTCTGCTGGTATGCGAGCGACGCTTGTTCGAAGAGCGCCGCGATCTCCACCTCGGCTTCGCCGAGGATGATACGCGCTCGCTTCTCTCGCCCTGCCTGCGCCTCGCGTGACATCGCATCCTGAAGGCTCTGCGGGATCACCACGTCGCGCATCTCGACCGATTCCACCGCGATGCCCCACGGCATGCAGCGCTGATCGATGAGATCCTGGAGTTCGTTCTCGATCCGTTCGCGGCCGCGCAGCAGGTCGGTGAGCGACGTGCGGCCGATGATGTCGCGCAGCGCCGTCTGCGACGCCCAGCTCACCGCCTGCGGGAAGTTCTGCACCTCGAGGGCCGCGCGCTCTGGCTCGTGCACGTTCCAGAAGAGAACGGCGTCCACGTTCACCGGCACGGTGTCCGACGTCAGCGTCTCCTCGGCGGCGAAGGCCGTGGTGATGACACGCTGGTCGATCCACGCCGAGATGCGATCGACGAAGGGGACGAGCCAGAAGAGACCGGGGCCGCGGAGCCCCTGGTAGTGTCCCAGCCGGAGCACGACCGCGCGCTCCCACTGTTTCGCCACTTGGGGCGCCATGCCGGCGAGCACGCCGAGCCCGACCAAGAGGACGGCGCCAGCCGTGCTGTGCGCACCGAGCAAGCTCACCGCGCCGAGGCCGATGAGGCTGAGCGCGAGAAAGGCCGACACGAAATTCATTCGCGCGCCACTCGGCGCGCCTTCGATCGTGAACGGAAAAGCAGAAGCGGGAGACATGAGTGACCTCCTCTCGGTACCCCGCGGGGACTACTGCCCGGCGATGCGCGCCGAGCGGTCGCGCCGTCGCGCCGCGACACGGTCACGGAAGTGCAAGGCCGGTACCATGGCGACCGCGGTCCTGACGCCGTACCGCGGCACGGCGCGGTTAGTGCGGCGCCTCGCTCCACTCGTACACGTCGTGCGCGACGGCACGGGCTGGCTCAAGTGCGACCCGCGCCGCATCGTGCCTTGTGCGTCGGAGGTGGCGCATGCGTGGAACTCTCCCCCTGATCGTCCTGCTCGCGACGCTCGCGTCCGCCTGCACGGGCGATAATATCTCCACCGGCCCCGTTCGAGTTGGCGAACCCGCACTCAGCCGTGCTTCCGTGCCCAACCCGTACATCGAGCCGGCGTTCTACAACGGGCAGCTCGTGCACTTCCTGTTGCCATCGGCCGCCAGCGCCAACCCGAACAATCAAGTCGTCGCCGGCTGCTTCCGCGTCGGGCCGCGCGTACCCGATGCCGTGCCGATCCGGGCGAACGTGTACGTCTTGCTGATCCCCGGAGCCGACCAGGAGTCTATCTGCTCCACCACTGGCGAGCCGACCACGCTCGTGCACAATCACGTGTTCGGCGCCGCACCAGGCGATCCGAATTACAACGCGCATTTTCAGTTGATCCTGGTCGGGCCGGGCCCGAATTACCCTGGTCCCCAGGCCGCGGCAACGTTCAACTCCGAGGCCGCTGTACAGGCTGGGATCGCAGCGGGCGAGCTGGCGGTCCTTGATCCCGATGCCGCCCACGTGCACTGGATCGTGAGGCTTCGCTGACCGGCGCCGACCTTTTTTCTCATCGTGGCACGACAGATGCCGACTCACTGTCCAACACCGCGTCAGTCGGCTGGCTACACTGACTGGTATCGCCTAATGGTGCGAGTTAGAAGATGATTGACAGAGCGGCGTGAGTGGTGCGGAGCTGGCCGGGTTCCCGTACTGGAGGGAGCTATGGCCTGTGGTCCGCCCTCCGCTCATCTGATCCTCACGCCGGAGGAGCGCGCGGCGCTCACGCGCTTCGTGCGGCCGCCGACGACCGCGCAGGCGCTTGCGCTGCGGGCGCGCATCGTGCTCGCCTGCTGGTTCTCGATCCTGCCATGGCGCGAACGCGCCCGCGGCGTGCACCGGAGCATGGACGCTTTGGAGCAAGCGCTCCGGCACCACATCCCGGCGACCAATGCGCATCCCAAGTCGTTCGTCTGGACCAAGACCGCCGATGAAATCCTGGAATCCATCGCTCATTTCTATCACCGAACTTCGCGCTCACGCCACCAGAGTCTGTTGACCTTCGAGCTGACAGAGGGTCGCCATTTTGTGCGGAATCCGGCGTCCGGCCGAGTCCTCCAGAAGGTGGGCATGCGACTCGAGGGGCTGCACTGTGGCGCGTTCTTGCGATGGGGGAACTTCGAGGACGTAGCCGTCTGCGCGGTGCTTGAGTCCGAGTGGGATGCCGGGCAGTCGCACGTCGAGGCGCCTGTCACATGACGCGGCGCTGCTGCCGCCACCGTGCGTCGAATGCGGCGGCTCGCTGCGCTCGCCTGCCGCAACGAACTGATCGGGGCATGGACGCATTACTGGCGGTAGCCTCACGCCGTCCTCCGAATGCCGCGTCGGCCTGAGCAGTTCTCACATTTTGCGAACGCAGACTCCCAATGCCTGAGCTCAAGCCCCTGATGACCGGTATCTCCTTTGGCGAGCAGCCACGCTGGCACGAGGACCGCTTGTGGTTCTCGGACTGGGGCTCGCGGGAGATCATTGCCGTCGACGTCGAAGGCAACAGCGAAGTCATGCTGCGGGCGCCCGGTTTCCCATGCTGCGTCGACTGGCTACCGGATGGGCGACTTCTCCTGGTGTCGGCGCCGGACGGCCTGCTACTCCGCAGGGAGCCGGACGGCACGCTCGTCACTCATGGCGATCTGCGCCGGGTCTCCACACGCCCGCCAGGAAACGAGCTGGTTGTGGACGGTCGGGGCAACGCCTACGTCAACGGCGGCGGCTTCGACCTGATGGCCGGCGAGCCGTTCGCCCCGGGATTCGTCGCCCTGGTCAGCCCTGACGGCGCGGTTCGTCAGGTGGCGGACGGCCTGGCATTCCCGAACGGCATGCTCGTGACCCCCGACAACGCGACGTTGATCGTCGCCGAGTCGTATGCGAAACGGCTCTCGGCCTTCGACATCGCCGCGGACGGCAGCCTGTCCGGGCGACGCGTCTGGGCCGATCTTGGCGACGGCGTCCCCGATGGTATCTGCCTCGACGCCGAGGGGGCCGTCTGGTACGCGGACGTCCCCAACAAACGGTGCGTGCGCGTTCGGGAAGGCGGTGACGTGCTGCAGACGATCGATGTCGACCGCGGCTGCTTCGCGTGTGCGCTGGGAGGCGCCGAGAAGAGAACCTTGTTCATTACGGCGACGGAGTGGAACGGTCCCACCGCGATGTTCGCCGAGCCGCGCACGGGTCAGCTGCTCGCCGTCGAGGCGCCCGCGCCGGGCGTCGGCTGGCCATAGAACGCGATGCGTGCTCAGATGGGCTGCGCCTGCGAAGGAGGCCGCGCTGGAACCGCACGACGATGATCTCCGAAGGTTCGAGGCTGTGGGCGCGCCCCCTCTGCCCGCCCCTGAGGAGCAAGGGCATGTCGAGAACGAAGGGGCCCGCCTCTGGTACGCATCATACGGCATCGGCACACCCGTCCTTCTCCTGCACGGGGGCCTCGGCCATAGTGGGAATTGGGGGTACCAGGTTCCGGCACTGATCCGTGCCGGCTATCGAGTCGTCGTGATGGACAGCCGCGGCCATGGCCGCAGCACGCGGGATGAGCAGCCCCTTCGCTATGAGGTGATGGCCTCGGACGTCGCTGCGCTCATGGCGGCCCTGCACGTGGTGCAGGCACCCCTCATCGGTTGGAGCGACGGCGCGTGCACCGCTCTTGTTCTGGCCTCCCGCGCTCCGGCGCAGGTGACCGGAGTGCTGTTCTTCGGATGCAACATGGATCCAAGCGGCGCGAAGGAATTCGTCTTCACCCCAACGATCGGGCGATGCCTCACGCGCCACCGGCAGGACTACGCGCGGCTCTCGGCCACGCCGGATGCGTTCGAGCCTCTCGCCGAGGCGGTCGGCGTCATGCAGAGGACACAACCGAATTACACCGCGCGTGACCTGGCACGGATCCGCGTGCCGGTGACGATCGTCCAGAGCGAGCACGATGAATTCATCCACGGCGAGCACGCCGCCTATCTCGCGCGCAGCATCCCCGGTGCGGAGCTTGTCGCGCTTCCCGAGGTGAGCCACTTCGCGCCGCTTCAGAGGCCGGAGCTGTTCAACGACGTCCTGCTGGCATTTCTTGCCAGGAGCGCCACGCGGGGGTAGCGCGACCAGGGAACGACGACCGCGGCAATACTCTTCACGGAGCGAGCTCCCAGCGACCCGCGATCCGCGACTGCCCGACACGGCGTTGCACGCTCCCGCTCCCGCCTCACTCCGGATCCGGCACCGCGGGCACCGTGTACGTATTCCGGAGCGCCGCCTGGTAGGCGCCGAAGAGCGACTTGATGCCGGCGAACTCGCGTTGCACGGCCGCGCGGTAGTCGGCGCGCGTGGCGAAGTCGTAGAGCAGTGCCGTCATCGCCTGCGCGTCCGTGGTGAATCCCCGGTGCCCCACGTCGGTGAGCGCGTCGGCCTCCATCTGGTAGGTGTGGTTGGGCGCCGTTGAGGTGCGAGCGTAGAAGCCGACGCCGGGGATGGCGCTCGAGACGCTTCCCGTCTCCTCGTATCCCTGCGGCTTCCCCGGTTCGGGATTGATCCCCGTGGCGCCGTACTTCTTCATGTACGCGAACGCCACCTCCGAGAGCGTGGCCACCGAGATCCCATCGCGCAGCTGGCCGTAGTGGTCGATCTTCACCTTGGTGCCGGTGCCGAGCGCCGCGCCCCGTGCCGCATCATCCACCGCCTTCTGCACCTGCTCCAGATACACGGCGTCGGGATAGCGCACGTAGAAGTCGGCCACGGTCCTGTCGGGCACCACGTTGGGCGCCGCGCCCCCCTGCTCGATGATCCCCTGAATGCGCGCTTCCGGACGAAGGTTGCTGCGCATCCCGTCGATGTTGTCGAAGAAGTGGATCACGGCGGTGAGCGCGTTGCGCCCGTTCCACGCGGTGAGCTCGTGCGCTGGCGCGCCGGCGAAGGTGTAGCGCACGCCGTTGATGTTCATGCAGCAGGTGCCGAAGCCGGGCGCGGGGCGCGAGGTGCGCATGGTCGAGTGGCTGCGTACCAGCACGTCCATTCCCTTGAACACGCCCGCGTTGAACATCACGGTCTTCGCCACCGGCGGCATCCGCTCCTCCCCCGGCGTGCCGAACACGGTGATACTCCCGTGCGCGCCGCTCCGGTGCAGCCACTCCGCGATCGCCACGGCGGCGGCGAGCCCCACCGGCCCCTGCGCGCTATGCTGGTCGCCGTGGAAGGCGCCCTTTGTGCCGCGCAGCGCGTCGTACTCCACGATCACCCCCAGGTTGGGCGCGCCGTTGTTCCCCTGATAACGGGCGACGAACGCCGTGGGAAGCCCGGCGACGCCCATGTCCACGGTGAAGCCGTGCGCCTTCAGATAGTCGGTGAGCTTGGCCACCGATCGCGTCTCCTTGAAGCCGACCTCCGGGTGGCGCGTGATGTCGTCCGCGAGCGCGAGGAGATCCGTTTCCATGAGGGCGCGTGCGCGCGCCACCACGTGGTCGCGCGCCGGATTCGGTGCGGTGAGCCGCGCCACCAACGCATCCACATTGAGCGTATGCTCGAGTGAGTCCATGGCGGAGATGACATCGGGTGCGGCGGCGCGCTCGGTCTCGGTTTCCTGCGCGAGCACGGGGCGCGCAAGGAGCGTTGCCGCGAGGGGAACGATCGCGAACCATGGACGCATGGCGGGCTCCGGGAGAGGGTGGCGGAGAAGCTTATGCGGTGTGGTGGGGCAGGCTGTCAAGAGCGCGGCGTGGTGGACTGCCGCACCGGACGACGACATCGCTGCCAGCCCGCAATGTTGCGATCTCGACAGAGTCCTACTAGCGAAGTGGTGGCATATTGAGTCGCTTGCGAACTATCTGGTAGCGCGGATCGGCCCGGAGCGCAGCATATGCCGGGTCGTTGTTCAGACCCACGAGTGCCGGGAGTGGGTACTCGTCCGCACTATCGAGTATCGCGAACGCTTCGTCCAGATCGCCGAGCAGTGCGTCCAGCTTCGCTCGGTAGATGCGGTACTGCGGATGCATGGTGTCGGCCCGCGCGAACGCGGCCCGCGCCTGCTCCGGCTCGCCCGCCATCACGTCGGCGTTCGCCATCTCCAGCAGCACTCGCGGGTCGTGGGGCACCACCTGCAGCGCACGATGCAGCAGGCGCATCGCCTGTGCATGCCGGCCCGACGCGGCGGCGATGCGGCTGAAGTTGGAGAGCACCCAGGGATTGCGCCGCACCCACGCCGAGTCGGGCTCCTCCTCGACCGTGCGCTCGTACTGATGCAGCGCGCCGGCGAGGTCCCCGTCATAGTAGAGCATCATCCCGTACATGTTGTTGATCTGCACGGAGAGCGGGTCGAGACGGCTCGCGGCGCCGGCCTGCACCGCGGCTTCGTGCGCGCGGCCCATGTAGGCGAGCATCAGTCCATACCACTGGTGCAACGTGGCGTTCTCCGGTGCGAGTGCCAGTCCACGCTGGTACGCGCGCTCCGATTCTGCCCAGGCATGCTTCCAGGCGAGCACCTGGCCGAGTGGGGCGTAGGCCTCGCCAACGCTTGGATCGAGCTCGAGCGCGCGATTCGCCGCCGCCCTCGCCTTCGGGAACATTGCGTCGGGCGGTTCGAACCCGAAGTAGCCGAGCATGGCGTACGCTTCCGCGAGTCCGGCATACGCGTCCGCGTACTCAGGGTCGCGCTCGGTCGCACGGCGGTACAGCACCACGGCGTCCTGCAGCCCGCGCTTGGTGCGCTGGTTCCACGAGGCGCGCGCGCGCAGGTACAATATCCGGGCCTGAGGATCCGCCGTTCGATGCGACGCGCTCGACGCACCGCCGACGGGCTGCGCCGCACTGGAGTCGCCACTCACGGGCGACGGCTGGGGCGCCAGTGTGGCCGGCGAGGCTGTGCGCGACCGATCCGGCACGACGAGCATCGCCGCGACGACGGCGAGCCCGGCGACAAGGATGCCCGCTGCGGTGGCGCGCACGCGCAAGCCTCTGGGCAGCTGCTGAACGCGCGGCGCCGTGGCGGCTGGCGCCCCAGCTTCGCTTTCGCTGAGCGATCGGGCCTCGGTTTCGCTCGCCACCTGGGCCAATGAAGCGACAGGCGAGGGCCCCGGGGCGGGCGCGGGCTTGGCGCTGTTCGCGTCCGCCAGTTCGAGTGCGCTCGCCAGTACGCCCACCGAGGCATCGGGCTCGAGGTCGAGCGTGGTGCGCACGAGCTGTTGGTAGATGCGGGCGTGCCGGATCGCGCCCGTACGGTCTCCAGCGGCCACGAGCGCGTGCATGAGGCCGAGCGCGGCGGATACGGAGAGCGGGTCTGCACCCGCGCGCCGGCGCCACCACCGCACGGCCTCGGCGTGGTCGCCGCGCGCGGCGGCGGCGCGGGCGAGCGCCTCGAGCGCGCGGTGGTAATCCTGGTCCACGCGCATACGCTCGGCGTCCAGCCATTGCCCGAATTCCGCCGAGTCATCCGCGAGGTGCAGCCCACTCAGCAGGGCTCCCGTATACAACTCCGCGGCCTCGCTCCACCGTTGCGCGCGGATCGCCTCGTCGAACGCCCAGCTATCGGGCCGCACCACCGCCGGATTGATTCGCAGCTCGCCGGCGCTCGAGAGGATGGCGTCGCCGCCGAGGTCGCGGCGGGTGGCGTAGAGCAACTGGTCCAGGGCGTGTCGTGCCCGGTCGGGTGTGCTCTCGGGCCAGAGATACGCCTCGACTCGCTCGCGCGCGAGGCCACGCTTGCCACTGAGCGCCAGCAGCGCCAGCAAGGCGAGCCGGCGGCGCTGGAGCGCCGACGGTGGGAGCGGCGCCACGTCGCTCTCGAGCGTCAAGCCGCCCAACAGCTTGAGTGCGATCATCTACCCGGCGCCGCTGTCGTGTGAGATCGGTGTGAGTCGCTTGTGAACCCGGGCTCCTACGATGGAGCCTCACCGCCGGCGGGTCAAGGCAGACCGTCCCGCCACGCGCCTGGAACCCTCTTGCATGGAGCCAATGATGAACAGAACCGCATCGCTTGCCCTCGCCCTCTTCTTCCTGGCCGGGTGCCGGGCAGATGCACCGACCGGCGCGAAGCCATCGACTGACCCCGGCGCTTCCCTTGACCTCGGCGCTTCCCTCGAGATGGCTGGTTCCGGTCCGACCATGCCCACCGTGCAGGCGCAACTGGCCCAGGTTCGCCGGGTGACAGCACGCTTTCACGACCTCGACGCGGCAATGGCGGCCGGCTACACGGTGTGGGCGCCCGATCCCTCGAGTGGCGCCTGTCTGAGCAACGCCACCGGGAACATGGGGCACCACCTGATAAACCCGGCCCTCGAGGACGGCAACGGAGGGCCCGATGACCCCCTCGACGCCGATCCCAATATCGATCTCCTCCACCCCGAGCGGCTCCTCTATGAGAAGCGTGCCGACGGCAAAATGCACCTGGTCGGGGTTGAGTATCTGGTGCTGGGCGTCACCTGGGATGCCGTACATGATGATGGCGATCCGACTACCCCGGTTCCACCTCCCATGCTCTTTGGGCACCCGTTCGTGCATTCCGTGCACGGCCACGTCGGGCTGCCGGTTCCGCACTACGAGCTGCATGTCTGGGTGTGGAAGGCGAACCCCAACGGGATGTTCGCCCAATTCAATCCGAACGTGACGTGCTAGACACCGGCCCGGGGGGCGCGACCGCGCCCCCCGGGCGCGGGCACATGTGGCGGGTGCCGGTGCCCTTTTTCTCGACTCCCTCTCGATTCCCGAAGAGACGCGCCGCATCGATCGCGATGTGAACAGCCGGGAGGGGGCCGGATTGCGCCTCTTGCGCGAACATACTTTGTATTATAAAGTACTCTGCACAACCAACTCCGAGACGCCATGCGTTACCCCCATGCAGACCCCACCGCCGGCTCCGCTGCCGCAGCCGGCTCCGCCCCCGCAGCCGCGTCGAGCGCCCGGACCGCCGAGCCGACCGAGCGCGAGTCCAGCGCGCCATCCCCACGCGCCCTCGTCGCCCGAAGCGCGCTGCTCGGTGCAGTCTCTCTGGGCATCCTCGGTGACTCGCTGCTCAGAAATGGACCGTGGGGGCTGGGGCTCCTGGTCTGGATGCTCGTGTTCGCCACCATCGCCGTCATGCTCGTGCGACTGGACGGGCGAGCGCTCTCACGCGAGAGCCGGCTCTGGCTCGCGGCCGCGGTCCTCTGTACCGCCGGCCTGTGTTGGCGCGATGCCGACATGCTCCAGCTCTTCGACGTACTGGCCATGCTCACCGCGCTCGTGCTGCTTGCCACGAGCATCGATGCCACCCCCGTGCCCGGTCTCGCGCTTGCACGCGTTCGCGACCTGATCGGAGCCGCGTTCGGAACCGGCCTCGAGGTCGCGACCGGCGTCCTCCCGCTCCTGCTGCGCGACGCGGAGCTGCACACCACACTCCGCCCGTCCAACGATTGGGGCGTCAGACGGATCGGCCGAGCGCTGGTGATCACGACGCCCATCCTGCTCGTGTTCACGCTGCTGCTCACGCACGCTGACCCGATCTTCGGCTCTTTCTTCACATTCCCCGATGTGCGCCTCGACGTCGTCGTCTCGCACGTCGTCATTGCCGGCTTCTTCGCATGGGTGGTTGCCGGCTGGCTGCACCGCTCGCTCCTGGCGCACCCCGACACTGCTACCACGCTGGTCACCCCGCTCCCGCTCACCCTCGGCGCCACGGACGTGACGCTCGCGCTGGGCGCCCTGAACGTGCTGTTCGCGGCGTTTGTCGTCGTGCAGATCGGATGGTTGTTCGGTGGCGAGGCGCTCGTGCTCAGGACCACCGGCCTCAGCTACGCCGAGTATGCAAGGCACGGCTTCTTCGAGTTGACATGCGTGGCTGGCCTGCTGCTTCCCGTGCTCCTCGGCGCGCGGGCACTGATTGCGGTGTCGGATGGCCGCACGTTCCGTGTCTATCGGCGGCTCGCGGTGCCGCTGGTGTTGCTGCTTGGCGCCATCATGTGCTCGGCCTTCGCGCGCATGCGGTTGTATGTCCACTACTACGGCATCTCCACGGACCGACTGTACGCCACGGCGTTCATGATCTGGCTGGCGATCGTGTTCGTGTGGCTCGCGTGTACGGTGTTGCGCTCGCGTCCGCGGACCTTCGCGGCGGGACTGGTGGCCAGCGGGTTCGTCGTCCTCTTCGCGCTCAACGTGCTCAACCCCGATGCGCTGGTGGCTCGGGAAAACCTGGCGCGTGGTGATGCCGTAGGTACCCGTGCGGCTGGTGCGGATGTGCGGTACGTCGCATCGCTGGGTGGGGACGCGGTCCCGCTGCTGGTGTCTGCGTTGACGGCTCCGGATTCCACCGTCGGCGCGTCCGCTCCAGCCGAGCGCTGTGCGGCAGCGACGATCCTGCTCGATCGATGGACCGGGAAGCGGCACGCCCAGATGGCCCGCAGCTGGACGCAGTGGAACATCGCACGGATGCGGGCGACGCGAGCAGTCCGCGCCCACGAAGTTGCGCTCCGGCAGCTTGCCTGTCCCAAGACTTCCACGGTGAGAGGAGGTGGCAGATGAAGGCGATGCTGGAGGCGTGGATCAGAGACTTCGCGCACAGCGCACGCAGTCTGTCGCGCGCGCCGGGCTTCACCCTCGTGGTCGTGGTGACGCTGGCGCTGGCCATCGGAGCGAACACGGTGATCTTCAGCGTGGTGAAGGACGTGCTCCTCACGCCGCTGCCCTTTCCAAACGCCGACCGGCTCGTCGATATCGGGGGGACCGCTCCCGGGACGGACCTTCCCGAGCAGTTCGGCGTGCCGGACGAGCTGTACTTCGAGTACCGCCAGGCGGCGCCCGCGCTGGAGGACTTGGGGCTGTACGGCACCGGCTCGTCCACGGCACGCGCGGAGGGGCATATCGAGCAGCTCTTCTTCACCCGTGCCACGCCCTCGTTCTTCAGCACGCTGGGCGTGCGGCCAGTGCTCGGGCGGCTGCCCACGGCGGACGATGATGATCGCGTGGTCGTCCTCAGCAATTGGCTCTGGCGCAGCTGGTTCGGCTCCGACCCAGCGGTCATCGGCCGCAGCTATGACTTTGCCGGCGCCACGCGCACAGTCATCGGTGTGATGGGCCCCGAATTTCGCTTTCCGGACGAGCGTGTCGCCGTCTGGATCACCTGGCCAATTCGCGCCGCGCAGGCGAGGCCGGGCGGGTTCGGCACGCGCGTGGTCGCGCGTATGGCTCCGGGAACGGATCGCGCGGGGCTGCTGGCGCAGCTCCAGCCGCTGGCGCGGCGCGTCCAGGAGCGGCTGGGCGGCCCTGCGCCGTACGCGCGGATCATGGAGCGCCTCCATCCGCTGGTGACGCCTCTCCGCGAGCATCTGGTGGGCAAGGTCGCGACGCCGCTCTGGATTCTGCTGGGCACGGTCGGGATCGTCTTCCTGATCGCGTGCGCGAACGTGGCGAACCTGTTCATGGTTCGCTCCGAGAGCCGGCGGCGCGAGCTTGCCGTGCGCCATGCCCTCGGCGCGGGACGCGCCGGCCTGGTGCGCTCGCAGATGACGGAGGCGCTCCTTCTCGCGGCAGCCGGCGGCGTGGGCGGGGCGCTCATTGCGTGGGGCGGCGTCCCGCTCCTCGTTCGCGCGGCGCCGGACTCCGTAGCCGGCGGGTTTGGGAGCGCGCCCATTCCCGGGCTGGCCACCGCGGGGCTGGACGTCACGGCGCTGCTCTTCACCGTCGGGATCTCGCTGCTGGCCGCATGTGCGTTCGGCCTCCTGCCGGCGCTCCGCTTCTCGGGCGCCGGGCTGCTGGACACCCTCCGCCAGACGGGGCGCGGCGTCATCGGCCGCAGTCATCTCACCCGCGATGCACTGGTGGTGGCGCAGACCGCACTGGCCCTCGTGTTGCTGGTGGGCTCGGCACTCCTCGTCCGCAGTTTCTGGCGACTCAGCCACGTGGACCCGGGGTTCGACACGCAGAACATTTTCACCTTCCAGGTCGCGCCCCACCGAGAGGACCTGAAGGACCGGGCCTCGGTCTCGCGTTTTCAGTATGCGTTCATGGACCGCATCGCCGCGCTGCCCGGCGTCCAGTCGGTGGGCTTCGTCACCGAACTGCCGCTGGACGAGGGTGCGGGCTCGACATTCATCACGACCCCGCGAATCGAGGCCAGCCACGCGGAGGCGCCGCTCGTACGCAACGCGGGGGCCGGCGGCGCGTACTTCCGGACGATGGGGATCAAGCTCCTGCAGGGGCGATTATTCGAGCGGAGCGAGGAGGAGAACGGCATCCCCAACGTCATCATCAGCCGCACCGCCGCCAAGCTTTTGTTCCCCGGCGAGGATCCGCTCGGCAAGAAGCTCCGGCCGGCCGACAACGATAAGCAATGGTACACCGTCGTGGGCGTGGTCGAGGACGTTCTGCTGGACGACTTTCGCCGCACATCCCCCGAGCCGATGGTGTACCTGCCGGGGGTGTCGCTGTCACCGGCGTACGTCGTAAAGTCCACCCGCGCGGATCAACTGGCGCCGGAGATTCGCGCCATCATCCGCCAGGTCATTCCCCAATCCCCCATGTATCGCATCTTCACGATGGAGCGCCTGGCCGCGCGCACGATGGCCAGTCTCTCGTTCACGATGCTCATGCTCATCATTGCCGCGGCGCTCGCGCTGATCCTCGGTGCCGTGGGGCTCTACGGCGTGCTCTCGTACGGGGTGACCCGGCGCACGCAGGAGATCGGCGTGCGCATGGCGCTTGGGGCCGAGGCGCGTACCGTGCGCGGCATGGTCGTCGCGCAAGGGGGACGGGTTGCGCTGCTCGGCGTCGCGATCGGCGTGGTGGCGGCGCTGGTTCTCACGCGGTACATCAAGAGCCTGCTCTTCGGCGTTGCGCCGCTGGATGCGCTCAGCTTCGTGGCCGTGTCCGCTGTGATGATCGCTGTCGCGCTCCTCGCGAGCTATCTCCCGGCGCGGCGCGCTTCGCGTGTGGATCCGGCGACGGCGCTGCGGTCAGAATAGGCTGTCGCCGAGCGGCGTGCAGAGAGGTGGGGCGGATAGGGATACGATCATGCGAAACCGAACCCTCCACCGCTGTCCCTCCCCCGACGGGAGAGGGGTTCATCTCGACAACCTGGAGATGATCGTGCAGTCTGATTCTTCCCGTGGCATCGATTCCTCACGTCGCCGGCTGTTGCACGCTGCCGGCCTGTCCATCGCGGCAGTTGCGCTGGGCGGCATGAGAAACGTCGCGGCTGCGCTGCCCGAGATGCCGAGCAGCACACCATCACCAGAGCGCTCGAGGCTGATCCTGTTGGGCACCGCCGGCGGACCGACGCCCAAGGTCGCTCGCTCGGCACCCGCGAGCGCGATCGTGGTCGGCCACGACATCTACGTCATCGACTGCGGCAACGGCGTCGCGCGGCAGATGGTGAAGGCCGGGCTGGACCTCGGCCGCATCCGTGACGTGTTCATCACCCATCAGCACTCCGATCACAACGCCGATTACGGCAATCTCCTGTTACTGGCGTGGGAAACCGATCTCGTCACGCCGGTGAATACGTACGGCCCGCCGCCATTGCAGCGGATGACGGAACTGTTTCTGGAGATGGATGCCTACGACATCCATATCCGCGAAACCGATGAGGGACGTCCGTCGTTCGCGCCACTGATCGTGCCGCACGAGATCACGCACGGCGGCCCGGTGATGCACGACGACAACGTCAGGGTGACCGCGGCGCTGGTGCAGCATCCGCCGGTCGTGCCCGCCTTCGCGTACCGCTTCGACTGCCCCGACCGTTCGATCGTCTTCTCGGGCGACACGAGGCCCAGTGAAACACTGGTCGAACTGGCGCACGGCGCCGACATCCTGGTGCACGAGGTGATCGATCTCGCCGCGATCGATCGGGTGATCAAGGACGAATCCACTGCGACGCGCCTGCGCGCGCACCTCGAGGCCGCGCACACCTCCATGACGCAGGTCGGCCAGATCGCGACGAAGGCCGGCGTGAAGACGCTGGTGCTGAACCACTTCGTGCCCGGCGCGCCGCCGGTTCCCGACAAAGTCTGGTACGACGCGGTCAAACCGCACTTCAAGGGCCGGCTGGTCATCGGGCGCGACCTGATGCAGCTGTGAAATCGCGCTCGGCACCATCCCGCGCGGAAGGCGGCGCCTTGGTGTGCGCTTTCACTTTCCCCGGTCTGCCGAACAAGGTTCTGGCGATCCTGGTGAAGAACAGGAGTGCGCCGGCGCTTCTCCGGGTGCCGATCGGGATGCTGCCGCCGGCAGACCTGTTGGTGTACGAGACGTAACACCGTCTCGCGCCCCATAGCGACCGCCCTTCCGCGTGCCCGCCCCGGCCGTGTGAGGGGCTCCTCGGCTCGCCCGGGCTTGACACCGCACCGTATTCGTAACATTATAAGTTACATGAAACGAAGCCGCCGTCTTTCCGTCGCACTCCATGTGCTCGTGCACCTCGCAGATCGGCGCAAGACCGTCCGGACCTCGGAGGATCTCGCGCGCTGCGCGAGAACGAACCCCGTCGTGATTCGGCGCACGCTGGCTGGGCTGCGGGATGCGGGCTTCGTCAGCAGCGCGGCGGGGGCCGGCGGCGGCTGGAGCCTCGCGCGCGATCCGGCCGCTATCTCGCTCGGAGAGGTATGCAGAGCTCTCGGGGAGCGGCTGTTGTTCGCGGTCGATCTCGCCGCACCATCCGGCTGCGTGGTGCAGGCGGCCGTTACGGGGGTGCTGGACAACTTCCTGGTCGATGCGGAAGCGTTGCTGCTGAAGCGACTCGATCGGGTTTCCATCGCGGACATCGCGTCACAGCTACACGGTGGGTCGCGCTCTGACGTGAACCGGAGGGATGATCATGTTCGATGAGACGTACCATGCTATCGTGATCGGAGGGAGCTTTGCGGGCCTCGCCGCCGCCATTCAGCTCGGCCGGGCGCGCCGCCGGGTCCTGGTGGTGGACGCCGGGAAGCCCAGGAACCGGTTCGCGCATTCGTCGCACGGCTTCCTTGGTCAGGACGGGCGATCCCCCGCCGAGATCCTGGACACCTTCCGCGCGCAGGTCCTCGCGTACCCGACGGTCCGCTTCGAATCGGGGGAGGTCGTCGACGCCTACAGGGGTGGAGACGACGATTTCACCGTGACCCTGGCATCGGGTGACAACCTTCGCTCACAGCGCCTCATCCTCGCCACCGGCGTGGTGGACGAGCTGCCGTCGATTCCCGGGCTTCAGGAGCGGTGGGGGGTCACTGTCGCGCACTGCCCGTACTGCCACGGCTACGAAGTGAGAGATCGTCGGCTTGGCGTGCTGGCAGGCAGCGAGATGGCGATACAGCACGCGGTGCTGGTGCGAGACTGGAGCGCGGACGTGACCATATTCACGAACGGCGCCTTCGAGCCCGACGCCGACCAGCGTTCGGCACTCGCCGCGCGTGGCATTCGGGTGGAGGAGCGGGCGGTCGAGGCGCTGGTGGGCACCGTTCCCGAGCTGGCCGGCGTTCGCTTGCGCGACGGCAACGTCGTCGAGATCGACGCCCTGTTCACCAGCACACGCACTCGTATGTCGAGTCCGCTCGCGGAGCGACTCGGCTGCGCGTTCGACGAAGGGCCGTTCGGCCCGGTCGTGCGGACGGACGCGCGCAAGGAGACGACGGTGACGGGAGTATACTGCGCGGGCGATGCGGCACGCACTCCGCACAACACCACCTGGGCGGCCGCGGATGGCGCGACGGCGGGGGTGATGGCGCACCAGTCGCTCGTTTTCGCTCCCGCCTTCGCGCGATAGGCCGAGGAGAGCCACCTCTTCTATCGGCTTGCCTCCGCTCACCGCGGGTCACCGCACGCGAAACAACAACGCTCGCCCACCGTAGGGATCGCGCACTCGACCGTCTTCGGAGCGGACCGGCATGAGCGCCATCGGCACGTTCCTCATCCTGACGTTCGCCGTTACATGGGCGCTGTGGGCGGTGGTGCTCCGCGTGGCGAGCGCCGCCCCGGCGCCGTCGCATATTCCACCGCTGCTCGCCCTCGGCGGTCCGGTGTTCCTCGTCGGCGTTTTCGCGCCCGGTCTGGTCGCCGTCGCCCTCACGGCCCTCGACGAGGGACGCCCGGCCGTCGTCGCGCTGCTCCGCCGAATCGTTCGCTGGCGCGTCGGGCTCCAATTCTACGCCTTCGCGCTGCTCCTCATGCCGCTGACCAAACTTGCGGTCGCGGTGTTGTACCGAGGGCTCACCGGCTCGTGGCCGCACTTCGGTGAGACGCATCCCCTGGTGCTGGTAGTCGCGACGGTGCTCTCGACACTCGGTCAGGCAGGCGAAGAGGTGGGGTGGCGCGGCTACCTTCTGCCGCGGCTCACCCAGCGCGCCGGCCTCGGGCTCGCGAGCCTCATCGTGGGCGGCATCTGGGCCCTCTGGCATCTGCCGCTCTTCATCATGCCGGGCGCCGATACCAACGGCCAGTCGTTTCCGCTGTACGCGCTGCAGATAACAGCGTACTCCGTGGCGCTCGCGTGGCTCTATTGGCGCACGGGCGGCAGCCTGCTCCTGACCATGTTCATGCACGCCGCACTCAACAACATGAAAGACCTCGTGCCGTCCGGCGGCGTGCACGGGCTGGGGCCATTCACGCTCGAGGCGACACTGGTCTTCCGCTTGACGGTGCTGGTCCTGTGGATTGTGGCGGCCGTCCTCCTCGTTCGCATGCGCGGAGAACACGCACGCATCGCTCAGCCCTCGATCCTGTAGACCTCCCGCTTGCCGTACTCCACGAGATCGTGGTACCCCTTCATGATCTCCTCCATCTGCTTCTGCTCCTCTGTCGACCCCTGCGGCGACGACATCATCTCCTCGAACGCCTGCAGATCCGGCACCTCCATCTCCGCCACCACCGTCCAGTATCGCTCGGCACAGAAGTCGGTCATGACGCGCATCGGTGGCATGCCGAGCTTCTCACCAGCCTTCGACATCGCGACGAACTTCTCGACCATCGGGCGTACCTTGCCCGGCTTGCAGTACATGATCTCGCGGATGAGAAACATGGGTCCCTCCAGGTAGTGGCCGGCGTCTGATTTCCCGGTCCTGAATATGCGCGGGCGCGAAGGGCCGGCAAGAATCAGCAGCACTCGGCAGACAGTCGCGCCTACGCGAGGCTCATGCCGTTGGTTGTCATTTCACTCGCTTCTCCTCTTCCCATGGCTACCGAACCGGTCCTGTTCCCTCAGTTCGCCGTTGCCAACCTGGCCGCCGAGGGAGCAGGTGCCACTGGCGGCCCACGTCGGTTTCCGCATGGCGGCAAAGGGCATGTCCGCCCGTGAGCGCCCCCAGGCGGGCGGTGGATCAGCGGGCGCCTCGCCCGTAGCTATGTAAGTCCAGCCTCCCCCTTCCCGCGCCGGCAACCAGCCCGCACTATAGAGCGCGTCCAGTGCACCCCAACCCCGGAGGCCCCATGCGTGCTCTTCGACCTTGTGGTATGGCAGTGCTGCTGCTCGGCGTCGCGATCTCCTCCGGCCGCGCCCAGCAACGCGCGTCCGATCGCCTGGCGGTGGAGCAGTACCTCGATTGGGAAGACGTGCGGAGCCCACAGCTCTCACCCAGCGGAACGCAGATCCTCTACACCCGGCGCTGGGTGGACAAGATGAACGACCGGTGGGAGTCGTCCATCTGGCAGATGAATGCCGACGGCTCGCATGCGCGCGAGCTCGTGCGCGGGTCCGGCGTCCAGTGGTCGCCCGACGGCACGCGCATCGCGTACATCGCTCGCGGTGAGCCGAGCGGCGAGCAGGTCTTCGTGCGGTGGATGGACGCGGAAGGCGGGACGACGCAGATCTCGCATCTCACCGAGTCGCCATCCAACCTCACGTGGTCGCCGGATGGCAAGTGGATCGCGTTCACGATGAACGTGCCGGTGCAGGATTCCGCCCTGCGCATCCACATGCCCAAGCCGCCGGCGGGAGCGAAGTGGACGGCGCCGCCGAAGATCGTGACGCGGCTGAACTATCGGCGCGATCGCATCGGGTACACCGACGACGCCTACCGCCACATCTTCGTCCTCCCCGCCAGAGGCGGCACCGCACGCCAACTCACGACGGGCAACTGGAACGACGACGCGCCGGCATGGTCGGGCGACGGGAAGTGGATCGCCTTCTCCGCGCTGCGCTTGCCCGATGCCGCGAAGCACTTCCGCCAGTCGAACATCTATGCGGCCAACGTCGCGACGGGCGACGTCACGCAACTGACGCATCGCGCCGGCACCAGCCGCAACCCGCTGTACTCTCCGGACGGCCGCCTCATCGCCTTTCTCTCCGCGGATTCGGTGGACCACTCGGCATGGGCCGAAACGAAGCTCTGGATGATGAACGCCGATGGCTCGAATCCCCACCTCGTGTCTGGAGATCTGGACCGCCCGATCTCGGGCGTCGTCTGGGCGCCTGACAACAGCGGCATCTACTTCAACGTGGACGCCGAGGGATTGCGGAACCTCTACTTCACGACGCCGAGCGGCCATTTTCGCCCCGTGACCAGCGGGAAGCACGTGCTCACCGTCTCGAGCGTGGGGAAGAGCGGGCTGGCGGTGGCTGTTCGCTCGACGCCCGTCAAGCCGAACGACATCGTGACATTCAGCATTCCCAAGGGGGGACGGGGCACCGCATCGAGCTTCACCCAGCTCACCGACGTGAATGCCGACGTGCTCGCGGGCAAGACGCTGGGTCAGACCCAGGAGTTCTGGTACCCGTCCGGGGACGGTCTCAAGATCCAGGGATGGATCGTGACGCCGCCGAATTTCGACGCGAGCCGGAAGTATCCGCTGTTGCTCCAGATCCACGGCGGTCCGCAGGCGATGTACAACGTGGGCTTCAGCTTCGCGCGACAGGACTTCGCGGCGCACGACTACGTGGTCCTGTACGTGAATCCTCGCGGCAGCACGGGCTACGGTGAGAAGTTCACCAACGAGATCAAGGATGCGTATCCGGGAAAGGACTTCAATGACCTGATGGCCGGGGTGGACGCGGTGGTGGGGCGCGGCTACATCGATACGAAGAACATGTTCGTGTACGGCTGCTCGGGGGGCGGGGCGCTCACGGCGTGGACCGTGGGGCACACCAGCCGCTTTGCCGCCGCCGCGGCGCTCTGCCCCGTGATCGACTGGATCAGCTTCGTGGGTGAGACGGACGGCGCGGGCTGGTACGAGAACTTCGCGCATCCGTTCTGGGAAGATCCGAGCGAGTATCTGCAGCGCTCCCCGATCATGTACGTGGGTCATGTGACCACGCCGACGCTGCTGATGACTGGTGTGCTCGATCTCCGCACGCCGATCCCGCAGATCGAGGAGTTCTACCGTGCGCTCGAAATGCACGGCGTGCCGACGGCGATGGTCCGCATGAACCACGAGTATCATGGAACGTCGAGCACGCCGTCGAACTTCCTGCGTACGCAGCTCTACCTTCGCGCCTGGTTCGCCAGATACATGACCAAGCCGGCCGGGCCGGTCGTGACGACGACATCGTCGGGGGCGCCGTAGGCCGACGCAGCTCCGCCGTCACCGGAGGCGTGACTGAAAACAGGCGCGGTGCAGCATGTCCAAGCGCTGCACCGCGCCGCGGTTCGCAAATCACGGTCCCCCGATCTTCGCCGCCTGCTGGCGCGCCGCCGCCACCAGGCTGTCGGCGCGCTGGTCGGCCTCGCGCACGATCGCCGCGGCCTTGTCGTTGGCCGTCTTGCGCAGCTTGTCTGCCGCCGCCTTTGCCCCGATCTGCAGCAGTGGATTCGAGCCGGCTTTTGCCGTGAGCGAGTCGGCCTGCCGGTCGCCTTCCTTCTTCACCTTGTCCGCCAATGTCTGGGCATCCTTCCGGATGGCTGCCGCCTTCTGCTCCGCGTCCTGCACCAGCTTCGCCGCCTCGGCAGA
>DASUKA010000171.1:0-59564 GCA_036278935.1 Gemmatimonadaceae bacterium
GTGCCGGAAGAGTCGATGTCGCTGGAGGAAGGGCTGAAGGTCACGGACATCGTGAAGGCGGGGAGCCCGGTGCACGGCATGTACATCATGGGGGAGAACCCGATCATCTCGGACCCCGATGTGTCGCACGCCGAGCAGTGGTTCCACGACCTGGAATTCATGGTGGTGCAGGACCTCTTTCTCACCGAGACAGCGCGCTACGCGGACGTGGTCTTCCCGGGCGCCTCGTTCGCCGAGAAGGATGGGACGTTCGTAAACACCGAGCGGCGCATCCAGCTGGTGCGCAAGGCGGCGGAGCCGCCGGGCGAGGCGCGCGCCGACATCGACATCCTGATCGAGCTCTCGCGACGGCTCGGGCTGTACGCGCCGTTCGAGAGCGCATCCGACGTGATGGACGAGATCGTACGCGTCACGCCGTCATGGGCCGGCGTATCCTACGCACGGCTGGAGGGCAACGGGCTGCAGTACCCGGTGAAGGACGCCACGCACCCGGGCACCGACTTCCTGTTCGCCGACCGCTTCCCCACCGCCGACGGGAAGGGGACACTGGTGCCGGTGGAGTTCCTGCCGCCGGCCGAGCTGCCGGACGAGGAGTATCCGTTCTTCATGAACACGGGGCGCCAGCTCTATCACTGGCATACGGGCACGATGTCGCGCCGCTCCACGGGACTCGACTCGCGCGAGCCGACGCCCATTGTGGAGATCTCGCCCGACGATGCGCGCGAGCTGGGGATCGACGACGGCGATCCGGTGCGCGTGACGTCGCGCCGGGGAAGCGTGGAGCTCTCGGCGCGCATCTCGCCGCGCGTGGCGCACCGGCAGGTCTTTCTCCCCATGCACTACCGCGAGGCGGCGGCGAACCTGCTCACGAACCCCAAGCTGGATCCGTACGCGGGGATTCCGGAGCTCAAGGTGTCGGCGGTACGGGTGGAGGCGGTCAACCCGACCGCGAAGGCGAGCGCGTGGGAGGAGCGGTCGCGGGGGATGCTGGTGGCGGGGGACGACTGAGGGAGATCGATCGAGCGCGCTGAACGCTACGGCCGCGCCGCCGTGTGCAACGGCGATGCAGTGCCCTGGCATCCCGCCGCACCGGACGCCACTTTTCCACCGCGCCCCGCTCCCGTTCCCGGGCAGAGGGGCGCGGCTTCGTTGTGAGTCACTCTCAATCCTCCATTAGGAGCACACAACCGCGTGAAAGCGCTGGTAAAGGAATCGGCCGCCCCCGGCTTCGCGCTGCGGGATGTGCCGGTTCCCACGATTCATGACGCCGAAGTTCTCATCCGCGTGCGGCGGGCCGGCGTCTGCGGCACGGACGTTCATATCTACAACTGGGACAGCTGGGCGCAGGGACGCGTGCATCCGCCCATCGTGGTCGGGCACGAGTTCGCGGGCGAGGTGGCCCAGGTCGGCGGGCTGGTGGAACACGTCACCGTCGGCGACCGCGTGACCGCTGAGGGACACATCGTGGATGGCACCTGCATGCTCTGTCGCACCGGGAACGCGCACGCATGCCAGCACACGCGTGTGATCGGCGTGGACCGCGACGGCTGCTTCGCCGAGTACATCGCCATGCCGGCCACGAATGTGTGGCCGCTGGACGACGCCATCTCGTTCGACATCGGCGCGATCCACGACCCCATGGGGAACGCGTTCCACACCGCGCTCACGGCGCAGATTCCTGGCGCGGTGGTGCTCATCACCGGGTGCGGACCTATCGGGATCTTCGCCGCCGGCATCTGCCGCGCCGCGGGCGCCGCGCATATCATCGCCTCCGATGTCAACGACACTCGGCTCGCGCTCGCCAGCACCATGGGTGCGCACGAGGCGGTGCACCCGGACGAGGTGGCCGACGCGGTACGGCGTGCCACGGGCGACCTGGGCGTGGACGTGGTGCTCGAGATGTCGGGCGTTCCCTCCGCCATCCACCAGGCGTTCGCGCTCGTGCGGCCGGCTGGCCGCGTGCAGATGCTCGGCGTACCCGCCAGACCCATGGAGTTCAACTTCGCCACCGAGCTGGTGTTCAAGGGCGTGACGGTCTACGGGGTGACGGGACGCCGGATGTACGACACATGGCATCAGATGACGCGCTTCCTTCGCTCCGGCACTTTCGATCCGACTCCCGTGATCACGCATCGCTTTCCGCTCGAATGCGCCGACGAGGCGATCCGCGCCATCACGTCGGGAGAAGCGGGGAAGGTGATTTTCGAGATCGCATAACGCGAAGCGACGTGAGTGATGGGTTATGAGTTGTGGGTCATGAGCTCTGAGCCGTGAGCTCCGGGTCTGAGAGGTAAACGCCCTGGCTGCCCACCGCCGCCGCACCCAAAACCCGTCACCCAAAACCCACAACCCAAAACTCACACCTCACACCCCTTACTCATGTCCATCAACACTCGCTTCCGCGATCAGCTTCAGGGCGCGCTCGACCAGTTCAAGCAGGAGGGCGTGTACAAGCGGCTCAACCACCTGGAGTCGCCGCAGTCCGCCCATGTGCAGATGGAAGGACGGGGCGATGTGCTGATCCTCTCCTCGAACAACTATCTGGGACTCTCGGATGAGGGTGCGGTGGTTCAGGCGGGCAAGCATGGACTCGACCAGTTCGGCGCCGGCACCGCGAGCGTGCGCTTCATCTGCGGCACCTTCACGGTCCACCGGGATCTGGAACAGGCGCTCGCGCGCTTCGTGGGGTGCGAGGCATCGATGAGCTACGTGTCGGCGTGGAACGCCAACGAGGGGCTCACGTCGACGATCATCGAGGGCGAGGACGTCGTGATCTCGGATGCGCTCAACCATGCATCCATCATCGACTCCATCCGTCTGGCGAAGGCGATCACCAAGTGTACCACTGCAGTCTACAAGCACTCCGACATGGACGACCTGCGCGCGCGACTGGAAGCGGCGAAGAGCGCGCGCCGGCGGCTCATCTGGACCGATGGCGTCTTCTCCATGGAGGGCGACATCGCCAGGCTGCCGGAGATCCTCGAGCTGGCTCGGCGCTACGATGCCATCGTCGCCGTGGACGACTCGCACGGCTCCGGCGTGCTGGGCAAGATGGGGCGCGGCGCGGCGGAGTTCCACGGGGTGCTGGGCGAGGTGGACGTCATCACCTCCACCCTGGGGAAGGCGCTGGGAGGCGCCGCGGGCGGATTCACCGCCAGTACGAGCGCACTGGTGGACTACCTAGTGCAGCGCTCACGCCCGCAGCTCTTCTCCAACGCGCTGCCGCCCACGGTGGCGGCAAGCGCGCTGGCCGCCGTCGAGTTCGTGGAGCAACACCCGGAGCGGGTGGCGTTGCTGCGCGACAACGCGGCGTACTTCCGCGGCGCGATCTCCGAGGCGGGGTTCAAACCGCTGGCGGGCGATACGCCCATCGTCCCGATCATTGTCGGCGAGACGGCGCTCGCCATAAAAATGAGTGAGATGATGCTGGACGAAGGGATCTTCGTCACCGGCTTCGGCTATCCGGTGGTGCCGCAGGGCCATGCGCGCATCCGCTGCCAGCTCTCGGCCAGCCACACGCGCGCCGATCTCGACTTCGCCGTGGAGGCGTTCAAGAAAGTGGGGAAGAAGCTGGGGATGGTGAGGTAAGAGTACGTCAGTCGGTCAGGCTGGCAGACGACAGGGTGGAGGGAGTCGGGTGTGGGATGTCAGGAAACTGCCTGGGTGAGAGGAGCTTTCTGCCCGCCCACCCTAGACCCTACACCCGCCTCCCTACACCCCAGTCTAGTGACTCACTGACCCACTCCCAGAGCACCGAAGCTGCACGATCACCCGGCGCCAACTCGCCACATCGTCGGTGCCGATCTTCTCCACGCGCGCGCTGCACCGGCCGCCGGCCAGCATGAAGGGCACCAGCCAGCGCGACAGCTCGAACGGGAGGTGCCCCACCACGTCCCCGCCGCTCGCATGGACCCACACCGCCGGATTGTCCGTGCCCGGGGGATCAGGCACCAGGATGAGCGAGTCGCCGGCGCTCAGACGGTGGACCACCTCCATGCGGCGCCCGAACACCGTTCCGTAGACCGCACTGCGAAAGCGCTCGGCGCTCGGGGGAACTTCCGGTAACCTCATAGTATCCACGCTCCGGGGTTCGATAGGGAGTCGCGTCCCCTCCTGGCAACCTCGCCAGCGCGCGGGCCGAGGTCAAGAACGCCACCGCCCGATAGCCTCTGCGTGACCACCACGGCAGGCCCATCGTCCCTCCCATGAGCTTGCGGGCGGAGCTACGTCCCGAACGGGGGCGAGGCGCGGCGGGATCTCCCGGTGCCCCCTCCCGCAAACAGTCGGCCTTCCTTCTTCCCAACGAGGAATCTCTCCATGCGCACGATCCGGTGGATGGCTTCCGGGCTCGCCCTCGTGGCGTTGATGCCCGCCATCGGCGCGGCCCAGTCAGGGCGCCTCTTCAAGAACTCCTGGTTCTGGGGCGCGAAAACCGGCCTGCTCTCGTACTCGACCAATACGGGGAGCAAGGGTATACGGCCGATGGTCGGCGCGGAGTGGCTGATCACCGCCTCGCGGGGCGCGCTCTACCTCTCGGGTGATCAGACATTCTTCAACGCGAACTCGTCCATCGTGGGCAGCAGCGGCCAATCCTATATGGTCGGCATCCACGACCTCCGCCGTTACACGGCTGCCCTGCTCGCCTTCCCCGCCTCATATGGGATGCTGCATCCCTACGGCGGCGTCGGAATGTCGATCAACATCATTCGGTCGGCGACCGTGCAGGATCCGGTCGCGGCGGGAGACGAGACGCTCGTTGCCGCGGAGCTCCAGGATGAGAAGAGCCGAGCGTCCTTCATCGCGCTGGCGGGGCTGCAGGTGCAGTACCAGCGCTTCTCGGTCTTCGGACAGGTAACGTACATGCCCACGGAAAACGGCTTTCTGCTGAACGCCCGCCCCAGCTATCTGCTCGAGGCCGGCATCCGGTTCAACGTGAGCTCGGCGCAGGATCGGCCGTAAGCACGTCGCCGAGCAACCGCAGGACGTTCCCGCCAAGGATCTTGCTCACGCTCGTGTCGTCGTAGCCGCGATCCACGAGCGCCTGAGCGATGCGGGCGAACGCCGTGACATCCTCCATCTGCGCGGGCACGGCGCTGATCCCATCGAAGTCGCTCCCCAATCCCACATGATCGATACCGGCCACGTGGGCAACGTGGTCGATGTGATCCACCAGCACGCGCAACGGCACCGGCGCGATGGCCGCCAGCCGGGCGACCCGCGCTGCATGGGCGCGCTCTACGCCGGGCTCGTTGGCCACCGGTGACTTCGCCGGCGTGGCCGCGGCGAGCTCCGCGTCCGCCACTTCCACATCGTGCCGGTAGCGATCGTCGATGAAGCGCGGATAGAAGTTGATGCACACCACCCCGCCACGCGCCGCCAGAGCGCGGAGCTGGTGATCGCGCAGGTTGCGCGGATGATCGCTCAGCGCGCGCGCACTCGAATGCGATGCGATGACCGGCACGGATGACGTGTCCAGTACGTCGGCAAACGTCGCATCGGAGACGTGGGAGACATCCACGAGCATGCCGAGCCGATTCATCTCCCGGATGACGCCACGGCCGAACTCCGTGAGGCCGCCGGTACGCGTGCCGCCCACGCCAATCGACGAGCCCGCCCACGGGTTGCCGTTGTTCCAGGTGAGGGTGAGGTAGCGCGCACCGCGGGTGTAGAGGGTATGGAGCTTGTCGAGCGAGCCCTCGATGGCATGTCCGCCCTCCACTCCGATGCCGATGGCGATCTTCCCCACTTGCTTGGCGCGCCGCACGTCGGCAGCTGTCGTCGCCGCCAGCAGGGTGTCAGGATGCCTGCGCACGAGCGCATGCACCACGTCGATGGAAACGAGGGCCCGCGCGAACGATCCATCCGGTTCCATCGTGGCATACGTGGCGCCGACCCACGCCGCGAACCACTGCGCCGTGAGGCCGGACTCCACGAGCCGTGGCACATCGGTGTGCCCTTCCGCACACGTATGCCGCTGGCCGGGATCGTAGTCGTCGTCGAGCACCTTGGTGGGCATGTCGTTGTGCATGTCGATGACGATGGATCCGCGGTACAGATCCCAGACGCGGTCGGAGACCCCGGCCGGCTTGATGGCGCTATCGGACATGAGCGGTCTCGAGATGGACATCGAACGGAGTGGGCACCGCTCGCGCGCGGCGCCTCATGTGTGGCGTGATCGCCTGCGACCGCCATGGCGAGGAGCGCGTGAGACGAATGGGCTCTCCGTCACCAGCCAGCGCAACGGCCAGTCGGCCGCACGGGTGATGCCAATGCGCGGCGTGACGGTCACGTGCTGGTCACTCACCGCTTTGCCCCGACAGATCATGAGCGGCGGCTCCGCGAGCGACACGCCATTGAAGCGATCGGTAATGCCGAGTGCCGCGCACAACTTTCCCGGCCCATTCGTGAGATCGCGATCGCCGCGCGGATGGTGCCGCCGCGCGCGCATGAGCTCCAATCCTTCCAGCGGCTCGAGCGCACGCACGAGCACCGCGCTTGGCAGACCGGCCGCGCGTGTGACAGCGTTCACGCACCAGTGCGCGCCGTAGATGAAGTAGACGTACGCGGTGCCTGGCGGGCCGTAGAGCGGACTGGTGCGCGCGGTGAGCCCCGCTGCCGCATGGCATGCGGGGTCGTGCTCGCCCAGGTACGCTTCCGTTTCAACGATGCGGCCCGCTGCGGCGCCCTCGGGCGACTCACAGAGCAGGATGGCGCCGAGCAGCTCGCGGGCGACGCGCTCCGTATCGCGGTCGTAGAAGGACGGGGCGAGGGGCGGGCCGAACGACGAACGCCGCGCGGGGTGCGCGGCGTTCGTGCTCACGACTCGCTCTCCGGAGCAGCCGGCGGTGCCGCCGTCTTCTTCCGGGCTCGTGACCGGCGTGGTTTTGGCTTTGGCTTCGCCGGTGCGGCCTCGTCGGGCGCCGATTGTGCTGTGGGAGCGGCCTGCACTGCCGCCGACGCCTCCTCCTGAGCCGCGGCGGCAGGCGCGGTGCGCGCTCGCGTGGCGCGGCGTGACGTCGCCTTCTTGGCAGTCCCACTTTTCTTCTTGGCGGCCGTCTTGCGCGATGTTCGCGCCGGCGGCGATGGCACTTCCTCTTCGGTTGGGGCTGGCGTGATGCCGGCGGGCGGAGGCGGTGCGGCAAGAGGCTCGGACCCAGTGGGCACGTTGCTCACCACGCCCACGGCAAGCAGCTCGGGCGGCACGACGGCGGCCGACGCCGCGCCGCGGCCGGCACCGCGGTGTCGCATGCCGCGGCGCGGCGCGGCGGGTGCACCACTCGTTGCCACGCCGTCGGCGGGCGTCGCGGCCGCCGCAGCCACGGCTGGCCGCTCCGCGCCCGCTGCAGGCTCGGCCACCGGCAGCACATCGTAGCCGCCGTCGCGCTCGTGCAGACCGAGGAGCCCCGCCGCGTGCATATCGCGCAGGATGCGCGGGAAATACCGGTCGCTCAGCGTTTCGCTGTCGCGACCGAGCAGAGTGCGGGCCTCGCTGCGGACATCGGCGGCCGGGATGGCCTCCGCGGCACCGTGCGAGAGCGCGTCCACCGCCTGGCGCACGAGGGAGAACGCCTCGTCGCGCGTCAACCGCTCACCGACGGGCTGCGCCTCCACACCGGCAGCCGGCGTCGCTGCGGCGGGCGCCACTGTGGCGGGCGCTACCGGCACAACGGTCTCCTCAGCGGGCGCCGCACGCGGCGCTTCACGCTCGTGCCGCCCGCGTCCGCCACGGCCGCGCCGGCTTCGCCGGCCATTCTCCGAGGGCTCGCGCGGCGCTTCGGGCGCTGCCGCGCCGGCGGCTCGCTCCTCCTCCGCGCCAGCCACATCCACTTCCAGCTGGCCGTTGCCCAGTCGCGCCACGGACAACAGCCCGCGCTGGGCCGCCTCCTGTACGAAGCGCGAGAACTTGGCCATGCCCAGGTCCTTCTCGTCGAACGATGCGTCGATCTCCTGCATCACCTGCTTGAGCCGGTCGGCGCGCATGACATCGCCGTTGCGCTTCATGCGCTGCACCGCCTCCGCGACCAGCTCCCATGGATCGCGCTTGGTCGTTTCCTCCTCGCCCGACTTCACGAGGCCCGCGAGCGCGTTGTAGCTGTAGTACTCATCGCAATTCATCACGAGCAGGTCGCTCGAGGATTCGCGAATACCCACGCCGATCACATACTTGCCGTATTCCTTGAGCTTGATCACCAGGCTCGAGAAGTCGGAATCGCCCGAGAGGAGAATGAAGGTGCCGATCTCGGGGCGTGTGAACACCAGCTCCAGCGCATCGATAGCGAGGCGGATGTCGGTGGCGTTCTTCTTGGATGGGCCGTACGCGGGAGCGTAGATGAGATCGATCGACGACTCGGTGAGCGGCACGATGTACTGCGGGTAGCGGCGCCAGTCCGCATATGCGCGCTGGACGGCCACCTTTCCTCTGATGATCTCGGAGGAGAGGAGCGTCTTGAGCTCCGTCTGGAGATCCGAGCGGATCCCCATCGTCACGTTGTCGAAGTCGATCAGCAGCGCGGCATTGGGCGCCGAAACGAACGGGGCGGCATGGACAAGGGACGCCGCCAGCGGCGCATGGACATGCGCTTGCGGGCCGCGGTGCACGGGGACGGCGGGAGCATGCGTGATGGCCGTCCGGGCATTTCGTGGAGTCATGAACTTCCTATCATGGCGGTGGAATCGAGCGCGACCACGCGCTCGAGCTCTCGCCGCTTCACCTTTCCGCTCCCGGTCATTGGAAAGGTATCGAAGAAGCGGACGAGATCGGGGATCTTGTAGTCGGCCATCGTGTCGCGGGCGAATTCCTTGACCTCTTCGCCAGTGATGACCGCGCCTTCGACAGGAACGATGCACGCGCACACCAGCTCTCCCATGATGTCATGGGGGATACCGATCACGCAGACATCGTCCAATGCGGGGTGGGCGCGGAGCTGATCCTCAACTTCGCGGGGATAGATCTGATATCCTCCGCGGACGATCGTCTCCTTGGTGCGCCCGACGATCCGCAGATACCCCTCCTCATCGATGATGCCCAGATCACCGGTGAGGAAGAAGCCTTCCGGGGAAAAGGACCGGGCCGTTTCCCCAGGCATGCGGGCGTAGCCCTGCATGACGTTCGGGCCCCGGACGGCGATCTCGCCGACCGCCTCGGGACCGTGCAGCGCACCCGTGACGAAGTCCACCGCCTTGATCTCCACGCCGGGGAGTGGGCGCCCCACCGTCGTGAGCCGCTTCTCATCCGGGTCGCTGAAGCGGGTGATCGTCACTGCCGACCCTGTCTCGGTGAGCCCGTAGGCCACCTGCACATCGCACCACCGGCGAATGCGGCGGACGAGATCATCGCTCACCGGACTGCCGGCGCAGATGCCGGTACGCAGCTGCGGAAAGCGCTCAGGGTCGAAGCCGGGGGCGCGCATGAGCAACTGGAACATCGTCGGGACGCCATGCCAGACGGTGATCCGGGCGCGCTCCAGCAACTCGAGCGCCGCATCGGCCTCGAACTGCTGCTGCAGGACGAGCGTCGCGCCGGCCGCGATGGCACCGACCACGACCCCGACACCGAAAATGGTGAAGAGGGGGACCGAGATCAGCACGCGATCAGACGGATCCATCTCGAGCGCTTCGCTCGTCCGGACCGCCGTCTCGACAACGCTGCGATGCGAGAGTCGCACGCCTTTGGGTTTCCCCATCGTCCCCGAGGTGTACAGAATGGCGAGGTCGGAATCTTCATCGACATCACCGGGCGACGGGACTGCTCGCCCTTCACCGCTCGACAGGAGATCCTCGAACTGAAAGATCCTGTCGTCGTACCACAGCTCCTGCGTCCCGACGGTCACCAGATACTGCAGGTCGGGGAGATCGGCGATGATGTCCTCGAACATACCGAGGTAATCGACGCCGTCGTATTCCTCGGCCGCGAACACGGCCGAGACTTCAGCGTGGCGGAGCTGGTAGCGCAACTCGATGTGATTGAGATGCGGGTTGATCGGCACGACCGTGGCGCCAAGCTTGGCCGCCGCCAACAGCGCAATGATCCATTCCGGCAAGTTGGGCATGATGATGCCCACACGATCATGCGCCTCGATGCCGAGCTCCGCGAGCGCGGCGGCCATCGCCCGGGCCCGAGCATCCACCTGCTCGTACGTCAGCGTACGATCCCCGGCCATGAGCATCGGTCGCCGGGGATGTTCACAGGCGCGCGCCGCGATCGTGCGGTCGAGCATCCAGGCGCTGGCCATCAGATCTCAATCACGGTGCACATCACAATCCTTTCAATCTAACAGACATTGGCGCCACGTCGCCAGTTGCGGCGCGGCGATGGGGCAGTGGGTCAGTGGGTCAGTGGGTCAGTGGGTCAGTGGGTCAGAAGAAGCTCTTGAGGCGAGCGAGAGGAGAAAGGAGAGAGGGACCGGCTCTTCGGGAGAGCCCTCACGCCGAGGCATTTCCTCCTTTCTCCTTTCTCCTCTCTCCTTTTCTCCTCTCCTGCCGTTCCTGACCAACTGACTCACTGATAAGCTGACCCACTTCGATCCTCCGCCCCTACTCCCCCATCGCCTTCAGGATGACGCGCTTGGGGCGCTGCCCATCCCATTCCCCGTAGAATACCCGCTGCCAGGGCCCAAAATCGAGACGGCCATTGGTGACCGGGACGATGACCTCGTGTCCGATCGTGAGGGAACGCAGATGCGCCGCGGCGTTGTCCTCGCCGGTCTGATTGTGTCGGTAGTGCTCGGGATCCCATGGCGCAATGCGGTGCTCCAGCCATTGCAGGATGTCGCTCCAGAGCCCCGGTTCGTGATCGTTGATGAACACCGAGGCGGAGATGTGCATGGCGGATACGAGGATCATCCCCTCGCGGATGTCGGCCGCCGCGCGGCACGCCTCGACCTCGTCAGTGATGTCGATAATCTCCTGGCGTTGCTGCGTCGTGAACGTAAGATACTGGGTATGGAATTTCATGGTCACCGGTCACGTTCGGGGAAATGTGGAACTCATGCGCGGCGGGAACCCGGACGAGATGAAACCCGTTGCCGCGAGCGTTCGTCGGAGAGCCCATGACACCGCGCTCTCGCCACCCGGTGGCACCGCTGCCACCCGCGCACCCGACCGTGGTTGCGGCGGCACTCGTTCCGGAGCACCGCGGCGCGGTCGCGTTCCTGTCGCATGCCCTGCGCGATGACGATTGGATCCTGCCGCGCCGCTTTCGTGCGGTGGCGTTCCTGGGCCAGGTGGAGCTCGACCTCAGCCGCGCACGTATCGGCCCGGGAACGTCGGAAATCGAAGTTGTCGCTATCATGGGCAACATCACGATCCTCGTGCCCCCCGAGCTCCGCGTGGAGTGCGATGGCGACCCGATCGTGGGGAGCTTCGAGATCAAGCGCGACGTCGCGGCGACTGCAATGCCGGACGCTCCGCTCATCCGGGTGATCGGCACGGCCTTCATGTCCGCTGTCGAGGTGAAGATCATCGATCCCAACGCACCAGGCTGGTTCGAAAAGCTACGCGCACGATGGGCCGCGACGCGAGGGTGAGCTGATCCGTGCCCCCTCCCCCTCATCCTGCACCGCTGGGACCCGAACGTTACATTGTGAGGCGTCGCACGCGCGAAACTCTGGTTGGATCTCCTCGTAGGACGTAGCTGTGAAGCGTCTGAGCTTCCGCAGGCGGGTGCTCCTCTACCTCGTGCTGTTCGCGGTCGTGCCGTCCAGCGCGCTCATGCTCGGCGGCGCCGTGGTGGTGGGCACCATGCTCCCGGTGCTGAGTGGGCGCGGCGCCTGGGCAAACGTCGCCGCCACCGGGCAGCGGGCCATAGCGGCCGTACGGCGTGCACCGCTCACGCCGGAGCAGCGCCGACTCGTGCGCGCGCACGAGCAGGAGCTGGCCGCCTCGCTCACACAGGCGCGCCGGTACAGCTTTCTCATGTCGCGCGCGGTAGTGCTGGTAGCCGTCTTCGCGTTGCTCGGCTCCGTGCTGCTCGCGCTGCTTGCCTCCCGCGTGGCGGCGCACCTCAGCCGACAGCTCAGCCGTCCGCTGGACGAGCTGGTCGGATGGACGGAGCTCATCGCGCGGGGCAAGCCCCTGCCGGATGTGCCGCCGCGTCGCGGCGCCCCGGAATTCGAGGTGTTGCGCCGCCGGATGCGCAAGATGGCGCGCGATCTCCACGACGCGCGGGAGCGTGCCCTGGAGGCGGAGCGGCTCGAAGCGTTTCGGGAGATGGCGCGGCGCGTAGCGCACGAGCTGAAGAACCCGCTCACCCCCATGCGCTTCGCGATCGAACGGCTGCGGCGCGATGCGGATCCGCGCCTGACGGAGGTAGTGGAGGTGCTCTCGACCGAGTCACAGCGACTGGAAACGATGGCGCGCAGCTTCTCGCAGTTCGGCACGCTGCCCGAAGGCCCACCGGCCGATGTGGACCTGGGCGAGCTGGCCTGCTATACGGCGCGCTCCACAGTGCCGGACCACCTGGCGGTGACGGTGGACGTGGAGGATGGAGTCCCCCTGATACGCGGGCACCAGGACGCGCTGGCCCGCGCACTTTCCAACGTGCTCATCAACGCCGTGGAAGCATGCCAAGCGCGTGAGCGCACGGCGGATGGCCAGGAGAGTCGCGTGCACGTGCGGGTGGCACGCACCACGGACGATGACGGCCACGACGGCGTGGAGCTGTGCGTAAGCGATACCGGGTGCGGCATTCCGGCCGCGATGCTGGACCGCATCTGGGAGCCGTACGCCACCAACAAGGCCGGTGGCACCGGGCTCGGCCTCGCGATCGTGCGCCAGACGGTGCTCGCCCACCACGGTAACGTGGCAGCGACGAGCGTCGAAGGGGGCGGCACCAATATTCGCTTCATCTTTCCAACCAATGAACACGCTGCTGAGCGTCTCTCTTCCCAGGAGTGATCTTTGATGGGCCCAGGCGTCCTCGTTCCACTCGGCTTCTTCGCGATGGTGGCCACCTGCTGTGTGGGGGTGCCGCTCGCCAGGGCCTATGCGCGCCGCATGGACCGCTCGGCGGGCCAGCCGAAGGTGCCGCCCGAGGTCACGGACCGGCTCGAGCGCATGGAGCAGGCGATCGACTCGATTGCCATCGAGGTGGAGCGCATCTCGGAAGGACAGCGATTCACCACGAAGCTCCTGTCCGAACGCGGCAAGGAGAGCGCGGTACTGCCAGCAGCCGGCAATCGCGACGCGTGATGCAGCGCACGCGCGGATGCCCGTCCGCCGTGTAGGATACAGGCATGCCCGCGATCCTGATCGTCGACGACGAACCGAACATCCGCCGGATGGTCGGTGCCCTGCTCCGCGCGGAAGGCTTCACGGTGCACGAGGCGGCGGATGGGGCGAGCGGGCTGGCGGCCGCCGCTGAACACGAGCCCGATGCGACGTTGCTGGATCTCATGATCCCCGGCGAGCTGGACGGGATGGCCACGCTCATGCGCCTTCGGGAGCGCTTTCCGGAGTCGCCGGTGGTGATGATGAGCGGCCGCGCGGGGCTGAGCGATGCGGTGAAGGCCACGAAGCTCGGCGCCTTCCACTTCCTGGAGAAGCCGCTCACGCCGGAAGGCGTCCTGGTCACGCTCCGCTCGGCGCTGGAGCTGCGGCAGGCACGGCGCGAAACGCGCGCTCTGCGCGAGGACTTCGGTCTCTCGGGACAGATGGTGGGCGCGAGCCCCGCCATGCAGCGCGTGCGCGCGATGATCGACCGCGTGGCGCCATCTGATGCGCGCGTGCTCATCATCGGCGAATCGGGTACGGGAAAGGAGCTGGTGGCCGCCGCCATCCACGAGCAGAGCGCCCGTCGCGGCAAGCCCCTGGTGCGCGTCAATTGCGCGGCCATCCCGCACGACCTCGTCGAGAGCGAGATGTTCGGACACGAACGGGGGGCGTTTACCGGCGCCACGGAGCGCCGTATCGGCCGCTTCGAGCTGGCGGACCGCGGTACGCTCTTCCTGGATGAAGTGGGGGACCTGGGCAGCGATGCACAGGCCAAGCTGCTCCGCGCGATCGAGGGCGGGGAGATCGAGCGCGTGGGCGGCGGCACGGCCGTGCGCGTGGACGTGCGCATTCTCGCGGCCACGAACATGGACCTGCGCCGCGCCGTGGCCGATGGGCGGTTCCGGGAGGACCTCTACTTCCGGCTCAACGTGATTCCCCTCTCCATCCCGCCGCTGCGGGAGCGACTGGAGGACATCGCCGCTCTGGTGCTCCACTTCACATCCCTGCACCGGACCCGCAGTGCGGGGCCGAGCCCCACCTGGGGCGCCGACGCGCTCCGGGCGCTCATCGGCTATCGCTGGCCGGGGAACGTGCGGGAACTGGCGAACATCGTCGAACGACTGGCCATCCTGCATGCGGGCGACACGATTACCGCAGCCGACGTGGGCGCCGTGCTGGCGATCGACGGCGCCGCCATGCGACATGGCGGTGACCCAGCCGCGCCGTTGCTCACTGATCAATCGCTCAGCGACGCGCTGGATGACTACGAGCGCGCGCTCATTGCCCAGGCGCTCACGGCGGCCGAGGGCAACGTGGCCGAGGCCGCGCGGCGGTTGCACACCGACCGCCCCAACCTGTATCGTCGGATGAGACGGCTCGGACTCGGGCCGAATGGTGGCTGAGCTCGGGGCCATCGCCCGAGCGCGGCCAGTCGTGTTCTCGTTCCCGCTCTCCGGCGGTCTCCCGATGCGCACCTTTGTCTTCGCCACTGCACTCCTGCTCCTCGCACCGCCAGTCGTGGCGCAGCAGGTCGATACCGTGCACGACACCACGGGCCACCAGCAGCACACCCTGCCCGCCGCGATCGCGCACGATGCGGCCGACCTGTACAACGCACCGGCGGCGCTGCGCGCCACGGGCACGCTGCGGATTCCCGACGGACAGACGGTCACCGGCGATGTAGCGATCCTGGACGGCCAGCTCACGCTTGGCGGCCACATCACGGGGCGCGTGGTGGCCATCAACAGCGATGTGACCCTCGAGCGCTCCGCAAGAGTGGATGGCGATCTCATCGTCGTCGGCGGCCTGATAGAAGGACAGGAACGCGCGCACATTGGAGGGCGGGTGTCCTGGTATCGACCCGCTCTGCGCTACCACCTGGAGGGCGAGCGGCTGGTGGCCGAGTCGGAGCCCGCCCATGGACAGGAGGACAACTGGCTCAAGCGGTGGCTGCACCGGCACGAGCGGAGCACGAGCGCGGTGACGTTCAGGACCGGCGGCACCTACAACCGGGTGTCCGGACTGCCAGTGCTCCTCGGTCCCACGATCACGCAGCGCACGTCCTTCGGCAGCGTGCACGTGGACGCGCTGGGGCTCATTCGTTCAGCGGATGCCTTTGCGTGGAAGAGCGAGAACCTGGGCCACGACATCCATGCCGACGTCCACTTTGCCGGGGCGCACGGGCTCACGGTAGGAGGGCGGCTGTTCCATGTCGTGGATCCGGTGGAGCAGTGGCATCTGACAGATACGGAAGCCGGATTGGCCGCCTTCCTGTTGCACCGGGATTATCGTGATTACTACAACGACCGCGGTGTGACCGGATACGTCTCCGTGATGCCCAACGCTGCAACGACGCTGACGCTCTCGTACAGCGCGCAGCAATGGGGCGCTCGTGCGGCGCGCGGGCCGTTCACGCTGCTCCGCAACTCGCTCACCTGGCGCGACAACCCGATGATGGACGCCGGACGCTTCCACATCGAGGACGCCATGCTCTCCCTCGACACGCGAAACAACGAGAAGGACCCGTGGGTCGGGTGGTATGTCACGGCGGACCTCGAGCACGGAAGCAGTCCGGCCGTACGCCCGGGGCCCATCTTTGCACCGGGGCAGGCGCCGGCGCTCGGCGATGCGCCCACGCATGCCGTCTCCTACATGCGCGGCTTCCTGGATCTTCGGCGCTACAATCGCGTGTCACCCAACGGCCAGCTCAACGTGCGTGTGGTGCTGGGCGGCTGGCTCGGAGGGGACGACCTACCGCTGGAGCGTCGCCTCTCGCTGGGCGGGGTCGGCTCGCTGCCTGGCTTCGATTTCCGCGACGGAAGCACGAGCGAGACCGATGTGCTGCAGTGCACCGGCGGCACACCGATTTCCGGGACGCCCGTGGCATGCGAGCGCATTGCGCTGGCGCAGGTGGAATACCGCGGCGACCTGCACATTCGCCTCGGCGGGCGCGGCGATATCGGCGACCAGGACGATCGCGATTGGGATTTCAGCTTCAGCCGCAACGGCGCATGGGTGGTCTTCGCCGATGCCGGCCGCGGCTGGCTCGTGGGTCCGCGCACCGGCATCCTCCAGTACGGCGCTGATGCCTTGCCCGGCCTCGGCACGTTCGAATCGGACGTGGGGGCAGGGATCGATTTCGACATTGTCGGTCTCTATCTGGCCAAGGCCATCTCGCGCCCCGGCGAGCCAGTGAACTTCTTCATCCGGTTGAGGCATCGCTTCTAGCCACGTGCGAGCCCTCGCCATTCTCACGACCGTGGCCGTGGTCCTCGCCGCGCCGCTCCGGGCGCAAGAGGACACGCGTCTCGACATCACGTTGCCCGCGGCCGCCAGCCACCGGACCGATCCGCCGCTCATGCGCACGCTGCACGTCTTTGCGGATCACAGCCTGAGCGATCTGCTGCTGAACGGATTCCCGGCACGGTTGCATTACCGGCTGGAGCTCTGGTCCACGGGCGGTTGGTTCGACCATCTGAAGGAGCGAATCGAGTGGGACGTCATCGTGCGGTACAACGCACTCGATCATCGCTACACGGCCTCACGCATCGTGCGCAACACCATCACGCCGCTGGGCAGCTTCACGACGCTTCGCGCGGTGGAGGACGCGGTGGGCCAACCCTACCAGCCGCCGATCCGCGCGCCCACGGGGCACGACCGGTATTACTACAACGCCGTGCTCGACATCGAGATGCTCTCGGTGAACGACCTGGACGAAGTGGAGCGCTGGCTGCGCGGGGAGCTCCGCCCCGCAGTGCAGGGGAAGAAGAGCCCCGGTACGGCGATCACGCGCGGGGCGAAGACGCTCGTGGTGCGGCTGTTGGGCGGCGAGGAACGGCACTACGAGGCAAGGACGGGGACGTTCAGGGTGAGTCGGTAAGCCAGGCGAATGGGTGGAGGGAGTAGGGTGTGGGGTGGGCGCGTGTCGCTTCGCTCGCCGCCGCCGCTCCCCTTACACCCGATACCCTACTCCCTACCCCCCGGTCTCTTGCCTTCCACCTCTTGCAGTTCATGCAGCGTCTCTTCGCCATAGAAGAGGCGAATGTACTTCGACTGGATGGGGGTGAGGCGGCGGACCGCCCAGCTCAGATGCACGAAGTGCGGCTCCGTGGGAGGCGTGAGCGGGTGCATGCCGATTTCCTCAGGCATCCGGTTCCCCTTCCGCGTGTTGCACGGAGAGCAGGCCGCCACCACGTTCGTCCACTCGTTCGTGCCGCCGCGCGAGAGCGGGATCAGGTGGTCGCGCGTGAGCGACTCGCGTGGCTTGAGCTCCGCGACCGTGCGCCCGCAGTACTGACAGCGGTAGCGATCGCGCGCGAAGAGGAAGGTGTTCGTGACCTGACGGCGGAAACGACGCGGTACGTGGATGAACTTGACGAGCCGGATGACCGACGGGCGCGGCAGCGTGAGCCGCTCCGAGCGCACAACACGCTCGGCATCCGCTTCGATGATCTCCGCCTTTCCGTCAAGAACGAGCCGCAGTGCCCGTCGCATGGGCACCATCGTCAGCGGTTCGAACGACGCATTCAACGCCAAACATCCGACGACCACTTGGCCCTCCGTCGCCGTATTCGAGGGCTCGCCCTGCACCGCGGTCAGGTCGATCCCCCATCACGTCCGGGAGCGCCGCTCGCTCCCGCTAGTGCCGCCCCGTCGCGGCATGCATTCTTCTACACTACCGGGCCGGCGAGTGTGCCGCGGGGTATGCCGTGGAGGTGCGAGAGGCGCCGTCGGCTCCGGACGCCGCGGCCATCGCCTCCGGCACCAAGGTGAGCCACCCGTAGCGGTCCTCGAGCTGACCAGTGGCGATCCCCATGAACTGCTGCTGAATGGCCACGGTGATCGGCCCGGGCGTCCCATTCCCCAGCACTACCTGGTCCACCGACCGGATGGGCGTCAGCTCCGCGGCGGTACCGCAGAAGAACGCTTCGTCCGCCACATAGAGCATCTCGCGGGGGAGCTCCTGCTCCCGCACCTCGTGCCCCAGATCACGCGCGATGCGCATAATCGAGTCCCGGGTGATGCCATGTAATATGCCAGCCGACAGCGGCGGCGTGTAGAGCACGCCATCGCGGACCAGGAAGATATTCTCGCCGCTCCCCTCGGCGATCCTGCCGGCGACGTCGAGCATGACCCCTTCGATGAACCCGTTCTGCCGCGCCTCGATCTTGGACAGCTGTGAGTTGAGGTAGTTTCCGCCCGCCTTCGCAAGTCCCGGAAAGGTATCGGGCGCCGGCCGCCGCCAACTCGAGACGCAGATATCGACGCCGTTCCGGACGCCCTCCTGGCCCAGATAGCGCCCCCATTTCCAGGCGATGATGAACACCGAGAGCGGGACGTCGAGCGGGTACACCCCCATCTCCTCGCCCACACGCAGGACGACCGGCCGTAGATAGCAGTGGCGAAGCTCGTTCGCCGACACCGTCTCCACGCAGGCCTGCACGAGCGCCGGGATGCTGTATGGGAGCGACATCCGGTAGATCGTACAGGAATCGTGCAGCCGGCGGATGTGTTCGCTCAGCCGGAACAGCGCGGGCCCGGCCGGCGTGTCGTAGCACCGGATCCCCTCAAAGACGTTCGACCCGTACTGCACCACGTGGCTCATCACGTGGATGGTCGCGTCTTCCCAGTTCACCATCTGCCCGTCACGCCAGATTTTGGTCGTGCGGCCGGATGTTCCGTCAGTCATACACGCCTCGAAGGAGGTACGGGGGTACAGGGGTACGACGGATGATAATCCGCTGACGGGGGCGGCGTAAAGGCAAGCGAAGAGTTGTGAGTCGTGAGTTGGGCGGGAGGAAATCAGACTTCAGCGCGCGGGGTGCGGAGATGGTGCGGCATCCACGGGTTGCACGGCGTCCTTTTCCTCACGCGTATGTGATGCCAGTGCGCGGGCGGCGGCATCGAGCCGGTGCGGGAGCGACGTATCCTCATCGAGCAGCCGGCCTTCCCACACGCGAACGGCGCCAGCGACCGCCACGAACAGCGCGCGAGTTCCACCGAGCGAGAAGAGGAGCGCCGTGGCGGGATCGTACGCGGGGTGGGCGCTCTCGCCGGAGAGCGAGAAGGCGGTGAGATCGGCGTCCTTGCCCGGCTCGAGCGAACCGATGCGGTGATTCAGCCCGAGTGCTCGGGCGCCGCCCAGCGTCGCGAGCTCCAGCATGCGCGCGGCTGAAAGCGCGTCATGCTTTCGCGCCACGGCGCGTTGCATGAGGATCGCCACGCGCGCCTCCTCCAGCAGGTCCATACGATTGTTGCTGGCCATGGAGTCCGAGCCGAGCCCCACGCGAATGCCTGCGCGCAACATCTCGAGCACAGGGGCGACGCCGTGGCCCAACTTGCCGTTCGACACCGGGCAATGGGCAACAGGGCAGTCCGCGTGCGCAATGCTTCGAATGTCCGCCTCGTCTGTCCGCACGCAATGGATGAGGAGCGGCTGCGCCTCCAGCATGCCCGATCGCGCGAGGAGCTCCACCGGCGTCCGAGCGCGGGGACAGACCGGGATGCCCCGCGCACGCAGCCCATCGGCAAAGGGACCGCGGGCGTCGCGCACGAGCTGCATCTCCGCCTCGCTTTCCGCCACGTGGATGGCCATGGGCAGGCGCGATTGCGCGAGGTGGGCGAAGAGCGGATCAGACACCGTGTACGGCGCATGCGGCGACACGCCCACGTGCACCAGCGGAGTCTCCCGCGCGCGCAGCACGGTCACCTTCGCCTCGAGCTCGCGCGCCCGATCCCGCACGAGCGTTGGATCGGGGGACGGGCAGAACACTTCCTGGTACATGATCCCCCGCACGCCCTGCTCGAGCATGGCGCGCATGGAGACGCCCGAATCACAGCAATCACCGTATGTCGTCACACCCGCGCGCACACCCTCGGCGACGCCGAGGCGCGCGGCATCGAGAAAGGACTCGGGGGTCATCACCGCCTCCTTCGCGCGCTGCAGGCCGCGGATCCATTCGGCGAACGGCAGATCCTCGAGCAGTCCGCGAAATGCGGTCAGCTCCAGATGCGTGTGCGCGTTGACCAGACCGGGGAGGAGGACGGCATCACCCAGATCGCGATCCTCTCCGGGTGGAGCTCCAGCACGCGGGCCGACGTACGCGAGACGGCCCGCGTGCTCCACCACCGTGCCGTCGCGAATCGGGGGACTCGTAATCGGCAGGACCCAGCGGGCATGGTAGCGACGCACGGGCGGGCGCGGGCGCGCGGCTCAGCGGTGCGGCGGCAGCCTGAACGGATCGGGCAGCGAGCGCGGGGGCGTGCTGTCGCGTCGCGCACCGGGCGGCGTGGGGCGTGCACCGGCCGTGCCCGGACGCACCGGCGGGAACGCCCCGCGGTTGGTGCTATCGGGAAACGGCAGGGTGTTGAAAGCCGTGTGCACGTCGCAATCGCGGATGGGTTCCGTGCCGGGAATGAAGTACGCGGTCACCACCACGCTGTCAGGACAGAACGCATTGCGCAGCAACCCGGTGGTCTTGTCAATCTGGCGCGTGAGTATCGTCGGCGGCATGGGCCAATCCTTCGGAGTCGGCCGATTCTCGTAGATCTCCTTCATGAACGCCGTCCACGCGGGCGCGGCGAGCAGCCCGCCCTGTGCGTTGGTCTTGATCTTCTGCGGCTGATCGAACCCCATCCACACGCCGGCGACGAGCTCGGGCGTGAAGCCGATGAACCAGACGTTCGTCCCGTCGTTCGTGGTGCCCGTCTTCCCGCCGGCGGGCACGTGAAAGCCCGCGCGCCAGACGGCGCTGTACGCCGTCCCGCGCTGCACCACGTCCTCCAGCATGTTCACCATGAGCCATGCCTCTTCGCGCGAGAGCACCTGGTAGCGCTGCGGAGTCGACTCCCAGAGCACGTCGCCGCGCGCATTCTCCACGCGCACGATGCCGAACGGCGCCGAACGGACACCAAGCGACGCGAAGGTGGTGTAGGCGTCGATCATCTCGAGCGGGTACACCGAGGCCGCGCCGATGTTGATGGATGGCACCGGCAGAATGGGTGAGCTGATGCCAAGCCGGCGCGCCATATCGATCACCGTGGGCTCACCAAGCTCCATTCCCAGATTGATGGTCGCCAGGTTGCGCGACATGTAGAGGGCGCGGCGCATGGGGATCATCCCCCAGTACTTGTGATCGAAGTTGTCCGGCGCCCAGATGGTGCCGTCCGGCTCCTCCCACGTAACGACGGTGTCGTCCACCAGGTAGGAGGGCGGGCGGCCGCTGTGGATGGCGGCGGAGTAGACCACCGGCTTGAAGGTGGACCCCGGCTGGCGGAGCGCCTGCGTGGCGCGGTTGAACTTGGAGTCATCGAAGTCGCGCCCACCGACCATGGCGCGCACCGCGCCGTTGCGCGGGTCGATCACGATAAAGGCGCCTTGCAGATACGGTGAGCTGGAGGCGTCGGGATCGCCATCGCCGTTCCGGGCCAGGTACTGTGCGTAGGTGAGGTGGGGATACTTCCCATACTTGCCCGCCTCAATCGCTTCCAGCTGATTCTCCAGCGCACGCTCCGCGGCCGTCTGCAGGTCCACGTCGAGTGTGGTGTAGACCTTGAGCCCCTCGGTGTACAGGCTCTGGCCGAACCGTTCGTCCAGCTGCTTGCGCACCCACTGCACGAAGTACGGCGCCAGCTCGCCGGAATTCTCCTTGCGCGCGAGGCGGAGCGGGTAGGCCTTGGCCAACTGGGCCTGCGACTGCGTGACCACCCCCGCCTGCTGCATGAGTCCGATGATCGTGTTGCGCCGCTGGATGGCCCGCGCCGGATGGAGGCGCGGGTTGTAGCGCCCGGGCCCCTTGGGCAGCGCGGCGAGGGTGGCGGCCTCCGCCAGATTCAGGTCGCGCACGGACTTGCCGAAGTAGCGTTGCGAGGCGGTTTCGACGCCGTATGCGCCGTTGCCCAGATAGATCTGGTTCAGGTAGAGCTCGAGGATCTTGCTCTTCGGGTAGTGCTTCTCGATCTCCACCGCGACTTTCGCTTCCTTGATCTTGCGCGTGAGCGTCTTCTCGCGGGTGATCTTCTGGGTGAAGATGTTGCGCGCGAGCTGCATCGTGAGCGTGGAGAAGCCCTGCGCGTAGCCTCCGGCGCGCAGGTTCCGGAGTCCCGCGCCGAAGACGCGGATCCAGTCGATGCCGTGGTGCCGATAGAAACGCTTATCCTCGGTAATGATGAACGCCTGCTTCACCAGCGGCGGAATCTCGTCGAGCTTGACCAGCGTGCGGCGCTCGAGGCCGATCTCGGTGATGAAGCGCCCATCGGCGGCATACAGCTTGGACGTTTGCCGAGGGGTGAACTGATCGAGCACGGCCACCGAGGGACAGGCATTGCCCCGGCACGCGAGCGTCCATGCGCCGTACGCGGCACCGCCAATGAAAGCGACGCCGAAGATAAAGACGAGGACGAGCCAGCGGATGAGGCGCGGATGCGCGCGCCAGAAGCGGAGTGGGGACGGCAAGGTGGGCATCGAAGGAAAGTCAGGCTCCGGAGAGAAGGGAGGAGGTCGTGAGTTCTGCGTTATGGGTTATGAGTCAAACCGTCCTCGGGGCAGCGGGCTGCCCATAACGCATAACCCAGCACTCATGGCTCATCATTCACGCCCTCCTCCCTCCTCTTCGAAACTACGCCTCTCGCACTCCAGCGGCAACGTGAGCCGGTGACACGCCGGGGCGGCCCGCCTATCTTTTGCGCATGTCGTCATCCGATTCTCTGCTGGACGAGCTCGCGTGGCGCGGGCTGCTCTATCAGTACACCGACGGACTCCGGGAGTCCCTCGCAACTGCCCCCGTGTCCGCCTACTGCGGATTCGACCCCACCGCCGCGAGCCTGCACGTGGGGCACCTCGTGCCGATTATGGGGCTCGTGCATCTGCAGCGCACGGGCCATCGCCCCGTGGCGCTGGTGGGTGGCGGCACCGGGATGATCGGCGACCCGAGCGGCCGAACGGCAGAGCGGCAACTGCTCACCACCGAGGTGATCGAGGCGAATGCACTGGGCCTGCGCACCCAGCTCGAGCACTTTCTGGACTTCAGCGGCGCCCACGCCGCGCGCATGCGGAACAACGCCCAGTGGCTCGCCCCGCTCGGGGCGGTGGCGTTCATGCGCGACGTGGGCAAGCACTTCACCGTGAACTACATGCTGGCCAAGGACTCGGTGCAGTCGCGCATCGAGGGCGGCATCTCGTACACGGAGTTCAGCTACATGCTCCTCCAAGCGTACGACTACCTGGAGCTCCATCGCCGTGAGGGGGTCACGCTCCAGATCGGCGCGAGCGACCAGTGGGGGAACATCACGGTGGGCATCGAGCTGATCCGCCGCGTCACCGGCCACGAGGCGCACGCGCTCACCTTCCCGCTCCTCACGACTGCCTCTGGCACGAAGTTCGGGAAATCGGAGGCCGGCGCGGTGTGGCTCGACCCCGCGCTCACGTCGCCGTACCGCTTCTACCAGTTCTGGATCAACGCCGATGATCGCGACGTGGGCAGGTTCCTGCGCTACTTCACGCTGCTGTCGCGGGAGGCGATCGAGGCGCTGGACGCGGAGACGGCGGCACACCCGGAGCAGCGGTCGGCGCAGCAGGTACTGGCCATCGACGTGACCGCCCGCGTGCACGGCGAGCGCGCCGCACGCGCGGCCGCGGAGGTGTCGGCGCTCCTGTTCGGCGGCGCCGATGTATCGACGCTCTCCGCGGCGGCGCTCGAGGTGCTCGCGGCCGAAGTGCCCTTCGCGCAGCTGCCAGCACCCCAGGATGGTGCGCTCGACACCGTCGACCTGTTCGTGGCCGCCTCCCTCGCGCCATCCCGGGGCGCCGCGCGGCGCCTGCTCACGCAGGGCGGCCTGTACGTGAATGGGCGCCGCCTCTCGCCCACCGACCGTACCCTGCCGACCACCGAGCTGCTGAGCGGCAGACACCTGCTCCTCAGGAAGGGCGCGCGGTCCTACGCACTGGTTCGCGTCGCCGGCTGAGGTACTCGTGCTCTGCGCGCTCAGGTCGTTCCCCGACACTCGACACCCTACTTCCTACACCCTCGCCGTTCCCTACTTCCCGGGCGTGAGGTCGCTGGTGCAGTAGGGGCACCGCGTGGCGAGCGCGTCGATCTGCATGCGGCACCGGGGGCACTGGCGGGTGGCCGGTTGCGCGGCGGGCGGCGACGGCTTGATGAAGAGCTTGGTCAGCTGCCAGGCGATGAAGGAAATGAGGATGAAGTTGAGCGCGACACTCGCGAAGTGGCCCACGGCGAAGTGCACGCGTCCGACATCGGCGGTCTTGTCCTGCCACTTCGCTCCCGCCGGCGTGACGGCGGTGACGATGGGCATGATGAAGTCATTGACGAGGCCCTGCACCACGCTGTTGGTGGCGGTGCCGACGACTACGGCAATGGCCAGCGCCAGGACGTTCTGCTTGAGCAGAAACGCTTTGAACTCTCGCCACATCTTGAACTCGTGCGGCAGCTTGAGATCGTGCGGCAGATCAAAATCGGGCGGCATGGCTCGGGACTCGAGTGCGTGCGCGCCCGATCGTGGCGTCATGGGCGCTGTGTGGGCAAGCTATCGTGGGATGCGGCCGGAGCAAGTCACCCGCGGCCCGCCTCGCGCAGTTCCAGCAGTGAGCCGTCCGCCATGAGCCGCCGCAATGCAGTGGCCACGAGAGGCGCCACCGGCACCGCGTGCACGAACGACGCGTCGTCCATACTGTCCACCAGCACCGTGTCGGTGACGAACAGTTGGCGCACCCCGGCCGCGCGCATCCGCCGGAGCGCGCCGGGCAGCAGCAGGCCATGCGTCGCGCAGGCTATCATGTCGGGCAGCGCGCCAGCCGCCAGCAGTGTGCGTGCGCTCTCCGCGATGGTACCGCCCGTCGAGATCATGTCGTCCACCAGCAGGCAGCCGCGATGCCGTACGTCGCCCACGAGATGCGTGATCATGGTGCGTGTCCCGCTCTCGCGACGCTTGTGCAGTACCGCGAGCTCCACACCAAGATCGTGCGCGTACGCGGTGGCCATCTTCACGCGCCCCGCATCGGGCGCAACCACGACCGGGGCGTCCGGGAGATGATTGCGTACCGCGGCCACGAGCACGGGCACCGCGGTCAGATTGTCGACCGGAATGCGGAAGAAGCCCTCGGCTTGCGGCGTGTGCAGGTCGATGGTGACGACATGCTGCACGCCCGCCGTCTGGAGGAGGTCGGCGACCATCCGCGCCGTGATCGCCTCGCGACAGTCGCTTCGCTTGTCCGCGCGCGCATAGCCGAAGTACGGGATGACCGCCGTGACGCCGGCCGCCGACGCCCGGCGCGCCGCATCCGCCATGATGAGTAACTCCACGAGATGATCGTTCACCGGAGGCGCGGTCGGCTGCACGATGTACACCTCCAGCCCGCGCACCGATTCGTCAATGCAGACGTGCACTTCCCCATCCGGAAACCGCTCGATGGTACAGCGGCCGAGGGCTGCCCCGAGCAAGCGGGCCACGCTCGTGGCGAGCGGGCGGTTCGCCGTCCCTGCCAGGATGGTGAAGCCCTCGGGCATCAGGACATCGGGGAGCCCGCGTCGTCATCGCGCACGGGTGCCAGCGGCTCGGAGCGCTCGGTGCCACCGGGGATGGCTCCGGGCTCGAGCGCCGTCTTCATGCGCCGCAGATCATCCCGCACCTGCTGGGCTGGGTTGGCGCCGAAGAACTCGGCGGTCCCGCGCCGGGCGACACCGGCGGGCGCCGGGTACGACAGTGTGACAGCGACGTGCGTGAATCCGTCCGACAGCTCCCGGAAGCGAACGGCACCCGTGTGGCGCGCGCCGGAGTCGCCCGTGCTCTTCCACTCGAGGAGCGCGTTCGGGACTTCCCTGATGATCGCGGTCTCCCACTCCGTGGGGACGCCCCCGGGTCCATCCACCACCCAGTGCGAGCTGCCAGGTGCCGTCTCGCGCACCTCGCGCACGTGCGACACGACGCGCGAGAGGCGACCGGGATCCTTCCAGAACGCAAAGACCATATCCAGCGGCGCCGCCACGTTGATGGCTTCTCTGAGCGTCTGCGTGCGCCGGCCGGGAGCGAGCCGCGTGAGTTGCCGGACGCCGACATCCGTGGACGCCCGCGTGACCATTCCCAACCCCATCAGCCCCACCACCGCCGCCATCGCCCCCTCGTTCCGCACCCCGTAGAAGGCCAGCGCGCCGCCGCCGGCGCCGACGAGCACCCGCGTGACGGGGGACCAGCGCTCCTCATCTGCCGCGCCCTCGATCCGCCGCCGCACTCGCCCGCCCTGCAATCCGGGCACGCCGTCCGCGGTCTCATGCACGTCCAATCGATTCTCGACCGAATGCACGCCGCGCACCGATCGCGCGCGGGCGAGCATCGAACCGGCCTCGCGTGCCAGGATGGGCCCGCTCACCACAACGGCGCCATCGTGCGCCGTGACGATGATCGAGCTGGGATGCGAGACCACACGTCCCACAGCCGAGCGAACGCGGGCGCGCAGCTGTTCGTCGGAGACGCGCTCGCGGCGCAGCCGCCCCGTGGTCTCCGACACCGCGCCGCGCACGCGGTTGCGCATGTCCCGTGCGGCGGCGCCCACCGTATCTCCCGTCTCCGCAGCCACGTGCGCCACCCGGTCACGCATGAGGGCGCGGCGGCGATTCCCGCGGTCGGGGTCGAACACGTACATCAGTGCGGCGCCGACACCCGCGCCGGCAGCCAGTGTCATTCCCTTGTTCATCGCATCGCTCCTTGCATCTCCGCAGATGCTGCACGGCGCGCAGGGAGCATGCCGCCCCGTCCGCGGCTGGTCAGACCGGTGCGCTGCAGGAGTCCGCCGCCGCGTCCGTTCGCCCCGGCGTCATGGCGGCGAGGGCAAGATTCATGCGGAGGAAACTCCCTGCATCATGTGGCACCAACCCATGACCGTGCCCTCTTCACACAAGGACAGCGCATGACCGCGACCGCGACCGAACGGACCACCGTCTCCCGGGACCAGCTGGTTCAGGGACTGCAGGAGGATCTCGCCCGCGAATATCGGGCGATCATTCAGTACGTGATCTTCAGCCAGGTGCTGGACACGGCCCAATACATGAGCATCGCGACGCAGTTGCAGGAGCATGCCCACCAGGAGCTGGACCACGCACTGGCCATCTCCCGTCAGTTGGACTACTTCGGGGCATACCCGGTCCACGAGCCCGACACCGTGCAGGTTTCCGAGAACAACGAGGAGATGCTCCGCATCGATCTACAAGCCGAGGACGACACCATACACTTCTACCGTGAGCGCATCCGACAGGCCGAGTCGTTGGGCGAGTTCGCGCTGGCGGAAGTGCTGCAGGAGATCGTGCGCCAGGAGCAGGACCATCAGATCGACCTCGCCACCGCGCTCGGCGTCGTGCCGGACGACCGGCAAAGGAAGGGGAAATAGCGAGAGGCAGTAGGTCAGTGAGTCAGTGACCCACTGACCCACCGCCTTTCTCCTCTCCGTCTCCTCACTCTGCCCGCATGGCAATGACGGGGTCGACGCGGGCCGCGCGGCGGGCGGGGAGCCAGCTCGCCAGCACGGCGACGGCAGCCAGGATGACGGCCACGCCCGCGAAGGTGAGCGGATCGATGGCTCCTACGCCGAAGAGAAGACTCGTGATGAGCCGCGTGAGCCCGAACGCCGCGGCGAGACCGAGAAGGATTCCGCCCAGCGTAAGCCAGAGCCCCTGCCCGAGCACCATGCGCACGACGCGCTCGTGCGAAGCGCCGAGGGCGAGGCGGATGCCGAGCTCGCGCGTGCGCTGACTCACCGTGTAGGAGATCACGCCATAGATGCCGAGCGCGGCAAGGAGCAACGCGATACCGGCGAACGCGCTGAGCAACAGCAGGTAGAACCTCGGCTGTGCGACCGAATCGTGTACCACCTGGTCCATGGTCGCGAGGCCGAAGATGGGGAGGTCCGCGTCCACTTGGTGGACGGCCGCTCGGATGGCGCCCTCGATGAGCTTGGGATCGGCGCTCGAACGCACGGCGACCGAAATGTCGTTCTGCGGAAACGTGCCGAATGGGACATAGGTCATGGGATAATCCTTGCCGCCCAGACCAAACTGCTTCACGTCACCCACCACGCCGATGATCTCGCCGCCAGACGTGACCGGCGTGCCCGTCTGCGCCGTATCATGCGTGACACCGAGCGTGATGCGACGGCCGATCGGATTCTCGTTCGGGAAGTAGCGCCGCACGAACTCCTGATTGACGACGACCACCTGCGGGGCGCTCGACCGATCCTCGGGCGCCGTGTAGAGCCGGCCGCGTATCACCGGGATCCCAAGGGCGCGGAAGTAGTCCGGCGATGCCGGATCGATGTCGGTATCCGGCTCGTTGCCCGGAGTAGGCTTGGGCCGCCCGGCAATTTCCATGATGGTGCGCATATGGCTGTCGCCGAGCGGCTGCTCGAGTGCCACGGCGGCCGCCTCTGTTCCGGGCAGCCGTGTGAGCTGCTCGGAGAGCTGCGCAACGAAGATGTTCTTGTTGCGGTCATAGGGGTACTTCGCGTCGGAGATCGCGACGTTGAAGCTGATGACGTGATCGGTGCGGAAGCCCGGGTCCACGTGGGTGAGGCGGACGAAGCTCCGGAGCAGCAGGCCGGCGCCCACGAGGAGCACGACGGCGAGCGCCATCTCGATCATCACCAATGCGCCGCGCGTGCGCCGAGCGCCGCCGCGGCTCGACCCGCGTACGCCTTCGCGCAGCATCCGGCTCACATCTGCCCGCGACGCATGCACCGCGGGCGCGAGCCCGAACAACACGCCAGTCGCGAGCGCAAGAGCGACCGTGAAGAGGAGCACGCGCCCGTCGACCGCCACCTCATCGAGGCGCGGCAGCCCCGCCGGACCGAAGGCGACCACCGCCTGCACCGCCCACGTCGCGAGCAACGCCCCAAGCAAGGCACCCGCCAGCGCCAGGAGGATGCTCTCAGTCACCAGTTGCCGGACGATGCGCCGCCGCCCCGCACCGAGCGCCGTGCGAACGGCGATCTCCGGCTCCCGGGCCGCCGCGCGCACGAGCAGCAGGTTGGCCACATTGGCGCAGGCGATGAGGAGCACGAAGCCCACGGCACCGAGCATCGCGTACAGCGCTGGACGCACGTCGCCCACGATCTGCTGCTGCAGCGGCTGCACCGTGCCGCCGTAGTGCGTGTTGCTCTCCGGGTACTGCTCCTCCAGCTGCTTGGCGATGGCCGCGATCTCCTCGCGCGCGTGCTCGATCGGGACACCCGCTTTCACGCGGCCGATCGCGGAGAGAAAGTGCGCGCCACGATTGCTCGGCAGGAGCGCCCAGGATGGCCACACGAGCGGCACCCAGATATCGGGCTTCTCCGGGTAGGTGAAGCCGGATGGCGCGACGCCGATCACGGTGTATGGGGCACCGTCGAGCGAGATGGTCTGTCCCACGACGCGGGGATCACCGCCGAAGCGGCCGTGCCACAGCGCGTCAGAGAGTACGACGACCTTCGGCGCGTTGGGCGCATCCTCATTCGACGCGAAGGTCCGACCGAGCTGAGGCTGCACCCCGAGCAACGCGAAGAAGCGCGCCCCCACCGCCTCCTCGCTCAGACGCAGCGGCTCCACGCCAGTTCCAGTGAGGTTCACGTTGCTGTGATCCATCGCCGCCATCCCGACGAAGCTCGTGCTCCCGTCGCGGTAGTCGATGAAGTCGAGCGCCGACATGCTCGTCGGCTTGCCGGGCGGATTCTCGGAGGCGATGGCGACCAACTGCCCCGGATCCTTGAACGGCAGCGGCTTGAGCAACACGCCGTAGACGATGCTGAAGATCGCCGTGGTCGCCCCGATCGCGAGCGCGAGCATCGTGACGGCGACCAGTGTGAATCCGGGGGTATGCAGCAGCTTACGGGCGGCGTAGCGAAGATCGCGGAAGAACGTATCCATGTGACATAGGTCGAGGGACTGGACTCCCGATTGCTCAGGGACTGACGCCGCTCCAACGAAAGAAGCGTGCCTCGCCCGTTCGACAGGATGTCGTTGCGACTTCATGACTTACGTCACGCATCCCCTTGTCTCCGCCTGCCGCCCTGTTCGTTCGTGGGATTGCACGTCCCAGGAACGGACACCGGTAGCGTGCAGGACGCTCAGAACGCCGTGCCCATGTACAGCTGCACCCGCCACCCCTGGTCCGGATGGATGGACCGCGCCACATCGAAGCGGATGAGCCCGTCCATGACCGAGGCGCCAACGCCAACATCACTCGCCGGGCGACCCGGGGCGCGCCAGCTGTGCCGGTCGCCCGCCCAACCCAGGTCCGCGAACAGCACCGGCCGGATCTTGACGGAGCTCCCACCCAGCTCCATGCGCGTGAGCCAGTAGGCATCGCCCAGCACGCTGCCGGGATCGAGCCCGCGCAACGTCTGAGTGCCGCCCAGATACCAGAGTCGCTGCGGCGGCACGGTTCCGCCGGATGCACCCGCGCTCCCCGTGATCGCGCCGGCCAGATGCGATCCAATGGGGTGCGACAGCGTGGCCTCCAGCGAGCCGCGCGTGTAGTCGAACGTCCCCGTGGCCGCTTCCCCGCGCACCGTTGCCGTGGTGCGCCACCCGAACGGGTTCGTGCCGAACGATCGCGTGAAGGTGCCCGCGAGCCCACTTTCCGTTGCCCGCGCCGCGGCGATGTTCTGCAGGAATTCCACGCCGTTGAGCGCGTTGGGCAGCGAGAACTGGGTTTCGACGCCGGCGCTCGACTCTCGCTCGGCGAAGAGCCGCCAGGTGAGGTGCGCGGCGAGGCCCGCGTCATGCGCGCCAGACAGCTCCGCGCCCCAGCCCCGGTAGTAGAAGCCCTCGTCGCGCCCGAAGAGCAGCGCATCGAGCGACGAGCCCACGCTGAACGGATCACCCCAGTCACTCGCGGGGTTGAGTCGGCGGTAGATCCCGAGTTGGTACGTGGTGCGCGCGTTGCTGCGCCGCAGCTCCACCTGCGCGTTGGGTTGGAGGTCGGCACTTCCGATACGCAGCGTCGCCTCCGCCGCCAGCCCCTTGCCGAACTGCTCCTCCGCATCAATGCCTGCCGACAGCCCTTCGACGCGGTTGTAGCGCAGCATCCCTCGGTCGATGCCGTAGTGCAGCTCGAGCGGCAGCGGTCCCCACCCGGGTTGCAGCGTCATGGACAGCGAATGGACCAGTGCATCGCGCTCGCCCGTATCGAAGATCGTCTCGCCGCCATCGAAGATGGAGGGCGGCAGCTCCGCCGAATGCGCGAGCGCGGCCGTATCGCAGGGAACGCGGTACGCCACACGAAGCTGCCCATCGTAGCGGGAGCGGGTACGGATGAGCGTATCCCCGACGGGACAGTCCAGCGCCTTGAGATCGGGGTCGTTGTCAGCGCCATGGCGATGGTGCGCGTCGCCGCGCGAGCGGTCCGTGGAATCGCGCCGGGCGAGCATGGTGGCCGCCGCACTGTCGGCGCGCACGCGGATGGGCCCAACGAGCGAATCGCTCCTGATGTGGTGTGCGGAGTCGCGCGCGGCGATCACGATGGGCGGGAGGGAATCGGTGCCGTTCACGCTCGCGTAGCCGAACGTCTGCTCCACGGAAAACGGCATGCGCAGCACGCCCGCCTGCGCCTCGCCCTGCACTGTCTGGAGCCGCGGGAGCCACCAGCGCTCGCCGCGCAACCCGTACTCCACCGTGAAGGCGGTGATGGTGAACGCGAGCGGGCTGAGCGCGGCGCGTGCCATGCGTGGGATGTCATGGTAGTCGTCGGGCTGCTGCTCCTTGAGAAAGTGCAGCACGTCAAAGGGCATGGAGGGGCGGAAGACGGCGCGCACGAGCTGCCCGCTGGCGACATCGAACCAGAGCGAGCCCACGAGCAGGTCCCAGCGCGGGCGACGGGCGGTGACGGTGACTTCCCGCAAGCGGATCTGGTGCCCGTCCGGGAGGGAGAGCTCCACCGAATCTCCCGATGCGTATCGGTAGTAGGCCTCCGCGCCCTCGTCCAGCGGGTGCATGAAGAGCGCATCGTCGTCGCCCTTGGTGACGGTGTGCATCCCGGCCAGGTTCAGCAGCCCTTCGCGGCCGGGGAAGTAGGGGATGGGACTCTCGTCCAGCGCGTCGTCGAGCACGCGCACGCCGTGAAACGCCATCGGGATGGCGGTGCGCGCTCCCAGTACGTCCACCCACACGCCGGTGCCGCGCCGCCAGCGCACGCGGGTGGCCGTCTCGCTCCGATAGACGAGCCGCCGAAGGCCAAGGTGATGAACGCGGAACCACGCCGAAATACGCTCGCGTGCAGTGGCATCGTAGCTCAGAAGCGAGGAGGCCGTGGCGAATCGCGCGGCGCGTGCGCGCGCGATGAGCGTGCGGGCGGCAGGGTCGCGGTACGCAGTGGCCAGGAGCGCACTGGTGAGCGGGATGCGCTTGTGCGCGTGGCGGAGCGCGTGCTTGTGCTCGGCCGAGTCGCGCGCGGCACGGGTGGAATCGGGGTGCGCGTCGGCTGAGTCAGCCGCAGGCACGGCCGTACGTCCCGTATCGGCGACGGGACGAGGAGGAGCGCCCGCTTGCAGGGCGGCAAGGATGGAAACCAGAAAGAGCATGGGCAGCTGGGCAGCCGGGAGCGTGCACTTCCCGTACGACGTGCGGCGCCATGGGGTTTCCGCGCTCACAACGCACGGCACGACGGATCGCGAGCCGCGCCCACGGAGTCCACAGCCGCATGAGCCCTCGGAACACCTCTTGCCAGTTGATGCCGCGCGGGCCGGCTGGCTCCTCGCCACCTCGTGGGCGCCTGCCGGACAGCCCCCGCACTACGTCTCACGTGCGGAGCGCGGCCGAATGCGAGCTTCTCCATCTCTTCTAGGCGCCATATTGCTGGCCATACTCTGGGCGCCGATCTCGTGCACCAGCGATGCGCTGGGGCCGGGCGGCGCGAAGGTGGCGAGCGTCGCAATCACCCCGGCCACGCCCGTGCTGAACGTCGGCGCGCAACTCCCCCTGGTGGCCACGGTCAAGGACGCCCAGGGGAATACCGTTCCCAGCCCGCAGCTCTTCTGGTCGAGCAGCGATACCACGGTCGCCGTTGTCTCGGATGCGGGCATTGTCACCGCCGTCTCGCTCGGCAGTGCGCGGATTGTCGCGAGCGCGGAGGGAACGCCGGGCAGCGCCACGGTCACCGTGGCGCCGATACCGGTCTCGACACTGGCCATCGCGCCGCAGAGCGCCATCACGACCACGGGATCGAGCGTGCAGCTCCAGGCGCTCGCCTACGGCCCCGATGGCCAACTCCTCTCGGGACGCAAGGTTTCCTGGTCCAGCAGCAACCGGGAGGTCGCCACCGTGGATGACTCGGGACGCGTGAACGCGATGACGACGGGGAAGGCCACCATCACCGCCACCAGCGAGGGAAAGCGGGCCAGCGCCACCGTGACCGTACAGCACGCGCCCGTGTCGAACCTCAGCATCTCGCCGAGTACGGCGGAGATCACCGTCGGGCAGACCGTGCATCTCGACGCGACCGTGCGCGACAGCCACGGCACGGTGGTCACGGGTCAGTCGGTGACGTGGTCCAGCAATAACAACTCGGTCGCCACGGTGTCGGGGTCCGGCGTCGTCACAGGCAAGGACAAGGGGAGCGCGGTCATCACCGCAGCCGCCGGCGGACATTCCGCCAAGGCGACCGTCACTGTCACGAAGAAGGAGACGGACACGGGCAACACCAACGCCGTCGCCACTGTACTGGTGAGTCCCTCGAAGGCGACGATGACCACCGGGAGCTCGCTGCAGTTCACCGCCACCGCGCTCGATGCCGATGGCAAGCCAGTGGACGGGGTCAGCTTTACATGGTCCAGCACCAATCACTCCGTGGCCACGGTATCCAGCAACGGTCGGGTGACCGCCGTGGCGGCCGGCACCGTGGGGATTGTCGCCGAGACCGGGGGAAAGGGGACGCAGGTTCTGGTCACGGTCACCGCGTCATCACAGGACCACCCGAGCGTGCACAGCGTGGAGGTCACGCCCGCCTCGGCCACCATGACCGTGCGGCACACCCTGCAACTACACGCGACAGTGCGCGATGCACAGAACACGGTGATCGACCACGCCACCGTCACGTGGAGCAGCTCCAACGCCCAGAAGGCGCTGGTGGATACCAGCGGCGCCGTTGTGGCGCTTGCGCCGGGGACTGTGCAGATCACGGCGACAAGCGGGGGCAAGTCCGGGAGCGCTACCATCAGCATCCGGAACAGCTCCGTCAGTCAGGTGAAAGTCGCGGTCGGCGCAAGCCAGCTGGATGTGGGAGAGACCACGCATGCCACTGCCACGCTCTATGACGCGACCGGAGTGATTCTGCAGGACCTCCCCGTCGCCTGGACATCGCAGAACCCGGCGGTCGCCATCGTGTCCTCGTCGGGCATGGTGAAGGGGGCAGCGCCGGGCTCCGCCCAAATCGTCGCGACCACCGGCGCGGTGCAGGGTGCCGCCAGCGTGACCGTGCAGGATACCACGAGTGGCGATGACACTCCGGCCAGTGGCGGGGATTCGGGTGATGGCGGCTCGAGCTCGGGCGGCAACGGCAAGCACGACCACCCCAGCCATCCTCCGCACAAACCGCCGCAGAAGGGCGGGAAACATCCGCCCGGATAGGCGCGGCCCGCGCCGCGAAGGGACAACTGCCGTGGCGCGCCGTCACCGCTAGATTCCTGCGATGCGCACGACACCTGCGGACGCGACGACTTCCGCGCAACCGCACGAGCTTCGTCCGTCCACCACCCAGGTCGTTGCGGCCTTCACGGCCGTGTACCTGCTGTGGGGCTCGACCTTCCTCGCCATCCGCTTCGCGATCGAGACGATGCCGCCATTCGCAATGGCCGGCTTGCGCTTCGTCATCGCGGGTGGCGCGCTGTACGCCTGGGTGCGCCTGCGCGGCGCCGCGCGCCCGCGCCTCTCCCATTGGGGCGCCGCGGCGGTGGTGGGCGCGCTGCTGCTGGTGTGCGGGAATGGCGCCGTGGTCTGGGCCGAGCAGCGGGTGGCCTCGGGGGTCGCCTCGCTCCTCATCGCCATGGTCCCGCTGTGGATGGTGTTGCTCGACTGGCTGCGCCCCGGAGGCACCCGGCCCGGAGGGTGGGTGCTGGCGGGTGTCGCGATGGGCTTCGTGGGCATTGCACTGCTGGTGGGGCCAGGGAGTTTTGGCGGCAGCGACGCAATCGACCACCTGGGCGCGGCGGTGCTGCTGGTCGGCTCCCTCTCATGGGCGGCGGGGTCGCTCTACTCGCGGCGCGCCACGCTGCCGTCATCCCCGCTCCTTGGCACGGGCATGGAGCTGCTGTGCGGCGGCGTGCTGATGCTCATCATTGCCGCGTTCCGCGGCGGGCTGGGCTCGCTGGCCACACACCCCGTGTCGCTCAAGTCCGCCGGCGCCCTGCTCTACCTGGTGATCTTCGGCTCGCTCGTGGGCTTCACCTGCTACCTCTGGCTGCTGCGGGTGTCCACACCGGCGCGCGTGTCGACGTACGCGTACGTCAATCCGGTGGTGGCGGTGATCCTGGGGTGGGCGTTCGCGGGCGAGCCACTCACCGCGCGCACGCTCCTCGCCGCAAGCGTGATCGTGGGCGCGGTGGTGGTGATCACTATCGGCCAGGGTCCGCTGGGAGCCGCGCGCGGGATGCGGGGCATCGGGTGGTGGCGGGATTGGATCGCCAGCTCCGCGCGCGAGGTGGAGGCTGACCTCTCAGTCCCCCGCCTCGGGCTCGCCGACGGGCGTGACGCCCACCCCTTCCCCGTGCGCCCGGCGCCCGAAGCGCGCGAGGAGCCCCTCCTTCCACTCGTCCAGGATCTCGTACACGGTGGGGATCACGACGAGCGTCAGGATGGTGGAGGTGATGACGCCCCCGATCACGGCGCGTCCTAGCGGGGCGCGGAAGTCCGCTCCCTCGCCAATGCCCAGCGCCACGGGGAACATGCCGGCGATGAGCGCCAGCGTGGTCATCATGATCGGCCGGAGCCGGATGCGACCCGCTTCGATGATCGCCTCGCGCCGGCTCATGCCGCGCTCCTGCCCCCACTTGGCGAAGTCGATGAGCAGGATGGCGTTCTTCGCCACGATCCCCATGAGGAGGATCACCCCGATGAGGCTCATGATGTTGAGCGTGTCGTGCGTGACGAGCAGCGCCAGCACCACGCCGATGAGCGACAGCGGGAGTGAGAGCATGATGGCCACCGGATCGAGGAACGATCCGAACTGGATGACCAGAATCAGATACATCAGCATGAGGGCGATGCCGAGCGCGGCGAAGACGCTCACGAACACCTGGTTCTGGTCGCGCACCTGCCCGCCCTGCGAAATCTGATAGCCGGCGGGCAGCGAGAGCTGCGCCACCCGCGCGTTGATCTCTTGCGAGACGTTGCCGAGCGAGTACCCCGCGGCCACGTTGCTGCCCATCGTCACCACACGCTTGCGATTCAGGTGGTTGATCTGCGCGGGGCCCACGCCGGCGGTGACGGTCGCCACCTGGCCCAGCTGGATGACCGTGGGCACGCCCGCGGGGCCGTTGCCGATGATGAGCGGGAGCTGCCGTAGATCGGCGGCATTCTGTCGTGATTCGGGGGCGAAGCGCACATGCACGTACCGCGTCTCACCGCTGGGGTCCACCCACGTGCCGGCATCCACACCCGCGAAGGCGGAGCGGAGCGCCTGCGCGATCTGCCCCACGGTCAGCCCCAATGCGCCGGCCAGCCCGCGGTCCACCCGCACATCCAGCTCGGGCTTCTGCCCCTTGGTGGAGAGACCGAAATCCGTGGCGCCCGGCACCGTGCGGGCGACGTCCTCGATCCGCTGCGCCAGACTCGTGAGCTCATTCGCGTCGGGGCCGGTGACCTGGATCTGGATCTGCTTCTGATTGCCGCCGAAGCCGCTGGTGTAGGTGTACGCCGTGACGCCCGCCACGCGGCTCATCTCGGCACGAATGATCTCGCCCAGAGCGCCCTGGCTGATGTTCCGATCACCCTTCGGCACCAACCGCGCGTAGATGTTGCCTTCATCCACAACGCCGGAGCCGGACGTGGTTCCGATAGTCGTGTAGGTGTACTCGACTTCGGGGTGGGCGCGGATGATCCGTGCGATCTCCTCCGCCTTGATGCGCGTATAGTCGATGTTCGAGCCGGGAGGCGTCTCGATAGCGATGTTCAGCTCGCTCTCATCGCTCACCGGGGCGAATGCGAAACCGCCAAAGGCCACCTGCAGCACGACGGCGCCCACGAAGGCCACTACCGCAATGCCAACCATCGCGAAGCGGTGGTCGAGCGCCCAGGCAATGACGCCCCGATACCGGTCCGCCTGCCGGTTGAACCACCGGTTGTACGCGTCGAGCGCGCGCGAGAGCCAGTTGCGATGCTCGTGCTTTTCGGTCTGCGGGTCCGCCCAGTAGGCCGAGAGCATGGGATCGAGCGAGAAGGAGACGAAGAGCGAGACCAGCACCGCGCACGCGATGGTGAGCGCGAAGGGCTTGAACCACTGACCGGCCAGCCCGGACATGAACGCGATGGGCGCGAACACCGCGATGATCGAGAAGGTGGTGGCGGCCACGGCCAGCCCGATCTCACTCGTTCCCGTGCGCGAGGCCTCGTAGTGGTCCTCTCCCATCTCGATGTGGCGCACGATGTTCTCGCGCACCACAATAGCGTCGTCGATGAGCAAGCCGATAGCGAGCGAGAGCCCCAGCAACGACATCGTGTTGAGGGTGAAGCCGAAGATCCACACGGCGATGAAGGACGCGAGCACGCTCACGGGCAGCGCGAGCCCGGTGATCACCGTGGACCGCCACGAGTTGAGGAAGAGGAAGACGACAAGCACGGTGAGGATCGCCCCTTCGACGAGCGCCTCCTCCACGTTGTGCACGGAGTTCCGCACGCGGGCGCCCGCGTCGCGCACCACCTCTATGGAGGTCCCCGGCGGCAGCGTCTTCTGCAGCTGCGCCACGCGCGCCTTCACCGCGTCGCTCACCGCGGTGGTGCTGAATCCCTTGGACTTCACGATGTCCAGGCCGATCGCCTGCTTGCCGTTGTAGAGCGCGATCGATCGCGTTTCGGCGTGGCCCGCGGACACGTCCGCCACCTGGCCCAGACGCACGACCTGGCCGCCGCGCGTGGCGACGGCGAGCTGGAGGAAGTCCTCGGGGCGCTGCAGCCGCCCCTCCAGCCGGATGGTCTGCTCTTCCAGCGCGCCGTTCACGCGGCCGACCGGAGCGGCGAGGTTCTGCGCTTCGAGTGCCTGCACCACTTCCGGCGCGCTCACGCCGGCCGCCTGCAACGCTTCCGGCCGCAGCTGCACGACGAGTTGCGCGCTGTCCGCCCCTGACACGTTCACCTGCGCCACGCCCGGAATGGAGCGGAGATCGCCGCTGATGCCCGGATCGGCGAGCTGCGTGAGCTGCGCCGGATTGAGCGCCGTGGACGTGAGGGTGAGCGAGACGATGGGCAGCTGATCCGGGTCGAAGCGTTGGATGATCGGCTGCTGGACCTCCACCGGCAGCTGATTGCGGATCTCCGAGAACGCGTCGCGGATGTCCTGCGTCGCCTCCATGATGTCCTTCTGGAAGACGAAGGTGACGAGGATGGTCGCAAAGCCGTCGGTGGCGGTGGACTCGATGCGGTCCACGCCGCTGATGCCGGAAATCTTGTCCTCGGCGCGGTCCAGCACCTCCCGCTCCACCGTCTCCGGGGAGGCGCCCGGATAGCCCACGGCCACGAAGACGATAGGGGCCTGGATGTCCGGATACTCGTCGGTCTGCAGTTCGAACAGCCCCGCGATGCCGAACGTGACGAGGATGATCATCACCACGACGGTGATGATCGGACGCTTGATGGCAAAATCGGAAATGACCATGGCGAACGCTCAGTCGTTCATCGCTGCGAGGCCGCCTCGTCCGCCGTCACCACGACGCGCACGGATGTGCCCGGTGTGATGCCCCGCGCGGCGCCGAGCAGCAACGTGTCCCCCATCGCCACCCCGGCCGTGAGTGCGACCTGATTCGTCTGCGGGTCCCGGAGTCCGACCTGCACCTCCACTCGCTGCGCCTTTCCCTGCTCGATGCGGACCACCGTGGGATTCAGCCCGCTCTCGTCGATGGCGGAGGCCGGCGCCAGAAGCCCGCGCTGCGACTCGCTGGCCACCGTCCCCTGCGCGTAGAGGCCGCCCACCAGCGCGCGCCCCTTGTTCGGGATCGTCGCGTAGATGCGCACTTGCCGCGTGGCCGAGTCGGCGGTGGGGCTGATGCGGCTGATGTGGCCGGTGAAGGTCCGGTCGGGGTAGCCGGTGACGGAGAAGCGCACGGCCTCGCCCACCCGCAGCGCGCTGAGCTGCGCGGCCGGCACGGAGGCCTCCAACCGCATGCTGGAGGGATTCACAATCGTGAAGAGGGCAGCGCCCACCTGCACCGCGTCCCCCGCATTGACCGATCGGGTGCTCACCACACCGGCGAACGGCGCCTGCACGGTCGTCTTGTCGAGCTGCTGCTGCGCGAGCGCCTGGCGTGATTGCGCGTCGGCGAGCGCCGACTTGGCCGTGCTCACAGTCAGCTGCGAGGCCTGGAGATCGCGCTCCGCGATGGCGCCGGCCTTGTACAGGCGCTCGTTGCGCGCCTGATCGCGCTGCGCATTGGTGAGCGCCGCCTGCGCCGACCGCACCGCCGACTGTGCAGAGAGCGCAGCCTCGCGCAGCGCGGTGTCGTCGATGCGCGCCAGCAGCTGGCCACGATGCACCGAGTCGCCCTGGTCCACGTACGTCTGCATCACCTGCCCGGCCACCTGCGCACGGACGCTCGCCCGCTGCTCTGCCTCCAGGGAGCCAGAGAGAATCGGGCCGCTGCGCACTTCGCCGGAATCGACGACGGCGATGTTCTCCTGCCCCACGGTCGTAGGCCGCGCCTGCGCGGCGGTGCTCGGGGACGCCCCTCCCCCACGACCACACCCGGATGCGACCAGCACGAGCGCGGCGAACAGCTGAAGCGGGATGCCCGCCCGCTCATGGCGCCACCGCCCGCGCGTGCTGGTGTGGCGGCGCGTGCCGATCATGGAGTTCCCCCCGTGCGGCGTGCGGCCACCGTGCCGCCGGGCGCCCCCGGCGGCGAGGTCTGTCCAGGCAGCTGCGGCGTCAGCGGCACCGTGAGCTGCAGGGTGGCCGGCGAGGTGCCCGGCGCCGCCGTCGTCGTGGCCGGCTGGCCGTTGGTGCCGCCGAGCGGAAGGTCGTGAATGAGCGCCAGGCGGAGCCGCGCGACCTGCAGGTCGCGGGCGGCCTGCGCGCGATTGGCGCGTGCCTGCTGAAGCAGCAGCCGCGAGCCGGCCAGCTCCGTCTGCGTCGAGACGCCCTCGCGATAGCGCACTTCCGCGATCTGGTAGGCCTGCACGGCCTGATGCACCGTCCCGCTCACCGCCTGCCAGGAGGCCTGCGCTGCCTGGAGCAGTGCGATGGCGTTGCGCGTATCGAGCGCCGCCAACTCCTGCGTCTGCCGGAGCTGCGCCTGCGCCTGCTGAAGATCGGCCTTGGCTGTGAGCACGTTGCCGTGAATCTGACCGCCGGTGAAGATGGGGATTTGCAGGCCAGCGCTCACCGTCCAGTTGGACAGAAAGTCGCCCCACGACGGAAGACCTGTCCGTGGATATGCCACCCGCCCGTACGACGACGACAGGGTAAGGGTTGGGATGTACTGCGCGCGCGCCACCGTGACCGCGCTCTGCTGTGATTGCACGGTGGAGCGCGCCGCGCGCACCGGTGCCCGCTCGGCGGTGGCTGTGTCCGGTGTACTCGAGACGAGCGCGGCCAGCGTCGTGCCCGGGACGAACGAAGTGTCGCTCAGATCGCTGGTGAGCTCCAGCGAGTCGTCCAATGGCATCTGGAGCAGCTGCTTCAGTTGGAGGTACGCCATGCTGCGATTGGCGCGCTGCTGAATGACCACGGGCAGCTGGTTGTTGCGCGTGACCTGCGCGGTGAGCAGGTCGAACTGCGGCGCGTTGCCAACCTGCTCGGCGAGTCGCGTCTGACTCAGCGTCCGGTCGTCCTGTGCAAGCGTGGAATCGGCAATGGCCACGAGCTGATCGCTCAGTACCGCATCGTAGTACGCGCTGGCCACGCTGATCACCAGCTGCGCGCGCGCGGAGGCGAGGTTCACTTCCGCCGTCTGACGTGCCGCGTTGGCCTCGTGGATCTGCGCGTCGATGCGGCCGCCGGCGAAGACGTTCTGCGTCACGGTGAGGCCGAGCTGATATGCGTTCGCCTGACCGAAGGGGAGATTCCGGATGCCCGTGAAGGGATTGCCGCCGTTGGCGGCGGGACAGAGGAGCGCGCGATTGACCGCCGCGTTGATCGAATCGCGGCGCATCTGGGGCGTCCACGCCGGATTGTCGACGAAGGCGGAGCAGTTCGGGGGCGGCGGCGCGGTACTCGTGTCGGACGAGCTCGTCGAAAGGCTGGCGTACTGCGTCTTGAGCGTCCTGGTGTACTGCGCCGAGCCGTAGATCTGCGGCAGGAACTGGCTGCGCGCCACGCTCTGCTGTCCACGGGAGCGCAGCACGCCGGCGCGCGCCATGGCCACCGGCTCACTCACGCGCTCCGCCATGCGGAGGGCGTCATCGAGGGAGAGGCGGTGGCCGCGACCCTCCGGCTCCTGCGCCACGCCCTGCGCGGCAAGTAGCGCCGGAGCGCCGGCGGCGAGGACGACGCTGAGGGCCAGCGTCACTCGATACCAGGTCCATCGATCGATCATTGCTACGAATTCCACTGGGGTGAGGTGTTTCGTACGGGGTTGGGCATCGAGAGTTTCAGCGTCGCGCCGCCCCGTTGTGCGGGTGTGGAGTCGCCCGGCTGGCGCGAGGACCGTGCCGCCCCGCGCCGATGCCGCGCAGAAAGAGCCTCACGAACGCGGAAACGGTGGATGCGGCGTCGCGGCCGTACACCTCCGGCATGACGTCGCGTCCGATGGCGGCGGCGAAGAGTGCGCCCATGAGCATGGCGGACGCGACGCCCGGATCCACATCGGCGTCGACGCGCCCCTGCGCGCGCAGCCGCTCCAGATAGGCGCGCAGCTCCTGGGCGGCGAGGCCGGGGCATCGGCCGGCGTGCGGGATGATCTCCGGGTGTTCCTCGATCTCGCCCATGGCGGTGCGGATGAGGGAGCGGAGGTTGTGGATATGGGTGGCGCGGAGCTGACACCAGACGGTGAGCTCGCGCTCGGGGTCCTGGGGAACGTCGGGAAGTCGGGCGCTGTCCGCGTCGGGGACGGCTTCACGGAGGGCCTCATGGATGAGGGAGTCCTTGGAGCCGAAGTGCCGGAAGAGCGTGATCTCGCTGAGCCCGGCCTCCTGGGCGATGCGGCGCGTGGTGGCGCCGCGATAGCCGGCGGTGGCAAAGACGTGGCGTGCGGCGCGAAGGAGTTGCTCCCGGATGGCGGCTGGGGAGTGCCGTGCGCGTCCTCTCAGCGGGTGCAGCCCAGCGTGGCGATGATGCTCACGGTCAGGGTCCATGAGGCAGAGGATAACAGGAACGGATGTGTAAGCAAGTACCTACTTACAATAGGGCGGCCGAAGCAGCACGCGAAAGCGCGGCACCTGCCCAAAGGCCTGCACCGCGCTCGTCCTGCTCGCCAATCCCAGCCGCCCTGCTCTGCTTCCCGCCCCGCGCGCCCCCGGTTGGTTCAGCCTACCGACGTTCCTCGTCCTTCCACTCGTTGAAGTACCCGTACGTGATGCCGATGACGGGAATCAGGAAGAAGAACCACCACGTCACCGCCCCATAGAAAGGCAGATGCGGAAAATCCGAGTGCACCGTGAATCGGTCGTCGTAAAAGAAAATCATGAAGAGCAGTGCCGCGAGATAGATGATCCACAGCACCAGAATGGCGATTCCCTGACGGCGACGTGTAACCATGACGGAGCCTCGAAGACGATCCCGAAGACAGGCCAGACAACGAACGATGGCGCGGAGCCGCCCTCGGTGGGGCCACCCCGCGCCACAAGATACTACGCAACCGGCCGGCGAACCAGTCGCCCGGCGTACCCCGCGGAATTCGCCGCACGCGCGGCCGGTTCTTCCCGGTCAGGCGCAGGTACGGATCAGGCGAATTCCGCGCCGCTCCTCAGTCGTGCTCCACTCGCACGCCGGATGGATGCGCGCCCGTGTCATGGTCCTGGACGAGATCCCTGGCATGCGTCCACCCGTCGCGCACGGCGTCCTTCAGCTCGTCCCAGATGCCCGTCGCCGCGGAGCCGGTCTTGGAGGCCGCGGTGTCCCATTCGCCCCGCACCTTCGGCTCCACATCGGTCCAGTTCCGGTCGGGATGGCGCGATGCCGCCTCCCAGCCGTACTGATAGCCCGGCCGGTAGTACTCGTACCCCCGGTCCGCCTTGACGTAGGGACGGGAGGCGTACGCCGTGCGCCAGTAGCGGTCCTCCATGTCCGCATTCACTACGCGCGCAGCCCGGTCGCGTGCGCCGCGGTCCGTCTGCGTGTTCCGGATGTTCGGATCGTTCGGGTTGTTGAGATCGGCCATCACTCCCTCCAGCGTGTCAGTCATGCGGCGCGAGCGCGCCATGCGCCCGTTGTCGTGCAAGGGGTGCGCCAGCATGTGCCTCAGCACCACGCATAGGACGCGATGCGCCGTGCTGGCACGCGATTGCCAGTGGATGGCGTGATGACGACCTTCCTCATCGTCTTCGCCGTCACGTACGCGGTCGCCCTCCTGCTGTCGGGCTATGCGAATCGCACCCCGCTCTCGCTCGCGGTGCTCTTCCTCGTCGTGGGATTCGTATCCGAGCCGGGGGTGCTCGGCCTGCTCAGCGTCCGGCCCAGCGATGCTATTGTCTCGTCATTCGCGCTGGTCGCGCTCCTCAGTGTGCTGGTGAGCGATGGGCTCAAGCTGAGTGCACGCACGCTCACGCGGTGGTGGCGGCTTCCGACACGCGCGCTCGTCCTCGGCATTCCGCTCACGATCGGCGTGATCGGCGTGTTCGCGCATTTCGTCGCCCAGGTGCCGTGGCTCCAGGGGCTGCTGCTGGGCGCCGTCCTGAGCCCCACCGATCCCGTCTTCGCGAGCGCGATTGTGGCATTGCGGGCGATCCCCGAGCGCGTGCGCTCGATGCTGAACATCGAGAGCGGCATGAACGATGGCCTCGCCCTTCCCGCCGTGCTCCTCTTCCTCGCGCTCTCCAAGGGAGAACCGGTCGTCGTGCCGAGGTTGGTGGGCGAGCCGATTCTGGGTACGGCGATCGGCGTGATCGTCCCGTTGGTACTCATCCGGATCGGCCGCTTTCGCTTCGTGACCATCGCCGCCGAGTACCATCCCCGCGAAGCGTTCGGCTTCGGGCTGCTGGCCGTGGTGCTGGCCGCGGTGGCGCACGGCAACGTCTTCCTGGCGGCCTTCGCCGCCGGCGTCACCATGGCGACGATCGCCCCCGAGATCGGCCGGATGTTCGAGACCATCGGCAGCACGATCTCCGATCTGCTCAAGCTGGCCACGCTGCTCCTGTTCGGCGCCTTCATCTCTCCCAACTTCCTGCGCGAGGTGGGGGTGGATGGGTACGTATTCGCGCTCGTCACCATTCTGTTCGCGCGGCCGATCGCCTTCGCCCTCGCGATGCTCGGCAGTCAGCTCACGCGCCGCGAATGGCTCACCGCTGCCTGGTTCGGTCCGCGCGGCTTTGCATCGGCTGTCTATGCGATCATGCTGGTGAGCGAAGCCGCGCCCCACAGCGATCGCCTCTTCCACCTCACCGCCATCGTGGTGGTGGGTTCGATCATCAAGAACACCAGCACGGAAGTCTGGGCGGCGCGGCAGTACCAGAAGAACCGAACGTACGAAGGCGGCGGACGGCTGGAAGAGGGACTGGGCGTTGATGAATAGACGGTCGCACGCGTTCAGTGCAGCGTGTACAGATAGGCCGCGATATTCTTCGCTTCGCCTTCCGTCACGCCGAGGTTCGGCATGTCGGTGCCGGGCTCGATCGCCTGCGGCATCTCGATCCATCGCACGAGCCAGTCGGGCGTGTTCGGCACCTCACCGGCGATGATGCTCCGACGACCCCAGAAGTAGAGCGGCGGCCCGACGGTGCCCTGCGCATTCGTGATCCCCGGAATCGTGTGACACGAGCCGCAGCCGTAGGCCACGATGTCCTTCTTCCCCTGCCCCGGGTCGCCGCCCGGCACGAGCCGGTAGGGCTCACTGTGACAGGCGGACAGCAGCATGGCACAGCCGAGCGCTGTCAGGAGACCGATCCAGGCGACTGCTCCATGGTGCTGCCGGTCCTGCCTCATAATGCATCCTCCCTTCAATACCCGATCCATTCCTCACCACGGTGCATCGTTTCCGGCTGCCCTGTCCTGATCCACTCGACGAACAGCCACGAGGCGGCCGCGAGATACGCGAAGCTGCTGGGGACCCACATGATGATCCCGGCCAGTTGCTGATCCTCCAGCGGCGTCAGTCCCCATGCCTGTGCGGCCGTGGATTGCGCCGGATACCAGACGCCGTGCGCGAACGTGAGGATCGCGCCGAGCACGGACATCTGCATTCCGGCGGTGAGCACGTACGCCATCGCCAGGCCGAAGCCCAACTGCCGGCGCCCACTCGGCACGATGGCCACCCACCAGAAGAGCAGCGCGGTGCCGAAGAAGCTCGCGTGCTCCAGCGCGTGTATCCACTCGCTGCCCAGCGCCGCTCCGTACGGTCCGGGCAGATGCCATCCCCAGATGGCGCTTGTGTGCAGCACCCACGCCACCACCGGCGTGGTGAGCGCAGCAGCCACCGCCGGAAGCCCGCGCCGGCGATGCCACCAGCGGCCGATCGCCTGACGCACCGGCTTGTCGAACGCCCAGAGACAGGGCAGGAGCGGCGCGCCGATCACGATGAGCGGCGCCGCGACGACGATGAGCATGAGATGCTGCATCATGTGCGCCGCGAACAGCTGGTCGCCCAACGTGTCGAGCGGCGAGAGCAGGGCGACGACGAGCGATGCAATCCCCAGCCAGAACGACCAGGCTTGCCACCGCGTGACGACGCGCCCGCGTCCCGTCTCGTGCCACAGGCGGTGCAGCCCGCGCGCGTAGAGCCCGCTCGCGAGCGCCAGGCCGGCGATCGTCACCGGCTCGAAGCTCCACTCGCGGAGGACGCCGTACGCCGCGTGGGTCACCATCTCACCAGCACAATGGGATGAGGACCACACCGAGCCCGTGCAGCACGATGCCGTTCACGAACAACGCGCTCACCACGATCCCGAAGAGCGACATGAAGTGCACGCGGTTCCACACCACATCGTGCGGCACCTCCGCATTGCTCGAGACCACACGGTTGCGGATCGCGGTGACGAGCCCCGCGACCGCAATGGCGAGGGCGACGAGCGAGAGCATTCCCTCGAAGAGGCGCACGCTGGCGAAGAGCGGGTGGTTGAGCACCATCCCCTCGGGCGCACACGATTGCGCCGCCATGGCGTAGTTCACGACCAGGAGCAGGCTCCACGCAAGCGGCGCGGCGAGGATCCCGAACCAGAGCGCCCCGTACCCGATCACGGGCGGGTGACTCTCCACGCGCAGTGCGGTCGTCATCGCCTTCCCTCCTCACCGCCACCAGTGCGGCGTGATGTAGAACGTGGTGAACACGAAGAGCCAGACGACGCCAACGAAGTGCCAGTAGAGCATCGTGTTCTCCACCGCCAGGTGCCGCCGTGCGTTGAAGTGGCCGGCCCGGTTGCGCAGCAGGATCACCAGGAGCATGAGCAGCCCCACCGTCACATGCGCGTAATGAAAGCCCGTGATCGTGAAGAAGAGCGAGCTGTAGGCGTCCGTCTGCGGCGTGAACGTCTTCTGGCTCCATTCGATGGCTTCGATGATGAGGAACGCGATCCCCATCAGCATCGTGACGATGATGCAGACGCTGAGCCCGCCGCGCGAATCGCGGCGGATGGACTTCATACCCAGACGCGCCGGGACGCTGCTCACCACGAGGAGGATCGTGTTGATCACCGCGAGGGTGATGTCCGGCGGGCCCGGCGGAGGCCACGTCGTGTTCTGCGCGTCGAGATAGAAGTAGCTGAACAGCAGGAACACGAAGAGCGCCGCCTCCGTGCAGATGAGGAGCACCATCCCCCACCAGCCAGCCGTGTGGTGCGGCCTTCCGTTGACGGGGAGCGTGATCGCTGGCGGCGTGCCGCCCGGCTGCACGATGGTCGTCGCCATGCTCAGACCTCCACCGGCTGTGGCGCATACCAGAGCCATCCGGTCACGAAGAAAAAGGCGAACACCGCGCCGCCAAGCGCGAGTCCCCATAGCCCGAGGATCAGTCCATAGCAGATCGCGGCGAGCGACAACGCCGTCAGGAACGGGTAGACCGAGTCCTCCGGGAAGCGCATTACCTGCTGCGGCATCCCGTCGAGCGGTGTGGTCCCCATCGTGACCTTCTCCTCATCGCTGATCACCGGGCCCTCGAACACCTCGCTCCGCTTGCCCAGGCCCAACCGCTCCTCCCACAACGGGTCACGACTGCGTACGGTCGGGATCACGGCGAAGTTGTATGGCGGCGGCGGCGACGACGTGGCCCACTCGAGCGAGGCCGAGTCCCAGGGATTCGGGCCGGCGACCGGTCCGTCGATCAGGCTCCAGAAGAAGTTCAGCACGAAGAGCAGCACGCCGAGCGCGAACACGTAGGCGCCGATCGACACGACGACGTTGGTCGCCGTCCACCCGAGCCCCGCCTGGTACGTGTAGATGCGCCGCGGCATCCCGAGGAGGCCGAGGTTGTGCATCGGGAAGAAGGCGACGTTCATCCCGATGAACATGACCCAGAAGTTCCACTTCCCGAGCCGCTCGCTCATCAGGCGCCCGGTGATCTTCGGCAGCCAGTAGTAGAATGCGGCGAGTATCGGGAAGACATTGATGCCGATCAGCACGTAGTGGATGTGCGAGACCACGAAGTAGGTATCGGTCACCTGCCAGTCGGCGGGGATCGAGCCGGTGAACACGCCGTCCACTCCGCCGATCACGAACAGGAAGATGAAGCCGAACACGAAGAGCATCGCCGTCGACATCACCGGCCGCCCATGCCAGATGGTCACGAGCCAGACGAAGATCGAGATCGCGCTCGGCAGCACGACGGCCATGCTTCCGGCCATGAAGAACGACATCGCCATGGGCGGGAGCCCGGTGGCGAACATGTGGTGCACCCACACGCCGAAGCCCAGCACGCCGGTGGCCACCACGCCAAGCGCGTTCCACGTGTAGCCGATGATCGGGCGGCGTGAGAAGGTGGGGACGATCATCGACACGAAGCTCAGCGCCGGGAGAATGATGATGTAGACCCACGGGTGCGCGAAGATCCAGAAGAGGTGCTGCCACAGCAGCGGACGACCGCCGGCGGCGACGTCGAAGAAGTGCAGGCCGAACCGGTGCTCCAGGTACAGGTAGGTGAGGGAGACGCTGAGTGACGGGAGCGCGAAGACGTTCGCGAACGACGCCGTGAGCGTGCCGTAGAGCGCCAACGGCATGCGCCCCACCGACATCCCCGGCGCGCGCAGCTTGAATGCGGTGACGATGAAGTTGATCGCGCCCACGGTCGTGGACACCGTGAGGAGCAGCAACGCGATGCAGTAGAAGTTTTCGTTGAGCCCCGGCGAGTAGAGCGGGCCCGCGAGCGGCGTGTAGTTGAACCAGCCGCGGTCCGGCGCGACGCCCGCGATGTAGCCGGTGTAGAGTACGACTCCCGACATCAGGTACGTCCAGTAGCTGAACATGTTCAGCCGCGGAAAGGCGAAGTCGCGCGCGCCGATCCAGAGCGGGAAGAAGTAGTTGCTGATGCCGGACAGGATGGGCGACGCGTACCAGAAGATCATCGTCATCCCGTGCATCGTGAACAGCTGGTTGTACGCCTCCGGACTCAGCAAGTGGTTCGCGGGCTTGATGAGCTGCGCCCGCATGACCATCGCCTCCACGCCGCCCGCAGCCAGGAAGACGAAGGCGGTGACGAGATAGCGCCGGCCGACGGCCTTGTGGTCGGTGCTGGCCAAGAAGCCGTACAGACCGTTCGGCGTCTCCCAGAGTCGATGCAATCGGGTTTCGATGGTCGCCGTCGCCACTCCCGCCTCCGAATCAGTTCAGGGATTCCAGATATGCGATGATCTTGTGCAGCGTCGCCGGGGGGAGATCGAGCCGCGGCATGTCGACGCCCGGCTTGATGCTCTGCGCGTTCTCGATCCACCCCGCGAGGTTGCCCGGCGTGTTCGTGAGCGTGCCAGCGCCGAGCGTGAGTCGGCTGCCGATGTGTGTGAGGTCGGGCCCCAGCACCCCGCCCGCGCCGGTGCCTCGGATCGTGTGGCAGAGCACGCACGGCGCCGAGAGGAACGCCTGCTGGCCTTCCTTCTCCAGCGGGGTCGCGGGTGCGGGCGCGGGAGCGCGCTCGCGCGCGAGCCACTTCTCAAATTCCGGCCGGCTCTGCGCGACCACCCAGATGATCATGTGTGCATGTTGCAGCCCGCAGTACTCGGCGCATTGCCCGCGGTAACGCCCCGGCTTGTCCGCGCGGATCCAGAACACGTTCGTGCGCCCGGGCTCCAGGTCGATCTTCCCTTGCAGCTGCGGCACCCAGAAATCATGGATGACGTCGGCCGAGGTGCCGAGGATACGCACCGGCTCACCCACCGGGATGTGGATCTCGTTCGCGCCCATGACGTCCTGGTCCACGTTCGAGGAATCCGCGGCGAGGTATTCCACCTCCCACCACCAGCGATGCCCCGTCACCTTCACCGCGAGGCGCGGCACGGTGCTGGGCTTCGCATCATCGACGAGCACGACCGCCGAGTAGATGAACACGAAGATCAGGATCGCGGCGCTGATCACGACCCCGATGATGATCGGCGTGGTCGTGCCGCCGGAGGTGAGCGGCGCATCGGCCACCGTCCGGATGCGGCGCCGCAACGGGATGAGCAACAGCACCCCGATGATGAGCACCACCGCCAGCGCGATGATGATGAGCCACCACTGGAGCACCGTGAGCTGGTGCGCGGGCTGACTGGCCGAGCCGAGGGTGGACGGTGCCCGGGCGCACGCGGCCATGGCGAGCCACATCGCGCTCGTGCGCGCGGCGCGCCCTACACCGGGGCATATGCGCCAGTCGGCCCGCGAGACTCGCCTCACTCCTCCGTTCTCCCCACCGCGGATTCCGGCATGCTCGGCGGGGTCGGCGGCTCCGGCTCCTGCGGCGTTCGCAACGACTTGATGTACGAGACGAGCTGCCAGATCTGCGGCTTCGGAATCAACGCGCCCCACGCCGGCATGCCGAGAGGGCGCCCTTCCATGATGGTCGCGAAGATCTGCGTGTCGCTGTTGCCGTATATCCACACCGAGTCGCGCAAGCTCGGCCCCATCCCGCCACCGGCGTGTCCGCCGTGGCAGCCCGAACAGTTCAGCGAGACAAAGAGCCGACGTCCCTGGTAGCGCGCCGCCGAGCTGTTGGCGTACGGGTTGGTGAGCGGACCGTACGCGGTGACGGGATGGAGCCCTGGCATCACGCCCACGGTCGTGGAATCGACCGGATGGCCTGCCGCGCCACCCGACACGCGGTCGTTGGCCATCCACATCCGGTTCTGCTTGCATGACCCCGCGGTCGCCACCAGCGCGACCACGAGGCCCTCGATCACGATCGTGCGCATTACTCGCATGCTGCCTCCGCAGGCTTCACGGCACAGAGACCATGGGTATCCGATCCGAGGACGACGCGCCCATCCCGCTCCACGAGCGGCACCCCATACGCGGTGAGGATGCGTTGGATCTCGGCGTGCTTGTCGTGCAGCACACGCTCGATCCGCGCCTTGAACGCGGTATCGCCATGTCGCACGCCCATCCCGATGGCGAACTCGAAGTGCGCGGCCGGCCCGTCGATGGCGGGCGTGACGGGAGTGATCTCGAGCCGCACCGGCTCGCGCTGGGCGAAGTAGCCCGCCAGCGGTCCCCACGCGATCGCGACATCGATGTCCCCCTTGGCCACCGCATCGATGAGTGCGGCCGGTGGATTGGGCTTCGAGTAATCACCGTAGATGCTGTAGCCTCTCACATTGCGGATGATCCCGCGCCGCGAGAGCGAGAGCCCGGGCGGGAGCGCATTGCCATCGTCGCCGATCAGATGCATCCCGATGCGGAGCTGATGCAGCCGTGGATCGTTGAGCGAGTGGATGTGCAGCCCCCGGTCCGCGCGCGTGATGAACACGTAGGTGGAGCGGTAGTACGGCGTGGTCGTGAGGACCATGTCGTCCCGTTCCGGAATGCCCGTGACGAGATCGCATCGGTGCGCGCGCAGCGTGTTGCGAATGAAGCCGCGCCGCTCCGCCCACCATGTGTATGCCACGGTCGCGTGCATCGCGTTGGCGATCAGTGTAGCGATCCTGTTCTCGAACCCTTCTTCCTTCGCGTTCGAGAAGGGGAGGTTGTTCGGATCGGCGCAGACGCGAAGCGTGTCGCGCGGGGCGGGCGCCGGTGCGACCTGGGCCGCTGCATACATGGGTCGCGCCGCGCCCCCGCACCCCGCGAGGAGAGGAAGCAGGGAAGCCCCGGCGGCGCCGACAAGCACCAGGAGCCATCCGCGCGTCCACGTCCCGCGCCGAATGGGCGGGCGATGTGCTCGCGTCCGATCGATGGGAGGCGATGCGATCACTCCCAGTGATCCTATGGCCCCAGTCACCCTCCGTACCATGTTCACGGGAGCGCGAAGACGTAGAGCATGTTGCCGGGAGCGGTCTCCTTGCGCAGCCCGCCCATGAGGCTCGACACGCCGAGCCCCGCGGTCGGATCATCCGGCGACATCATGCCCGGTACCACGGCGCCCGTCCATCCGCCCACTCCTGAGTACACGGCGATGTACTGTTTGCCGTCGGGACCGAGGTAGCTGATGGGATTGCCGACGATGCCGGAGCCGGTCTTGAACTGCCAGAGCAGCTGCCCGCTTTTCGCGTCCACCGCCTTGAACCAGCCATCCATCGTGCCGTAGAACACGACATCGCCTCCGGTGGCGAGCACGCCGCTCCACACCGGCCACTTCTCCTTGATCCCCCACTTCTTCGTGCCGCTCACCGGATCCCACGCGATGAACTCGCCGCGATTGCCGCCGGGCCCGGGGTACATCTTGACGCTCGCACCCAGATAGGGCGTCCCCGCGATGTAGCCCGCCTCGAGCCCCTCGTAATCCATGCACGCGTGGTTCGTCCCCGTGTAGATGAGCCCCGTGCGTGGAGAGAATGCGGCCGGTTGCTCATCTCGTGCACCGATGGATGCCGGGCAGATGTCGAGCGTGTTCACGCCCTGGTGCGTGCGCTTTGACGGCACCTCCTGCGGGCGCCCGGTCTTGAGGTCGATCCCCGTGGCCCAGTTCACGTACTGGTACGGGTTCGCCACGAGCACCTGACCCGATGTGCGGTCGAGGGTGTAGCCGAACCCGTTGCGGCCGACGTGGAACACGGTGTGGCGCTGCTTCCCATCGATCGTGAGATCGAGCGGGATGAACTCCATGATCGCGTCGTAATCCCAGGCATCGTGCGGCGTGAACTGATAGGCCCACTTGGCCTCGCCCGTGTCGGGGTCACGTGCGAAGACGGACGTGGACCAGAGATTGTCGCCGGGACGTTGGTCCGCGTTCCACACGCCGGGGTTGGCGGTGCCGTAGAAGATGAGATCGAGCTCCGGATCGTATGAGATCCACCCCCACACCGTTCCGCCACCGCGCTTCCACTGGTCAGGCGGCCACGTGGTGACTCCGAGGTTCTTTCCCCGGAGCTGCGGATAGAACGGCTTGAATGTGGCGGGGTTGATGAGGACCGCGCTGTCGGGTCCCGTGCTGTACGCCTTCCAGAGGATCTTCCCGGTGTTGACATCGAGCGCCGCCACGAACCCGCGCACCCCCATCTCGGCGCCCGAGTTCCCCACGATCACCTTGTCCTTGACCACGAACGCCGCCATGGTCGTCGTCGCGCCCTCCTCGATGCTGTCGATCTGCGTGCTCCAGAGCTGCTTTCCGGTATTCGCATCGACCGCGACGACGTGGTCGTCGAGTGTGTTGTAGATGATCTTCCCGTGCGTGTACGACATGCCGCGGTTCACCGCGTCGCAGCAGGCCTCGCCGTGCGCGGCCATGTTGACCTTGGGCGCGTACTTCCATTTGAGCGGTGCGCCGGGCTTCGTGAGGTCGAGCGCGTAGAGATAATTCGGCAGCGGCGTCACGATGTACATCGTGTTGTTCACCACGAGCGGATTCCCTTCGTGTCCATCGGGCACGCCGGTCGAGAAGGTCCACGCGACGTGCAGGCTCTTCACGTTCTGCGGCGTGATCTGGTCGAGCGGGCTGTAGCGGCTCGACGCGTAATCCCGCCCCGGCAGCGTCCAGTCGCCCGGGCCGCCTTCCGGCATGTCGCCAACCGCCGAGCCGTAGCTCGTGGGGTCACGAGCGGCCGGCGCCGACGTGCCGCCCTGCACCTTGCCCGCGCTCGACGCCGGGACGTGTGCTGAGTTGGACGTATGCGGCGCCTGCGCCTGCACCGGAGTCCAGGGCGCGAGCCCGGCGAGCGTCGCCAGGCTCACGCAGAGCGCGCTCACCACAGCGGCTCGCGCGCGGGACATCGCGCTGATCGTCACGTCCGACACCTCGCATTGGAATGGCCCGTGTCCTCATGGCCGTGCACGGTGGCGCTCACCTCGGCTTCTTCCGCGGTGGCATCACCGGCCGTCTGGTCGCCGTCCCATACGTCGCCCCCAATGGCACCATCTTCGTGTGCTCCGTATGCCCGCCAGGCCACGGCTCGCCATGCGTCTGACTGATCGCCCACACATAGGCCGCCACCCGTCGGATCTCCTGCGGTGTGAGATCCGACTTCCCGCCGCGGGGCGGCATGCGGATGGGCGATCGCGTGAGCGCATCCGGGATGCCGGCGGTCACCAGCGAATCGATCTGCATCCAGTCGGGCTGCACGAAGGCGAGCGACACCGACAGCGCATCACCGGCCGCGGGGCGTCCCTGCCCCTCCGACCCATGGCAGACGAAGCAATGCCCCTTGCCGTGGAACACCGAATCGCCGGCGACGATGTCGTGCACGGTCATTCCCTTGGGCAGCGTAGGGAGCGTGTCGGGCTGCATCTCGTCCAGCGCCACGGTGCGGTTGCCACTGCCCAGCCGCTCCACCAGCTGTCCCGATGCGCTCGGGGCGCCAATGCAGAGCGCCAGGAGCACGGCGCACGCCGTAACAGGCAGGCGCATCACACCCCTCCTCTGCGTGCGGTATCGCCAGTCGCGCGCGGCTGCGGTCCCGCGCGGTCCTGCGCGGGCAGCGCGAAGACGAGCGTCTCATCACCACGCGGGCTGTCCATCGTCTCGATGCCGGTGGCAGCCACCGCCACGTATTGCGTGCCGTCGATCTCGTACGTGATCGGCGGCGCGTTCACGCCGGCATCGGTCGCGTAGCTCCAGAGCTGCTGCCCCGTGCGCGCGTCGTAGGCCACGAACTTCTTTCCAGTGAGGCCGGTGAAGACGACGCCGCCCGCGGTAGCGACCGAGCCGCTGATCGTCGGCTTCGCCAGACTGTCGCGCCACGCGATCTTCCCCGTGTTGAGGTCCAGCGCCACATACAGCCCGTACTGCTGCTTGGCCGGCACTGCCACCACGCTTCCGGCCCAATACTGAGCAGGTGGCCGGAACGTCTGCGCCGTCGCCCGTTCCTTCATCGGGAGATAGTTGGCGTTGATGTACAGGTAGCCCGTCCGCGGGCTGTATGCCGTGGGCGACCAGTCGCTTCCGCCAAGCGTGCCGGGGTTGACGATGACCCCCTGCGGCGTCGGGTTCGCCATGTAGTTCTCGAACGGCACGAACGGCTGCGACTTCCGGATCGGCTTGCCCGTGGCGCGATCGAGCACATAGACAAAGCCGTCCTTCCCCGCCTCCGCGACGGCCTTCACCATCCTCCCGGTCGTATCCTGTACGGTGACGAGCACTGGCGGCGTGGTCGCGTCGTAGTCCCATCGGTCGTGCGGCACTTCCTGGTAGTACCACTTGAGCGTTCCCGTCTTCGCGTCCAACGCGACGATCGAGGCCGTGTAGAGATTGTCCCCCGGACGACCGATGGCGTTCAGATCCGGCGCGGCGTTGCCGATGTTCAGGAAGAGCGTGCCGGTGGCGGGATCGTACGCGGGGTGATGCCACATGGGACCACCGCCATGCTTCCAGCTATCCGCGTACTTGGCGCTATCCGCTTTCTCGCGCGCGATGTCGCGGTTGAAGGACATCCCCCATTCGTCGTGCGTGCGCCACGTGCCCCACCATCCCCCCTGTGCCGGGCTCGGGATGGTGTACCAGCGCCAGAGGCGGCGGCCGGTTCGTGCATCATAGGCATCCACGTAGCAGCGGCATCCCTGCTCGCCGCCGCTCACCCCGGTGATGATCATCCCATCCACGGCCGTCGGCGCACCGGTGAGATGGTAGCCCAGGTCGTTGTCCCCCACCTGGACGTTCCACACGGTGTGACCGTCCTTCGCATCCAGAGCGACCAGCCGGGCATCGACGGTCCCCATGTAGACCTTGCCATCATAGACGGCGACGCCCCGGTTGTTCGTGGAGCAGCAATCCGCCGTCGTGCTGTACTGATGCACGTACTCCCATTTCCTGGCGCCGGTAGCGGCGTCGAGCGCGAGCACATGGTTCAGCGCCGTGGTGATGTACATGGTGCCGTTCACCACAACGGGGTTCGACTCCGAGGCGTGCGGGATGCCGGAGTGGTTCACCCAGGCGAGCTGGAGCCTGCCGACGTTGGAGCGGTTGATCTGGGTGAGCGGTGACCAGCGCTCGTTGCTGTAGCTGCGTCCGTACGTGGGCCACTGCGTGCTGTCAGCCATCGCCCGCACGAGTGCGCGCTGTGCGGCAGCATACGAGGACGAGCGCGTGGTCACCTCACCGGCGGCCGCCTGCTGCGTGACGGTCTTTTCCTGACCGCACGCAATGAGCGCGGCGACCGTGGCGCAGGTGGCCGCTGCCCGTTGCCATTGACCCGCTCTTCCCATCCCGTTTCCCCGTAAGCTGCTCAGTCCTACTCGCATTGGCATAATCCATTCCGATGCCGTCACGCGACGTGCGAAGCACAAGCGCACGGCCGCATCGCGGCGGCGACAGACACTACTCGTTACATCGGTCTGAGTGGTGCGACGGGAAAATCGAGCCCGATGCTCAACACCGCCGGCTTGGCGCCGCTCAGGAATACCCGCTCGCCTTTCGGCACTTCGTCCCCCTTGCTCGGCAGCCCGGTGACACGAAAGTCGAGCGCGCCGATCACGCCGACGCCGTGCAGATACGAGATCCGGGGCAGCGCGATGAACGGATCCACGGTGACAGTCGCGCCAAGGTCGAGCTTGTGCGTGTACGAGGCCTGGTCACCGGCTGCCGAGGAGGCGCCGACCACAAGCGTGATCGTGCACGGCACATACCAGCCATCGCGTTTCACATCGAATTGTCCGATGTCGCGAGCCACACGGCGCCCTCGTGGCCCGCCGCGTGCGCTCCATGCAGTCGGAGATCGCACGACGCGATCGCATGACCTCCTCCCCGCGCACGTGGCATCGGAATCGCAAGTCGTCGTCTACGCCGAGATCGCCGCGAACATCGTTGTCATGGCCGCGAAGTTCTTCGCAGCCGCCATCAGCGGGAGCGCCGGCATGCTCGCCGAAGCGTTCCACTCACTGGTGGATACGGGCGATGGACTGCTGCTCCTGCTCGGCCAGCATCTGGCCCGCAGACCGCCGGATCCCGCTCATCCACTGGGCCATGGGCTCGAGGTCTACTTCTGGACCTTCATCGTGGCGTTGCTGATCTTCGCCGTCGGCGGGGGGCTCTCCATCCATAACGGGATCACGCACGTTCTCCGTCCGGAGCCGCTCGGAAGTGCCACGTGGAGCTATGTTGTGCTCGGGGTCGCCACGGTCTTCGAAGGAGGCTCGTTCGCTGTCGCGTGGCGCAAATTCCGGAAGGACGCCGGCACAACGAGCATCTGGCAGGCGCTCAGGGTCACCCGCGATATGACCACCGCCGCGGTGCTGCTGGAGAACGCCGCGGATCTCATCGGCATACTGATCGCGTTCGCCGGCGTGCTGCTGAGCCACGTGCTGGATCTGCCGCTCCTGGATGGCATCGCGTCCATTCTCATTGGACTCGTGCTCGTGGGGGTCGCCGGCCTGCTCGGCTACGAGAGCCGATCGCTGCTCTTGGGGGAGCGGGCCGACCCGCGGAATCGAGGCACAGGCGCTCTCGGAGAGTCGGGAACCAGGAGCGGCGTCGGAAGCCGTTCCCCCAACGCCGCACCCTGGGTCGATGAATCAGTAAGCGGGCCGACTCCTACTCCCGCCATCCCATCCCGATGTACAGCGCGCGGCCGGCCACCGGCTCCACGGACGCATCCAGGTACTCGACTCCGGTAATGTTGAGCACGTCCAACTGCACCCATGCGTGCGCCCACTCGTGCGTGAGCCGGGCGTTCGCCTCGAAATGTGCGCGCTCCCCCACGCGCCGGGCATCCCGCACATCGAGCGACGCGCGCGTGCCCACATCCACCGGTGCGGTGACCGTGAGCCCTATCGAGTGTGTGAGCGGCCGGAGCGCGTACTTCCCGGTGGTACCGTCTGCACCGTGCGCATCGAATGCGAGCCCTGATGCGTGCACCGTCCAGTCGGCACCGAGCAGATGCGGCACGTCGGCGTCGAGCTCGACCCCGTGGTACGTTGCCGATTCGACGTTCCTCGTGTGCCATGGCGTGGAGTCGGGCGCCGCGGCGGGCCTGGCCCAGTCGATGAGGTCGTCCGCGTGCCGAGCATAGACGGCGAGATCGAGCCGCACGCGGCCCGCCGGGATCGCCCGAAGCCCCACCTCCCCCGCCGTGAACGTCTCCGGATGCAACGAGGGATCGCCGACGTTCTCCGGATCGCGATAATAGAGCTCCGTCCAGGTGGGTGCGCGGAAGCCACGGCCAACCGAGCCGCGAAGCCACAGGTCGTGGGCGAGCGGCACCGCGCCTGCCACCGAAGGCGACACGAAATGGCCGGTGCGCGAGGACCAGTCGACGCGCACGCCCGCATCCAGGCTCGCGCCGCGCGCCCTGCCGAGCGTTGCCTCCGCGAACAGCGCGCCCAGCTCCTCGCGATGATGGCCAAGCCCGTCGCTCGCCAGCTGGTCATCGCGCACATCAGTGCCGAACGCCAGCGCGGCAGAGGGCGATGCTGCATAGCGCGCCACTGCTTCGCCCGCTGTCTGCCAGGAGAGATGATGATTCTCGTAGATCGCGGGATTGTCGCGCACCAGCGTGAAGCGGTCGGTATGCCGGCGCGCACTGGCAGTGGCGCTCAGGCGCCAGCGCGCCGAGGGATCGGATGTGTAACGGAGCGAGGCGGTACTGGTGCCCGTTCGCTCCGAGGACGGAAACGCCCCGTAGAAATCCGCGGCCCCGAAGCTGCGGATGCCCAGACCCAACTCGGCGCGCACACGCCCCGATCCGGCGGCATGATCGAGCGACAGATGGGCCTGCCCGATGCGGTAGTCGGTACCCGACCGGTCTCCATCCGATCGCGCGATGTTCGCGCCCCCCTGCACGCCGACGCCGTTCAGAGTATCTCCCCCGACAGCAGACGCGCCGACGGTGCCGAAGCTCCCGCTCCGCAGCCGGGCGCTCGCGAACGCCGAATCCCGCCGGGTGATGATGTTGATCACGCCGCCGACCGCGTCCGGCCCGTACAGCGTGGAGCCGGTGCCGCGCAGCACCTCGATGCGCTGCACCAGGTCCAGCGGCACCGCGAGGTCCAGATCGTAATGCCCCGCCTGCGCATCGCTCATGCGCACACCGTCCACCAGCACGAGCACCTGCTCGATGGAAGAGCCGCGCAGGGAGAGATCCGCCTGGGCCGGCGAGCGGCTGCGGACGTCCACGCCGAGCCGCATGGCCAGCACATCGCTGATGGTGCGGGCTGGCGTGCGCTCGATCTCCGCGCGAGTAATCACCTGCACCGATCGCGCGGGCGTGGCGAGCGACGGCGACGCGCGCGAGGTGACCGTCACCTGGACCGTATCCAGCTGTGCCGCGGCCTGCTGTGCCGTTGCGTCCGCCGGGAATGTCGGGAGTATGATGAATACCGCAAGCAGCCCGGCCGCGCGCGCGGCCGGGGGCATCAGGACGTGCATAGTGTTAGGAGGAGAAGGGTATCGTGTGCGGAGCGCGGAGCACAGGCACGGCTCGCCCGAGAGTGCATCTCGTGACGAGCCGTGCCGACCACGCCTGTCGAGCCGGGCCGGCGACTCAGCGAATCACTTCTGCGATGTGATCGTTCCCGTCGTGCTCGTCGCGCGTGGGCGGTCGTTCCAG
>DASUKA010000172.1:0-2898 GCA_036278935.1 Gemmatimonadaceae bacterium
CAGCACGGCGAGTGCGACTCCCCGCATGCCTCTCATCACTCCCCCTTCATGAAACAGATACGCCTCTCACCAGCCACAACTCATAACTCACGACCCACGACCCGCCTTGCTCCCCGGCTCGCCCGTGGTGATCGGGGAAACCTTGCCGGCCATGGACGTGTTGAACGCCGGCACTTCGTGTTGCACCAGATTCTCGAACGCCGACCTGGTGGCGTCGACGTGCGACGCGATGCTCGCCAGCCACGAGAGCGAGCTCTCCGTCGGGCGATGGGCAGCGCCCCCCGCCACATCCCCCGCGCCCAGCCCCACCTCACCGCTCAGCCAGACGAGCTGCAGGTAGCTCTTGTACGACTCCACGTACCACTTGTCGTCGCTCTGCATGGAGGAGCGCGACAGGAGCTGCAGCTCCACGTTCATCATCGTCGAGTCCAGCCCCGTGAGCGCCTTCGCGGCATCCCCCGAGTGCGTCGCGAGCTGGTCCTCGATCTGCTTGCGCATGGTCTCCAGCCGGTTGATCATGCTCACCGTCGTGTCCATCAGGTCGCGAATGCGCACCTGCGTGCGCGTGGAGGCCACGAGGTCGGCATCCGACGTGGTGATGGCCGGGTCCTTCACAATATCGAACGGCCGGCTCAAGGTCTTGCCATTCACGGTCAGGCGCACGGTGTAGTGGCCCGGCGCCGCGATGGGCCCGTTGCGAACCGCGCCCTCAATGCCCCAGTGCACCACTGGGCGCGTTTGCTTGCCGATGAAGCGCGCCTCCTCCCAGATGTGCGGATTGCCGGGCGGCCTGGTGCGCAGCGCCACCTGCTTGGGTCCGTCGTACTGCAGATTCCACATCACGCGGTTGAGCCCCGCATGGCTCATCACCTGCATCGAGCGCACGACCGTATCGCCCGCGTCCAGGATCTCGAGATGCACGGGCTTCCTCGGCGCCGACTTGAGCGTGTAGAGGAACTCGGCGCTCCCGCTCCGGCTCTGCCGAACGCCGGGGCGCGGCGCGTAGAGATAGGCGAGGGTGTTCGCGGGCACCTTGTCCGCCTGCTCCAGCGTCGTGATGTCGCGCAGCACGAAGATGCCGCGCCCGTAGGTGGAGATCACGATGTCGTGCGCGCGCTTCTGCGGCGTGATCCACGACACCGGCGCCGCCGGCAATCCATTGTCGAAGTGCGTCCAGTGCGCGCCGTCGTCCAGGGAGTAGTAGAAGGCGTGCCCGGTGCCGGCAAAGAGCATCCCGCGGCGGTTGGGATTCTCCGTCACGGCCATCACGTAGTCGAGCGGATCGGTGGCCGGCAGGTTGCTGGTGATGGCCGTCCACGTCTGCCCGAAGTCCGTGGTCTTGAAGACATACGGGCGGTGGTCGTTCACCAGGTGCGCATCCACCGCCACGTACGCGGTGGCCGGGTCGAAGTACGACGGCTGGATCTTGCGGACCGTCCCCCAGTCCGGCAGCCCCTTCACATTCCCGCTGACGTTGGTCCAGTGGCCGCCGCCATCCTTCGTATACCAGATCTGGCCGTCGTTCGTCCCCGCCCAGATGAGCCCGCGCTGAATGGTGGAAGGCGCGATGTCGAACACCACCTCGCCGTAGAACTGGCCCAGATTGTCGGCGTTGATGCCGCCTGAGGAGACGATGCGGGTGGAGTCGTGCGTCGAGAGATCCGGACTGATGACCGTCCAGCTCTGCCCCTGGTTGGTGGTCTTGAAGATCACCTGGCAGCCATAGTAGACGGTGCTCGGGTCGAACGGATCGATGGCCAGCGGCGGGGTCCAGTGACAGCGGTACTTGAGCTCGTTCGGCGGTGAATCGAGGGTGTGGATCCACGGACTGACCGAGCGCGCCTCTCCCAGCCGCGCGTCGTAGCGTGTGACCTCATCGCCGTAGCAGCTGGCCCAGATGATGTTCGGATCGCCCGGCTTGGGGAGCGTGAAGCCGGATTCGCACCCGCCGAGCCCACCCTCCCAGCTCGCGGACTGCCGGCGGCCGCCGAACGGACTGCGCCTGCCGCCGCGGCTGCCGGGCTGGCGAGCTGGACCTCCGCCGGGCACGCCGGTTCCGATTCCCCACCCCCGGTAATACGACGGCACGTTCGCCACCGGCGCGGGTGCATCACTCGGCCCGCGCATGGTGCCGTCGTCCTGCCGGTTGGTGTAGATCCAGTACGGCACCTGATTGTCCACCGCCACGTGGTACATCTGACCGATGGGAAGGCTCACGCGGGTGAAGTTCTTCGCGTGATCCAGAGTGATGCCGACACCGCCATCCCCCGAGGTCGCCCAGTGGTCCGGGTCGAGGGGGTCCATCCAGATGGCGTGGCAGTCGCCGCAGCCACGATCCGTGATGGGGAAGGTGAGCCCGCCATCCAGCGAGCGATGGAAGCTGCTGTTCGCCACCAGCACCTCATCCTCGTTCACCGGATTGACGGCAATGCGTGTGTAGTAGCCGGCGCGCCCGATGAGCCGCCGGTCCCAGCTCACGGAGCGCCAGGCGTGTCCGCCGTCATCCGAGCGCCAGAGCGAGCCCTGGTCATACGTCTCGATGAGCGCATAGACCCGCTTGGAGTCGGAGGGCGCCACGGCGACGTCGATCTTGCCGAGTGGCGGCTTGGGGAGCCCCGGATCGCGGATGCGCGTCCAGGTGGTGCCGCCATCGCGCGAGACGTACACCCCGCTTCCGGCACCGCCGCTCTGCTCCGCCCAGGTGTGCATGATCACCTGCCAGGCGCCGGCGAAGAGCACGTTCGGGTCGTGCGCGGCCATGCTGAGCCCCGAGCAGCCGGTGGAGTCGTTCACGAAGAGCACATGCTTCCATGTGGTGCCGCCGTCCTCGGTGCGGAAGACGCCGCGGTGAGGATCCGTGCCGGTGATCTGTCCGAGCGCGCAGACGAAGACGATGTC
>DASUKA010000173.1:0-11770 GCA_036278935.1 Gemmatimonadaceae bacterium
ACGCGCCGTCGGCACCCGGATACACGACCAGCGAGAGCGGGCCATCCACCCGCTCGGCCGTGTATTGTTTGACCGGGCCCAGCGGGATGATGGCGCCAGCGCGCACGTAGAGTGGCATGGTCGCCAGGTCGACCGGCCGAGCGACCTCCCGGCCGCCGTCCGCCTTCTGCTCCGTCCAGAAATCGTACCACGCGCCACGCGGGAGGTAGAGCCGGCGCGACGCCGCGCCCGCCTCCGTGACCGGCGCCACCAGGATGTCGCGGCCCCAGAGATACTCATCGCCCCGCGCGACGGCCTGCGCATCGTCGGGGTAGTGCAGCCAGAGGGCCCGGATGATCGGCTGGCCCGTCCGGTGTGCCTCGTGGACCGCGGTGTAGAGATAGGGCATGAGGCGGTAGCGGAGCTCGAGGTACTTGCGGCAGATCGGCTCGACGGTGGGGTTGTGCAGCTCGCTCGGGTCGGGATCGGCGGCGCCGCCGTAGTTCCTGATCTCCGGCGGGCCGAGCTCGCCGGTGTCCCAGCCCCACGGGAGTCGTAGCATCCAGGTGCGCCCGTGCGAGCGGAACAGGGTGCAGAACGCGCTGAACTGAAACCAGCGCAGGTAGAGCTCCGCGGTGAACTCCTTGGTGGGCACGAAGCCGCCGGTGTCGGTGCCCCAGTAGGGAATGCCGGTGAGCGAGGTGTTGATGGCGTTGGGCACGTGCGTGCGCAGCGTCTCCCATGTGGAATAGACATCACCCGACCAGAGGAAGGGCGCGTAGCGCTGCATCCCCGCGTAGCCGTTGCGGTGGAGGGCGTAGGGGCGCACGTGCGGCGCGTCCAGCTGCGGCCCTTCCCAGTACATCTGGATGCGCGTCAGGCGCGACGCAGGGTTCAGCGCATCGCCCTCATCCGGCCACCATCCATCCACGCCCATCGCCTGCAGCGCCCGGTGCTCGTCCCAGTAGCATGCCGCCTCGGTGTCGTCGAAGCGCGCCACGTTGCACGTGTCGCGCACCGTGCCGTGCAGGGAGCGGGTGAGAATCACAGCGTGGAGCACCACTCGGAAGTGCTCCTGGTGCAGCTCGTTCAGCATGGCCTGCGGATCGGGGAAGACCCGCGGGTTGAACTCGAACGAGCCGTTGGCCGTGTTCCACCCGGACGGCACGAAGCCGGTGCCCAGGTAGATGAGCGCGTCGCACGGCAGATGCTTCTCCCGGAAGGTGCGGGCGACCGACATCACCACGTCGCGGCTGGTGATGGTGCGATGCGACTGCTGATAGCCGAACGCCCAGAGCGGCGGAACCTCCGGATACCCAGTGAGCCGCGCATACTCGCGCATGACCTCCGTGGGCTCGTGCGCGCCCACGACAAAGAGGTCGAGAGGGAGCGCCTCGTCCACATCGGCCGGGCGTTCTCGATCATCGTCACCGCCCGCGCCACGCGGGCCGCGGGGGAGGCCTGGGGCGAAGCGGCCGTCCGCGCCCGTCAGGTCGAACGTTCCGTAGGGATGATGGATGAACATCGCCCAGCCGGCCGTGCCGATGAGCCAGGGGATGGGCACGCGGCCGCCATGCGTGCGCAACTCGTAGCCGCCCTGCCCGCTGTGCATCCGGTAGCGCGCGCCGCGGCGGTCGAACTGCGGACCCCCCTCGCCCAGGCCGAAGACAGGGCCGTCGCCCAGCGGGAAGGTGACCGTTCCCGTCGCCTCGTCGATGTGCAGCTGCTGGATCGTCCGGCCATCCTGGGAGTCCACGCGCACGGTGAGCGGGTTCGGCGACAGTGTGACAATGAGGTCGCCCGCGCGCACGCGCTGCAGTGCGGACAGGGAGGCGATGCGGGCAACCGGGGTCCCCAGCACCTGGCGGACCAGCGAGCCGTCCTGGGGAACGGGCTGCGGCGCGCCGTTGACCAGCGGCGCAATGGTGATCCGTACCGTGCTCGCGCTCGCCGGCGTGACGACGATCTCCACGGTGCGGCCGCGCAGAGTGAGAGCGCCGCGCGCGTGTGCGGCCTCCGGTGTGAGCTGCACGCCCAGCAACGCGCCGGCGCCGGCACATCCCAGGCTCTTCAACACGTCTCTGCGAGTGAGACCATCCGTCATGGCGCGAGCCCTCCGCTGTCCGCCCGCTCATCGCCAGCCGTGCCGCCGGCGTGCCAACGGCCGCACCATGGGCGTGCCGGCACAGGTGGTATGTCAGAGCAGGTTCATCAGTTAATTTTGGATACAGTATACCATGCAGTGACCGCCGTCAAATCGCGACATGGTGCCCCGCATCACGTCACGGCTCTTGACGCTCCATCCTGGGCGGGCTATTACTCCGCCCACGCGCAACCGCGATGGCCGCGCCGGCATCGCTCCGTGCCCCTCCGCTCCATCCGCCAGGATGCCGACTCCCATGCTTGCCACGCTGCGTGCTGAGGTCCTTCGGGCCAACGTCGAGCTGTCCCGTCGCGGCCTCGCCCTGTACACCTTCGGGAACGCCAGCGCCCTCGCCCGCGAGGAGGGACTGGTCGTCATCAAACCCAGCGGCGTCCCGTACAGCACCATGCGTCCCGAGGACCTGGTGGTGACCGACCTCGACGGGCGCGTCGTCGAAGGTAGCATGCGGCCATCCTCCGACCTGCCGACGCACCTCGTGCTCTACCGTGCCTTCCCAATGCTCGGCGGCATCGTACACACTCACTCGCACTACGCCACCGTATGGGCGCAGGCGGGACGCGAGATACCGTGCATGGGCACCACGCACGCGGACTACTTCCACGGGCCGGTGCCGATCACGCAGCCGATGGCGGATGAGGAGATTGCCGCCAGCTACGAGGCGAATACCGGGCACGCCATCGTCCGCCGGTTCCGGGAGCTGAGCCCCGCGGAGATGCCGGCCGCGCTCGTGGCGGGGCATGCCAGCTTCTGCTGGGGCCCCACTGTTTCGGATGCGGTGGAGACGGCCTCGATTCTGGAAACGGTGGCCCACATGGCCTACGACACGGCGGCGCTGAACCCCGGTGCGGCCCCCATCGGGCCCGCGTTGCTGGATAAACACTTCCTGCGGAAGCACGGGGCAAACGCGTACTACGGGCAGCCGAGCGCGGGGTAGGCGCGGTGTAGGAGGAGAGGATCGGTGCGGCCCGCCAGGCGTCAGCCCGCGCGCGCCTCCGCCGCCACCGCCCGGAGCTCCGGCAGAATCCCTCCGGCCGCGACGGCCTCCGCACCCGGGCTGCCGAGCCCGAAATAGAGCGCGCGGAACATCGGGTAGAGGCGTGCATAGCCGCGACTGCCCTCCGGCTCCGGGTGCACGGTGCGGTACGGCGGACAGAGCGCCGCCTGCGCAGCCTCGAGCGTCGGGAATGCGCCAGCCGCCAGCAGCGCGAACAATGCCGAGCCGAGACTCGTGATCGGGCGCTCCGGGACGAGCACCGGCTTGTTCAGCACGTTGGCGTAGACCTGATTGAGTACCGCGTTCTTCTGCGGGATGCCGCCCGCCTGGATGACGCGGCGCACCGGCACGCCGTGCTCGCTCATGCGCTCCAGGATGATGCGCGTATGAAATGCCGTTCCCTCGATGGCCGCGAACAGCTCGTCCTGCGCCGTATGCTGCAGGTTCCAGCCGAGTGTCACGCCGCCCAGGCGCGGGTTCACCAGCACCGTGCGGTCGCCGTTGTCCCAGGTCAGGCGCAGCAGCCCCGTCTGGCCGGCACGGTAGCTGTCGAGGCCAACCGACAGGGCGCCCACCGTCGTGCCGGCGCGCGTGGCGATCGCCTCGAAGATGTCGCCCGTAGCGGAGAGGCCGGCTTCGATACCCGCATACGACGGATGCACCGATCCCTGCACCACGCCGCACACCCCCGGCACGCACGCCGTGCGAGCGGCGATCGCGATGATGCAGGTGGACGACCCGACGACGTTCACCACGTCGCCCTCGGCGACGCCCGCCCCCATCGCGTCCCAGTGGGCATCGAAGGCCCCCACAGGAATCGGGATGCCAGGTGAGAGGCCGAGTTTTCCGGCCCAGTCGGCCGTGAGACGGCCGGCCACGTGGTCCGACGTCTGGTAGCATCCCGCGAGCCGCTTCCCGATGCCGGCCAGCAACGGGTCGACCGCGCGGAAGAAATCGTCAGCGGGAAAGCCACCCAGATCGGCGTGCCAGAGCCACTTGTGCCCCATGGCGCACACGCTGCGCGGCAGCTGTGCCGGGTCGGTGATGCCGCACAACGTGGCGGCCACCATGTCGCAGTGTTCGAGTGCGGTCACCAGCTCATTGCGGCGAGTGGGGTTGTGGCGCAGCCAGTGCAGCAGCTTGGCGAAGCCCCATTCGGAGGAGTACACGCCGCCGCACCGCTCGATGGCGCTCACGCCGGTGTCCAGCGCCACCTCGGTGATGCGTGCGGCTTCCTCCGATGCGCGGTGGTCGCACCAGAGGTAGTACTCGTCGAGCGGCGTGAGCCCGTCGCCGACTGGAATGACGGTGGATCCCGTGGTGTCGAGGGCGAGGGCCGCAATGCGAGTGCCGTCCACGTGCGCGTCGGCCAGGGCGGCGCGCATCGCCTCTGTGAGCGCCGCCATGTGCGATGCGTGCGACTGCGTGGCGAAGTCCGGGTCTCCCGCGCGTCGGTTGACCGGATACTCCGCGATCCCAGTGCCGATGGGACCTGACCGGCTGTCGACAATGGAGACGCGGACGCTCTGTGTGCCGAAGTCCACCCCGGCAACGAGCGTCGGGTCTGTCACCGCGGCCGAAGGGCTACCGGTGCCAGAGGACATCCCACCCCAGGTAGCGCGTGGTCGCCTCCTCGAGCACCCGAGCAACCGAGGACAGGTTGGCAGCCACGTGGTGCTCGAAGCCGTTGGCGCAGATGTAGCGCAGCAACTCCTGCAGCCGCGGAATCTCGACCACGCCCGCACCGCCGAACGTCGTCAGCGGATCGGCGGTGAAGCGTCCCTCGCCCACGTAGCCGCGGATCTTCCCCGTACGGTCGTTCGTGGAGAAGCGCGCATAGCTCATCGGCCCCGCCTTCACCCGGCCGACACAGGTGCCGTACGTATTCTCCTTTCCCACTGTTCCCGCGATGATCTCCTGGTAGTCCATCCGGACGTCCTCGAAGAAGTGCTTGGGCAGGTTGCTGCAGTGGAAGCAGACCGCCTTGTCGGGATCGTCGCCGTAGTTGTTGTTCCAGTCGAGGAGCGCGCTCGGCGTCTGGGAGGCGAGCGCGAGCGCGTACATGCTCACGGTGCCGCACACGTCCACCTCGCACGCACTCGGCATGAGGTCGTTGCTCATCATGCTCATGAGCGTGCACGGCACGACGCCGAAGAACTCCTCCATGGCGGTCCAGCACTGGATGGCGGTGATGGTGACCTCCACCTCCCGCATCCAGCCGTCGATCACGGCGCCGAGCTTGGCCATCTTGAGGAGCGCCGGTTGGGGAATGCCATCGGTGGGCACGTAGGCAGTCATCTGATCGAGCTTGGTGCGGACGGCAGGATCGTCGTCGCCTAGCCGGCGGACGCGACCGAGGATCTCGGAGAGGTCTACGGGCTCGACGGAGATGCCGCTCGCCTCGAGGAGCTTCTCGCTGTACCGCACGGTCTTGAACGCGGCGGGGCGCGTGCCGATGGCGCCGATGCGCGCGGTCCTGAGCCCCCGCACCACGCGGCAGACGGCGGCGAACCAGTGCAGGTCCTGCCGCAGGCTCTCCGCGCCGATGGGCTGCGTGTGGAGCGAGGTGAGCGAGTACGGGATCCCGTACTGGGTGAGCGCGTTGCAGACGGACATCTTGCCGCAGAACGAGTCCCGCCGGAACTGGATGCTCATGCGCGACGGGGTGTCGGCCCACGCATGGATGAGCACCGGCACGTTGAGCCCCGCGAGGCGGAGCGTTTCGGCGACGGCGCTCTCATCGCCGAAGTTGGGGAGGGTGACGATGATGCCATCCAGCTGATCGCGGTGGTCGCGGAAGAGCGCGGCGCAGGCCCGAGCTTCCGCGCGCGATTCGACGGCGCCGTACCGGCTGTCGTCGGTGCCGAGGGTCACGACGTCGAATCCTTCGCGCTCGAGGAGGGCGGTCATCTCGGCGCGTCCCTGTTCGGCGAGCTGGCCGGGGAAGAAGCCCCGGTTCCCGACGAGGAGCCCGAAGGTCATGCGCGCGGCCTGCGGTGGCTGCGGCGTGTCGGGAACGGGAGAGGTTGCGGGCGTGGGGCGCGGTGTGGCGGGCGCGGCGCCGCCGACGTTCGAGTGAAGCTGGTGGAGGCGCATCCGATCCTCGTTGATGTAAGCGCTTGCACTATAGGGTTCGGGCCCTGGAAGAGGAAGGGTCATTTCCGCGCCACGGCCACCGGCCGCCGGGGCTGCCCCCGCCGGCCCGCCGGACGCGTCTGGGCGGGCGCCGTCGACTCCCGCACCACAAGCTCGGTGTCCACCAGCACCTCATGGCCATGCTCGCGGTGCCCGGGGTGCGAGGGAATGAGCGCCTCGCAGATGAGATGGCCGATCTCCTCCCGCGGAATATGGGCTGTGGTGAGGGCGGGGGAGACGAATTGGGCCAGCCCGATGTCGTCGAAGCCCGTGACCGATAGCTCATCGGGCACGGCGATGCGCCGCGCGTGCAGCTCGCGGAGCACGCCCAGCGCCATGAAATCGTTCACGCAGACGATGGCCGTGGGGTGCACGCCCGAGGTGAGGATCTCGCGCGCCGCATTCTGGCCACCCACGGGGCCGTCGGCGCTGCCCACCGTCATGACTTTGAGGCGGGGGGCGTACGCCTGGGCCACCTCCAGGAAGGTGCGCTTCCGGTCGTTCAGCGGCTCGAGCGTGGTGTGGTGGCCGATGAACGCCATGCGGCGGTGCCCCAGCCCGTACAGGTACTCCACGATCCGCTGCATGCCGTTCTGGTAATTCACCTTGATGTTGGTGATATTGGCGCGGGCGGCCCCGACGTCGTAGAACACCACCGGCAGCCGGCTGTCGGCCAGCTCGCGGATGAGCGAGGGCTTCATCTCCGAGACCACGACCGCCAGGCCCGACACGCGCCGCCCGATCATCAGCCGGACACTGGACACCAGGTGTTGCGGGCGATAATCAGTATTGGCCACGAGCACCTCGTAGCCGCGGCGGTGCGCATCCGCTTCGAGGGTGCGAAAGATATCCAGGAAGAAGGGATTTTCGAGGTTGGAGACGATCATGCCGAGCGTGCGGTTGGGGCCGCCCGCCAGCATCCGGGCGTTCAGATTCGGGGTGTACTTGAGCTCCTCGACCGCCTGGATCACGCGGGCCTTGGTGGCATGCTTGACGCGGCCGACGTTGTTCAGGACGCGCGACACGGTGGCCGTGGAGACGTTGGCGCGTTTGGCGACATCCTCGAGATTCATGGGCGGTCGGGGCTTCGGGTGCGATCGCGGTGGTGTGCGGGTGCGGCATCCCGTGGGCCAAGTATCTCACGCGCGGCGGCCTGGCACAAGCCACGCGGATTCCGTTGACACGGCGGGAGGCGAGCCGTAATCTTGCAAGCGCTTACATTAATCGATTCACCCCCCATTTAGATCCCGCCCGCATGGAGCTCCTCAGGCAAGCCGTCGGCGAGACCGCGGAACGCCCAGTGGCGCTCCCGCGCGTGGCGCGCGCCGTGCTCCAATCGCAGCAGGTCGGCCTCGTCGTCGTCCTCTTCGTCCTGGGCGCCGCCCTCACCCTCAGCGCCGGCTCGCATACCAATCCCGTCACCGGCGCCACCGTCAACAACTTCCTCAACAAGTACACCCTCATCCAGATGGCCACGGACGCCAGCGCGTTCGCCATCATGGGCGTGGGTGCCACCATCGTCATCATCGCCGGTGCCATCGACCTCTCCGTTGGCGCCATCTACGCCATCGCCGGCGTCACCATGACCATGGTCCTCCGCGCCGCCGGGCCCCTCGGTCCGGTCACCACCGTGCTCGTGGGGCTCGGCACCTGCCTGGCCATCGGGCTGCTGTGTGGGCTCGCCAACGGCGTGATGGTCATCGGCCTCGGCGTCCACTCGTTCATCATCACCCTCGGCACGATGTGGATCTTTCGCGGGCTGGCCTTCGTCACCAGCCACGCGGAAAGCATCCTCGTCCCCCCGCCGTTGACGGCCGTGGCCAAGGCCTCGCTCGGCATGGGCACCGCGCTCTACCCCGTGCCGCTCCTCGTGATGCTCCTGGTCACCGTGCTCGGCAGCGTGTATCTCGGCCGCACGGTCATGGGGCGACACGTCTTTGCTGTGGGCGGCAACCCCGAAGCCAGCCGGTTCTCCGGACTTCGCGTGTCCCGGATCAATCTGGGCGTCTTCGTCGTCTCCGGGCTCACGGCGGGGCTGGCCGCGTTTCTGGGGGCGAGCTTCTACGGGTCGGCCTCCTCATCGGATGGCACCGGCTACGAGCTGTACGTCATTGCCGCGGCAGTGGTGGGCGGCGCCAGCCTGCTGGGCGGCAAGGGAAGCGCCGTCAACGCGACGCTCGGCGCCGTGCTGATCGTCCTGATCCGCCAGGCCATCCGCACGTTGCACATGGATCAGAACTACGAATGGATCATCATCGGGACGGCGATGATTCTGGCGGTTGTACTGGACCAGAGCGGCACGAAGCTGCTCGCGCGCCGCCTGGCGCGCACCGCCGGCGACTCGCCAACCCATCGTTCGGGCTAACTCTTTACCACAGGAGCCGTGAATGCAGGCAATCAGAGAGGCAATGCGGCGCGCCGTCGTCGCGGTATGCGTCACGGGCGCGGTCGCAGCGTGCGGCGGGGGCGGCAGGGCCTCCGGAAGCACCGCCCAGGCGGGCAGCGCGTCGGCGAGCGCGGGGAAGGGATCCGTGTTCACCATTGCCATGATCGCCAAGAGCTCCACGAATCCGGTGTTCCTCTCCGGCCGCACCGGCGCGGAAGCCGCCGCGGCGGAGCTCTCGAAGAAGTACGGCATCACCGTTCGCATCAACTGGCTCACGCCGCCAGAGGAAGACGCCGAGCTCCAGGCGCAGCGCATCGCCCAGGCGGTCAACACGGGGGCGAATGCGATCCTTGTCTCCGCCAGCGACGCGGGCAAGGTGACCGGTGCCATCAACGAAGCTGTCGAGCGCGGTGTGCCGGTGATGATGTTCGACAGCGACGCCCCGCAGTCGAAGCGGTTCTCCTTTTACGGCGGTGATGACGAGGCGATCGGCAAGCAGGTGATGTCGGAGCTGGCCGCGCAGATGCACGGCAAGGGGCGGGTCGCGATCTTCTCCGGCAACCAGAACGCGCCCAACCTCCAGCGCCGCGTGCAGGGGGTGAAGGATGAGGCCAAGAAGTACCCGGGCATCACCCTCATCGGCACCTTCCATACGATCGAGACGCCGCAGGATGCAGCCGCCGAAGTGCTTCGCGTGGAGCAGGCGTATCCCAACATCCAGGGCTGGGCCATGGTGGGCGGATGGGCGCTCTTCACGCGCGCACTCCTCACCGACCTCGATCCAGCCAAGGTGAAGATCGTCTCGGTGGATGCCCTGCCCGTGGAGCTGGCATACGTGGAGAAGGGGCTCACCCCGGTGCTCCTGGCGCAGCCCACCTACCTGTGGGGGTACCAGTCGGTGCACACCATCTTCGACCACGTGTATCTGCACAAGCAGGTGCCGGAGCACGTCGAGATGAAGCTCGTGAAGGTCACCAAAGCCAACCTCGGCGACTGGGCCCGCCAGCTCAAGGCGTGGGGCTATCCCAACGTCGACCCGAAATACCTCTCCCTCGGCAAGTAGCACCGCAGCACCATGACTTCCCCGGCGATCGCCTTCTCCGGACTCACCAAGCGCTTCCCCGGCGTGGTGGCGCTGAAGGAGGTGTCGTTCGAAGTGCAGCCGGGGTGCTGTCACGCCGTCTGCGGCGAGAATGGGGCGGGGAAGAGCACGCTGGGCAAGATTCTCTGCGGCATTCAGCAGCCCGATGCCGGCACGGTGCGGCTGGATGGACGCGACGTGCGCTTCACCAGCCCCCGCGATGCGCGCGCGGCGGGCGTCTCGATTGTGCATCAGGAGCTGGCGTTCTGTGAGAACCTCACCGTTGCGGACAATCTCTGCCTCGGTCAGCTCCCCGCGCGATGGACGTTCGTCTCCCGTGCGCAGCTGCGCGCACGCGCCGTGTCGCTTCTGGCCAACATCGGCGCGACGATCGATCCCGGGCGGCGGATGGCGACGCTGAGCGTGGCCGAGCAGCAGCTGGTGCAGATAGCGTCCGCTGTGGCCAGTGGTGCGCGTGTCATCGTCTTCGACGAGCCCACGAGCAGTCTGAGCGAAGGAGAGACCGCGCGGCTGTACACGCTCATCCGCCAGCTCAAGGAGCGAGGCGTCACGCTGCTCTACGTGTCGCACCGCATGCCGGAGATCTTCCGGATCTGCGAGTACGCCACCGTGCTCCGCGATGGCCAGCACGTGAGCACCGAGCCGGTCGCGTCGCTGGATGAGAGCACGCTCGTGCATCGGATGATCGGGCGCCACATCGAGCAGTACTTTCCCGCGCACATCAGCGGTGCGCCCGGCGCCGAGATGCTCCGGGCCGAAGGGCTCACTCATCCGGGTCGGTTTCACGATGTCTCATTCTCACTGCACGCGGGTGAGGTGCTGGGGCTGGCCGGTCTGGTTGGGGCCGGGCGGTCGGAGATTGCGCAGGCGCTGTTCGGGCTGGATCCCATCGCAAGCGGCACGGTGTACGTGCGCGGACAACGTGCGCGCATTCGCTCGCCGCGCGATGCGATGGCGCTGGGGCTCGGCTTCGTGCCGGAAGACCGGAAGCGGCAGGGCCTGGTGCTCTCCATGCGCGCGCGGGAGAACGCGACGCTGCCCACGCTCGCGACCATGCTCTCGCGGCTGGGCTGGATTCGCCGCGGGGCGGAGCAGGAGGTGGCGCATACCTACCTGGAGCCGCTCCGATTGCGCGCGTCGGCCATGGGTGCGCCCACGGTCGGGTTGTCGGGAGGGAATCAGCAGAAGCTGGTGCTGGCCAAGTGGCTCGCGGCGCACAGCGACATCCTGCTGCTCGACGAGCCGACCCGGGGCGTGGACGTGGGCGCCAAGGCGGAGATGCATGCGTGGATCGACCAGCTGGCATCGGGCGGCGCGGCCGTACTCCTCATCTCGAGCGAGCTCCCGGAGCTGCTCAACCTCTCCACCCGGATTCTCGTGCTCCGCGCGGGCCGGGTGGTGGGCGAGGTGGCCAGGGAAGATGCGACCCAGGATGTGCTCCTCCGGATGATGACGGGGCTCGATGCCCCCGCCGCCTCCGGAGCCGCGGGCGACGCCGTTGCGCCCACCCCCGATTTCGACAGATAGCGCCCATGGGCGCGCGTCGCGGTGCACGCGCACCGAGGGCTGGCGCACCACGCAGTGAAGTTCAGCGGTCTGACCGTATGGAGCGAGGAGGCAGCGAATGACGCGTGATGTTTCGCGACGGGAGTTCATGGTTGGCATGGCGGCGGCCACGGCCGGCGCGGCGCTCTGGCCGCGTACGGGCGTCGCGGCGCTGCTCCCGGTGCATCCGGGCCCAGCGGGCGCCATGGCCGATGCTGGCGCCCGGGTGCACCCCTTCGACGTGCGCCAGGTGCGGCTCGGCCCGAGCGCCTTTCGCGACGCCATGGAAGTCAACCGGCGCTATCTCATGGCGCTCGAGCCCGGCCGGCTGCTGCACATGTTCCGCGTGACGGCGGGGCTTCCCTCGTCCGCCGAGCCGCTCGGTGGGTGGGAGGCGCCCGACAACGAGCTGCGCGGGCACTTTGCCGGCGGCCACTATCTATCCGCCTGCGCGCTGCTGGGTGC
>DASUKA010000174.1:0-15536 GCA_036278935.1 Gemmatimonadaceae bacterium
GCGATGAGGGAGCGGTCACGAAGTTCGGGTGGAACGCTGGTGCCGGGATCATGTTCCATATGGTCCGCAGCAGCCTCTTCATTGAAGCACGGTACAACAGCGTCATGACCAATGGCGCGCATACGAACTTCGTCCCCATCACGATCGGGCTCATGTTTCCCTGACGCCTCCCCGGCTGCATCCAAACGCGCGCTGCCTCGTCCTGAACAAGGCAGCGCGCGTTCGTGTATTACCCCTGTGCACTCCCGCGCCATCGTGGCGCGGCCACCACCACCCGGGGAGGGATTCTGTCATGCGTCGGTCTGCGCCATTGGCGGTGCTGGGTGCCATCTTGCTGGGAACGGGCACCGCTTCCGCACAGGTCTTCCATCTCAAACCGGCCCCCGGGCCGAGCCGGAGTTACCTCGGGGGCGGGGTGGAATACGGACAGCCGCAGGGCGAATTCGCCGACTTCGTGGGTCATAGCTGGGGGGTGGGCGGAAATTACATCTTCAGGCTCGACCACGCCGGCATTCTCGGGCTTCGCGCCGATGTTCACTACCTGAACTACGGACACGAGCGGAATCGCGCCTTGTTGAGCCAGACGATCGGCGGGCGCATAGACGTGGACGTGACGACCGACAACAACATCCTGCTGGCCGGCATCGGTCCGCAGCTGCTGCTCCCGACCGGCGCCATCCGCCCCTATCTCACCGGCAACGTGGGGCTTGCCTACTTTTTCACCAAGTCCTCCGTGGAAGGGACGGGGAGCCAGGAGGCGTTCGCCAGCACCACGAACTTTGACGACGCCGTCTTTGCCTGGAGTGGGGCCGCGGGGCTGTACATCCCCCTCCGTGGCGGGATGCACCCGATCTCACTCGACCTGGGTGCGCGATACCAGGCCAACGGCAACGTGCGCTACCTGCGCAAGGGCAGCATCACGGACAACCCCGACGGGACGATCTCCTTCATCCCCATTCGGAGTCAGGCGAACATGATCATCTATCATGTCGGGGTGATGTTCGGCCTGTAGCAGCGCGAGGTGCGGCGGATCGGTGGGGTCGGCTCCCGGATCATGGTGCGCGAGTCAGGAGCCGACCCCACTCCCGTTCCGTGCTTCGTGCGCCCCGAGCCGCTCGTCCCCCAGCTCTACTTTCGTGGCGAGGAAGTCGAGCATGTCCTTGAGCGTGATCACGCCGGCCAACTCGCCATCCCGTGCAACGAGCAGTCGCGAGGCGCCCGAGCGCTGCATCATCGCGAGCGCCTGCACCGCATCCATGTCGGGATCCACGCTCGTGGCGGGCGAACAGTGCTCCATCACCGAGCCGACCGTGCGCTCACTCCATTCGTCGCTCGGGATGGCCTTGACCTGGCGCGTGGTGATGCACCCGGCGAGCCGGCCGCGCTCCACCACGGGAAAGAACTTGAAGTGGAACCGGTAGATGTAGTCGTCCACCAGGTCACGAATCGACGTGGTGGGCGCGACGGTCACCGGATTCGGCGTCATGAAGCGGCGCACCGGCTCCCCTTCCAGCGCGCGGCGGAGCAACAGTTGCTGGTACGAGCTGGCCGCCGCGCTCCGCACGAAGAGGCCGAGGATGAACCACCAGATTCCCTGAATGAAATCGCCGAAGAGCACGCTCACGACACCGGCGGCGATGAGCAGCGCGCCGAATCCCGACCCGATGCGCGAGGCCACCCGTGTGGCGCGCCGCAGGCTCTTCCAGCGCGCCCAGAGAAATGACCGGAGCACCCGGCCGCCATCGAGCGGGAAGGCGGGAATGAGATTGAAGATGGCGAGCGCGATGTTGATCAGCGCCAGGTAATCGAGCACCGCCGTGATCGCGAGCGGCCAGAACTTCGAGCCGGCCAGCGCGAGCACGTAGCACACCACACCGATCAGGACGCTCGCGATCGGACCGGCGATGGCCATCCGGAACTCCACCGTCGCGCTTGGCGGCTCCTCGGTCATCTCGGCCACGCCGCCGAAGATGAAGAGCGTGATCCCCTTCATCGGGAGCCCGTATCGGCGCGCCACCACCGAGTGAAAGAACTCGTGCACGACGATCGATAAAAACAGCCCGACCGCGCCCGCCACACCCATCGCCCAGTACGTGCCGGCGGAGAGGCCGCGGACGTACGCGGGGAAGACACCGGTCGCAAGCGACCAGATGATGAGAATCGCGAGCAGAAACCAGCTCGCGTCGATGCTGACCGCGAACCCCGACAGGTTGAACAGGTGGTAGCGCCTACCGAACATGGCAGGCGCTCCCAAACCGAGATGTCGCACGTGCGCTCATTCGTGGCATCCGATCTGCCCGGCGCCCTGCGTCACGATCCGCCACGGTGGCGAGCGGCCAGTGCCGCGCCACCGTGGCAGTGCGCGCAGCGGCGGCGCCCGCCTCACGACTCCCGGTGATGCGACGAGCGGCGCGATGGATTCCGCTCGTCCTCGTGCGCCCCGGGCGCCGAGCGCTGCCGCTCCTCGTCTTCCTCCGCGCCCTCCGCCTCGAGCTCCTGCGGCCGGTCGGTGATCGGCGCGCCGCTCGGGCCCACGTTCAACCCCCCCAGCACCTCCCCGTCCCGCGGTACGAGCTCAGAGCCGCCGGCGTCGGCGTACCCCTCGGCGCCACGTTCACCCTGCCCCCATGACGCCATTCCGCGAAGCTCGGCATCATCCGGCGCCCGGCCGCCAGAGGCTGGATAGACTCTGGAATCACCCACCATATCCCGCCGTCCCTGTCCCCCGCCCGGCTCCCCGCTCTCCTGGGGATTCCGCCCGGACGCTGCCTGACGGCCACCCGCCTGGCCTGTTGACCTGGTGCTGCGCTGTTTCTTCCGCTTCTTGTTCGCCATTGCGTCGCCTCCTCCAGGGCTGCACTTTCCGGCACGCGAGTGCCGGCACTGCCGCCGGCACCTTCCTGCCGGTTCCTGACCATCCCTGCACAGCCCGTGCTTGCGAATGGGTTATGGGTTGTGCGTTATGAGTTCTGAGTTGTGGGACGGAGTGCGGGAGAGGGCTGTCCCATAACGCATAACGCGTAACGCATAACCCTCTCGCGCCCCCGTCCATGCCCCAGCACCGACCCCCGCTCACCCCGCTCTTTCGCGCGCTCGATGAAGCACGGTTTGGCGCGGAGCGCACGCTCAACCTGCACACGGCGCTCCCGTCCCCCTACCATGCCGCGCGGCGTGCGGAGATGTGGCTGCGCGAGCAGCAGGTGGCGAGTGCGGGCGAGGTGCTGGTCATCACGGGGCGCGGGAGCCACAGCGCGGACAATGTGTCGGTGGTGCGCGAGGCGATCGTGAAGCTCCTGGCCTCGCTGCGCCGGCGCGGCGTCGTGAGCGGCGTCGAGGAACACGGCCCCGGCTCGTTCGTGGTGCGATTGGCGCCGGTGACCGCGCTCCGCGATGCACCTCGCCGGCGGCGTGAACGCACCCCGCCGCGGGTCGCTGATCCACGCGCCCTGGCGGGCCTGTCCGACGACACGCGCGAGCTCCTCCGCGCGCTTGCCATGCGCGCGCTCGAGGAGCTACGGATCGACACGCCGGACCGCTTCCTGGAAAGCGAGATGCGCGCACAGTTCGCGAGTCTGGCACCGAGCGTGCCCGAAGGCCCTGACCACGAAGCACGCTTCCGCGCCGCGATTGCGGCGGCGCTGGCCGTGTACGACGACGGGTAGTTCCGCCAGCGCCTGCCTTGTATCGCTGCCGCGCCTCCCTTACATCACAGCCATGTCACTACTCAGGTGCAATCCCGGGGATCGCGATGATCTCGAGGCGTCACCGTACGACATCCTGCTGGGCCAGATCGACAGCGTGATCGCGGAGTGGCGTTCGCTGATCCGTCCATCGGCGGGAGCCGCACTGCCGCCAGCGCGGCTCCTGGATTCGCTACCCGAGATTCTGCCCCGCCTCATCCGGCTGGCGCGACTGGGCGCGCCGCAACTGGATGACGATGTCCGCCGGTGCATCGCGAGCGAACATGGCGAGTCGCGTCGCGCGGATGACATGCCCATCGATTGGGTTGCCGAAGAGTGGAGTGCACTCAAGCGGGCATGCTGGCAGGTGCTGGCCCGGCACGGTTTCGTGAACGATACGGCGCGCCCCGCCATGGAACGGCTGGACATCCTGATCGATGACGCGGTGGGCTACACACTGCGCGGCTACTATCGCCCGGAGCTCGACACCCTCAAGGGGCGCGGCCTGGAACGGCGCGAGGAACAGCACGACCGCCGCACCCGCACGGAGGACCGGCGTTCGGAGGGCGACCCCGCGTGAACGGCTTTCTGCAGTTCGCGCTCATCACCTTCACCTCCGTCCTGTTCATCGTCGATCCGATCGCCGTGATCCCCACCTACTTGGTGATCACGCAGAGCGAAACGAGCGCGCAACGTCGCGCGACCGCCCGGCGCGCCTGCATCGCGACGGGGCTCATGCTCATCGTTTTCGCGCTGGCCGGCCGGCTCATCTTCCGGCTGTTCGGCATCACGCTGCCCGCGTTTCGCGTCGCGGGCGGGCTCATCCTCTGGCTCGTCGCCATGGACATGCTGCGCGGCGAGCGTCGGACACAGGAAAGCCCCACGGAAATCCGCGAGGGGAAGGAAAAGGAGGATGTGGCGATCACCCCGCTCGCCATCCCGATGCTCGCCGGGCCCGGCGCCATCTCCACCGTGATCGTCCTTGCCGGCCAGGCGCATTCGGCGGGCCAGCACATCGTGGTCTACGCCTCGATCATCGTCACCGCGGTGCTCTCCTGGCTTGCGCTCCTCCTCGGTGAACGGCTGGTGAGCTACCTCGGCCAGACAGGCATCCGCGTCACCACGCGCATCATGGGATTGCTGCTGGCTGCCGTCGCGGTGCAATTCGTTCTCACCGGCGTGAAGGATGGGCTGGGACAGACGATCCACGCCGCCGCGTTCCGCTTCCCAGCCGATGTGTCGCTGGCTATATCCCGCACACCGCTCCACCGGCGAGAGGTCTTTCCGCTCATCGTGGCTTTCGATTCCTGACCAGGTTCCTCATGCGCCTCTCTCAACATCTTCTCCCCGGCGTTCTGATCGCCGCCTGCGCTGCCACGCTCGCCGCGCAACAGCCGCTGCCCGGCTACACGCCGTCCGCGTCCGCCGCCGAACGGACACTCGAAGCGGCCGCCATCAGGAGCCCCGACGCGACGACGGCGTCCGCGTACTCGCACACCCTCTCGCACGAAGTCCATATCGCGGGCTCGCCTGCCGACGCGCGCACACGTGATTACGTCGTGAAGCTCATGAAGCAATGGGGGCTCCAGACCCAGGTGCGCACCTATGATGTCTGGATGCCTTACACGACCGTGCTCCACGCCTGGCGCGTCGCACCCGATACGCTCGTCCTGCATCTGGCTGAAGGGCCCGTGCCGGGCGACACCACCTCGTGGACGCAACAGGAAGCGGTCATCGCCAACGGCTACAGCGGCACGGGTGATGTGAGCGCCCCGGTGGTGTACGTGAACTACGGACTGATCGAGGACTACGCGCAGCTCGACTCGATGGGCGTTTCGGTGAAGGGGAAGATCGCCATCGCGCGCTACGGGAGGTCCTATCGCGGCATCAAGGCGCGCGAGGCGGAGAAGCGCGGCGCCGTGGGGCTCATCATCTACAGCGACCCGGAAGATGACGGCTACGTGCGCGGCGACGTCTATCCGAAGGGGCCGATGCGTCCGCCCCAGGGCGTGCAGCGCGGCAGCGTCATGAACCCCGACGGCGATCCCAGCACGCCCGGCTATCCGAGCCTGCCGGGAGCCAAGCGGTTGCCGGTGAGCCAGCTCCCGGTGTCGCACATTCCCGTGCTTCCCATGTCGTATGGCAACGCGGCCAAGCTGCTGCGCGGACTCCAGGGCGCGGACGTGCCGCAATCGTGGCAGGGTGGGCTGCCCTTCCGCTATCACGCGGGTCCAGGCCCCGTCGCCGCGCGGCTGGTGGTCGAGAGCGACACGGCCACCGCGGCGATCAAGCCGATCTGGGATACCTTCGGCGTCGTGCGCGGGAGCGAATTCCCTGATCAGGTCGTGATCCTCGGCGGGCACCGGGATGCATGGGGTCCCGGCGCCGCCGACAATGTGAGCGGAACGGTGAGCGTGCTCGAGGCGGCGCACGCAGTGGCGCAGGCCGTGGAGCGGGGGATGCGCCCCAAGCGCACGATCATCTTCGCCACCTGGGACGCCGAGGAGTGGGGCCTGCTCGGCTCCACCGAGTACGTGGAGGACGACTCCCTGCGCCTGCAACACGGCGGCGTGGCGTATTTCAATCAGGACGTGGCGGCACAGGGCCCACTCTTCAGCGCGGGCGGTTCGCCCTCACTGCGTGCCACGCTGCGCGATGTGGTGAAGCACGTGCCCGACCCGAGCGGCAAAGGGAGCGTGTACGCCGTGTGGCGCACACGCTTGCACGTCAAGACGGGCGAAGAGCCGCGCATGGGCGATCCAGGCGGCGGTTCGGACTTCGCCGGCTTCTATAATCACCTGGGCATCCCGATTCTGGATTGGGGGTTCGGTGGCAGCGGGGGCGTCTACCATTCCCTGTACGACTCGTATCACTGGATGCACACCTTCGGCGATCCGACCTTCACGCACCACGCTGCGGCTGCCAGCATTGGCGCGGCATTGATTCTCCGCCTCGCCAACGCCGACGTTCTGCCGTACGACTACGCGGAGTATGCGCACACCATGCAGCGCTATCTCCCGTCTATCGATTCGGCGCTTACCGCGCACAAATGGAGCGGCTCGTCCGCGGTGCTCGATACCGCCATCAGCCACATGGCCGTGGCCGCGCAACAATTCGCGAGCACGCGTGACTCGGTGCTGGCCAGGGGCGAGCCGGCGCGCACCATTCTGGCGAATACCAATGCCGCGTTGCTCCGTGTGGAGCGCTCGCTCACGCGGCCGCAGGGGCTGGTGGGTCGCTCGTGGTACCGCAACCTCATCTATGTGGCCGACGAGGACAACGGATACGCGAACATGGTATTCCCGTCGGTGAACGAAGCCATTCGCGCCGGCGACCACGCGCGCGCCGTGCACGAGCTCGCGGACCTCGCCACGCGCTTCGAAGCAGCCACGCGTGCCATTACCGACGCACAGCGCGCGCTCCTTGGGCAGCGCTCAGCGGAACACGGGAACGGGAAGGGAACGAAGTGACTGGATGGGCGTACCTCTATGGGGTGCCGGAACAGCTGGCGGCACTCATGTTGCCTCTCCTCACGTAGTGCTCTCGGAGGCTCGCATGCGATCGATCGCGTTGTCACTCGCGCTCACCATTCTCCTGTTGGGATGTGGTGGACACGAACAGCAGACTCCGGCGGATTCCGCGGCCAATACGGCCGCTGACACCGCGCCCGCGCTGGACACCGCGCAGGCGCCGCCGGCCATGTCGGATACCATGCGGGCTGACAGCACGAGTGGAGCCGCGGGCACCGCCGCCAAGCGCAGAACGCCGGCGGCTACGTCCCCGGCGCGACGTCAGTCGCAGCCGCAGAAGCAACAGCAGAAGGCCGATACGACGGACACCACAACTCGTCGCACGTTCAAGAAACCCGAGATTCGCCCGCGATACCCGGCGGTCGACCGCACGCCGCGCACCGATACCGGTGCTCGGAAGGACACGTCCAAAGCGAGCCGGGACTGACTGCGCTACATCAGGGCCTCGGCCGCCAACCCGGCTGCCGGCCGGCGGCTCCCCAGGCTTCGCTCCGCCGCCGATGAGGCGATAGGCGGCGCGTCGTTCGCCACTCGCACCTGCTCCACCTCGCTGGGCGTACCCGGCGCGCGTCGCTGCGCCAGATACGCGCGCGGCACGATGCGACCATCCGCCCTGCGCACCTGCGGCACCTGCGCCGCTGGCCGCCGCGCGCGCGCCGGCCGCCGACGACGGTGACGGTGCGCCATCGCTGGACCGGCGGTGGCGCCGGAGGGCGCAAGCACGCGGGAGGTGGACTGGTCGCACTCCTCGTGGCTGCGGGTGGACCGTGGGGGCAGCGGGCGATCCAGGTCGATCTGCACTCGCGCATCGATCACCTCGCCCGGCGCGCGCGGCGGCTCCGACACCATCACCGCGGCACGTGCCTCGCCGACGGGAAGGTCCGCCGCGCCGCTGCACGGGCAGTGCAGACGCGGTGCGAGGTCCACCACTGCCGGCTCGCCGGACAGCAGCTGCTCGGCCAGCTGCGCCCGGTAATCCTCCGCAGTGAGCTCCGCCAGCGCACGGCCGCGGCCGTGCGCGGCAAGCCACGTGGGGGCCGGCGCTCCACCGGGCAGCGAATAGAACCGCCGCCGATCGGGCGGCAGCACGGATTCAAACAGCAATGGTTGCTCCGCGACGGCGATGCCTCGATCCGCGAGCTCCGAAAGGAACTCAGCCGGGGAGCGGTGCACGTCGATGTCGGGTGGGAGGGCCGACGGACAGTTTCCCACGTAGGTAATGTGCAGCGTGACGTCCGCGTGGAGCGCGCGCAGATAGCGCGCCGCGGCGATCGGTGGGGCGACGACCGGGACGAGGAACGGCGTGAGCTCGGAGTCCAGAACCCGGGCGGCCACCAGTGGGCATGTGCACAGGATGGCGGGCTCGCTCCCGCGCGCGGCGAGATCGTGCACGCAGCGCGCGGCTACCAGCTCGTCGCCCCAGCTGGCCGGAATGGCGGCCGCGTAGCCGGCGGCCATGCACGCATGCGTCACCTGGACCGCCGTGGCCGGGAGGGCCGCGAGGATGGCATCTGTGCCCAGGATCACAACGGCGGTGGTGTTTGGAGCGTCCTTGGGCAACGGGCGGGGGGCCAGGGGTGGTGATGAGGGAGCCGGGCGAATGATCGTTAAAAATGCTTTAGGGGATAGCTGGCTGTCCAGCACGGCCCATTCATTGCGGAGAATCGCCGGGTGAGACTCTCTTCACGAGCAACGCCACGAGCGTTCATCGCCGTTCTTCGACGTCAGGGCAGGGCTGGGGCAGTGTTTGACGTACCGTTGAAAGGAATTTCGCGCCTCTCGCCGGAGCAACGCGAGGCAATTGCCGCTTTCGGAGCGCGTACCACATGGCCCGCCGGCTTTACGGTGTACGAGCGGGGCGCTCCCGCCGATGGCATCTTCATCGTCCTCCGCGGCCAGATCGTATTGCGGAATCAGGTTGGCGCCGGCCGCAGCTTCGTTCCGTGGGTGGCCATGGCCGGAGAGACGTTCGGCGCCGAGGGGCTCGATCGCGACGCCTGCTTCGCGAGCCACGCACGCGCGGAGGAGGAGAGCGAGACGCTGCATCTGAGAAGTACGCGCTTCAGCGCGCTGTTGCGCGAGCAGCCTTCGCACGCGCTTGCGCTCATTCGCCAGATGGTCGCTGAGCGCACCGCCTTGTTGGAGAAGTTCGGCCAGCACGCGACGCTCACGGTGGAGCAGCGGCTCATTGCCGCGCTCATCCGGATGGCGCAGAACCATGCGGACGGCGTCGGCAACTCCGGCGTTGCGCGCACCACCGTTCCGCGCCGCCTGCTCGGCGAGCTGGTGGGAGCCACGCGCGAATCCATTTCGCTCGTCCTCGGCCGGCTCACGGCGGACGGCCTTATCGAACGCGATGGCAACGGACTCGTCATCACTGATGTTCGCCGGCTCGCCGCCCGGCTGTACGAGGCGAACAGCGGTGCGACGAGCATCGCCGTGTTCGACGAGCGTCGCCCGCCCGGACTCGCGCTCTGATCCGCGCGCGCCGCGTGGGCAACGCACCGCCATCTCGCCCGCGCGGCCTCGAGTCGCTTGTGCCGTACCGGCACGCGATGCACGATTCTGGCGATGCTTCTCCTCATCGCTGTCGTGCTCGCCGGCGCCATCCTCTGGCGCGCACTCGCGTCCCGCCGTACTGAGCGCCGCACGGCCGCACGCCTGCCACTCGGCGCCAACGGGATCATTCCCGGTGCCGCGCCAATCGATCTCCCTACGGCGGATGCACGATATGGGGTGCTCCTCCTGCATGGCTTTGGCGATACCCCACAGGCGCTCGCGCCGCTCGCGCACGCCCTCAGCGCACGCGGATACGGTGTGCTGGCCCCGCTGCTACCGGGGCATGGACGGACCGTGCGCGACTTTGCCGCGTCGGATGCCGACCGGTGGATCACGGCGGCACGCTCGGCACTCACGGCGATGCGCGGGCGATATGAGCGCGTCGGCCTCGTGGGGCTCTCCATGGGTGGCGCACTCGCCGCCGTGGTCGCCTCGGGAGATGCGGAGCTGCCCGCGCTCATCCTCCTTGCCCCGTACGTGGATGCGCCCCCGGTCATCCGCGTGCTCGCGCGTCTGTCTCCCCTGGTGCGCATCGTGACTCCCTATCTGAGCGCGGATGACACGCGCTCGATCCACGATCCCGTCGCACGCGCGCGGAGCCTGGCGTATCGCGCAACGCCGCCGCGCCTGCTGGGCGAGCTCGTACGGCTCGCCGATCGCGCCCGCGATTCGCTCCCCGGCATCACGGCGCCGACGCTCATCATGCAGTCGCGTCAGGACAATCGCATCGCGCCGGCCGTCGCCGAGCATGCGTTGCGTGCACTCGGCGCTCGTACCAAGCGTCTCGAATGGCTCGAGGGATGCGGTCACGTGGTGACGGTGGATTTCTGCCGCGAACGCGTTGCCGTGTGCGTGGGCGAGTGGCTGGAGGCGTTCATCGATGCGCGGGGCGATTCGCGCCAGGCATCGGCGCCCCAGGGCGAACGCGGTATTCCATGAAGGGTGCGGAAGGGTGCGCGATAGCGACGCAGCAGACCGCCGACCGCCGGCGACCGCGATGGCGCGTCACACTACGGGATGAGCGCCGGGCGAACGCGCGTCTCGCCCGCCGTGAGAATCCAGAGGTGCGGCCCAGGAAGGCGAGCGCGTTCCCAGGCCACGCGCAGCCGCTTGGGCGGCTCATCCAGCGGCTCGGTGGTGAGCTTGAACGTCCCCCAGTGGATGGGCACCATCACACACCGGCGCGCCGCCTCCGCGTGCGACGAGCCCAGCGCCTCGAACGCTGCCACCGCCTCTTCCGGATCCATGTGGACCGGCCGCATGAACCACCGCGGCTCGTAGGCGCCGATCGGAAGAATGGAGACATCGAACGGACCATACCGCTGGCCGATCTCGTGGAACTCCGGGTGGTAGCCGGTGTCGCCGCCAAAGAACATTCGCCGTCCACCAACCTCCACCACCCAGCTGCACCAGAGCGTTGCGTCGCGATCGCGTAATCCGCGGCCACTGAAATGCTGCGCCGGCCCGCAGGCCACGTGCGCATCGTGCGTGCGGGTCTCCTGCCACCAGTCGAGCTCTGTCATCTCCGCAACGCCGCGCGTCTCCAGAAAGTCTGCCACACCGAGCGGAGCGAACCAGTGCGCCGTCGGATGCGCGGTCGCGAGCCGACGCACCGTGCGGTCGTCCAGATGATCGTAGTGATTGTGTGAGATGAGCACGAGATCGATCGGCGGCAGCGCCTCGAAATCGACGCCGGGCTCGATTTTCCGCCGGGGACCGATCAGGGCGAAGGGAGAGGCCCGCTCGCTCCACACGGGGTCGGTCAGCACGTTCCGCCCGCCAATCTGCACGAGGCAGCTGGAGTGCCCCACCCACGTGACCGTCACCAGGTTGGATGCGGCCCTCGGCACGGCGAACGATGGCGCCACAGGCGTGCGGGGTGCCGGAGCGGCGCGCTGGATCGCGGCCCCGCGCCGTGCCAGGCGGTCGCGGATCATCCAGCGAAGAACGCCCGCGAATCCGTGCTGAGCCGCATCGGGCCAGGGGTTCCGGAATCCGCCGCCGGGGCGGTGGTGCGAGGGGAGGGTCACCGTGTGAGTCGGAAAGGAGGTGCGCGCAATCTATAAGCCGGGTGGTTGACGCCCCATGCTTTCCCTCCGGGAGGCGCAAACATTGCGCTTGGCCACCTACCCATCGTCTCCTGATTCTCCCATCATCCCTCATGGCACATTCCGGTCTTACACATCCTACCGTGCACGCACCCGATTTCCCGCCCGGTCTCGACTGGATCAATACCGGCGGAGCGGCACGGACGCTCGCGGATTTCCGCGGCGCGATCCTCCTGCTCGATTTCTGGACCTATGGCTGAATCAACTGCATCCATGTTCTCCCGCAGTTGCGGGAGCTCGAGCACCGCTACCCTGATACGGTCGCCATCATCGGCGTCGAAAGCGGGAAGTTCCACGCCGAACGGGTGACGAGCCGTGTGCGTGATGCCGCGCTCCGACTTGGCAACACGCACCCGATCGTCAACGACCGGCAGTTCCGCATCTGGCGCAGCTACGCGGTGAACGCGTGGCCCACACTTGTCGTCGTCGATCCGGACGGCCGCGTGCTCGGCACGCACGCCGGGGAGTTCACCGTCGAGATGCTCGCGCCGCTCATCGACCGGCTCATCGCCGACCATGCCGCGGCGGGCTCGCTGCAGCGCCGTGAGCGCGCGCCCATCGCGGATGCGCCCACCATGGCGCCCGGCGTGCTGCGCTACCCGGGGAAGCTCGCGGTGGACGGCACCCGGATCGCGATCGCCGACAGCGGGCATCACCGTGTGCTCGTTGGGCGCCTGGATGCGGATGGCACGCGGGTGCACGTCGAGCGGGTGGCCGGCACCGGCACGGCGGGGTACGACGATGGTCCGCGCGGTGCGTTCGATTCGCCGCAGGGCGTGGTGTTCGGAAAGTTGCACCCCGACGGTGGTCCGCTCTACGTGGCCGATGCGGGAAGTCACACGATCCGCGCGGTGGAGCTGGACACGGGCGCCATCAGCACCATCGCCGGCACGGGCCACCAGCTCCGGAGCGCCGCGGACCGGCGGGCTGGCGCTCTGTCATCGCCCTGGGATCTCACTCTCGTGAACCACACGCTGTACATCGCCATGGCCGGCGTCCATCAGCTCTGGTCGCTCGACCTGCACGGTGGCACGGCGCGTGTGCACAGTGGCACCGGCGCGGAAACCCTGGCGGACGGGCCGCACGACGCAGCGGCGCTCGCCCAGCCGATGGGCATCGACGCCATGGGAGATCGACTGTATTTCACCGACGCCGAGTCGAGCGCGGTGCGGTGGGCGGACGCCACGCCCGCCGGCACTGTTGGCACGATCGTGGGCACGGGTCTCTTCGATTTCGGGGACCAGGATGGGGTGGGGGACGACGTTCGCCTGCAGCATGCACAGGGGATCGCGTGGCATGCCCCGTCTGGACGGCTGCTCGTTGCCGATTCGTACAACGATGCGCTCAAGTGGATCGACCCCCGAACGCGGCGCGCCGTGTCGTGGGTGCGTGGCCTGCACGAGCCGGCGGGCGTGGCTTGCGGGGACCGGGCCGCCTACGTTGCCGACACGAACGCGCACCGGATCGTGAGAGTGGCGTACGACAGCGGCGCGGTGCAGGAGGTGGAGGTGGAAGAGTGAGAAGGCGAGGGTGTAAGGAGTAGGGTGTGGGGGGTAGGGCAACGGCATTCCGAGCGGCAGCGAGGAATCTGCTCTCCAGGCGAGGAGATTCCTCACTCGCTGCGCTCCCTACACCCCACACCCTACTCCCTATGCCCTCGCCTTCTCACTCCCCTCCAGATTCTCCTCCAGGTGCTTCACCGTCTTCATGCCTACGAGCGCCGAGCTCAGGACGGGGAGCGAGCGCACGAAGGCGATCGCACGTTGCGCGTCGGTCGCCAGACCGGGGATGGCCTGATGGAGCGCCGCGGGCAGCCCGGTATGCAGCGTGCCCTGCAACAGGGAGGCACTGGCCACCACCGCGATGCCGAGCTCCGTGGCGGCCTGCAGCAACGGGACCATACGGCCATCGTCGAGCCGCTGCGTGGGCGTTCGCACGGCCTCCGTGAACGCCAGATTCACCGGAAGCTGTACGACGCGGAAGTGGTGGTCATCGCCCCCCGCCTCGCGGGCGAGCGCGACCAGTGTCGCCAGGCTCAGATGGCCGCGCGCATCGGGCGCCACGCGGAAGCCGTTCCACGTCGAGCAGCCATAGCACGCGACCTCGCCGATGGCGCATCGCTCCTCGAGCAGCGCGAACGCGGCTCCCAGCCGATCGGCCAGCGCGGAGGCGGGAATGGCGTCCAGCTGCTGCTCGGGCGTATGCAGATAGTAGACGTCGATCGTGCGGAGGCCGAGGTTCGCGCGGCTGCGCGCGATCTGGTCAGCGAGGTAGGACGGCGCGAGGCAATGGGCGCCGGCGACCACGTCCTCGGGCGTCATGACGCCACGGTCGAAGTACTCGCGCGTGACGTACTCCCAGTACTCCTCGCGCGAGGCGGGGGCGGTGTCGCGAAGCGGGATGTAGCCGCCCTTGGTGCAGACGATGACTTCATCGCGGCTCGCCACCCCGCCACGGATCGCGCGCGCGAGCGCGCGCCCCACGACGCGCTCCGAGCGCTGGCACCGGTAATTGATCGCGGTGTCCAGCAGATTCACCCCGCGCTCGAGCGCCGCGCGCATGGTCGTTGCGTACCGGCGATCGTCATCATCGGAGCAATCGCCGAGGTAGGTGCCCATGCCAATCGAGGAAACGCGGAGGCCACCATCGCCGAGCGGGCGATAGAAATCCTCCCGGTAGCGCGCGGCATGACGCGCAACCAGGCGGGCACTCCCTTCCGCCGTCGCGCGGCCCTCGAGTGGCAGCGGCGCGGCCTGTCGTCGGGCGCTCACAGGTGTGACGCTAACCCCTCGGCGGCGGGCCGGGCAAGGGCTGGTGCGGCCAGCGACCTTCCCCTCGTCGAGCGGAACGGCCACTATTGAGCACCGTGTAGTTGCACTGTTCACCCGCACCAAGGCACGCCCGTGGTGAAGTCCGTCGCTCCCCTTGTCGTTCTCCTGCTGGCCGCCTGCTCGCACGCTTCGCAGGAACCGTTACCGACGCCGACTCCCATGCGCATGGACACGGTTGTCGTCAGCACGCCGGAGCGCACCACCGGACCCGCCGGGCCGGTCACGACCGTCGCCGCCAACCCCTTCCATCCGCTGGACCGGATGGACTGGCCAGGCCCCAACGCGTACCGCGCGGCCGACGGCTCCCCGGGCCCCGCCTACTGGCAACAACGGGCCGACTACGATATCCGCGCCACGCTCGATACGGCGAGCAAGACGCTCACCGGGCAGGTCACGCTCCACTACACGAACAACTCCCCCGACACGCTCCACGTCCTCTGGTTCCAACTCGACCAGAATCTCTACCGTGCGGGCAGCAAGGGCTCCGCTCTCTACCCCGCCCAGTCGCGGTGGGGCGTACGAGGGTTCGAGGGCGGATATACGCTGTCGAACATTACCGTGAACGGCTCGCCCGTCTCCCCCGACATCCACGATACCATGATGCGGCTCGACCTCGACTCGGCGCTCTCGCCGGGCGGGGGGCAGGTGACGGTGGCCATGGCCTACCGGTTCCCGATCCCCGAGCATGGCTCGGACCGCATGGGGCGCGACAGCACGCTCTACGAGCTCGCCCAGTGGTATCCGCGCGTGGCCGTCTACGACGACGTCCGGGGCTGGAACACCGATCCCTACCTGGGGCAAGGGGAGTTCTACCTGGAGTACGGGGAT
>DASUKA010000175.1:0-62345 GCA_036278935.1 Gemmatimonadaceae bacterium
GGTTGCGCACATTCTGCGCGGAGCTCGCAATATCCTCACGAGCGGCATTCACGCCGGCCTTGGCGGCTTTTGGCTGGAGAAAGGTGCTGGCGCTGAGGTTGTAGTTCACCCCCAGGAAGTAGTTGGACGTCACCACGTCCGCCGCCGCACCCAGAGTGGTACCGAACTGGGGTGAGACGCCCTGCTTCTGGTAGCTGCCACTGAGACGGGCGCTGGCGCTGGGCAGCAGACCGGCGTAGGCGCTCCGGAGCTGCGCCGCGGCAGGCCCCTGATTGTCGACCGTCTGCAGGTGCGCCGGGTTGTTCTTGAGCGCGAGCGAGATGGCCTGATCGAGCGTCAGGACCGGGCCTTTCGGTGTGGTCGTGTCGGCCGCTGTGGCCGGAGATTGTGCACGCACCGTGGCGCCGGCCAGCGGAGCGCCGGCCAGGGCGAGCGCGGTCGCGAGGAAAAAACGGGGTCGCATCAGGTGGAGTCCTCGGGAGGTGTCTGGCGGATCGTACGGGGAAGGCCCACGGGCGGTTTCAACGCCGGCCTCGGCACCGCATGCCGCGCATGCGGGGCGGCGCAACGCGGGACATGGGCCTGTCTGGAGAATAATCATGTGTAGCCCGGAATGCCCGGGCCCCGAAGCAGGCGCCGTGAAGGGTAGCGCACGCCGGCCGTAGTCGCGCAAGCAAAAATGCCCCGCGCGGCGCAGGGCATTGCTGCTACATGATACGCGAGCCGCGGTTTACCCCGGCGGCTCGTCCCGAACCGCCGTAACGCCTTGCGCCTGGAGCTGAACCTTCAGCACGCGGCCCTCCGGGTCCACCCAGAGCTGCCGCGTGTCGCCGTTCGGCGCCGTGAGCGTGAGATGCCGCGCCATGAGCGGATCGCCCCCGATGGCCAGCTCCTCCTGGCCATCGGGCTTCACGTGCATCATGATCTGGGCATTGCGGCGGGGAATGACCACGGGGACCGCGCCGCTGTGACTGCGGTGCGCCAGAAAATAGTACTGGTGGAACACATCGTCGTCCAGCACGATCGCGCCGTCGGAGACGATGTATTCCTTGGCCGACTCGCCGCGCGGGGTCACCACGCGGGCGCTGAAGCGGCCGCGCCCGATCTGACCGCTCAGCCGCTCCTGCAGCCGTGAGCCCGTACGTACCTCCACCTGGTAGGCCAGCGGCGAGCCGGCGCTGTCGGTGCGGAGTGCCGGGGCAAGCTGCTGTGAAGCGATCTGCACGGTGGCGCTGGCGATGAAGACGGCGCCGCCCGCTTTCGCACTTCGCCGGATGGTGAAGGTCTCGTGGCCGATGCACGAGGAGCCGCGATAGATCGTGAAGCTTCCTTCATCGACCGTTGTCACCTGCGCGTGCCCGACGAGGGGGATGGCGAGGATGACAGCGGACAGGAGGGCGGTGTAGCGCATGGATCCGGATTGATACCCTGTGCCGGTCGGGAGGGTTCACTCCTGTGGGCTGGGGATGCGGAGAACGTGGTCGCTCACGCGCCGGCAGATCCGTTCGTAGATGGCGCGTCCCTTGGCGGCGGTGGCGAGTGTGGGGCAGCCGATGGACCCCGCGCTCTTCTTCGGGACGCGCAGCCAGCCACGCCGGTAACGGCGCAGCGCGTCACGCGACATCATGGAGTCCTGCGACAGCTCCATGTGCACGAGCTCCGGCGCGAGATACAGCATGAGCGAGGTGTCCACCTCCCCGCCGTGCATGTGACCGCTCTGCCCCTCGAGGAGATCGGCGATGTCCACGGCGAAAATATCCACCACGCGCACGCGGGCAATAGTTGTGATGACGGTGGCCAGCGCCTCCTCCTCGGGATCGTGATCGTGCGCGGTGAGTAGAATACATTCGCGGAAGCCCGAGGTCTCCCACGAGGCGAGGAGATCGTTGAGCATGCGGTGCAGCGTCTTCTTGCGCATCGAGGCGTTGCCCGGAAAGGCGCGCTCGGTATTCACGTTCACGCCATACTCGACGGTGGGGGCGCGAATGATCCCGTGCGTGGAGGAGAGGTCGTCGATCATCGCATCGGCGATGATGGTGGCGGTGCCGAGTGGCAGGTGCGGCCCGTGCTGCTCGCAGGTGCCAACGGGGATCAGGAGGCGTGGGTCGCGCGCGAGCACATCCGCAACCTGACCGGGACTCATATCTTTCAGGCGTCGCGGCGACGGCGCCGGGACATGGAGGGGAGCAGCCATTTCCGAACCGGAAGATGTGGAGCGAGCACACCGGAGCGCGCGGCGCGCAGCGCTGTGGGCGCACGGGTGGATGCTCGCGGCGGCCATCGCGCTCCTGTCGGGAGCGCAATGGCTGCGTGCCTGGGAAGTACGCTATCTCGTGGTCGCCGCGGGCGCCACGGTGGCGGCTACCGCGACATCGATGCTCCTGCCCCGCGCCGCGCGGCGCTGGGCGCTCGCGAGCGGCGCCGCGGCAGCGGTGTTCTGCGTGCTGGCGGCGTCCGCGCAGCGCACGCTCTCCCGTATCGCCGGCGACTGGCCAGCGTACCGCGCACATGAGCTGGCCGATGGGAACAGCGCGCTCGCCGCGGATCTGAACCGGACGGCGCGGACCCTCCGGAGTGCTGCCACGCAGGCCCTGGATGCGCCGGCCGATCCCGCTGCGGCCTTCACGGCGCTCGCCCGTCTGGTCCCGCGTCACGCGGCCTGGGGCGTGGTGCTCTACCGCGCGGGAATGCCGGTGGCGTGGGCTGGGCACATCGTGACCAGTGGCGCCGCGCCCGACTCCGATGCGCGTGCCGCACCGCTCTCGGCCGGCTTCACCCCATTCTATCTGACGCTCAGCAGCGCGACCTCCCGCGGCGGTGACCGCGCCGTGGCCACCGCCGTGGTCCACGCGCGATCACCAGCGGAGCACTTTGCCATGGGACTCGCGAACCGCGTCGCGACGCGCGTGGGCCTCCGCGATTTCCGCTTCGCGAGCGCCGGCGCGCGGGATTCGCTCGCGGGCTCGTTCGCCTTCGCGGTCGGGGCGGATACCCTCTTCCGTGCGCAGCCGGTGCCACTGGGCGCGGCGGAGACCGCGCTGCTGGTGGAATCCCGCGCTCGCTACCACGGCGGCGTGGCCATTGCCGTGGCGCTGCTTCTGTTTCTCATCGCAGCCTGGCGGCGGGATTCGGCGCCGGGTTGGCCCGTGGCGCCCCTGGCCGTTGTGCTCCTGGTGCTCGCGCTGGTGCCGCTCAACGCCTTCTCGGGCGCCACCGTTCTCTTCGATCCCACCGTCTATTTCGCGTCGCTTGGCGGCGCCTTCAGTGCGAGCGCCGGTGCGCTCATGCTCACCGGCGCGGTGGTCCTGCTCGCGCTCCTCATGCTGCTGCGCGCGCGAGCCCGTGTGGGATGGCGTCCGCTGGCCGCGGTGGCTGCCGCGGCGATCATCATCGGGAGCCCGTTCCTGCTGCGCGCGCTCTCGCGCGGCATCACTCCTCCGCCCGGCGGCGTGAGCAACACGCTCTGGCTGGCCTGGGAGATCGCGCTCTTCCTCGTGGCGGCGGCGTTGCTGGTGGCCGCCTCGGCCGCGGGGAGCACGGCGCTGGGCATGCGGCGCGGTGCTCCGCCTGCGCTGGCTCCGGTGCTTGCGGCGGTGGCCGCCGTGGCCGGCCCGCTGGTGCTCCGCGCGCCGGCGCACTGGCCCGAGTGGTACCAGGTGCTCTGGGTGATCGCCATTGGTGTACTGGCGCTCACGCGCCGGCATCAGCGGCTGGTGTTCACGGCGGCCACGGTGGCGGCGCTGGGCGCGACGACGCTCACCTGGAACGCGGGCGTGCGCGGCCGCATCGCGCTGGCGAATCGCGACGTGGCGGCGCTGGATTCCATCCAGCCGGATGTGGCGCAGGTCCTGGCCCTGCTGGCCGACTCGCTCCAGGCGGGCGCCCCGCCCACCTCAGAAGCCGCGCTTCTTCAACGCTACGTGCAATCCGACCTGGAAGGAACGGGGTACCCGGTGCGCATGACCAGCTGGACGCGCGACGGGCGCCCCGCTGCCCGGCTCGCGCTGGCCTCGTTCGAACCGCCGGCGCCGCAGATGGACAGGGTGGTGAGCGAGGCGCGCGCATCGGGCACGCGAGTGATTCAGCCCGTGCTGGGATGGCCGGGTACCTTCCTGGTGCTCGCCGTCCCGTTCCCCGGTGGGGAAGTGACCTCGGTGGCCGTGGCGCCTCGCACGCGGCTCATTGCGGAGAATCCCTTCAATACGCTGCTTGGCCTGTCGCCGCACGAGATGGGCACCCCGCCATACCGGCTGTCGCTCACCGGCGCCACACAGGCCGGCCTGGAAAGCCGGCTGCAGCCAGGGGTAACCAGCTGGCGGCGCGCAGCGGGCGAGCTGCATGGAGATCGGCTGATCCAGACGGGTGCCGGCCCGGCGCGCGCCCATATCGAGGTGGTGCTGCGCTCGCCCGCCATCCTGGTGCAACGCGGGCTGCTGGTGGTGCTGTTGGACCTCCTGATCGTGGCGGCGCTCTGGATCGTGAGCGCACTCCCGGACGGGGCGCTCACGCGCTGGTGGCGCGGCCGCGTGGGGCGATGGGCAGCGAGCTATCGCGCCCGCCTCACGGTGGCGCTCTTCGCCTTCTTCGTCATTCCCGAGATCGCGTTCGCCTTCTGGTCCTACCAGCGGCTGCAGTCCGAAGATCGCGAGTCACGCGAGCTGCTATTGCGCGGCACGTTGCGCGCGGCGTCGCGCGGCACGCTCCCCGGCGCGATGGAGGCGCTGGGGGAGCAGCTCGGGACGCCGCTCCTGGTGTACGCGAATGGGATGCTGTGGCAGGCGAGCGAGCCGCTCTACGCGCAGCTCGCGCCCGCGGGGCGTTGGCTGCCGCCATCCGTCTATCTCACACTCCGCCAGTCGCGCGAGGTGTATACCAGCCGCGTCGCGCGCGTCGGTGGCGACCGGATGCTCTTCGGCTATCAGCCGGCGGTGGGGCCGCTGGGGCAGGAGATGGTGGTGGCGGCACCAGCACGAGGGCGCGAGGAGGCGATGGGCCAGCGACGGCACGACCTGGGTGTCCTCGTGCTCTTCGCGACGGTCATCGGCGCGATAGCGGCCCTCTGGTTGAGCGGGATGGCGGCGCGCTCGCTCGCTCTTCCCATCGGTCGGCTGCGCGGAGCTGCGCTCGCCATCGCCGCCGGCGAACGGGAGCCGCCGTTGTCAGGAACTCCTCCCGAGGAGTTCGTGCCGGTGTTCACCGCCTTCCGTCACATGGCGGCGGATCTGGGGGAGAGTCGCGCCGCGCTGGAATCCGCGCAGCGCCGCACCAACGCGGTGCTGCGCAATGTGGCGAGCGGCGTGGTGGCGGTCACGCGGGACGGGACGATCACGCTGGCCAATCCCCGGGCCGAGGCGCTCGTCGGACAATCCCTCCCCGCCGATGCGTCGCTCGATGCGGTGACCACAGCCGAGCTCGCCGGCCGCGTGCAGGAGTTTCTGGGGCGCACCACCGAGGAGGAGGAATTCGAAGTGGTGCTGGGGGAGCGGCAGGTGCAGGCGCGACTGGTGCGGCTGGCGAGCGGCGGCGGCGGTGCCGTGCTGACGCTGGATGATCTGACCGAGCTGGCTCGCGCGCAACGCGTGCTGGCGTGGGGGGAGATGGCGCGGCAGGTGGCGCACGAGATCAAGAATCCGCTCACGCCTATCCGCCTCGGTGTGCAGCATCTCCGACGCGCGCGGGCCGACGCGCGCGTCGACTTCGACCGGATTCTCGAGCAGAACGTGCAGCGCATCCTCGCGGAGATCGACCGGCTGGATGAGATCGCGCGGAGCTTCAGCCGCTACGGCGTGGCGCCGGTGGACCGCATTCCGGCGGGGACGCTGGACGTGGCGGCCGCGGTGCGCGACGTGGTGGAGCTGGAACGGATCGGTCACGATGCGGTCACCTGGACGGTCGATGGGGCGGAAGCGCCGGTCGACGCCGTGGCGCGGGAGGACGAGCTGCGCGAGGTGCTGCTGAACGTGCTGGAGAATGCGCGGCTGGCGGAGGCGGGATGCGTGGGGGTGCGCGTGCAACGGCGCGCGGGGCGGGTGGTGATCGAGGTCCGGGATGACGGATGCGGCATTCCCGCGGCCGTGCTGCCGCGGATCTTCGAGCCGCACTTTTCCACCCGCACGCGTGGCAGTGGGCTCGGACTCGCCATCAGCCGCCGCCTGGTGGAAGGGTGGGGTGGGGCCATGGGCATCGCCAGCACGGAGGGGGCCGGCACGACCGTACGTATCGAACTGCGTGAGCCGGATATGACGCACGACGGGAGCGGCAGCGGGGAAGAACCCGCGGCGTCCAAGGTGTAGTACTCCGGCGGCCTCCAGCGCCGATGCCGCTTGCTCCCGGCGTCCCGGGCCGCGCGGTATCTTATACGCATCATTCCGTGCGACGCCGCCGGGTATGGGGGGCGGCGTACTCGCCCTTCAGCCGTCTGATGACTCGTCCTGTGTACCATACTCGCTCCGACGGCGCCTGATGAACGCCGATCCGACGGACGTGCTCGACACGATACCGGATGGTCTGCTCGCCTTCGCGCCGGACTGGCGCGTCGTGCTCGTGAATCAGACCGCCGCAGCGCTCATGGGTCTGCCGCGTGCGGAGCTGCTCGGCAAGGCACTCGGCGTCGATCTCGTCTATCTGGATGAGATACGGCTGACGGTCTATCACGAGGTGATGCGCGACCGCGAGTCGCGTTCCATTCCGGGCGCGCGGCTCGCCGGCCCGGGCGCCGGCGAGCGGGTGTTCGAGGGGCACGTGTATCCCGCGACGTCGGGTGGCATAGTGGTCATCTTCCGGGACGTCACCGACCGTGCGCGCACCGATGCGGAGGCGCGCGCGTCGTACGCGGCGCTCGCCGGCCGGCTGGCGGAGTGCGATGCGGCGCGCTCGCGCATGGAGGTGGAGAACAGCGCCAAGAGTCAGCTCCTTGCCACACTCAGTCACGAGATGCGCACGCCGCTCAATTCCATCCTCGGCTACGCCGAGCTGCTCGACATGCGGCTCGCCGGTCCAGTGACCGACGAGCAGCGTACGCATCTCGGGCGGGTACGCATGAGTGCGCGGCATCTGCTCGATCTGGTGAACGCGGTGCTCGATCTCGGGAAGATCGAGGCGGGAGAACTGGCGCCGCGCCGCGAGCCCGCGGAGGCGAGCGAGGCCGTGCAGGTGGCGCTGGCCCTCGTGCATCCGCAGATCGTGAGTCGCGGGCTCACGGTCATCGATCGCACGGCGCAACAGCCACCGGCACGGTACGTGGGGGATGTGACGCGCGTGCGGCAGATTCTCGTCAATCTTCTCTCCAACGCCACCAAGTTCGCTGAGGTGGGCGGGCGGGTGACGGTGGAGTGTGCAACGGTGGCATCGGCGGACGTCGAGTCGCAATTGGAGGGCGCAGGGCCATGGGCTCGCATCACGGTGGAGGACACGGGGGTGGGGATTCCGCCCGAGGAGAGGGAGCGAATCTTCGAGCCATTCGTCCAGCTGGAGCCGGGCCACCGTCACGAAGCTGGCGGGGCCGGGCTCGGACTGCCGATCAGCCGCCGCCTGGCGCGGCTCATGGGGGGCGACGTGACGGTGCGCAGCCACCCGGGAGAGGGGTCGGTGTTCACGCTCTGGCTGCCGGCAGCGCCTTTGCCTCAGACACCGGGCGCGGTGGAGTAAGCTGTTGTCGTCGTGATTTCATCGTAGAGACACAGAGAGTACGGCGAGCGGAGCGCGTGGCGGAGGCGGCGCTGAGACGTCTGATACATACCGCCTGGCGTTGACGCCGCGCGGTCTGCTCGGGAGGCGCACCCCTTGCACGCATCTTCCCTGAACGTCAACGGACGTCGCGCCGTCCGTTGACTGTTATATTCCTGTCACGTCCCCCTCCAGCTTTTTTCGCCATGATGTCACTCTCGCTTGCCGCGCTTCTGCTCGCCGTCGCGTCCACCATCGCCACCCACGGGCACGTGCATCAAGGGATCCCCGCGTGCGCGTTGGATTCGGTGCAGCGCGTCGCGGTGCCCGCTTCACCGGTGATGCCGGCCGATAGCGCGGTGCCGGAGAACGTGGCCGATTCAGGGGACGTCATGGCGTCGGGCAGCGCCGGCGGCGAGGTGGAGGCCGGCGCCATCACGCCGCCCGACTCGAGCGTAACCGGTGCGCTCGCGGCCCTGCCCGGGTCGCTCCTGCCGGGGTGCCGGATCATCGCGTACTACGGGAATCCCTTTTCCAAGCGCATGGGGATTCTGGGCGAGATCCCGCCGGACAGCATGCTCGCACGCCTGCAGCGGCAAGCGGCGGCGTATGCCGCGGCCGACTCGACGGTGCCCGTGGTGCCTGCGCTCGATCTGATCGTTACGGTGGCACAGGCGGCGCCCGGCAGGGATGGGATGTACCGCCTCCGCATGCCGGACACACTCATCGACCGGGTGGCGGGGTGGGCCGATCGCGCCAACGCGCTGCTCATCCTCGACGTGCAGGTGGGGAAGAGCACCGTGGCCGCGGAAGTGCAACCGCTCCTGCCGTATCTCCGGCGCCCCAACGTGCACCTGGCGCTCGATCCCGAGTTCTCGATGAAGCGCGGGCACGCCCCGGGACGCGCAATCGGCACCATGGATGCTTCGGATGTGAACACCGCCATCGACATGCTGTCGCATCTGGTCGACTCGCTGCACCTGCCGCCGAAGCTGCTCATCGTCCATCGCTTCACCAAGCCCATGCTCACGCACCGCGCTCAGATCCACCGGGACCCGCGTGTGCAGGTGGTGATCGACATGGACGGCTTCGGCCCGCCATCGCTCAAGCGGAGCTCCTACCGGCATTACGTCCGTGATGAGCCGGTGGAGTTCGCGGGATTCAAGCTGTTCTACAAGAACGATCGGCCGCTGCTGACGCCGGAGCAGGTGCTCCGGCTCAAGCCGGTGCCGCTGTTCATATTGTATCAGTAGCGTCGGGCGGTCGCGCGTCGTCGCTCCGTCCCGGTTCCCTCACGCCAGCACGCAGACGGCATGCAAGTCTATCTGAACGGCAACTACGTCGATCGCGAGCACGCCAGCATCCCGGTGGATGATCGCGGATTCATCTTCGGCGACGGCGTGTACGAAGTCACCCGTGCGCTGCGCGGGCATCTCTTCGAGGGCGAGCGGCACTTCCGTCGCCTCGGTCGCGGCTTGCGCGGACTCGGCATCACTGTGCCGGCCGAGTTGGAGCAGCTTGGGGAGATATCGGAATGCCTGCTCCGCACGAACGGGCTCACGAAGGGTGAGGCGCTCGTGTACCTGCAGATCACGCGGGGCGCGGCGCCGCGCACGCATCAGTATCCGCCGGCCGGCACTCCTCCCACCGTCTATCTGAGCGTGGGGCCCTTCACCCCGCCGCACGAGCTCCGCGCCGCGGGCGCGCGCGCCATCACGATTCCCGATGTCCGCTGGTCGCGCTGCGACCTCAAGACGGTCAACTTGCTGCCGAACGTCATGGGGAAGCAGCGCGCCGTGGAGGCCGGCGTCACCGAGGCGATCTTCGTGCGCGACAGCGCGGTGACGGAGGGATCGAGCACGAACATCTTCGGCGTGGTGGGCGGCGAGCTGCGCACCTATCCCGCGTGCAACTACATCCTGGGCGGCATCACGCGCGACGTGGTGCTCGAGCTGGCGGCTGAAAACAACGTGCCGGTGCGCACCACGCCCATCTTCGTGCACGAGCTGGGCGGTGTGGACGAGCTCTTTCTCACCAGCACGACGAACGATGTGATGCCGGTGGTGGAGGTGGACGGGCATCCGATCGGCGGCGGCACCCCCGGGCCCATCACGCGGCGGTTGTACGAGGCGTTTGCCCGGCGGCTCGATCGCGTGGGAGGGTAAGGCATTGGCCGCCGGATGCATCGGCGGCCGTGCGCGACTCAGCGGTCGTGTCGCGCCGCGCCGCGATTACAGCAGCTCCAGCACGTGCGCGATGGATGGCAGGACGGCATCCGGCTGGATGGGGCTGTTCCGCAGGGTGTCCTCGCGAAACTTGCCCGTGCGCACCAGCACCCCGGTCATCCCCGCGGCCTGCGCTCCGGCGACATCGGTCTCCACATCGTCGCCCACCACGGCAATGCGCGCCGGATCGATGCCGAGTGATGCCGCGGCCAGCTCGAAGAACGCCGCGCTTGGCTTGCCGACCACTACAGCATCGCGACCGGTTGCATACTCGAGCGCGGCCACGAACGGGCCGGCGTCCAGCGCCAGTCCCTCCGGTGTGAGCCAGTAGCGGTTCTTCTGCAGCGCCACCAGCCGCGCGCCGTCCATGAGCTGCCGGAACGCGCGGTTGAGTGTGGCGAAGTCCCAGGCAGCGCCGAGGTCGCCGACCACGACCGCGTCGGGAGGACTCGGCTCGGCGCCCGGTCCGGATGCGGCGGGAGTGGAAGCGGCGGCAAGAGGAGTGACGGCGGATCCGGACGTGGCGAGGGTCGGGGAGCCGGCAGGTTCGGAGTCGGCCGCGAAGGGTGCGAGATCCTCACAGGCGCCATCAGGGAGATAGAGCGCGGCGTGATGCGCGTGGTGCGCGGCGAGCCAGCGCGCGGCGGCCAACCTCGGCGTGAAGATCTCCGTGTCGGCGATGGCGAATCCCATATCGCGGAGGCGCCCGGCCAGCATGCGGCGGGTGAAGCGCGTGGTGTTGGTGAGGTAGCGGCGTGGGATCTCGCGCTCCGCCAGCGCGCGCACGGTGTCGACGGCGCCTGGGATCGGGGTGTCGCCCACGTACAGCGTGCCGTCGATATCGAGGAGCAGAGCGTCGGCTGTCATCCAGGGATGGGTGTCGGGAGGGGCGCGGGGTAAAGAGATCGGAACACGTATCGGCTGGCGCGCGGGGTTGATGTATGCGGGCTCTCGGCCGCCATCCCAAGTATACGCATCCAGTCGGTGCGGCGCTCTTTAATTGCTGTCCGCAGTAGACACATCCCGCCGGTGCCGCGCCCTGTGGCAGCCGATGGCGCTGCGGGTAGCGGGTACGACGGCCCCGGTCGCGCGATTCCTGTTGACATCTGACAAGAGACGCCGCAGTGTTGTCAGCAGGTGACAGGAGAGCACCGGGTCGCCGCGGCACCACCACGGGAACGCGTCATGGCCGACACCGGAACGGAGCTGCTGCAGGGCACGCTGGATCTGCTCATCCTCAAGACGCTCGCCTCCGGCCCGATGCATGGGTGGGGCGTCTCGCAGCGGATCCAGCAGCTCTCGCGGGACGTGCTGCACGTGCGGCAGGGGGCGTTGTATCCCGCACTGCACCGCCTCGAGGACCGGGGGTGGATCTCGGCAGCGTGGGGCACGTCGGAGAACAATCGGCGGGCGCGGTACTACCGGCTCACCGCCGCGGGTCGCCGGCGCCTGGCGCACGAGACCGACTCGTGGCAGCGGTACGCCACGGCAGTGCACTGGATTCTCCAGTCCACATGAGGACCGCGCGATGAACTGGATGCGACGCATCGCGCGCCGGGCTCGCGCGCTGCTCTTCCATCGCGCGGCGGAGCGCGAACTGGATGAGGAGTTGCGCTTCCACCTGGTCATGGAGGCCGAGCAGTACGAGCAGGGCGGTGCGAGCACGGCGGACGCCGAGTGGGCGGCGCGACGGGCGTTCGGCGGGGTGGAACGGTTCCGCGAGGACTGCCGCGATGTGCGTGGCGTGCGCGTGTTGGAGGATGCCGCGCGGGACGTGCGCTACGCGATGCGGTCCTTGCGGCGCACGCCGGGGCTCACCCTCGTCGCGGTGGTGACGATCGCGCTCGGCATCGGGGCGAACACCGCGATCATGAGCGCCGTACATTCGCTGCTGTTCGCGCACCTGCCATACCCTGATGCCAGCCAGCTCGTGGAGGTCGGCGTCACGAAGGCGCACGGCATGCTCCTCACCAGTCCGACGCTCCCCATGTTGGACGCCTGGCGGGAGCGTGGCCGTTCGATCGCGGCAATGGGGTACCTGCATGCCGAGACGGATACGCTCACGCTTGATGAGCCGGAGTTGCTGCGCGGCGCGGCCATCGAGCCCACGCTGCCGCGCGTGCTGGGCATTCAGCCGGTGCTCGGACGCACCTTCCTGCCGCAGGAGGCGACGATCGGCGCACCGCACGTCGTGGTGATCGGCTATGGGTTGTGGCAGAGCCGGTTCGACGGCCGCGCCGATGTGCTCGGCCGCGTGCTCACCATCAACAGCCAGCCGTACACGGTCATCGGCGTCATGCCACGCGGCTTCGATCTCTTCCTGGGCGGGCTGTACCACTGGCAGCTCTGGATGCCGCTGGTGCGCGACCCGCACGCCACGCGCATCAGTGCCGTTGCGCGGCTCCGCCCCGGCGTATCGTCGGCGCAGGCGAATCGGGAGCTGAACGCGGTGATCGACGCCGTTGGCCGCGGCGACTCGTCGAGCGAGGGGATGCGCGCCAACATCCGAACGCTGCCGGAGCTCGTGACGTCGAGCGATCGGCGTCTGCTCCTGATCCTGGCGGGCGCTACCGGATTCGTCGTGCTGATCGCCTGCGCCAACGTGGCGAATCTGCTCCTCTCGCGCGCGGCGGCGCGGCAGCGGGAACTCGCCATTCGCACGGCCATCGGCGCCGGCCGCAGTAGGCTGGTGCGGCAACTGCTCACGGAGGGCGCGCTGCTGGCGCTGCTGGGTGGCGCGGCGGGGCTTGGCGTGGCGTGGATCGCGGTCCATCTCATCGTGGCGTTCCGCCCGCCGACACAGCTGCCGCAGCTGGACCGCGTGCATCTGGACCTGGCGACGCTGCTGTGGGGTCTGGGGCTGGCGCTCGGCACGGGGCTGCTCTTCGCGCTCATCCCGGCGTTGCTAGCTACGCGGCGCGATGTGGGTGCCCCGCTCGCCCGTGGGTCGCAGCGCGTGGCGGGGTCGGCGCGCACGCGTCGAGTCAGCGCGTGGCTCATGGCGGGAGAGGTGGCACTCTCCGTCATTCTGCTGGCGGGCGCCGGACTGCTCGTGCGCACCGCGTGGGCGAGCGCGCACTTCGACCCCGGCTTCGACACTCGGAATCTGGTGACTATAGACGCGGTGCTCCCCGAGCAGCGCTACCGTACCGCCGCGGAGCGCCTGCTTGTCTACCAGGCGTTGCTCGAACGGGTCCGCCGGCTGGCTGGCGTCCGCGCAGCGAGTTGGACAGTGGTGACACCGCCATCCGGTGCGCTCATGATAGGCGATCTCCAGATCGACGGCCGCGCTTTCGCGCCTGGGGAGGATGTGCGGGTGGTGATGGCCAACGCCATCTCGCCGAGCTATCTGGCGACGATGGGCATCCGGCTGCGGGGCGGGCGCTTGCCGGTCACGGACACCAGTGCGCACGAGGCGGTGATCAACCAGACCTTCGCGCGCCGGTACTGGCCGGGCGCCAGCGCGATCGGCCATCGCATACGCATGAAGCAGACGGGCCCGTGGAGCGTGATCGTCGGCATTGTGGACGATGTGCGTGGTGTGGAGGAGTCGGCGGAGGGGTTGGATCTGACCGTCTATCATCGCTTTTACGGCTCGCGCATCTACGCCACGCTCATCATCCGTACGGCGCCACAGATGTCCGGCCTGCCGCGACGCATCAGCGCGGCGGCCTCCGTGATCGACCCGTCGATTCGCCTCGGAGGAGCCGAGACCGTCGAGTCGAATGTGGACTGGGGCGCCGCGTACCGCCGCTTCGTGATGGCCTTGTTGAGCGCCTTTGCCGTGCTCGCGCTCGCGCTCGCCGCCGTCGGACTGTACGGGGTGATCTCCTACTCGGTGACGCAGCGGACACGCGAGATCGGCGTCCGGATGGCGCTGGGGGCGCGGTCCACGCGGGTGGTTCGAGCGATCGTCACGCAGGCCCTCTGGCTCACGCTCGCCGGAGTGGGCGTGGGGCTGGCGGGCGCCGCGGCGCTCACGCGGGTGATACGGAGCATGCTGTTCGGCGTGGGTCCGCTGGACCCGGTCAGCTTCGTGGGCGCCGCCGTGCTGCTCGTGGTCGTCGCGGTGGTGGCCAGCGCCCTGCCTGCCCGGCGGGCGGCGCGGGTGGACCCGGTGGTAGCGCTCCGCGTCGAGTGAGCGGGCGACAGGGGCGGGTGCACCACGGCGCGCCGGTCGGCACGCCGCCACTACTATCGGGATAGTTGACAACCGGTCTCGCGCGCCCATATTACTACTATCACCATAGTAGGGGGCCACGATGGACGATGTCGTGCTCGGCGATCGCGAGCTGGATGTGATGGGCGTACTCTGGGAGATGCGCTCCGGTACCGTCGCCGAAGTGCGCGACGCGCTGGAGGTGGAGCTCGCCTACACCACGGTGCTCACCATCCTGCGCAACCTCGAGGCCAAGGGCTTCGTCACGCACCAGGCCGAAGGACGGGCACACCGGTACGCGCCGCTCCTCGCACGCAGCCAGGTACGGAGCAGCGCGGTGTCCCGCCTCATCGATACCCTGTTTCACGGCTCGCCCGAGCAGTTGCTCGCGCACCTCGTCGAGAACCGCACGCTCAGCGCGCGGGACTTCCAGCGGCTGCGCACGCATCTCGCGGCGGATGCGAGTGCGCCGCCGCGCGGGCGCAGCGGCGGCAAGGACAGGAGCGGGAGCAAGGGGAGCGGAGGGAGCGGCCGTCGCGGCGCCACCGGGCGAGCGCGCCGAGAGCGGGAGGAGCCGTGATGATCGCGATGTGGATGGCCTTCGCCATCATGCTCGGTGCGATCTTCGGCCTCGCCGCGCTGGCCGCCCAGCGCGCCGCAGCGGCCGTGCGCGCCCCCACGCGCTTCATCTGGCTGGCCGCACTGCTCGCGGCGGCCATCTGGCCCGTGGTCGCCCTGCTCGGCGGCGCCCACGAGAACCCGGCGTCCGGCGCGGGCGTCCTGATTCTGCCGCTCACCGTGGGCGTGGAGCGCGCGAGCGCGCTGGTGGCGGCATCGTCGACGCAGGGGATCGCCAGCCGGGTCGGCATCGTGTTGATGGCGGGGTGGGGAACGCTCACCCTGCTGCTCCTGGCGCGGCTGCTGCGCGCCGCGCGCATGCTTGGCGCACAGCGTTCCGCCTGGCGGCCTTATCTGCTCGATGGCGTCGCTGTACGGCTCTCCTCCGCCGTTGGTCCCGCGGTGGTCGGCCTCCGCGCGATGGACATCGTGCTGCCCGAGTGGATGCTGACTCTCGATCGCCCGCTCCGCGCCATGGTGTTGCGCCATGAGGAGGAGCATCGCCTCGCGCGAGATCCATACCTCCTCGCCGTATCGGCGCTGCTCGTCGCGCTCGTGCCCTGGAACCCCGTGGTCTGGAGGTGCGCTCGGCGATTGCGACTGGCCATCGAGCTGGACTGCGATGCGCGCGTGCTTCGTGCGCACCCGCGCCCGGAGCGCTACGGGTTGCTCCTGCTCGCCATCGCGCAGCGACACTCGGCCACGGTGTCCGAGCTGGCGCCCGCACACTCGGAGCCGGCCTTCAACCTCGAACGGAGAATCATCGCCATGCGTCCCGTCACCACCCGCTTCATTCGCGCTCGACTGGTCGTCTGCGGCGCCGTGGCCGTGGCTGCCGTCGCCGTCGCCTGCTCCGTCCCGGCCCCGGATAAGGCGACGGGGCCGGGCCACACCTCGTCGCTGGCGTCGTCACATGCGGCAGTCGGGTCCCCGTCCACGGCACCTGGAACTGATGCACGCTTGGTGCGAGCGCCCGGCACCGCGACGCGTGGAACAGAGCTCCACCCCAACCAGACGTACTTCGCGTTCCAGGTGGAGCAGACGGCGATGGCAAAGCCGGGGAACCCGCGCCCACGCTACCCGTCAGCGCTGGAGTCGGCCCGCGTGTCCGGAAAGGTGCTGGTGGAGTTCGTGGTCGACACGCTGGGCCGCGTGGACATGTCGATGTTCAAGGTCATCGACTCCACGGACCCGCGCTTCGCGGATGCCGTGACGCGTGTGATTCCGGAGTGGAAGTTCGACGCGGCCAGAGTGGGCGGCCGGAAGGTGAAGCAACTGGTCCAGATGCCGCTCCAGTTCAGGATCGCGCCCTGACATCGCTGGCACTCATCGGGGCGCGGCATGGGTGCGCTGAAGGCCCCACCCCGGTTCGTGCGCCAGACACGCGCCGTAGCAATCCCCCGATGTCGAGTGCACCAATCCGATGATGCACCACGGCGTCCCGCGGTGCATACCTCGGCATGCTTGCCGCCATTCGCTCCGCCGCCGTCCTCGGCATCGACGCGTACGATGTGATCGTGGAGGTGGACGCCGCACACGGACTTCCGCAATGGACCATCGTCGGTTTGCCGGCCGGCGCGGTGAAGGAGAGCCGGGAGAGAGTGAGTGCTGCGCTCATCAATTCCGGGTTCACCGTGCCCGCGCGACGGTTCACTATCAACCTGGCGCCCGCGGACGTTCGGAAGGAGGGCTCCGCGTTCGACCTCCCCATCGCGATCGGCATGCTCGTCGCCACCGGGCAGCTCGCGGCCCAGGCGGTGCGCGATCTGGTGGCGGTGGGCGAACTGGGACTGGACGGTACGCTCCGCCCGGTTCGCGGCGCGCTCCCCATCGCGCGACGGAGCGCGGGCGTGCCCGGCGCGACGCTCGTCCTTCCGGCCGCGAACGTCGGCGAGGCCGCGCTGGTGAGCGCCGCGCGTCTCTCGGCGCCGCCTACGCTCGGCGCGCTCGTGGACGCTCTGCGCGAGGGCGCGCTTCCTGATCTCGCGAAGGCGCCTTGCGCCACGCCTTCAGCAGCGGCACCCGCCGAGGACTTCGCGGATGTGGTGGGACAGGAGGGCGCCAAGCGCGCACTCGAGATTGCCGCGGCCGGCGGACACAACGTGATCCTATTGTTGCCTTCAAGACTCCTTCACGGTACCTTCTCCGGCGCACCCTCAACCGCAAGGGGATTCTTCATGGCGGCACGCGCGTACTCCTACCTCCGATTCTCGACCTCTGAACAGCAACAGGGCGACAGTTACAGGCGACAGACGAGCCTCACCCGCGAGTATGCGCGAAGGAAGGGCTTGGAACTGGACGACGAGCTGACCTTTCACGACCTCGGCGTTTCGGGCTGGCAGGGGAAGAATGTGGATGCGGGAAGGCTCGGGGCCTTCTTGGAGGCGGTGAGGGTGGGGCAGGTGCCGCGCGGAAGCTACCTCCTCGTCGAAGGGCTCGACCGCATTAGCCGGATGACACCATGGAAGGCGCTTGGCGTGCTCGGAGATATATGCAGCATGGGCATCACGGTTGTTACCATCTCCGGCATCATAGGCCCACGCGAGTACACGTCGGAGACCTTAGGCGACCCGACGCTCCTACTCGGAAGTGTCGTTGAGTTCATCCGCGCGAATCAGGAGAGCGAGGTGAAATCGCGTCGCCTCAAAGCCGCGTGGAACAACAAGCGCGCAGCACTGGCCGAACGGAAGATGACGGGGAGGTGCCCCGCTTGGCTGCGGCTCGACAAGCGCACCGGAAACTTTGTCATCATCCGAGAGCGTACGAAGATCGTGAAGCGAATCTTCAGGGAGACGCTGAAGGGTTACGGACAGAACAAAATCGCGCAGCGGTTGAACCGCGAGGGTGTGCCGGTGTTCGGGCGCGGTAAGCTCTGGTACCGTAGCTACGTGGTGAAGATACTGAGCAACGAATCGGTCATCGGCACCCTCATTCCGCACACACTCGAATACAACGACGGGAAGCGCACGCGAAAGCCGCTCGACAAGGTGCAGGGATACTACCCCGCTGTCATTGATGCGGAGACGTTCCAGCGCGTCCAAGCGATGGGGAATGAGACGCGCGCACCCCTTCGGGGACGACATGCGAGCGGGGAAGTACGGAATATCCTCGGCGGGCTTGGGCGGTGTGGTAGATGCGGCGGATCAATGACGCGCGTGAACAAGGGCGAACCGCCGAAGGGAGGCGCTTACCTCGTCTGCACGCGGGCGAAGACCGGGGCAGGGTGTAAGTATCGTACGTTCCGATACGACCATATCGAGCGGACCATCTGCGATAACGCCGCGTGGCTACTTGGCACGGCTCCCGCAGGCGATAAGGGCGAGGACCTCGACAGAGAACTAGAGCGCGTGGACGGCAACATCGCGGGCATCGAAGATGGCATCGCGCGGCTAATCGATGTCATTCAGGGGGGTGGCTCGTCGTCTCTCACGGCGCGCATCCGGGCACTGGAAGACGAGCGCGAGGCACTCACGAAGCGCCGCGACGAACTTGAGGCAAGACAGGCACTACGACAGGGCGCGCTCGTGCGGCACAAACTAGCCGACCTCGACGGCGCCATGCGGGCGGACACTCTCGATCGGACAGCGGTAAACGCACTACTCCGACAGGTGTTCTCTGGCATCACCGTGGATGCGCAGCGGGGAACATTGATGTTCGCGTGGAAGCACGGTGGGGAAAGCGAAATCCCCTTTGCATGGCCTGAAGATGAGCCGGGAGCGACTGCACGCGACGATGAGGCCCGAAGGTTGAGCCGGAACGCGCCGGGCCGTTAGGCCGTGCATGGGCGCATCAGCCGCGTTGCGATTAGGTGACCTATTAGGAAGGGAGAATGCGGCAGCAATCACCCGGCAGATTAGGAGCCGACGCGCTCCACTGAACGGGGAACCCTTACGCGGACACCGGAGAGTCCATACACGGGCCTTCCGGTGTCTTTGCGTTTCCCAGGCGCCGCTCGTGCGCCGCTCACATACTCACGCAGGAGTACGAACGAGAAGGATGAACAGGATGACCATCAACGAACGGCGCGTCTATCGACAAATCGCATTCCCCGTAAGCGCCTTCGACGTGTTCTGCGGGTTGCGCCGGAAGTGGCGCGTAGAGACGAACGGCGAAGCGTTGACGCGACTACTATTGAGCGCAGGGCGGCCCCTCTTGACGGACAATGGCGGAAGTGAATTGGGCGAACGCGACCTCGACTGAGCTTGCGGCACGGTGGGAAGCGGAAGGGCACGGGCTGACGGATGCACTGTTGAAGCAGACACGCGCAACACTTACAACGCTGCACGTCGCGCCGAAGGTGTTCCAGCCGCGCGACCTTCAAGAGCAATCGTGGAAGAAAGAGCAGCACATCAGGAACCTCGTCAGCGCCATCCGCCAGGGCGCGGCACTTGATCCTATCGTTGTGTTCCCCATCGCCGGCGCACGCATCGTCGTTGATGGTCACTGTCGCTTGCTTGCATATCAGCAGGCGGGACGACGCGGCAAGGTGCCTGTGCAGTACCTACGAGGGAGCTTCGCGGATGCCTTGTTGTTTTCCGCAGAGGCGAACTCGAAAGACAAGCTGCCTCTGACGAAAGCGGAGAAGCTGGAGGCTGCGTGGCGTCTCGTGCTATACGACGGAGCGCGAGGCGTCTACACCCTACGTGACATCGCTACGAAGACAGGCGTAAGTAAGTCCACCGTGGACAACATGAAGACGTACCTTCAAGAGAGCCCCGCAGGCAGCGCGAACGACCCGCGCGGGGGCACTTGGGCGGATGCCAAGGGGGCACGTCGGGACGAACTGGAATACGATGAGCGATGGGAGGAAAGGCTAGTGAGCGATTGGGCCGATCGTCTCAAGGACACCTTCGGGGACAAGCCGATGAAGATGCCGGTCACTTTCATCGAGGCGCTACGGCGGGCATATCCGCGTGCATGGGATGCCTTGCTCGACGAAGTCGCAGAGGGTTATAAGGACGACGTGCAGCGGCGAGCCGAGGAGATGGCCGAGAGCGATTTCTGACTTTGCTGTGTGGGAGGGCTGGCGGCGCCGCATCCTTGGAAGGCTCGCCAGCCCCACACCCCCGGCTCGCTTCGCTCCCCGGTGGGGCAGGCTCCGCAGGGTTCACTTGCGGACATTTGAAGGGCACGGGATGAGCACTTTCAGGGGAACTTGGGGAGAACCTTCAGGGGGGGCACGCGGGGCGTCTGAAGGCGTCCATCCCCTTACACGTCCAAATGGACAACGCGGCCACTGCGGCACGGAGGGGCGAAGCGATACCCCCGCAACACCTTACGGCGCACCCCGAGGGTGTTGACCTTCAACACCTCGACCTCGCCAGAAATGCGGCGCGATTTTTCGAGCGGGCATAACGGGGGCCGCCGGGCAAGCACTTTCCCCCCATGCCCCCGCCGCGCTAATTGGCCAGCGGAAGGACACCCCACCTACCTTCACCATCCGCCCCGCCATCGATCAACCCGCGCTGTGCGTCGAGGATCGCTTGTAACGAAACCGCCCGTCCCAGAAGTAGCACCTCACACCGAAACCGGCTCAGCGGGGCAATGCGTGCGATTGCTGGGCATTCAGGTAGCACTTGCGGGGAGCGATACGATCGTTACATTAGCACCGACGTTCGACGGTGTAATTGTGACACCACGTTCTCAGGGAGAGGCAGATCATGGCGCACGGCAAGTTTGTCGGGTACTTCCGTGTATCGACAGCACGGCAGGGGCGTTCAGGTTTAGGACTGGACGCGCAACGTAAGACGGTCGAAGACTACCTGAACGGCGGGCGGTGGGCACTCGTAGCAGAGTTCACCGAGGTAGAGTCTGGCAAGCGCAACGACCGCCCCGAACTTGCAAAGGCACTCGCTACGTGTCGCCTGCACAACGCCACCCTCGTCGTTGCCAAGCTCGACCGCCTCTCACGCAACGCTGCATTTCTACTGACGCTGCGGGACAGCGGAGTAGAGTTTGTGTGCGCCGATATGCCAGAGGCGAACAGGATGACGGTGGGCGTGATGGCGCTTGTTGCCGAGCACGAGCGCGACGCCATCTCGCAGCGGACTAAGGCAGCACTTGCGGCTGCGAAGCGACGCGGTGTGAAGCTCGGCAATCCTGGCCATCTCACGACGAAGGCGCGACGGCTGGGCGTGGAGGCGAGTGCCATGCGACGCGCAGCGATTGCTCGACAGCGGGCGGACGACCTCGCCCCGATCATTGGGGAGCTTCAGGCGGGGGGAGCAATGAGCCTGCGCGAACTGGCGCGGGGGCTGAACGAGCGGGGCATTCTAACAGCGCGCGGGGGGGCGTGGACGGCTACCCAGGTACAGCGGCTACTCGCGCGCTTCTAGCCCGTCAGCACGTCGGCCGCGTATGCGTGATTGTTTCGTGCGCTGTACCGATGTGTTTTCGTTGCCCCTCAGCGCACCTAGCGGTCATCCATCGTAGGCGTAACTTCCCCGCTTGAACCTCAGCGATGGAGCGTTCCCGATGGCTGATACTGTCTCCGCTGCATCGTCGTTCCGTTCATGGCCCCGCGTTCATAAATGGCTCAGTCTTCGGGGATGGCAACAGGCTTCGATTATTGCCGCCGTGCTATGGCTCGTATGGGACACCTCGCGGGCGATGCTGCTCTCTCTCCCCGGCGGTCATGTCATGTTCGTGGCGAGCGCCTTCGCAATGGCCGTGTGCCTCCTCCGCATCTGTCACGACATCCTGAAGTACGTCCTTAACGCCATCGTGGCGAAGGACACGCTAGACAAACTGAAGCGGGCATCTCCGCAGCAGCGGCAAGACTACTTCGACGCGCTCTATCTCCAAGAGGTGCGTAAGAAGCTGGAGGAAATGCCGTGGAGGCACCTCGTCTACAAGCAGACATCCAAGACCCATGCCGACGCGAAGTAGACAGTACAGCGCAACGCTCATAACTCCCCCCGCAGCATCCGCCATGCAACCGCGTGGCGGCGCCGTTCAGCATACTTCTCCCCAGTCGCCATCCCCGGACCCACCGTGACTGACAATCTCCTCTACTACGGCGATAACCTCGATGTGCTCAGGCGCCACATCAAAGAGGACAGCGTGGACCTTGTGTACCTCGACCCGCCGTTCAAGTCAGACAGGAACTTCAATGTCCTCTTTGCGGCGAAGGACGGGCACCATGCAGCGGCGCAGATTCAGGCGTTCGAGGATACCTGGCATTGGGACGCAGCAGCCGCGAAGGAATATGAGGACACCGTAGAGCGCGGCGGGAAGGTGTCCGAAGTGTTGCAAGCATTCCGGTTGTTCCTCGGCACCAACGACATGTTAGCGTATCTGTCGATGATGGCGCCGCGTCTGGTTGAGCTGCATCGCGTCCTGAAGCCTACGGGCTCACTTTATCTGCATTGCGACCCTACAGCGTCTCACTATCTGAAGCTCTTGTTGGATGCGGTGTTCACACCCGAACGGTTCAGGAGCGAAATCGTTTGGAAGCGGGTTACGTCGCACAGCGATGCAAAACGCTGGAGCCCGGTGCATGACACCATCCTGTACTACGGGAAGACGGACAGCGTTACTTGGAATCCCATCTATGTTCCACACACGGATCAGTACATAACCGAGAAGTATAGGAATCAGGATGGCGATGGGCGTCGATTCATGCTCGATAACATGACCAGCCCGAATCCGCGACCCAACATGATGTACGAGTGGAAGGGCCACGCGTCCCCGCCGAAGGGCTGGCGCTATTCGCGCGAGACGATGGCTGAACTCGACGCGCAAGGGCGCATCTGGTATCCGAAGGACAAAACCAGGCGGCCACGTATCAAGCGGTATCTGGACGAGATGCCGGGACTGCTTCTAGGTGACGTGTGGACAGACGTTGCGCCGATCAATTCGCAAGCTCAAGAGCGACTAGGCTATCCGACCCAAAAGCCCGAAGCACTGTTAGAGCGCATCATCGAAGCAAGCAGCAATCAAGGTGACACAATCCTAGACCCGTTCTGCGGCTGCGGGACAACGATAGCAGCGGCGCAGAAACTCAAGCGCCGGTGGATCGGAATCGACGTCACGCACCTCGCCATCTCGCTTATCCGGCATCGGCTTGAAAGCGCATACAACGGTCAAGCGCAGTACAAGGTCATAGGGGAGCCGACAACGGTTGAGGACGCGAAGGTGTTAGCCGCGTCGGACCCATACCAATTCCAATGGTGGGCACTTGGCCTCGTCGGAGCGCGTGGCGCGGAGAAGAAGGGCGCCGACAGGGGCATCGACGGGCGCTTGTACTTCCACCTCGGGGACGGAAAGACAAGACAGATCATCATCTCCGTGAAGGCAGGCAAGGTTCAAGCGTCCCATGTGCGCGACCTAGAGGGAGTCGTGCGCCGCGAAAAGGCGGACATCGGGGCGGTGCTGAGCTTCGAGGAACCGACGCGCGCCATGCGACAGGAAGCGGCAGGAGCAGGGTTCTATGACTCGCCCTTCGGCAAGTTCCCCCGCGTGCAACTTCTCACTGTTGCGGACCTGCTCGACGGACGAGGCATCCAGTATCCACGGACGGCGGGTGTTAACGTGACCCTCAAGGCTGCGCCGAGGGTGAGGGAGACGATGCACAGGGCACAGCTAGAGCTTACGGGCTGCGACGAACCCTAGGATTGGCGCGTTGACAATTGCGGTTGCCGGGTCAAGAATTGGCAGGGTCTTCTACCGTTCCAGCAACGGGAGGCAGCGTGGCCGACAGTGAGGGATCGTCGCAATCGCGTTCGGCAGGAAAGGATGTGGAGGAATCGGCCGCCGACAGCGGTTACGCGCGACCCACATCCCATTCCGCCCCCCCGCCGCCGTCCGCTCTTGCCCTTCGGAGCGAGGCCGACCTGCGCGGCTTCATTCGATACTACGCGCAGGAGGAGCTAGACAAGCTCTTAGAGAGTGAAATAGCTCACATGGTCAAGGGCGAAGTAGACAAACGGATAGGTGAAGAATTGGAGTTGTATCAGGCCCGCGTCCTTAGGAAAGTGCGCGCCGAGATTGCCGCCATTCCCGAGCCGACTTCCCACGCGATAGCGGTCCCCTTGGCTCCGCAGGTTAAACCGACGAACCTGGGCAAGGAGTCGCACGACAGCCGGATATTACGGCTTTTGGGGAATGGATGCTTCGGGCTGGGCTGCTGCATCCTAACCGGTGCCGTATCCGCCGCCGTGAGGGACCACCCCCCCGTATTGCTTCTGGCGTATCTGGTATTGGTAGCTTTGGTATCTGGTGTCGTCGGGCTGCTGTTCCATCACGTCAGGGACTGAGGAGTTCTAATGCCAAGCTTGCATGGCGGGGCCTTCTACAAGGCGCAGACGGATCTTCAGTACGTGGTCCAAAGAGCGTACGATGAGGCGTGGTCGGTGGAAAGCCGGGCACGGCGCAGAACGGTCCTAATGCTTGAGCTTGTGGCCGTATCGCTGATCGCAACTGCGTTCGGTATGCTCGCGATGTCGGATTATCCTACTCGACTGCTTGAAAAGCACACAGCCTCAGTCAATCTCACTGCCGCCGTCTTTCTCGTGAGCACTCTTGCTCTGGTATGGCTATTTGTGGGCGTTGTGCTCACGGGCCCGTGGTTGTTGAAGCGGGCAGGACGTATTGCAGAACGAGAGGCGCGAGAACATGCGCAGGAGCTGCTCGACGAAATCGGCTTGATTAGCACGGGCAGACAGGCAGCGGACGCCACGGTTTCAATACCGGTGACCTTCCATCAACCGAGCGGACACGTTCAACAGACGTAGCGTCCTCGGCTCGCCAGTTATACAGGGACAACGAGCACAGATAGCGACACTGAACCCACCACCCGGAGTGACGCTGGGATGACGCGGCGGTATAGCGTCGTCCGGCATGAAGATCATTCATGGCTACGTCTGGGAAGTGTGGTGGCAATTCTTTAGGGGACGGCACCGAGTACTCTACGAGGTGACGGGGCGCCTCTCCACGGACGACTGCGCAGTGGCGGCGACGGACAACGGCGGTGAGGAGAGCCCCGAGCGCGCACGCGAGACGGAACACCGCACGCAGGCACGTTGCCAGCGGGAGCCGTGAGGTCCCGCTTCGTCGTATTGAGCGCCAGCGCAGACGAGCCCCACATCTCTTAGTGGGTCTTCACGCACTAAACATGATCATGATCGGTCCGCCGGGCGCCGGAAAGACGATGCTCGCGCGGCGGCTCCCGACCATCCTCCCTGCGCTCACGGAAGAGGAGGCCCTGGAGGTGACCGCCATCCATTCGGTCGCCGGCATGCTTCCGCCCGGCGAGCCGCGCGTGGGGGTGCGTCCGTTCCGCGCGCCGCACCACTCCATCTCCACCGCCGGCCTCATTGGTGGGGGAAGCATGCCGCGTCCCGGCGAGGTGAGCCTTGCACATCACGGCGTGCTCTTTCTGGACGAGATGCTGGAGTTCAGCCGGCACGTGATGGAGGCGCTGCGGCAGCCCATGGAGGATGGGCGGGTGATCATCTCGCGCGCGGCCACCACCGTGGCGTTCCCCGCGCGCTTCGCCCTCGTCGGCGCCATGAATCCCTGTCCGTGCGGCAACGCGGGGGAGCCATCCCGCAGCTGTGCGTGCAGCGCGGCGGACATCGCGCGTTACCGGGCCCGGCTCTCCGGGCCGATGGCCGACCGCATCGATCTGCACGTCCACGTGGGCGCGGTGCCGCTTCGCGCGCTCGCCTCGCGCCCCGCCGCCGAGGCGTCAGCCGCGATCCGCGCCCGCGTGGAATGCGCACGCGCGCGGCAGCGGGGGCGCTATGCGGCGTTCGGCCGTGTGCGGTGCAACGCGCACGCGTCCGGTCGCTGGCTCGACGAAAATGGCGCGCTGGACAGAGCCGCGCGCGAGATGCTCGCGGGTGCGGCGGAGCGCTTCGGCCTCACCGCGCGCGGGTACCATCGCGTCGTGCGTGTGGCGCGCACCATCGCGGACCTGGATGGCGAGGCATCCATCGCGCCCGCGCACGTTGCCGAGGCGCTGCGCTACCGGCCGGCCACGAGTGCGGAATGAGTTCGCGCATCGGTGACAGATGCACTGCTCGCACACTTCCACATGGGCGGGGCGGGGGACTACGTTTCACCCATGCCAGACACGGTTTCGCCAGTGCAGTTGGCGCGCGCGCGGGAGAAGGAACGGCAGCTCGCGGAGTGGCTTCGCGCGCAGGGCTCTGTGCTCCTCGGCTTCAGCGGCGGCGTGGATTCGGCCTATCTGGGATGTGTGGCGGTGGACGCGCTCGGACCCTCCAACACCCTTGCCGTGATCGGGCGCAGCCCCTCGTATCCGGAGGAGCAATGGGCCACCGCACGCCAGGTGGCGGAGCTGGCGGGGTTGCCCGTGCTCGAAATCGACACGCACGAATTGCAGGATCCACGCTACCTCGCGAACCCCGCCAACCGGTGCTACTTCTGCAAGACGGAGCTGTGGGCACGCCTCGCGGCTGTCGCGCGGGAGCGTGACATCGCCACGATTCTGGACGGCATGAACGCGGATGACCTGGCGGACTACCGCCCCGGCGCGCAGGCGGCGCGCGAGCTCGGCGTGCGTTCCCCGTTGGCGGAGCTGGGGCTCACCAAGGCGGAGATCCGGCTACTGTCCCACGAGCGCGGGCTCCCCACGTGGGACAAGCCGAGCTCGCCGTGCCTCTCATCGCGCGTGCCGTACGGTACGCCCGTCACCATCGCGCGGCTGCGCGAGGTGGAGACGGCGGAGCGCGCGCTCCGCGAGCTCGGCATCACCGGCGATCTCCGCGTGCGCTACCACGGCGAGTTGGCGCGGGTAGAGCTGTCGCGGGAAGAGCTCTCGCTCTGGCTCCAACCTGCACGCCGGGAGGCGCTGCGGCGGGCGGTGTGTGCCGCCGGGTTCACGCGCGTGGCCATCGACCTGCACGGCTTTCGCTCGGGCTCGCTCAACATCCTCGGCGGGGTCTACGCGGCATGAACGCGGAGCGTCTGCGCGAAGGGCTTGCGTCGCTCGGGCTGGATGGCACGGTGGAAGCGCGGGGATCGCTCGCCATCGTCACGCTCGCGGATGAACGGCCGCTGGACGATGAGACACGGCTTGCGGCCGTCGCATTGGCGCGGGAGCATGGGTTCAGCCATGTGGCGCTCGAGTTGACCGGCGGCACAGACCACGGTGCGGCTGTTCATCGCGATTAACCTGCCATCCGGGGAGCGACAGGCCATTCGCGCAGCCACGGAGCGGATGCGCGAGGCAGCGCGCGAGATGGCCTGGGTGCAGGAGTCGCATCTGCATCTCACGCTCAAGTTCCTGGGTGAGCAGCCGGACGAGGACGCCGAGGCGTTGGGTACAGCGCTCGCCACGCGTGTGAACGCCAGTCGAGCGCTACGGCTGGCGCTGGGCGGGCTGGGCGCCTTTCCAAACCTTCGCGTCCCGCGCGTCGTATGGATGGGCATCGAGCGGGACGCCGCGCTCGAGCTGTTGCACGACGACGTGGAGCGGGTGTGCGCGGGGCTGGGCTACGAGGTGGATGGACGCGCGTTCCGGCCGCACATTACGCTCGGTCGCGTGAAGCGGCCGATGCGCACGGCGGAGGCGCGCGCGCTCGCCGCGGCCGCGCGGGCGGTGGACTATGCGAGCACCGTGCCGGTGGCGTCCGTGGATCTCATGCGCAGCGAGCTCACGCCGGCGGGCTCGCGCTATTCGGTGATGGCCGCCATTCCCCTGGGAGGGGCATAGTGTTCGGGTGCCTGCGGAAGGTCGGATGTCTGCTGCTGGTGGCGGTCGTCCTGGTCGTCGCGATCGCGGTTGCGTGGTACTATCGTGACGCCTGGATGTATCGCGTGCATCTGGCGCCGCCGCCCGCGGCAAGCTCGGCGGACAGCACCGCCTGGCAGCCGGTGACGGCCGAGGGCGCCGCGCGCGCGAAGAGCGCGGTGGAGAAGCTGTCGCGGAAGTCGGGTCCGGTGTTCGCGGACGTGACGCCCGGAGAGCTCACCGCGTACGTGCTGGATGAGCTGTCGCATCAGCTTCCACCGTCGGCGCAGCAGGTGAGTGCGGCGGTGAAGGATCGCCACCTCTGGGTGCGCACGGTGATTCCCCTGCGTGATCTGGGCGGCTCCGCTGTGCTCGGCCCCTTCGCGGGGATGCTGAGCGCGCGCGAGCCGGTGCAGTTCGGCGGTACGCTGGATGTGGTGCACAAGGGGTTGGCGGAGTATCGCATCACGGCGGTGAAGGTGGGCGACTTCTCACTGCCCGCGCCGGTCATCCCCAAAGTGCTCGCGGCGCTCTGTGGGGGAAGCCGGCCGGCGGGCGTCGCGGCGAACGCGCTCCCGCTCACCATTCCGCCGTATATCGGCGACGTGCGGGTCGCGCGCGGGAAGATCACCCTCTACAAGGATGTGCGATGAGCCGGCGCATTCTCGTGGCCGACGACGAACAGGGGATCCGGGGCGCCCTCGGCCAGCTCCTCGAGTACGAGGGGTACGAGGTCCGGCTGGTGGGCACCGCGGTCGACGCGATTGCCGAATACGAGCGGTGGAAGCCGCACATGGCCTTCCTGGACGTGAAGATGGGCGGGATCGACGGGATGGAGGCGCTCAAGCGCATTCGCGAGAAGGATCCGGCCGCGGTGATCGTGATGATCAGCGGGCACGGCACCATCCAGACGGCGGTGGAAGCCACCCAGCTCGGCGCATACGACTTTCTGGAGAAGCCGCTCGACACCGACCGCGTGCTGCTCACGTTGCGCAATGCGCTGCAACACCTCGATCTGCAGGAAGAGAACGTGCGGCTGCGCGAGACCATCGAGTCGCACTACGAGATCGTCGGGCGCAGCTACGCCATCCGCGCGCTCATCGAGACGATCGAGCGGGTGGCGCCCACGCCCGCACGGGTGCTGATCACCGGCGAGAATGGGACGGGGAAGGAGCTCGTGGCCCGCGCCCTGCACCGGCTCTCGGCTCGCGCCTCCGAGCCATTCATCGAAGTGAACTGCGCGGCGATTCCGGGCGAGCTCATCGAGAGCGAGCTGTTCGGGCACGTGAAGGGGTCGTTCACCGGCGCGGTGGCCGACCGCGCCGGCAAGTTCGAGCAGGCGCACAGAGGCACGCTCTTCCTGGATGAAGTGGGAGACATGAGCCTGGCGGCACAGGCCAAGGTGCTGCGCGTGCTCGAGGACGGTGTGGTGACCCGCATCGGCGGCGCGAAGGCCGTCGCCGTGGACGTGCGCGTGATCGCGGCCACGAACAAGGATCTGTCTGCCGAGATCCAGGCGGGGAACTTCCGCGACGATCTCTATTACCGGCTGAACGTGGTCCCGATCACGGTGCCCGCGCTGCGCGAGCGGCGCGAGGATATTCCGGCGCTCGTCGCGCATTTCGTGGGAGTGTTGTCGCAGCACGGGGGGATGACGCCGCGCGTGATCACCCCGGAGGCCGTCGAGATGCTCTCCCGCTTCGAGTGGCCGGGCAACGTGCGCGAGCTGCGCAACACCGTGGAGCGGTTGTTGATCCTCGCGTGGGGCTCGCGCGTGGCGGTGGCGGATGTGGAGCGGCTGGTGCAGGAGCGGAGCGGCGATCACGCCAGCATCGGCTCGCTGACGGAGTGCCGCACCTTCGAGCAGTTCAAGGACGCGGCGGAGCGCGCCTTCCTGCTCGCCAAGCTGCGGGAGTTCGACTGGAACGTATCAGCGGCGGCCCGCGTGCTCGAGATGCCGCGGTCCAATCTCTACAAGAAGATCGAACGCTACGGCCTTACTCGTGAGACTGCCCAGGAGGGGCGATGAGCACACCTGATTGGGATCGGCAGCTGGCGAAGATCGACAAGCAGCTTGCCGCGCTCCCCGACGATGAGCCCGCACGGCCTCAACCCGCGCGGGCCGGCGGCGCGCCCGCCGCGCCCGTCCCGCGCCCGGAGCGCCGGCCGACCACCGCGTTCGGAGTGTACGGGCGACTCGCGCTGAGCATAGCGCTCGGCGTCTCGATGCTCTTCTGGCCATATCCGTACCAGTGCGGATTCGGGCTGTTCGGCTATCTTGCCGGTGCAGCGACCGTGCTGGTGGCCGGCATCTGGAGCGCCGGCTGGACCTGGCGGCATCGCACCGCGCCTGCGCACGTAGTGGCGCTGCTCGTTGCCGTCTGGGGGCTTGTGCTTGGCGGCATGCAGGTGCTTCCACGCATCGGCTACGCGGTGCCAACCGCCGGGCATCCGGCGGCGTGGGTGTGTCGGTGAGGGGCGCGGCAGCGGGTCAGTTGGTCAGGGCCGGGATTTCTCGCTGACGCTCGGCATCACGACCCTCCGGGCTGTTTCTGGCCCACTGACCTATTCACTCACTGACTCACTTCTTCTTCCAAGCCACCATGAACACCTTCAAGAACTTCATCGCTGGGACATGGGCCGAGCCCTCGACGGGCGAGTACTTCGACAACATCAACCCGGCGGACACGACCGACTGTATCGGGCGATTCCCGCGGTCCGGGCGCGAGGACGTGAATCGCGCGGTCGCATCCGCGACGAAGGGCTTCGCGCGCTGGAGCCGCATGCCGGCGCCGCAGCGCGGCGACATCCTGCGGCGCGCGGGCGACCTGATGGTCGCGCGCAAAGAGGAGATCGCGAACCTGATGACGCGCGAGATGGGGAAGCCGCTCACCGAGACACGCGGCGACGTGCAGGAGGGGATCGACACGGCGTACTACGCGGCCGGGGAAGGACGCCGGCTCTTCGGACGCACGGTACCGAGCGAGCTCAACGCGAAGTGGGCGATGAGCTACCGCCGACCGATCGGGGTGGCGGGCATCGTCACGCCGTTCAACTTCCCCATGGCCATTCCCACGTGGAAGATCTTTCCGGCGCTGCTCTGTGGCAACGCGGTGGTATTCAAGCCGGCCGAGGATGTGCCGCACACGGCCACCGTGTTCGTGGAGATCCTGCTGGAGGCAGGGGTGCCGCCGGACGTCGTGCAACTCGTGCACGGCATGGGCGAGGAGGTGGGCGCCGTGCTCGTGTCGCACCCTGACGTGCCGCTCATCTCCTTCACCGGCTCCACGCAGACGGGCAGCCTGGTTGGCGAGACGTGCGGGCGAATGCACAAGCGGCTGTCGTTGGAGATGGGTGGCAAGAATGCGCAGATCGTGCTGGACGATGCCGATCTGGAGCTGGCGCTCGAGGGCGTGCTCTGGGGGGCGTTCGGGACCACGGGGCAGCGGTGCACGGCCACCAGTCGGCTCATCGTCCAGCACGGCGTGCACGACGAGCTCGTCGGCCTGCTGGAGGAGCGCGTGCGCGCGCTCAGACTCGGCGACGGGCGCAAGGAAGGCACGGACGTCGGGCCGCTCATCAACCGTGCGGCGCTCGAGAAGGTGCAGGGATACATGGACGTTGCCGCGCGCGAGGGGGCGGAGCTCCGGTGCGGCGGGCAGCGCGCCGGTGGGGCTGGGCTGGAGAACGGGTATTTCTTCGAACCGACCATCGCGACGGGCGTGAAGGCGGGAACGCGAATGGAGCAGGAGGAGATCTTCGGCCCGGTCCTCTCGGTCATCGAAGTCGCCACGCCCGACGAGGCGTTCCAGGTGAACAACGACGTGAAATACGGGCTGTCGTCCTCGCTCTACACGCGCGACGTGAACCTGGCCTTCCGCGCCCTGAATGAGCTCGCGGCGGGGATCACCTACATCAACGCGCCCACGATCGGCGCGGAGGCGCACCTGCCCTTTGGCGGCGTGAAGCAGACGGGGAACGGGCACCGCGAGGGCGGCTGGGAAGTGTACGAGTTCTACTCCGAGACCAAGGTGGGCTACGTGGACTTTTCCGGCACGCTGCAGCGGGCGCAGATCGATACCTACCTCGGGACGCCGGATTGAGCATCGCGCGCGGATTCCCTTGCAATCACCGCCCGCCCCCTCTTAATTGCAAGGGATGGCGCTGGCGTTGGCGAACGCCTGACTACAGCACCCGCCACGCGCACGACCATGCCTCCCACTTTGCAGACGACGGTTCGAGCCTCGCATGAACGATCCCCAGTCTCGCGCACCAAACAGGATCGAAATCACAGAGGCGCAGCGCGCCGAAGTCCTGCGCGCCATGAACAAGCCGCGATGGCGCTGGCGCGTCTTTTCGGAATTCGCGCGCACGATCATCTACATGGTCGTGCTCTTTCTGTTGATTCGCACCTTCTTCGTGGAAGCCTTCAAGATTCCGTCCGGCAGTATGGAGCGGACGATTCTGGTGGGGGACTTCCTGTTGGTGAACAAACTGGCCTACGGAGCAGCGGTTCCCTTCACCGACTGGCATCTTCCCGCGATCGAGCAACCGCAACGCGGCGACGTCATCGTCTTCAAATGGCCCAAGGATCCCTCGCAGAATTACGTCAAGCGGCTCATTGGACTTCCCGGCGATACGGTGGCCATGCGTGATGGGCAGGTGTGGCTCGACGGCCACGCGCTCGACGAGCGCTACGTGATCCACACGCAAACGGCGGCCGATCAATCCGGCGAGGAGTTCCGCTGGCAGCGGCACTACCTGGTGCGCCAGGCCGAGGCCAGCGAGGGATACCATCCATCACGTAACAACTGGGGTCCGCTGGTCGTCCCACCACAGGATTACTTCGTGCTGGGTGACAATCGGGATAACTCATACGACAGCCGCTATTGGGGGTTCGTCCCGGACTCTCTGCTCGAGGGCACCCCGCTGATCGTGTACTACAGCTACAACCGCGACACCGACCGTCCACTTCCCTGGCTCACCAATATTCGCTGGGGAAGGTTGGGGGACCGTATTCGCTGAACGCGTTAGCTGGAACTCGGAGTTGTTGCATCACACCGCGTAGTTGCGCGGTGCCACCTGCCCGCGAGCGGGTGCCCGATTCCGGGGCCCGCCGCTCTCAGGAGCCGTCATCCGTATGGCCGTCACCAGCCACAGCAAGAAGCCGTCGTACGACGAAGGGTCGCTGGATCAGTATCTCCGCGACATCAGCGTCTACCCCCTCATCGATCGCGAGGAGGAAGCGCGTCTTGCCCGTCGCATCCGGAAGAACGACCCGGAGGCGCTCGACAAGCTGGTCCGCTCCAACCTGCGCTTCGTCGTCTCCGTGGCCAAGAAGTATCAGAACCAGGGCGTGGCGCTCTCCGATCTGATCAACGAGGGCAACCTCGGCCTGATCCGCGCCGCACACAAGTTCGACGAGACCAAGGGGATCAAGTTCATTTCCTATGCGGTCTGGTGGATTCGTCAGGCGATCCTCCAGGCGCTGGCCGAGCAATCGCGGATCGTGCGCGTCCCGCTCAATCGCGCCGGCACGCTGCATCGCATCGGCAAGCGCGCGAATGCCCTCTTGCAGGAGCTCGGCCGCGAGCCCACGCACGAGGAGATCGCGGAGGAGATGGACCTGAGCGAGGACGAAGTAGCGAAGACGATCTCCATCTCGCAAACCCACCTTTCGCTCGATGCCCCGCTCAGCCCGGGCGAGGATACCCGGCTGCTCGACTATCTGCCGGACAATCTCAACCCGACGCCGGACGAGCTGATCTTCGAGAAGGCGCTGACCGAATCGATCGAGGAAGCGCTCTCGACGCTCAAGGAGCGTGAGGCGCGCATTCTCCGGTTGTACTTCGGGCTGGACGGCGCGGAGCCCATGACGCTCGAGCAGATCGGCTCGCTGTTGGGCATCACGCGCGAGCGCGTGCGGCAGATCAAGGAGAAGTCGCTCTCGCGGCTGCGGGCCATGTCACGCGCGCGCGCGCTCGGATCGTTCCTGGGATAATGGCACAGCAGAGCTCTTTTGACGTGACGACCGGCGTGGACCTCCAGGAGGTGGACAACGCCGTGAACCAGGCACAGAAGGAAATTGCCCAACGCTACGACTTCAAGGGCTCGAAATCGACCATCGAGTTCCGGCGCGGCGACAACCTGCTGGTGCTGGTGGCCGACGACGACTACAAGATGCGCGCGCTGTTCGATGTGCTGCAGGCGAAGCTCATCCGCCGCAACGTGCCGGTGAAGAATCTGGACATCGGCGAGATCCGGCCCGCGGGCGGCGACACCGTGCGTCGCGAGGTGAAGCTCAAGATGGGGCTGGACGGCGAGACCGCGAAGCGAGTGGCGGCGGCCATCAAGGACGCGAAGCTCAAGAAGGTGCAGGCGTCCATCCAGGGCGATCAGGTGCGCGTGAGCTCGCCCTCGAAGGATGACCTGCAGCAGGCAATGGCGCTGCTGCGCTCACAGGACTTCGGCGTGGAGCTGCAGTTCGGCAACTATCGCTGAGCGCGCGAGCGGCAACCCCGCGTCGCCTATACGCGCACGGCGGGGTGCACTACCGCGCTCTGACCGACCTCGCGAAGAATGCTCGGCGGCTGCGGGTGCGTGGCATGGCCGGCCCAGACGGAGATGATGACGATCACCGCGCCCGCGATGATCAGGCCGATCGGCGCGACATCGAAGCGCCGGCGCGCAACGCCCCAAGCGAAGCCATATACGAAGAGGCAGGCGCCGGCCGCCCAGACAAAGATCAGAACAACGAGCATGAAGTCTCCCTCGCCACACGGCGAGCTGGATGAGTGCGTTGTGACGGAGCGCGCGGAGGCCGGTGGGGCACATGGCGCGTCCATGCACGCCCAATTTACATCGGACCAGTGGCCCGCGTCCAATCGGCGAATTTCCGCCTGCGGGCGGCCAACATGAGGGCACGGCCTCACCAGCACCCTACACGCCCGGCTCCCGCCCGGCAGCGCCCTCCGCGATCACGCGCTCGATGCGACGATCCGGCGTGAGCCAGATGAGCGCCACGGCTACGTAGAGCAGATCAGCGATCCATGGACGGATGAACGCCGAGGGAATGGCGACGGCGTAGAACAGCAGCGAGATCTTCCCCTTGACGTCCCGCCCCACCGCCCTGGCCAGCATCGAATCCGGGCCCTGACTCACGATGATCGCCTGCTGCAGGATCCAGTACGCGACCCCCGCCAGCAGCATTACGGCGCCGTACGTGGCCGTCGGGACGGACGCAAAGTGGTTCTCGCCCATCCATGCGGTGACGAACGGCACGAGCGAGAGCCAGAACAGCAGGTGCAGGTTCGCCCAGAGGATGCCGCCGTTCACGCGCTGCGTCACGTGCAGCATGTGGTGATGGTTGTTCCAGTAGATGCCGAGATAGACGAAGCTGAGCACGTAGCTCAGGAAGACGGGGAGCACAGGGCGGAGTGCCGCCACTGAGGTCTCGTGCGGCGTATGCAGCTCGAGCACCATGATCGTGATGATGATGGCGAGTACGCCATCGCTGAACGCTTCGAGTCGTCCGGGACCCATTGGACGTGCCGGCGATGCTCAGGGCGCGCCGTCGGCCGTGACCGGAGCCCGGCTCCACTCCGCGTATCGCCGCGCGGACTGCTCCACCGCGGCGTGCGCGCCCTGTGCGATGTGCGCGTCCCACCACGCGCCGTATAGCCGGTCGAAGCGGAGCGCACCCACCGTGGTCGCCATGCGCTGTACCACCGCCGGGGGAAGGGGGATGAGATTCGGGTAGCTCCGCATGAAGCTCACGCAGCGGCGATCCGGTACGACCTGCAGGATGTCGCCGGTGAGCAGCGCGCCCCGCCCGTCGGCGCCCGCGTCCCAGAGCAGCACACTCCCCCCCGCGAAGTGGCCGCCGCAGTGGATGAGCGTCATGCCGGGGAGCAGCTCGTACGTCGACCCCTCCCAGTGGTGGATGGCCGGATCGGGACGCATGACCCACTTCCGGTCCGCCGCGTGGAGCCACACTGGTGCGTCGTCGAACGCGCGGCTCCACTCCACCATGGTCGCGTAGTAATGCGGGTGCGAGATGGCGATGGCACTCACCCCGCCGAGCGCGGCGATGATGTCGACGGTCGCACCATCCAGCAGGCTGATGCAGTCCCAGAGGATGTTGCCCGCGGGCGTCTGTACGAGGAGCGCCCGCTGTCCAATGGCGAAGCTCGGCACGGTGCCGATGCCGTACAGGTGCGGCTCCAGTCGCTGGAAGGCGTTGCGATGCCCGCGGCGGAGCTGCTCGAGCGTCGTCCACGCCTGCCCGCTCCTGGGAACGTACTGCCGCTCGTCGAGGCAGATGGGGCAGTCGGCCGGCGGTACAGCCGCGGCCGATGGCGGGAATTGCGTTCCGCACGTCGCGCAGATGAAGGCGGACTCCTGGACGGTGGGCGGCATGGGGCAGGGGTGGCTGAAGGCGGCGCGAGACGAGCACGGTGCGCCTACTTGCAAGCCGCCGCGCGTGTCGATGAGGGCGAAAGCTGCCCTGGCTCTGGCGGCGGCGCCAGGGCTTGTCGATTATGGCGCCGGCGGCTGCGGCGAGACGTGCAGCGCCTTCCGGAAGAAGGCCACCGCGTCCGCGTCGATCCGCGCATGCACCGCGGTGCGGTCCACGCCCGGCGGGTCGGTGCAGAGGTCGTGGATGTCCTTGGCCAACGCGGCGGAGCAGGGCGCCAGGAAGACGTAGTGGCCGGCTCTGGGGACCATCTTCACACCGGCCAGCGTCCTGATGAGCGGCTTCAGGTGCAGCGCGTTCTCCGACGGCAGCAGCACGTGGTCGTTCTCGGCGTAGTAGAGGAACACCGGCCGGTCGATCGACGCGGCGCCGGCACGGTCGAACACCAGGCTCAACGGCGCCATGACGAAAGCCGCCTTCACCCGCGGATCGGCGGTCCTCCCCCACTGCGACAGGCTGTCCTGCAGCGCCGCGGCATACTCGGCCACGCTCTCGCCCGTCGCGCGCTGCCGCTCGGCGAGCTGCTTCACGAGGCCGCACGTCTCCGTATCCTCGGGATGCCGGTGACAGTAGCCGATGAACCGGTCGAACCGCGGTACCGCGCCCACGAGCAGCAGGCTGGTGTAGCCGCCGGCCGAGAAGCCGGCAACGCCGATGCGATGAGCATCGATCAACTCCTTCCAATGCGGATCGGCGAGCAGCGCGCTGATGGTCGCCGAAAGCTGAATCGGCCTGCCCACCAGAACCCTCGCATGCCCGTTGCCGCTCGTGTCGTGGAAATTGTCTCCGGAATGCTCCAGCGTCGCGGCGATGAAGCCGTGGCCGGCGAGGTACGTGGCCAGGTCGTGGTGGCCGAGGTCCGAGCCGCCGTGGCCATGCGAGATCACCACCAGCGGCCGGGCACCAGGGATGGCGGGTGCATCGGTGATGGCAGCAACGTGGTATGGACCGACCCACGTGCTGCCGGTCTGCGCGGAGGGATAGAAGACATAGCCCGGCATGGTGCTGTCGCTCACCGGATCGTGGATGCGAATGGCGTGGAATCCCACGCCCGTCGCCGCCTGGGCACGGAGTGCGCACGGGGCGAGCAGGAGGCCTGCCAGAAGCCAGCGCCACGCGCCGATGCGCTTCATCGCCCGCGTCTCATCGTGGAGGGGAACTCTTGCCGGTAGCACACGGCCGCCAGGTCGGCGATGCGCTCCTCGAGAAAGGCGCGCGCATCCGCGATGGCCTGGTTGTAGATGGTGGGACCGAGCTCGGCGAGGATGAAGTCGAGGAGCAGCATCGCCTTCAGCTCTCCGATCTCCTCATCCATGTTGTCGGCACAGTACTGCCGGAGGGCAGCGATGGCCTGCGTTCGTGCGTCGTCGGAGATGGTGATGGATGGGGCGTTGCGCATGGCGAAGTACTGAGGCGGAAGAAGTGTGCCCGTGCTCGGTCGTCAGAGTGATGCGAGCTCGCTTTCCGTCGCATCGTTCAGGCCGCGGATCGTCTGACACTTGAAGTCGTCCGCGAAGTCGATCATTACGATGTTCGGCATGGAGCGCTTGCGGAGCGGCCCGTTCGCCGAGGACCCGGGGGGGGCCGTCAGGGGGTTGACGTACGTCACGTGCTCCTCCAGCCCCTGTGCCCACAGCCGCTTGAGCCGAACGATGTTGGGCGGGTCCCACATCTTCGCGTTCCGCTTCTTGATGCTCTCGAAGATGCCGGTGGTCGTCCAGTACATCATGCGAATGACGTCCGGCTCTGCCATGAAGCTCGCCCCTTGCATGATCTTGAGCTGCTTCTTCTCGTTCTGGCCCGTCTTCTTGAACGGCTTCGTCACCGCGGTGCCGCCCTTGCCATAATACTGGAGCCCGTTGAAGTTCGGCGCGTACGCGGGATCGCTGTACAGATTCCTGAAACTGAGAATGCCGTCGGACGGCTTGAACGCTCCCTGGAGTGCCGCCACGCCGCTCTTCGAGAAGAGGACGATCACCTTCCCCTTGAGATCCTTGAGTTGCGTGGTGTTCAGGTTGCCACCCGCTCTGTAGATCGTGCTGCCCAGCGTGCCGATGCACGCCTCCGCGATCAGCGGCCAGTTGAGGCACTTGTCGAATTTGAGGAGCAGAAACTCCGACTTGCCGCCGTCGCTCTCGACGAACGCCCGAGCATCAGCGAGCATCTTGGTCAGCCCCATGCCGAACGCGCCGCCGCTCAGCTTGGTGCGCGTGAACGTCACCGACCGACCCACGTCCGCCACTTTCCGGGTCTTGGATTCGTTCTTCATCAACTTGCCGTCGGCGTGGAATGCCCGCAGCTCGGCGCCTTTCGTGCCCCACGGTCCCTTCACCGTGGCGGCCGCAATCCGGAGATCGAACACTCGGACCCCTGCCTTGGCCTGCTGGCCGATGTTCAGCGCCTGCGTGCGCACATTGCCACCGCCGCCGGTGATGCCGGCATCGTGGCTACCTGCGACGACGATCTCATTGAGTCGCTTGTCAGGACCCAGTTCGTAATAGTTGACCATGAGGTCGGCTCTCTCTGGTACGGTATGGTGGGCGATCCTCGGCGCTATGACGTTCGAGGACGGCCTGTGGGTGCAGCAGCCGCGATTGGCCGGGAGAGCCGTCGGCACCGCTGGAAGGTCGTTGGCCCTCTGGTTTACGCGATTTGCCGGCTGAAGGCAAGGAGGGACCGGTCAGCGCTGGCCGGAGGCCGTCATTACTCCGCGCGGAGCGAGATCAATGGGTCGACGCGCGTCGCGCGCCACGAGGGCCAGAGACTCGCGGCCGCGGCGACCACCAGCAGCCCCGTCGCCACCGCCGCCAGCATCCAGGGGTCGCGCGCGCGGTTGTCGAACAGCAGCGGCTGCACGAGCGGACCGATCGCGATCGCCGCCGCGCCGCCGACCACCGCGCCCACGATCGCGGTCCTGAGTCCACTCCCCATGATGAGCCGAAGCACGTGAGCGCGCCGAGCACCCAGAGCAATGCGCACGCCGAGTTCGTGCGTGCGCTGCGTGACCAGGTAGGAGACGACGCTGAACAGTCCGATCGCCGCCACGACGACCACGATCGCGCCGAACAGCGTGAACAGTGTCGCGCCCACGCGCCAGGGGCGAACCTGCGGGTCGAGCAACTGCTCGAACGTCTTGATCTCCACCGATTGCATGTCTGGCGCGGCGTGCCGCAGGAGGCCGGTCAACTCCGGCACCAGGGCGGTCGCATCATCATCGTTGGAACGAACGAGCAGTACCGAGCCCGCGATGAAGTGCCGATCCTGTCCCCAGGGGACATAGACCTGGTTGAGCGCGTCTTCCTTGAGCGCCACGTGATGGACGTCCTGCGCGACACCAACCACTCGCGTACATGGGCCGCCATGCAGGCGGCCGAGCATGATACAGCGGCCGATGGCATCATCGCCCGGCCAGAGCGCTTTCGCCATGGTCTGGTTCACGATCACCACCGGCTCCGTCCCGAAGGCATCGTCGGTGCTGAAAGTGCGGCCGTGCAGCATCCGTGTGCCGACGGTCTCGAAATACCCGGGCGCTGCAGCGGTGACTATCGCGATGCCACCTGCCCCGGGCGGCAGCGAGTCGCGGCCCGGCACACGAACGCGGAGTATGTCTACTCCAGACAGCGGACTGCCAAACGCGATGCTCGCGCTGGCAACGCCAGGCAACCGCGCGAATCGGGCGCGCAGGTCCTCGTAGCGCGCATGCGCGGCGACGGCGCTGCGCGCGGCGGCATCCTCGCTGCTCGAGTCGGGAGGCGGAAACGAGATGTCCACCGCCAGCACGCGGTCACTATCGTAGCCGAGATCCAGATGCCGGATGTCGTACAGGCTCTTGACGAACAGACCGGCCGCGAACAGCAGCACGAGGCTGAGCGCGAACTGCACCACCTGCAGGGCGGCGCGCGTGGGGCCGTGTGAGTCGATACCGCTGCCGCTGCTTGTTCGGCTGCCGTGGAGCGCTGCGGAAACATCGCCCCGAATCACGCGCAGCGCCGGGATGAGTCCAACGATGATACCGGTGAGGACCGCAGCCATCGCCGTCCACAGTAGCACGCGGCCGTCCACCGGCATCGCGCTCCAGGCCACGTTGGGGAGCAGCGTGCGGCGAATGAGCGCGCCGCCCCAGTGCGCGAGGACGAGTCCCAGCAGACCGCCGAGCAGCGCGATGGTCACCGACTCGAGGACCATGAGGCGGACGACGTGCCACCGCCCCGCGCCGAGTGCCACGCGAACGCTGATCTCACGTCGGCGCCGCACCGCGCGGGCGAGCGTCAGATTGGTCACGTTCGCGGCGGCGACCAGCAGCATGACGAGCGCGACGCCGGCCAGGAGGCGCGCGACGCGGAGCTCCGGAGGCTCGACCCCGGTCATGTTGTACGAGATCGAGCGCAGGCTCACGCGCGCACTTCGCATGGACCGGTCGTTGCCGACATACGCGTGGCGCACCAACGCGGTCAGCTCCGCCTCGGCAACCTGCCTCGGGACGGCAAGCCGGCCGACGATGCTCGTTTGCGTGCCCCGCCAGTTCGTCGGCCAATCCGATGGCACGTGATGGTCGAGCGGCCAGTCGCTCATGGGCAGCCACACGTCCACCGGTGAGCGCTCGATGCCGGTGAATCCTTGCGGCGCCACGCCCACGACGCGATACGCCCGGCTGCTGAGAGTGACGATCCGTCCGACGATCGAAGAGTCGCCGCCGAACTCGCCCTGCCAGAAACGGTAGCCGAGCACGGCTACCTGCGCTCCGGCGGGCGGCCGGTCCTCGCGTGCGGTGTAGAAGCGTCCGAGTGCGGGATGTACTTGCGCGAGCGAGAACAGATCGGAGCTCGCGTACGTCGCCGGGATGAAGCGTGCCTCCGTGCCCGAGCCCACCCGCAGCCGATCCGACACGTAGGCGGCGACGGTCGAGAATGCCCGCGCATGGTCGCGCGCGCTGGTATAGAGCACATATGGCTGCCACCCGAGCGTCGCCACCTGGCCGCCCCGCGTTCGGCGCGTGACGTAGATGCGCGCGAGCTGCTGGGGTGCTGCCACATGCTCCGGTCCGCGCAGCAGCAGCCGGTCGATGATGCCGAACATCGCGGCGTTGGCGCCGAGCGCCAGCGCGAGCGTGACGATGGCCATGAGCGCGAAGGCGGGATCGCGCCGCAGTGCGCGCGCAGTCTCGCGCGCGTCCTGCTCGATGGTGTCGACCAGGCCGCTGCCGCGTGCGCGCCGCGCTTCCTCGCGCCACCGCGTGGCCCCGCCGAATTCCTGCATGGCGAGCTCACGTGCTTCCTCACGCGACAGGCCGTGCGATTCGTGCTTGCGCGCTTGCCGGTCGATGTGGAAGGCGATCTCCTCGGCCATCTCATGATCGGCCGCATTCCGGCGCACGAGGGCGCGCAGCGTGTAGAGCCATCCGGTGAGTCGGGACATGCGTCACCCCTCCGGGTCAGGTCGTCCGCAGGATGAGGTTGACGGCGCGCACCGAGCGCTCCCACTCCTTGCGCTCCGCCCGCAGGTGCTTGAGCCCTGACCGCGTGACGCGGTAGTAGCGCGCACGGCGGTTGTTCTCCGTGGTCCGCCACTCCGCCGTGATCATGCCGGCGCGGAGCAGGCGCTCCAGGGTGGGGTAGAGCGTGCCCTGGTTCACGGCAAAGGCATCGCGCGAGAGTTGCTGGATGCGCTCGCCGATCCCCCACCCGTGCATCGGTTCGAGGGAGAGCGTCTTGAGCACGAGCATCTCGAGGGTGCCGGGGACAATGTGCGATCGGTCGGGTGGCATGGAGTCCTCTGGGTTAGCCAGAGGAGAAGCTATAGCCTCTCCTGTGGCGTGGCAAGAGGAGGCGGCTTTCGACTCCGACGTGCGAGAGATAGGTTATCGGCCTGTTGATGGTGGCAACAGCGGCAGGGGCGCGTCCATCATCCTCTGGGAGCTTGCACTCCTTCAACAGGAACATGGCTGCCACCGCGGTGCCGCGCCTAGATGCGCTTCTTCTTCCGTGCGGCCGCCTTCGCCGCGTTCTGTTGCACCCTGAGCTTCGCGATACGTTCGATCAGGTGGTAGGGGATCGGCTCATCGAGTGGAAATTGCAGATTCCCCTTCGGCCCGGCGTAGCGGGAGATGGCCTTCACGAGCTTCGCATCGCCCTTCACGGGTGGATAGAGTCCGATGTGGTGCCTGAAGGCGGCGAAGCGGATCAGTACGCCGTTCAGCGTGAAGGTGGGAATCCGATAGCTGATCGTCTCCTGCGCGTCTGGCGCGACGGAGCGGATTGTCCGCCGGATGCGTTGGAGCATCGCCTGGACGTCGGGCGGCACCTTCGATCCGGACGCGGGCTGCGTCGGCGCGGCACGCGGCCCGCGCATTCAGGCCGTCTCCAGCACGCGCGACACCGCGGCCACGTAGCGCTTCCACGTGTCGGTCTCGGCGCGCAGCATCCGCCGCCCTCGCGCGGTGAGCGAGTAATACCTGGCCCGCCGGTTGTTCTCGGAGAGGCCCCAGGTGGCCGCAATGGCGCCGCGCTCCTCCAGGCGATGGAGTGCCTTGTAGAGCGCCGCGTCGACGATCTCCAGCTCGCGGTCGGTGCGCTGCTCGATCCACCGCGTGATCCCGTAGCCGTGCATCGGGCCCCAGGAGAGCGTCTTGAGAATCAGCACGTCGAGCGTGCCGTAGAGGAGATCCGTGGCGCCGCGGGGCATGGGCCTTCCATCAACCAGGTTAGTGGAGAAGATGCGGCGACGCTCGTCAGCTGTCAACCACTCCCGCCTTCCCATCCACCACCATGCGGGATGCGCCGCCGACAACGCGGATGACGATGAGAGATGATGAAGAAATCTTAAGTTTTATAGATTGCTCCCTCCTCCCCGGCTCGATACCTTAGGTCGCGACAGGTGTAGCGCATGCAACAGCCTGCCCGATGCCCCCTCCCCGCCTGTATGGTCCCCAGGAAATGGCCGAGCGTCGCGAGCTGGAAGCCCTCTTTCTTGCCAACCTCGGCACGATCGGTCGGATCGTAACGTCCGTATCCCGGCGGCACGCGCTGAGTGCCGAGGATGCAGCGGACTTCTCGTCGTGGGTCAACCTGAAGCTCGTCGAACAGGACTACGCACCGCTGGCCAAGTTCCGCGGCGAGAGCTCGCTGTCCACGTACCTGGCCGTGGTCATCGCCATGCTGTTCCGCGATTGGCGCGTGCAGCACTGGGGGCGCTGGCGCCCGTCGGCCGCCGCGCTGCGACACGGCCGCCTCGCGGTGCGCCTGGAAACGCTGGTGTATCGCGATGGCTTCCCGCTCGGCCAGGCTGGTGACCTGCTGCGTACCACCGGTGAGACCACGCTCAGTGATCGGGAGCTCGCCACCCTCCTCACGCATCTCCCCATGCGCTCACGGCGGCGACCGATCGAAGTGGCCACCGCCGCGAGCGCGGATGCCCCGTCCCCCATCGAAGCGGATGAACTGGTATCCTCAGAGGAGTCCGTGCGTCAACGTATGGCGGCGAAGGCCGCCATCACGACCGCGCTCAGACATCTTCCCGTGGAGGAATCGCTCATGGTTCGCATGCGTTTTCTGGAAGGGCTGAGCGTGGCCGACATTGCCCGGGCGTTGCAGCTCGAGCAGAAGCCGCTCTACCGGCGACTGGAGCGCGCGCTTTCGCGGATGCGGTCGCAGCTGGAGACGGTGGGTGTGTCCAGGGAGCAGGTCCGCGAGCTGCTGGACGAGTGGGTGGCATGAGCATGCGGACGGTGCGAAGTCGCGTGGTCCGTGACCATCCAACACGCGAGACTCTCGAGACGAGGTGGGCCAGGTGACCGATCCGACCGTCGACGCCCGATTCCTGGCGGCGCTGCTCGATGGGCGCTTGTCGCAGGACGATCGCGACGAGGTGCTGCGGCGCGTGGCGGCCTCTCCGGAAAGCTTCGAGGCGCTGGTGGAGGCCGTGGCCATCGTCCGCGATGTGGAAGGGTACACGCCCCGGACCAGCCCCGTCACGCCGGCGACCACGAGCCCTCGGCGCCGGTGGCGATCGAAATCGGCGGTCCGCTGGCTGAGCGTGGCGGGAGCCGTTGCGGCAGCGGCGGTGCTGCTGTTAATCGTGCAACGGTCGCGGCGCCCCAGCGAGGGGTCGGCGCAGCGGCTGGCCGCGCTCCTGGTCTCCCAGGGCGCCGTGGCCCCGGCGGGCTTCGACGCCACGCCGTGGGCGGCGCGTCGCGGAAGCGGAGGCACGCTCAGCACGCGGGCGCGCGCCGTCCGCCTTGGCGCGCGAGCGGTGGATCTCGAGCTCGCCGTTCACGCGCAGAGCACGACCGCTGCGTCCATCGCCTCCGCCATGGCGCACGAGCTGGACGCGGTGCCGGCAGCCTCGCCGGTGACTACGCTGTACCGGAATATCACCCGCCTCGCGGCGAGTGACGCGCGTGCGACGCGCGTGCAGCTCACGTCGGCGGAAGGCTCCACCGCGCGCCTCGTCGGCACGGATGCGTTCGAGTTCGGCGGCTGGCTTCAGTCCGCTCGCATCGCCGCCGCCGGGCGCGACCGGAACTTCTTTGCGTCAGACGTGAGCGGCGATGCGATCCGCGGCGCGCGCGATCGCCAACTCATCGACTCCACCACACACGCCGCGCTGACACAGCTGCGCGCGAGCGCTGCCGTCGGCGACGGCGCCGACTGGGGCGCGCTCGCCGCGCGTCTCACGGATATCCTGCGCGCGCTGGCCGGCGGGTGACTCGCGGCGCGAGCCGGAGTTATCGGCCCGCGTAGACGAATGCGCCCCAGGTGGATGGCGATCGAAGGGACCGATCGCTGGACCGGAGCAGCCGCAACTGCGCCGAGCGGAGCGCGGATGGCACATCGCCGGAGGTGCGGTACGCCGTGTAAAAGTCGGCCATGAACGCCGCCGTGGGAACATCGTCCACCAGCCAGAGCGTACCCAGTACCCCTCCGGCGCCGGCCGCCAGGAATGCGCCGGACAGTCCGCCGAATCCCCCCGTCCGTCCCGTCGGTGACTGCAGCGTCTCGCACGCCGAGAGTACGACCAGGCGGAGGCCGTGCAGGTCCAGGCGCTCGATCTCGGAGGCGGTGAGCTCTCCGGCGGACGCGCTCCCAGTATCCGCGGCCAGCAGCAGCCCGGAGTGATCGGGGCGCTCGTCGTCCAGAATCGCGTGGCCCGCAAAATGGAAGACGTCCGCGCGCTGCACGGCCGAGAGGAGGTGTGGAACGGTGGCCGCGCGACCGGTCAGCAATCGCGATCCCGGGTAGAGGGCCGCGATCGCGCTGGCCTCACGAAGCGAGGCTGGAAGACGGCGCATCCTGGTGAACGCCGCGGAGTCGAAGGCGGGATCGGCGACCACGAGCATACGGGTGGCGCCCACGTCCTCACGTCCCTGCTGCACGGCGCGCGGCGGTGCGACGGCAAGCGTGAGCGGATGTCGTTCCACCAGGTAGGAGGCGCCGGCGCTGTCGTAGAGCGCCGCGAAGGGAACGTTGGCCAGCGCGCCATCGGCAACGATGTCCACCGGGGCACCCGCGGTGCCGAGCAGCGACCGCACCGGCCGAACGAGCAGATCGTAGAGCGACGCGAGCTGGTGAGCGATCGCCGGATCGGCGTGCAGCTCCATGGCGGCGCGTAGCGCACGGATGTGGGCAATGAGCGATGCGTGCGCGACGGTTCGTCGCTGAAGGCGCATCGATCGGCCATCGATGACCCAGGTCAGCAAGGTGTCGCCGATAAGGGCGTACTCGAGTGTCGTCGCCCGCGTGCGCACCGGCGACGGGCGAAGCGCCGTATGCCCGCTGCCCCCGATGGGGAGCAACGAGGCGCGCGCGTCGTTCAGCTCGCGGAGCGCGCCGGCGGTGTCGGCCGCGGCAACGCGCAGCATCACGTCCTGGTCCACCAACCGCTGCACGCGGTCAACGAGGTGGGCGCGTAAGGGGGTGCTCATCAGCGACGCGCGCTCCGTGTCCACGAGTGCAATGGCGCGGTCGAGATCCCTCTGCGCGTCCTCTCGCCTGCCTGATGCGCGCATGACTTCGGCGCGCGCCACGAGCGCGGGAAGGAGGCGTGAGGGGTTGCCCTCGCTGCCGAGCATCGCGATGGCCGTGTCGAGCTCGGCGATGGCCGCGCCGGAGAGGGAGTCCGGTCTCGCGACGGCGTCGTCGAGCATCAGGTCGAGCCCCAGCGCCGTTTTCGCGGTACCCGGCGGCAGCCCATCGATCGACCGGCGCGCGGAGTCCACGTCCGCCATCGCCAGCCGGCGTTCGCCCATCGCCGCGTACAGCCGCGAGCGCGCGAGTCCTGCCTCCGCCACGTAGACGGAGCGCCCGGTGTGCTCCGCAACGGCCATGCCCTCGTTCTGGAGTTGCAGTGCGGCGTTGAGCAGTCCGTCGCGCATCGCCGCCGTCGCCCACACCATCAGCAGATTGTGCAGCCAGACCGATCCTCGATAGGGTCTGAGCGTGCGGCTCGCCCGGTAGGCGGAGGCCGCGGCATCGGGGCTCCCCATGGCGAACCGAGTCTCGGCGATCAGATACTGCACGGCGCCGAGGCTCTCCCGCTCGTGTATTCGCGCGAAGAGCGCGGCGGCCTGGGTGAATTCGGAGAGCGCCTGATCGAAATGTCCCGCGCGGGCAAGGGTGGTGCCCTCCGACCATCGCGCCCGCGCCAGCAGCGCCGGGTACGGGCGCTGCTGCGCGCGGCGGAGGATCCGATGGAAGATGCCTTCGGCGCGATCCGTTCGCCGCTGGTAGACGAGCGCTGTCGCCTGCGAGAGCAGGGCCCGCAGATGGAGCGGCGTCATGGCATCGGATTCCGCGACGGCGCGCGCGAACGCGTGCTCGGCCGCTCCATAGTCGATGGCCTGCCGGTACGTGCGGCGTCCCTGATCGAAGTCGTGTTGCGCCAGGGCGAGGCGGTGCAGCCGGCGCGGATCGCGTTGCGCTGACCGGATGAGCGCGACCTGATCGCTCAGCGCGGGGGCGCCGCCGCGCTTCCGCAGCGTTCGTCCCGCGACGGTCGCTGCCGCCAGTAGTCGCTCGGCGCGGGCGTGGTCGCCATGGAGCGACGCCGCGCTCCACGCATCGAGCAGACGATCCCACGCCCACTGCCCGGCGTTCTCCGGGTCGGCGGCCGCGTATCGCACGATGGCGCTGTCGGGCGCGTCCACGGCGGGCGCACGAGGAGGATCGCGCGGGTGATCCCGCGCCAGGTCGTGCCTGGCCTCCCCGGCCCAGGGAGAGAGCGAGTCCACGGCGAGAAACGCGCGCCATGCCCGTCGTGCGTCGTGCATCAGACCGAGCGCGTCGAGCGTCAGCGCGAAGTCGAACAGGAGGGGTGCACTTCGCGGGTCGAGCCGGAGCCCGCGCTGCTCGGCGTCCAGCGCCTGGAGCAGATGGCGCGCATCCTGAGTGCGCTCGGCCGCGAGCATCTGCGCCGCGGCCAGATCGCACAGGATCGGTGACGAGCCAGGCGAGACTCGCGCGGCAGTGTTGAGCAGACCGATCGAGCGCTGGAGCAGCGCGGCGTCCGAGGCGCTTCCCCAAGCCAGGTCGAGGAGCGCCGCCGCGTGCAGCGCATCCGGTGTGGGGTGGGTGCGCGTGGTAGTCGCCACTCGAGCCGAGAGATCGAGCACGGCGCGCGACGGAGTGCGCATCTCCGGTATCACGGGGCAATCAAGCTCCGGGATCAGTCGCGCCGAGTCTGGCGCGCCGCCGCCGCACGGCTGGTACACCACGGGGATGGACAGGCGTGGGGCGAAGGAGCGATGCAGCCGGGCGATGCGGGCAAGCCGGGCCACGAGGGCGCCGGACTCACCTGCCGGAGAGGAGGGCGGCGCGCCGCAGGACGCCATCAGCCAGGCGAGCAGCGCTATCGCAGGGAGCCGCGATGCGCCGGGCATGTCGGGTCGTGTGGAAGTGATGGGAAATGCGCTTGCGACTGGGAAATGGGCGGCTGGCGTCCATCTAGAACATCCAGCCACGCCGGACGCAGGGAGCGACCGGCGCGCCGCGGGACGATGTGTGAGGGCAGTCGGTCGTGAGCAGGTGGGCGGCCGGGTGGATGGGCAGCGCTGATGCGCGGGCCGGCTGCGCCTCTTCCCCCCGGCACTCCGCCGCTATGGCCGTTCATTCTTTCCTTCAACACGGGATCAGCCATGTCGTTCCGACTTCGCATCACGTTCCGCGGTCTGTGCCTCTTTGTCTGCGACCGTCGTTCCGCGGTGCCACGCGTTACGGTACTGTTGCCGAATACGGAGATGCCGATGCCATCCGGCGGCGTGATGCCGCATCGTGCGGTCCTGCTGTGCGACGTGGGGTACACGTTGAATCCCGCGCGCATGCCATCGCCTCCGACGTTGCAACGCGCGCCCTTCACCTCCTGCCTCGAAGCGATGGACTTCTCCACTGCGGGGCTCACTTCGTCCCCGCTGGTGCCGACGCTGCCGTGCGAGACGCTCGACATCAGTACCTCGGCCAGCGAGGTGGCGCCCATCGATGAAGCCCTGCTCGATCCCGCCACCTTCCCCCGTGACATGCTGACGGCTCGCCTGATTCTCACGGCGGGTGCGGTTACCGAGCGCGCGCTCGGGCCGAATTTCACGTACGCCGCCGACCCGAAGCCAGACGTGCCCGCGCCGCGCGCGTGGACCATCGAGTGGACGATCTGTGACGTGGAAGCATCGAGTGTCAAGCTCGGCACCATGAGGCTCTTCCCGATCAACGGCCTGCTGGATGTCTTTATCTACCACGTCCCGACCATGGAGAATCCCGTGCTCAGTCCGCTGACCGGGTCTCCGATTGGACCGCATGCCTTCGACCACATCGCGGCGTACTATGCGCTGTTGAATAATCCGGTCGGCACGCTGCCGGTGCCCCGATACTCGCCGTACGCGCCGGATCCATGTGCGGGAGGCGTACACGTCCTGGGCATTGTCCCGTATACCTGCCTGCCGGGGCAATTGCAACTCCCCATCACGTGAGCCTGGCCTCTCCTATCGTGCCTTCACCGTCATCACCGATCTGCCGCCCGTCACCTTGGTCCAGTACGCGATCCAGTGCTCGGCGATGTGGTTGGCTGCCGAGAGGAGCTGCGGCGTCGGCTGCTTGCCCGGCAAGGTCATCACCACGAACGCCGTGTTGAACCGCTTCTGCGAGTGCGCGAAGTCAGGCTCCCGCTGGCCCATGGCCGCGATCACGTCCTGAATCGTGATCACCGTCTTGTCGCCCGTGTAGATCGGGCGTCCCTGGGCGTCCATGCGCCCGGTGCGATGCAGGTTGCGCAGGATGAAGAAGGGCTTCACCTCCTCCGGCCTGGCCAGCCCCATGAGGTACAGGCCGAGCCACGAGTAGCCCTTGGCGGGCGAGTAGTAGTCGCGGTCGAGCTGCGTGTAGGTGCCGTCGCCGTTGTCCTTCCAGGTACTGCCGCCCATCGCATCGGCTTCGTACGAGCGGTTGTATGGAAAAGCGGCGGGGAGGTCGACGCCGGCCGCCCAGTGCACCGGGCCGAGCTGGATCGTGTCGCCGTTGACTATGGCGCTCGCGTCCGCCGCCCACCGGTGGCCCAGCTCGTGGCCGATCTGCGACATCGCGTAGTCGTAGTTCGTCATGCGCCTGTCGGGCGAGTGCTCCTGCATCTGTACCGCGGAGGTCGACACCGGCTCGACATACATCCACTGCAACTCGCCCTGGCTGCAGTAGTCCGAGAGCCCGTGTGTGGTGGTGCCGATCCCCGTCACGTTCCCGCCGCGCGGACCGTTACTCGGCGTGCCCCCCTCTGGGTTGTCCACGCGGAAGTCGGAGTACGACGCGATGAAATCGAAGTGATCGCCGAGCGCCGTGATCACGGAGCAGGCCACATCCTGCGCGCGCGGGATGCCCGGCCAATGAAAGCCTTCGTACGCTACGGTGAAGGGGCCATTGCGCCTCGTCAGCCCCGAGAGATCTACCTCGGGTGAGCGGAGGCCCGAGAGCGCCACGCGATGCGGCGCGACGCGATCCGCCACCCGCATACCTGTACCAGTCGCGGCGTTCACCGGCGCTGAGCTGTTGCTTTGAGCGCTGGCCGACACGGAGAGGTGCGTGGCGCCGGCGAGCTGGAACGGGAGAATCCCGCGGACCGAGATCGTATTTCCTGCGACGGTGACCTCCGGCTCCACGCCTTCACCGGATGCCACATAGCGGGGTGGGAAGCCGCGTCGTCCACCGAAGCGTCGTCCCGCCACGCCGCGGATCGTCCACACGACCGTCGCATGTGCGGCGTCCGCGGAGGGCGCCCCCCGGTTCAGTGCGATGCGATATGTGATCCCATCGATGCTCGAGTCTCCCCCCGGAAGTACCGTACCGCGTGTCTGGATGGTGGCCTTGAGAAAGAGGCCATCGATGGCCGACAGTTTGACGTTCGTGACGTCGAGGTTGGATGCGACCGCCGCATCGCGAGAGTCCGGGATGCTGGCGATCGCGCGCTCCGCCCCCGCCGTCACCATCGGGAAGACCCCGACCACGGCGTCGCGCGCCGACACATCGTTGTACGACAGCTCGATCACGCCGTCTCTGTGCAGCACCGCCTGGATGCGATTCACCGTCGGCGTCCACGTAAAGGACTGGATGGTGCCGTAGGGCTCGGTGAGCTCCCACGTCACCACCACGCGGTCCGGCAACTCCTTCACGTAGCGCCGTCCGCGCATGTCCGGTTTGACGAACGCCGCGATGCCGGGGAGCATGTTGATGAAGGTGCGCCCCACCGTGCGCAGCAGGGGATAGCGCTGCATCAGAAACCCGGCTCGCGGCGAGAGACCGGCGCCCGTGCGATTGCCGGCTGGCGGGCCGCCCCTCCCGCGTCCCCCTGCGTGCTGCACGGTGCCGAAGGTGATGGCGCCCGTGGCGACGGCGAGCGTGTCCCACTGCCTGCCGGAGAAGGGGAAGGCGAAGTGGTTGAGCGCGAAGCTGCGGCCGGTGAGCACGGGTCCGAAGTCGGCATCCCACTGCAGCGCGACGTTCTGCACGCGATATCCCGCGGCGCCCGGGGTGAACCGCAGCGTGCGATGGTCGAGGTCGAAGAGGCGTGCAGGGGCGACGGCGCCGCTGTCGAGCTCGAGGTGAATGAGGTTGTCCATGACGGTGACCTTGCCGATGGGGTGCCCGGGCTGCCGTTGAGCGGGCAGCAGGGCCGGGAGCGCGGCCAGGGTCAGGAGGGTGGGGAGGTAGCGAACAGTGCGCATGATCGCGGCGGCGGGGCGGGAGTGTGGAGGCCATGCGGACGACACGCGGATACAATATACAAATGGGCGGCCGGACGACGGGATCGCAAGAGCAACACGGGAGCACGCGTCATTCGCGCTGGTCGGACGGCGAGGCGTGAGGCCGCCGCAGCCGGGCAATCCTCCGCAACAGCACGAGCAGCGCTCGCGAGGCGCCCTCACGCTCCATGTGGTCGATCGCTCGGGATGTTCGGGCCGCCGCCGTGTATTCCCGGCTTCCCACCGCCTCCACCTCCTTCCACAAGAGCTGCTGCAAGCGCTCGGAGCCGGGCAACCTGCTCGCGAACGCGATCTCCTCCTTCTTGCACCGCTGCTCGATCCGGCCGGCGCTGCTCGGCACGTACGCGCAATGCCGCAGACGTGCGTGCGTCGCTTCGTGGACGATGATCATCGCCGTCTGGATAGCCCTCCACTTCTCCACCATTTCCGGATTCAGGATGCAGATGGCATCATCGTCCAGATACTGCCCCGCGGTGCCGGGCATGACGAACGGCCACACGAGCACGGCGCGCAGATCGCGGCGGATGCGGGCCATGCGTCGCGCATCGTACCGCGCGATGACGCCGAGCGCGTTCGCCACCCGCTGCGCGAGTGCCTTGCGTTCGCCAGCCGGCATCAGCGCCACCACGATCGGAACGCCCTGGGCTTTCCAGCGCGGACGTGCCAGGGCTCGGCGCCGCGCGGCGTCGACACCACGACCAACGAGCCGGGCAAGCAGGCGTTGCCAGCGCGGAATGGGCGCCTGGCCAACCAGCGCGTCAGGAATCGGCCGCTCCACGGAACGACGGAAAAGCAGCGGCCGGGCGCGGAATCAGGCGACCGCCTTCACCGCTCGCCCTCCCCTCCGCCGTGAACCGCCACCGCTCCCACATGGAACCGCGTCAGCATCCCGTGCCCCTTGTAATGCGGCACGTTCTTCTCTCCGGGCATCAGACAGAGCAGCACGTAGTCTCCCGGGGTGAGACGCGCCGTGAACCAGCCATGGTGCCCTCGGTCGAGTCCCACCATTCCACCGAGCGGGCGTGCCCGCGGGCTTCCCTTCGCGGGATGCTCGAACCACGCATCGATGTCGGCCATCGTCGCACCGGGCGCCAGCCGGAAGAGCTCGACGTCGTGCTCCGCGGGGCCGTTGTTCTCAACCCGGAACAGCTGCCGGCCCGGAGTGGGCGCGCCCGAGAGGTGGATGGCGTAGTCCTGCAGCGTGATGGTGGTGGCCGTGCGCGGCTCCGCCGCGCGTGCGGCCCGGCTGGGGACGACCTCCAGCGGCGCCACCATTCCCTTGAGCACGTGCATCTTGCCATCCTCGCCCACTACCCAGCACGCAAGTGCCGCGTGCCCCGGCTCCAGTATCACGGTGGCGAGGGAGGTATCGCCCGGCGCCACGGCGTTTGGACCGCCTACTTCGTACGGGCCCGCGAACACGCTGTCGGCCTGCACGGCCGCGAAAAATTCCGACATCGTGTGCGTACCCAGCCACACGATCCCCATCATGTGCAACTCCTTTCCGCGGTTGATCAGTCGGAAGGTGACCGGTCCGGCTGGAACGGAGCCGGGTGAAGGGAGTGAGAAGGCGAAGTCGGTCGCAATGACGGTGATGACCGGTGGCACGGTGTGAGCCGGCGGCAAAGCCGGGCTCGCGGGACCGAGCGACGCCGAGAGGGCGAACAGTGGGACAAGGGCGATGGGGTTCATGGATGTCTCCGTTTTCGCACGATGGCTCCAGAAATCGCCGCCACAACCACGAGCGGCAGGGATAGCGTCAGGAACGCGATGATGCCAAGCGGCAGCGCGCTCGATGCGCTCGGCGCGGTGCGGGACACGTCCCGCACCGCGCCGCCAAGCCGCTACTTGTTCTGCATGTTGAAGCTGTTCGACAGTGTCGGAGCACCGGCCACCCCGTCGAACGCGCCGGTGGCCGTGAGCGTGTAGCCGCCCGCCTTGGTCAGATGGACGCCGGTGAACGTCGCCAGCCCGTCGGCGCCGGTGGTGCGCGTCACCATATCGCTCGCCGCCGCCGTGCCATCCTGGAAGAAGGCGATGCTGCTCTCGTTGCCGGCGATGGCCAGCGTCACGACGACGCCATGCAGCGGAGTGCCGCCCTGCGTGGTGACCGCCACCTGTACCGGGTTGCCGTCACCGTCCGCCAATGGCGTGCTGACCTGGCCGTCGGCCACGGGATGCACGAATTGCAGCACCACGCTCCGCATGTCGATCACGGCGCTGGGGCTCAGCTCGCTCACCCCGCCGCCCACCGAGCCGATGCGGAACGCGGCATTCGCCGTGCGCGGCGCGAAGAACTCCACCGCGGACTTCGTCATCGACAGCGGATTGAGCGTGGCCAGCAGGCGGGATGTCGTCGTCGTTGCGCTGGCGAACGCCGGCGGCCCGCTGCATACCAGCGACTGGAGAGGCAACACGTCGCTCACATGCTGCACGCGGAGGGTGGGGGTCACGTCCACGTCGCACAGTCCGATCAAGAGCGGCGAGGAGAGGGAGAGCACGCCCGAGCCGAGCGTCGGAATGGTGTGCAGCTCGAACTCGCTCCCCACGGTCGGATCGTTCGTGAGAAAGTCGGTGATGCGCGAGCCGTAGATGAGGAACCGGTGTGCCTGCGACGTGGCGCTGATCGACGCGCCCCATCCCGCGGGTGCTTCGGCGCCCCAGAACGGGTCGGCACCACGCTCGTACACGCCGTCCGCGCCGTCCACGGCGTCCTTGCCGCGCACCTCGTACAGCCAGCCGGGGCTGAGGGCGCCCTCCACGGTGAAGTCGCTCGGCACGGTGGCGGTGATGTCGCTCTCCATGCAGCCGAGGAAGCCGGTGGTCAGCGCATTGAACTCGGTACCGGTGGCGTCGCTGGACTGCGCGCTCGTGCCACGCATGGCCGCCAGCCGCGCCAGCCCGTCGAACGCCTTGTCCGTGGCGGCGGGATTGGGACCGTCCTTGGAAAGCGATTGCAGATCCCCGATGATCGTGAATAGCGGGTCACGATTGGACGCGGAATAATCGCGTGCGTTGGCCTTGAGCGCCTGGATGTCGCACGTGAGCGTGAGCGCCGAGGGAGCGACGTCCGCACGTACATGGGGCGCGGTGCCCGTGACGGAATTGCTGGATTCGCCGCATGCCGCGAGTGCGGCAGCGGACGCGAGGAGGAGGACGGCTCGGGTCAGCGGATGCGGGTACATGGTTTCTCCGGATACAGGTGCTGGTGGTGTTCAGGGCGACTGTCGCACATGGGTGCTGTCGCCACGGTGAGTACGTGTTCTGCGAATGCGAGCCCTACGGATGAATCAGCCTGCGAGTTGCTGTGGCCCGACGCGGCCAGGAGCGCTATGCCTCGTGGTGCAGGTCAGTCAGGCGCCTTCACGAGCGCCTGATACCGCGGGTCCGAGCGAAGATCCTTGAGCCACCACGACTGGTCCCGAGCGGCGAACGCGCGCTGCTGCGGGTTCGCCGCCAGATATTTCGCGATCAGCTCCAGCGCCTTGTCCTTGTCGCCGCTCTGCGCGTAGATGATCGACGCGTAGTTGGTCAGCTCGCCCGTGGGGTCCGCCTGCGGGTTGCCCTCCACGGCGTTGGCGATCGCCTCGGCGCTGTCCGCTTTGCCGGCGCGAACGTAGGCCAGCGCGACCATCATCTTGCCCTTCAGTTTGTCGAAGCTCTGCACATTCGCCGGGCTCACCTTCACGTAGTCATCGTACGTCTGCCAGACCTCCGCCATGTTGGGCGGCGTGGCGGCGGGCAGCGCGTACAGCCAGAGCTTGCACTCGGTGAAGCGATAGTTGTGCGGGAACCGGATCTGTCCTTCCTTGCACCAGCGCTCGGCCTCGCTGCGAATGCCGAGATCGAGCGACGCGAGAAAGAGGCGCAGGATCGTCTTGTCGACGTCCCGCAGGTACGGATCCGCCTTGTACGCGTTCTCCGCCGCGAGCTTGGCCTCGGCAAGCTGCCCGGTGTTGATGAGCAGGTGGCTCAACGTGTTCCACGCCGACGCCTGTTGCGTGTTCGCCTGGGTCACGGTGCGCAGGTCGTGCTCGGCGGAGGCCAGCAGCGCTGCGGCCGCGGTGGGGTTGGGGGGATTGACCAGCCACTGCAGATAATGCAGCGTGCCGCGCGCCTCGATGGCGCTGATGTCGGTCGGCGACCTGGCCAGCGCCACGCTGTCGTGCGTGAGGCCGGCGCGCACCCAATGCGGAAAGTCGGGAGACGCCGGAGTGACAAAGAGTGCCATGTGATAGCCGAGCCACGCGCGCTCCGTGGACGGAGTGGCCCAACCCCTGTCTATCGACTCGACCGTCGCCAGCGCCGAGTCGGCCTGCGAGGCCTTGGCCAGAGCCGCCGGTACATCGTGCGCCGCCACCAGCGCATCGATCTCCGCCTCGGTCTGCTTCGCATGCCGGAAGGATTCCCACGCCGCTTCGTTGCGCGTGCCGATGCGTGACGTCAGCTGCGCGACCTCCTGGCCCAAGCGCTCACGGAGGAAGAGCGACACGCGATGCGCCACCGAGTCCTGCAGCTGGAGGGCGTTCGTGAGCGGCTGCTCGATCTCGGTCTTGTCGAGCTGCGAGCCACTCAGCGCGTCATCCAGCCGCACGGTGACGCGCACGCGGCCGTCGCCCGCCGGTTCCACGGCGCCGCTCACGATGGTGCCCACCTTGAGCGCGCGTGCGATGCTGTCCGTGGGGATCGCGTCCTTCCCTTTGAACTCGGCGGAGCCGTTGCGTGAGGCCACCTTGAGCTGCGGCACCGCGCTCAGCTCGTCGATGAGCGCTTCCGTCAGTCCATCGGCCAGGTAGCCGAGCGAGTGACCGGGGCTGCGGTCGTCGAAGTACATCACCGCGATGTTCTTCTTGGCGTAGTTCCCTTGCAGCCCGGCGGGCACCTCGGACCGGTGCGTGGTGTGCCAGGCGAACCAACCGCTCGCCGCCAGCACCGGCAGCACTGCTACGGCGATGAGCGTCCACCGTTTGCGCCGCGCACGGGAAGCCGGCCGCATCGCCGCGGCGCCCGTCCCGTGCCCGGTGGCGCCCGTGAGTCGCCGGCGCGCCGCCCCCTCGTGATCGGTGAGCGCCTGCACGAACTCGCCCGCCGTGCGGAACCGGTCAGCCGGCACCTTCGCCATCGCGCGAACGATCGCGTCCTCTACCGCGTCCGGCACGGTGCCGCGCACGATCTTGAGACTCGGCACGCTGTCCAGCGAATGGCGAGCGAGGATCGCCATGGCCGTGGGGCCCGTGAAGGGCGGCTGCCCGGCGAGCAGCTCGTATACCACGCACGCCAGGCTGTAGATGTCGCTCTCGGCCGTGACATCGCGGCTCCCCATGGCCTGCTCGGGCGCCATGTAGGTGGGCGTCCCGACGGTCATCCCCGTGCGCGTGAGCGTCTCCCCGCCGGCTACCGAGACCGCGCGCGCGATGCCGAAGTCGGCCACCATGGCGCCGTCGCTTCCCAGCAGAATGTTCTCCGGCTTGATGTCCCGGTGGATCACGCCCTTGGTATGGGCGTAGTCCAGCGCCTCGGCCACCTGGCGGGCGATCGTGATGGCGTCGTCGATGGGGAGCTGCTTCTCGCGCTCCAGCCGCTCGCGCAGCGACGGGCCATCGACGAACGGCATGGTGTAGTACAGCGTGTCGTCGATGCGCCCGGAATCCAGTACCCCCACGATGTGCGGGTGCTGGAGCACGGTGCCGACATCGATCTCTCGGAGGAAGCGCTCCACGCCCAGGTTTACCGAGAGCTCGGGGAGCAGCACCTTGAGCGCGACCAGCCGGTCGAGCTGCACGTCGCGGGCAAGATAGACCGTGGCCATGCCGCCGTGCCCCAGCTCGCGCTGGAACAGGTACCGCCCGGTGAGGGCGGCGCCCAGCGATGAGATCTGGTTATTGGAGACGGTCGGCTCCACGATGTACGCCCTCGACAGTGACCATGACAGTACTTCGCCAGTGCCGACGGCGTCGTCAGAGGTGGCGTGCGTCCAATCCGTCTCAGGCGCTGCGCGGGGCATGCATCCCAGTCGAACGGTTCGCGTGCCCCGTGAGCCCTGGGCCTGAACGTGCGCCGGAATGACGCTCTTACATTACGTCTCCTTCACGTGTTTGCGCAAGCATCCCGCCGCGGTCTGTCGGCGTGTGCGCCGTCGCTTGGTCGTGCCGCTATCGGGTACGGATGGCCCCGGGTAGCGGTACCGATGATGCCGCCCGCGCACGCCAGTCTTGACCGCCGGTGCTCGCGGCGTTAGAGTAAACCATATGGTTTACTATGGACAGAACTCCTCCGCGCTGGACACCACCTTCGGGGCGCTTGCCGCCCCGACGCGGCGCGCGATCCTCCTCCGGCTGGAGCGGGAGGTGCCAACCATCGCCGAGCTGGCGAGTCAGTTCACGATGTCGCTTCCCGCCGTCTCCAAGCACGTGCGGGTGCTGGAGCACGCGGGCCTGGCCACCGTGTACCGTGAGGGACGGTCGCGCCGGGTGCGCCTGCGCGCCGAGCCCCTGCGCGAGGCCGCGGAGCTGCTGGAGCGGTATCGGGCCTTCTGGTCTCAGCAGCTCGACGAGCTGGCTTCGTACCTCGCCGATCAACCATCCCCCGACCACCACACCAGGGAGAACGACGCATGGCAAGAGCATCCTCGTCCGCCTCACGGCCGTCACCCGTCGAAAGGGGGGACGCACAGGCATCCCCGGCCGAAGAAATCGGCGAGTACCCGCTCGACCCTGCGGCCGGGCACTCGCTCGAAGTCCGGCGGCTGATCCCCGCGCCGCGCGAACGCGTGTTCGACGCCTGGACGCGCGCCGACATCATTCCCCGCTGGTTCAAGCCCGGCGCGGTTCCGCTGCGCGACGTGACCGTGGAGCTGCGCGTTGGCGGAGCCTGGCACATGCGCATGGGATTCCCCGGCGAGCGCGAGATGATCGGCACCGGCGTCTTTCTCGAAGTGGATCGCCCGAGGCTGGTCGTGTACAGCTGGAGCTGGGAGCCCGATCCCGTGGGGCGCGAGTCGGTGGTGAGCGTCCACTTCATCGATCGGGCAGGGAGTACCGAGGTCGTGCTCCGGCACAGCGGCTTCCCGACGCCGGCCGCGTGCGGGGCGCATCAGCATGGGTGGACGGCGTGCCTCGCGGCGCTGGAAGCCATGTTCCCCGCAACGTCGCCCGCCGAGGGTGCGAGGCGATGAGCGGGCTCCTGTGGGACCTCATCCGCCACCGCGCGTGGGCGGACGCCGAACACGCCCGCGCCGTGTCGGCGCATGCGCCCGCGGTATGCGACCCGGTCATCCGGGACCGGCTCCATCACATGCTCACCGTGCAGCGCGTCTTTCTCTGTGCCGTCGGCGGCGTGCCATCGTTCGAGGTCCCGCCGCTCGATCCGCCCCCGACCATGGACGCCGTCGTGCGAGCTGCGCGCATGAGCCTGGACGACGAGCGCGAATACGTCGCGACATTGACGCCCGGGCAGCTCGACGAGCAGGTCGTGATCCCGCACTTCCAGAATCCGCCCCTCAGCGTGACCCGGAGCGAGGCACTCACGCAGAGCGCGCTCCATAGTCAGCACCATCGCGCGCAGAACGCCACACGCCTGCGCGAGCTGGGCGGCGTGCCGCCAACCACCGACCTCATCCTCTGGTACTGGCTCGGCCGCCCCGCGCCCAGATGGGAATGATGCGGTGAGGGAAGCCGAGTATCGGCGCGCGATGCCGTGGGCCGCGGCGTGCCGCCCAGCGTGCCGTGTCCTTGCCGCCCGCGGCACGTTGGCGCATACTCTCCCACAGAGGCCGGCCCGAGGCGTCGCGCCGGCGCCCGCCATTTCACCAACACGTTATTGAGGAGGCTCGATGCGCGGATCCGTCGTCGTCCTTGCCCTGATCGCCGCTGCCGCCGCTGCGGCACAGGCCCAGGAGCCGGGCTCGTCCGTCACACAGTTCGATAAGAAGACCGGCGGCAGCAAGAACATGCACATGCTCAGTCACGTCGTCACTCACAAGGGCGCGTGGAAGCTGTCTGACGTGGAGATGGGGCAGGACCCCAACCGTCCGTACGTCTACGCCAGCGGCTTCACGAACTTCGACGTGCAGATCTATGACGTGCGCGATCCGCGGCACCCGAAGGAAGTCTACAGCTGGACCATCGACCACCCCGAGCTGCACCGGGGCATCGGCGCCATGGACGGCAAGTACTTCAAGATCGGGAACAAGTACTACTTCGCGCAGTCGTACCAGTTCATGCAGGGGAGCCCTGATGCGGACCTCGGCGCCGTGATCTTCGACGTCACCGGGCTGCCCGATTCGTCGAAGGTGAAAGTCGTGGCGAAGATCCGGTACCCGAAGGCGCCCGGCGGCTTCCACAACACCTTCGCCTACAAGGCCTCGGATGGTCGAGCGCTCTACTTCACGACCGTCAACCAGAACTGGGCGCTCATCTACGATCTGGACAAGATCGTGAGCGGCGCGCCGGACAGCACCTGGCTCATCGGCAAGGTGCCCAACCCGACCCCGTTCGCGCAGATGGGGACGGGGAGCTACCACGATTTCTACGTCGGCTACGACCCCGCCACGCACCAGGACAAGTTCTACGGCGCGGGGCTGGGCGGCTACTCAGTGTGGGACGTCACGCACCCGGAGCAGCCGAAGGAGCTGTTCACCATCACCGGCCTGGGCCTCGACATCGCGCACACCTTCACCCCGTCACCCGACGGCCGCTACGCGGTGACGGAAACCGAATACGAGTACACGCCACTCCGCGTGTGGGACCTGAAGGCCGGGCAGGACGGTACGGCGAAGAACCTCGACACGCCGATCAGCGCGTGGGCCGCCGACTGGCGCGACCTCTCGCACAACCACGAGGTGCGGTGGCCCTACGTGTTCGTCTCGGCGTATGAGGACGGCCTGCAGGTGTTCGACCTCAAGGACCCGACCAAGCCGCACACCGACGGCTACTACTTCACCTGCCACTGCACGCACCGGCACGGCTTTGGCGGCACGCCCGACAACGGCTACGAGAGCACTATCAGCGTGGAGCAGGGTGCGTTCGGCGTGGATGTGCGGAACTCCGACGGCCTGATCGCGCTGTCCGACATGCGCACGGGACTCTGGCTGTTCAAGATGGACGGGTTCAACGGATGGAACGGGAAGAAGTACGGGATGCCGAACATCTCGAGCGTGCAGAACTGGGATCACGGGCCGGCGGGCGTGCGGCTCGGCGCGGCGGGCGCGTCGAAGGGGCGTTCGTCGCCGTGATGCCGAAGGGCATGGTGATCGCGATGGTGCTCGTGGCCATCGCGTCACCACCTGTCGCGGCGCAGACCTCCGCGCAGCGCCACCAGCCGGGACCGTACGACATCCCGCTTTTCAACACGCCCAAGGCGCCCGCGGCGAAAGGAAAGGCGCGGCTCGTGTCCGCACAATCGCCCTTCGGTATCGCCGTGACGGCGGACGGGCACGCGATGTACGACGCGCACGTCACGGTGAGTGGGCTGCCCGCGCCAGCCACACTCGGCAAGTACGCGACATACGTGGCATGGGGAGTGACGCCGGACCTCACGCAGTGGAAGCGACTCGGCATCGTGCACAACGGCACAAGCACCGTGGGGAGCGTCGACTTCAACAAGTTCCTGCTCGTGATCACCGCCGAGGCGAACACGGATTCCGCTTCGCACGACGGGCCCACAGTGCTGCACGGGACATCGCCCAGCGGGTGGCTCCAGACCTTCCTCGCGCATCCGCTCTTCAGGGGCGTGTACTGAGCATGTCGTCGACAGGTTTGTCATTCCGAAGGAGCGGCGCGACTGAGGAATCTCCTCGCGTTGGGAGAAGATTCCTCGCCGCGCTTCGAATTGCAGGGGCGCTCGGAATGACAACTGTTGTCATCACCCTGGCGATCTGCTCCGCGGCAGCGCCCGCGTTCGCGCAACAGGACTCCGCGCGCGGGGCCGCGAAGGACAGCTCGATGAAGGGGATGGCGGGAATGGGCGGAATGGGTGCCGCAAAGGACACGTCCGCCAGCCCCGCGTCAGCGATGATGAACATGCCCGGGATGCAGGGCGCGCAGGCGAGCGGGAAGGCGATGCCCGTCCCGATGCCGAAAGACATGCCGATGATGCCCGGGCTCATGGGGATCGTGCCGCCCGTGGGCACCTTCCTGCCGGGCGAGGGCGTGGACCCGTCCACCGTGCCGATGGTGAAGCCGAGCCAGGTGGTACGCATGAACGACGGCGACACGCTGAATCTCACCGCGCAGCTCGTGCGCCGCACCATCAACGGGCACACCTTCGTGATGTACGGCTTCAACGGCGAAGTGCCGGGCCCGCTCATCCGCGTGAAGCAGAACGCGACCATCGTCGTGCGCTTCACCAATCACATCGATCTCCCCGCCACCGTGCACTGGCACGGCGTGCGGCTCGACAACCGGTACGATGGCGTGCCCGGGGTGACGCAGAAGGCTGTGCCGCCCGGCGGGAGCTTCGTCTACCACGTCCACTTTCCCGACGCGGGCATTTACTGGTACCACCCGCACGTGCGCGAGGACATCGAGCAGGCGATGGGGCTGTTCGGGAACATGCTCGTCGACTCGCCGGACTCCACCTACTACTCGCCGGCCAACGCCGAGCAGATGCTCGTGTTGGATGACCTGCTGATCAACGCGGATACGCTGATCCCGTTCGGGAAGACCGGCCCCGACTTCGCCCTCATGGGGCGCGTGGGGAACGTGTTGCTCGTGAACGGCGAGCCGCACTGGACGATGCACGCCGACTCGGGCGCGGTGGTGCGCTTCTTCATCACCAACACGGCCAGCTCCCGCACCTACAACCTCTCGTTCAGCGGCGCGCCGATGAAGGTGGTGGCGGGGGACGTGAGCCGCTTCGAGCACGAGGCGCGCGTGCCGAGCGTGGTGATCGCGCCGGCGGAGCGGTACGTGGTGGCGGTGAAGTTTCCGAAGCCCGGGCGCTACGCGCTGGTGAACGCCGTGCAGGCGATCAACCACTACGAGGGGGAGTTCAAGCCCGAGGTGGACACGATGGGATTCGTGGACGTCGGTCACACGGCGGCGTCGCCCGATCTCTCCAAGCAGTTCGCGATGCTGCGAGACAATCCCACGGTCGTGAAGGACATCGACCGCTATCGGCCCTACTTCGACAAGCCGCCGGACAAGCGGTTCACGCTCACCATCCAGCCCGGGAGCCTGCCCCTGTTCACGGTGCAGTTCATGAGCGTGGACACGGCGTACTTCGCGCCGGTCGAGTGGATCGACGGAATGCCGATGATGAACTGGCTCTCGAGC
>DASUKA010000176.1:0-5552 GCA_036278935.1 Gemmatimonadaceae bacterium
TCGCGGGCGCCGCTCCGCGCTGGCGGTCAGCCGGTCACCGCGCTCGCGCGCTCGCGACGCACGACCGACGCTGGCGCGCCCGGCACCGGCTCCTGGAGCACGAAATCAAAGGCGATCTCAGCGAATGGCGCATCGAGCCCACGACCCCGGATCTCGGCTGGATCGTCGTGTCGCACGACGTCGGGGATCAGCTCGTCGCGTGTGGCAAAGGCAAAGTCGTCGTGCAGCAACGGATCGCCGGCAATGTTGATCTGTGTGGTGAGATGGCGATAGCCCGGTGCGGAGACAAAGAAGTGGATGTGGGCCGGACGCTGCCCATGGCGGCCCAACTGGTCCAGCAGCTGCTGTGTTGGGCCGTCGGGGGCGACACCGTAGCCCGCGGGCATGATGCTGCGGAAGCGATAGCGCCCGTCGGCGCCGGTCTCGATGCGGCGGCGCAGATTGAACGGGGGCTGCGATGTGTCGAAGAACGAGTAGTTGCCGAGTGCGTTCGCGTGCCACACATCCACGATCGCGCCGTCCACCGGTTCGCCGTCCGTGTTGAGCACGCGGCCCGTCATGAATAGTGTCTCGCCCGCTTCCGTGCCATCGTCCAGCCGTGCCTCGCTCCTGGACAGCGGGGCACCGGCCACATACAGCGGTCCCTCGATCGTGCGTGTCGTGCCGTCCTCGAGCCCTGCCGCGCGATCGGCGGCATCCATGCGCAGGTCGAGGAAGTGGTCGAAGCCGAGCCCCGGAGACAGCAGGCCCATCTCGCGGGCCTGGCCCGCCTCGGTGAGGTAGCTGACGGCCGTCCAGTATTCGTCCGGCTGCACGTCGAAGTCCTCGATGGTGCGAAACAGATCCGATACGATCCGGCGGACGATTTGCTTCACGCGCGGGTCACCCGCGCTGTTCTCACTGCCACTGATTCGATCGAGGAATCGCTCGATCTGCTCGTCGTGAAATCGTTCGAGCTGCGCGTCGGGTGGGATGCTGCCGTGCATGTGGACCTCCTCCTGCAAGACCATCGCAGTGGGGGCACGCCGCAACATCAGGGCCATGGGCTGGCGCATCAACCGCATCACCGGCACCGCTGCGGCTCATGGCGCCGTCGTGCTGTTCGCCGTGCTATTCATGGCGGAGCGCCGAACCTCCCCTGTAACTTTGAGCATCGAACGCCACATGGAGCGCCCCACCCGCAACTCCGCCGGCTCATCACAGCAGGATCATCGCTCATGACCTCTGCATCCACCGACTCCCCAGCTTCCACCGTCCCCACCGGCCGCCGTCCGGCCGGCCGTGGCCCGCGCGAGTGGGCGCATGCATTCACCGGCTTCTACCCGCCGCTCGCCGAGGACCTGGCCGAGCTGGACCCGATCGCGCGGTTCCTCTACTCCGCTCGCAGCGTCATTCTCGTGATCTCCTTCCAGGCCGCGCTGCTGGCCGGCCTGCTGGCGCTCACCGACCGTCGCTTCGAGGCGGTGCCCTTCGTGCTGGTGGTGCTCGGCTACGTGGTGCTGCACATGATCAGCAATCTCTCCAACGATTACTTCGGCGCGCGCCGGGGGCATGACACGGCCGACTCGCCGCGCCGGCGGTACACCGTGCACCCGGTGTTGAGCGGTGCCGTGAGCTCGAAGTTGCTCGTGCGCGGGCTGCTGGTGCTCGCCGCCATCGCTATTGCGATCGGTATCTACTTCATCATGCTGCGCGGATGGGCGGCGGTGCTGCTGGTGGCGGCGGGCGCGCTGCTGCTCTGGTCGTACGATGCCGCGCCGCGCGCGCTCAAGGAGCTGGGGCTGGGCGAGATTGCAGCGTTCATCGTGTGGGGGCCGCTCATGGTGGCTGGAGGCTACTACGTGATCGGCGGGCACTTTTCGGGCGACGTGCTGCTGGCGTCCATTCCCTACGGACTCGGCGTGATGTCGATCCTCGTGGGCAAGCACATCGACCAGCGGGAGTTCGACCGCGGCCAGCACCAACGCACGCTGCCTGTATTACTCGGGGAGGGGTGGGCGCGCCTGCTCAACCGGACGGCCATCGTCCTCATGTATCTCGTGGTGTTCGTCGGCATCGCGGTGGGAGCCCTCACGCCGTTCGCGCTCCTGGTGCTACTGGCCGCGCCGCGCGCGCTGCGTGCCGTGCGCGTGATGTCGACCCCGGCGCCGAGCGAGCCGCCGCCCGGGTACGTGGGTTGGCCGCTCTGGTACCACCGCGTGTGTCTGGTGCACAACCGCGCCTTCGGCTGGCTGTACGTGATCGGGATTGCGGCAGGGGCACTCCTGCCGGGGGTGCGGCTGGGCGGGTGATAGTGTCCAGCTCGATGATCCTCAGCCGGCATCACCACTGCCTGACGACGGAGTAACTCCACCATGCCCATGACTCTCGCCGAACGCCGCGCGGCCTTCCGCGCGCTACACCAGGAAGGCTGCTTCATCCTGCCGAACCCCTGGAACCCCGCGGGGGCGCGCCGTCTGCAAGCGCTCGGCTTCGAGGCCATCGCGTCCACCAGCTCTGGCGCGGCGTGGGCGCTCGGCCGCGAGGACGGGGAGATGTCGCGCGACGAGGTGCTTGCCCACCTCACCATGTTATGCGAGGCGACCGATCTGCCGGTGAACGCCGACTTCGAGCGCGGCTTTGCCGACGCACCGGAGGGGGTCGCCACCAACGTGACGATGGCCGTCGACACTGGTGTTGCCGGCCTGTCCATCGAGGACCGTACCGGAAAGGCGCTCTACGATCCCCAGCTCGCCGTGGAGCGCATCCGCGCCGCGCGCGAGGCGATCGACCGGTCGGGGCAGGATGTGATGCTCATCGGGCGCTCGGAGGGCTTTCTCATCGGCCGCACCGAGCTGCGCGAAACGATCAGCCGGCTCGCCGCGTACGCCCAGGCGGGCGCCGACTGTCTGTACGCGCCGGGCATCCGGGACCTCGGGCAGATCGCCGAGGTGGTGTCGGCGGTGGCGCCGAATCCGGTGAACGTGCTGCTCATGGGACCCGGGATGCGCGTGGCGGAGCTGGCGGAGGTGGGCGTGCGCCGGGTGAGCGTGGGCGGCGGACTGGCGGCGGCCACCTGGGCGCGGTTCGAGGAGGTGGCGCGGACGCTCAAGGACGAGGGAACGATGCCGGCTCGGCGCTGACAATTTCGGGGTGCCATGCTAGCTTGCATCGCTCAGCAGCACGTCACGGTCTTCAGCTCCAGCCGCCCTTCAGGAGGATGATCGGTATGACGCCTGTCCGCATCCGCGGGATCTCCGCGGTCATGCTCGCCGCCATGGCGGGCGCGGCCTGCAGCAGTGCCACGCGAGGGGCGGCGCAACACGCGTCGCAACCGGCTGCCGTCGCCGATGAGAGCGAGCAGGCCGCCATCGCGCAGGCGCGCACTGACAGCATCCGCCGCCCGTACACAGAGGCGGACATCCGCTTCATGACCGGGATGATCCCTCACCATTCGCAGGCGATCGTGATGTCCGGGTGGGCGCCGAGTCACGGTGCGAACCCCGACGTGCAGCGACTGGCCGCGCGGATCATCAACGCCCAGCGCGACGAGATCGTGACCATGCAGAGCTGGCTGCGCGACCGCCGCCAGCCGGTGCCGCCGGCATCGGCCGCGGGAATGCCCATGATGGCCATGGATGGGAGCCAGCATACGATGCTCATGCCGGGCATGCTCACGCCCGAGCAGATGAAGCAACTCGACGCGGCGCGCGGCGCCGACTTCGACCGGCTCTTTCTCACCTTCATGATCCAGCACCACAGCGGCGCCATCTCCATGGTGAAGGATCTGTTCGCCTCCTACGGCGCCGGGCAGGACGAGCTCGTCTTCAAGCTCGCGTCCGAAATCAATGTCGACCAGAGCACCGAGATCGCGCGGATGCGGAAGATGCTCGTCTTCCTCGCGCTCGGCGGCGGCTCTCAGTGATCACCACGTTGTCATCCGTCCGTCTCCTCCACTCAGCTGAATCAGGGGAATCCGCCATGGCACTCGCGCATCACGCTCACCGTTCGGGGGCTCGACGTCTCGCTGCCCCGCTCCCGTCGCTCGTGCTGGCCGCAGGGCTCGCATCGCTGGCGGCCTGTGCCCACCCGGCGGCATCGTCGTATGGCGGTGGCCCGTCGCCCGAGACCGCCCAGCCGCCCGCCGCCGGCATGTCGACGGCGGCGCCGAATCCCGATCCGCGCGTCGGACTCAAGGCGGGACTCTGGGACGCCGGCGAGGCCGCGTGGAATCTCAACGTGATGTCGCAGACGCAGCCGGTGGGGAAGTTCCGCGGCGTCACGAACTCCGATCTCGCCTTCACCGGTCCGTACGCGATTCAGGGCAACTACGACGGCTTCCAGGTGTGGGACGTCTCGAATCCCAGCCACCCCACGCTCAAGGTCGGCTTTCTCTGCCCCGCGTCGCAGAGCGACGTGTCAGTCTACAAGAACCTGCTCTTCGTCTCCGGCGAAGGACTCACCGGGCGCCTCGACTGCGGGATGGAAGGGGTGAAGGACACCGTGAGCAAGGAGCGGCTGCGCGGGCTCCGCATCTTCGACATCAGCGACATCGCGCATCCGGTGAACGTGGGCAACGTGCAGACCTGCCGCGGCTCACACACGCACACGGTGTTGGTGGACCCCAAGGATCCTGACGATGTGTACGTCTACATCTCGGGCTCGGCGGGCGTGCGGTCGCCAAACGAGTTGGCTGGCTGCTCCGGCGCGCAGCCCGGCGAGGATCCGAACACCGCGCTCTTCCGCATCGAGGTGATCAAGGTGCCGCTGGCGCACCCCGAGCAGGCGGCGATCGTGAGCAGCCCGCGCATCTTCAACGATCTCACCGCGCCGCCCACGCACGGAATGGCGCAGGCGGACATCGCCGAGATGGCGGCCGCCAAGGCCAAGGGCGCGTTCGTCGTGAGCATCATGGGACAGGAGACGGTGCTGCCGGATCGGTTCAGCGATCACATGCTCGACAGCATCGTCACGGCACGCAACGGCTCCGGCGCGCCGACGGGCGCAGACAGCGCAGCGCTCCGTGCCGCGCTTCCGGGGATCATCGCCAAGCTCGTGGGCGCGCAGCCTGGCGGCGGGAACGGCCCGAAGCCCGGGCCCACGCAGTGTCACGACATCACGGTCTATCCGGCCATCGGACTCGCGGGCGGAGCGTGCGAGGGATACGGCATGCTGCTCGACATCCGCGACCCGACGCACCCGGTGCGGCTGCAGGCGGTATCCGATTCCAACTTCTCCTACTGGCACTCGGCCACGTTCAACAACGACGGCACGAAGGTGCTGTTCACCGACGAATGGGGCGGGGGCGGCCAGCCGAAGTGCCGGGCCAGCGACCCGCGCGACTGGGGTGCGGATGCGATCTTCACGCTCGTGAACGGGCGGATGCAGTTCCAGAGCTACTACAAGCTCCCCGCGCCGCAGACGCCGCAGGAGAACTGCGTGGCGCACAACGGCTCGCTCATCCCGATTCCGGGGCGCGACGTGATGGTGCAGGCGTGGTATCAGGGCGGCATCTCTGTCTTCGACTGGACCGACGCCGCGCACCCGAAGGAGATCGCCTTCTTCGACCGCGG
>DASUKA010000177.1:0-17145 GCA_036278935.1 Gemmatimonadaceae bacterium
TCCGGTGCAGGAACCGGCTCGCCCGCGACGCCGGAGAAGGACTTCTATGGCAACCCCGACGGCCACGCGTACACGGGCGGTGGCACGAGCGGCCCGCCGATTTCGAGCGTGATCTCCTTGTGCGTTACGAACGCGATGTCACGCGGGTCGCCCGTGTAGAGCTTGCCGTCCACGAACACCGTCACCGGCCCCTTGAAACCGGCCACGTTCGTTCGCGTCAGCGGTTGGCCCCATACATCGAAGGCGTTGCCCAGCGTCAGACCCCGCTGGATGGGTGCCTCCACGTGGAGCACCCCCGACTCGTCGTGCGTGTGAATCCAGTAGAAGCACGATGCCGCAGTCACGAAGAGGCCTTCGCCGAATTCCTTGGACACAGTGCGGTCGACCGTTCCGATCCCGAGCGGGACGGCGAGTTGCTCGCCGTTGACAATGAGTGTCAGATGGATGTGGATATGATAGGCCACGGTGTCGCTCATACCCAGGCAGCCAATGCTATCGATCGGTGCCCCCTGCCCACCCTGCGGCGTGTCGCCCGCCGGCAGCGAGTCCTTCCCGATGATGGCGGCCAACGTCAGGAGCGCGGGGGTCGCAGCCGTGTCGGTCACCTGAACCGAGTCCGACACGCTGCCGCTTGCCGCGTGGATGAAGGTTGAGCCGGCGCCCCAAGCAGTCACCAGTCCCCCGCTATCCACCCGCGCGACCATGGTGTCGAGCGACGACCAGGTGACGGCGCCGTCGAGCGCGCCGCCGCCGGCATCCTGCTCGGTAGCGGCAAGACGAACCGTGTCGCCCACCGTCAGCGTCCCCACCTGATCCGGTGAGATCACCACGCTGGACACCGGCGCCGATGTGATGGTGAGGCTCAGGCTGCCAGGCACTGTACCCGCCGTAGCCGTGATGGACACCGCGCCAGGCGCGACGCCCGTGGCCACTCCCGAGTCGTTTACCGTGGCAATGCTCGTGTTGCTGGAGCTCCAGGTGAGCCCTGTGCCGTTCACCACGTTCCCCTGCGCGTCCTTGGCCGTGGCGCTGAGCCGTTCGGTCTCACCGACGGCAATACTCGCCGAGGGCGCCGCGATGGTGACCGAGGCAACGGTCGGGGGCCCCTGCATGGTAGAGTTGCCATCACCGGAACACGAGATGAGCATGACAGCCCCCACCGCGAGGGCGACCAGCCGACAACGACGAACACCGATGGGTCTCATGATGTGGGACTCCAGACAGGATACCACCGTGAGCCAGCAGCAGCATATGATGTGCGGAACGGCCAACAGACTCATGCACATTCGCTGCCATCGCTGTGGCTCCCATCGCTGGGCGATCGGTCACCTTCCCGCGAGCGCCAGCAGCCCGCGCACGTCCACGCCATGCCACAGCCGCTCCCGCATCGCCCGCGTCTCCGCCAGCGCCTGTGCCCCTGCTGGGCTCACCCGAAAGAGCCGGCGCGACGGCCCATCGCCCGCCACCCGCCCGGACGTCACCAACCCCTTGGCCTCCAGCCGGTCGAGCGTAGCGTACACCGCCCCGATCGAGAGGTCGCGCCCGGTGACATGCTCGATCTCCCGACGGACACGCATTCCGTACGAATCGTTGCGTGTCCGCAACACTGCGACGAGAACCTGCTCCTCCAGAACACCCAGCGGAGCGAAGCGCGTATCAGTCATCAACCGGCTCCGAAATGGAAAGTTCCTCTGACAATGCGAAAACGGGGGTGATGCGCCCCGCCCCCGATCACTGTTCGCGCAGCACGAGCGCCGGGTCCACCGACCCCGCCCTCCACGCCGGCACGAAGGCGGCGATCACACCGATCACGAGCAGCGCGCCACTCGCCGCCGCGAAGGCGAGCGGATCGATCGCGCTCACGCCGAACAGCAACGACGCGAGCAGCCGCGCGAGCACCGCGGTCCCGATCGCTCCGAGCACGACGCCCACACCGACCAGCGCCGCGCCCTGTCCCACGATGTGCCGAACGACGCGCGAGCCGGGAAGCCCGAGCGCCACACGGATCGCCCAGTCGCGCTGCCGCCGGGCCGCGAAGTGCGAGATGACGCCGTAGATCCCCACAGCGCCGAGTACGAGCGCGAGCGCGGAGAGCACGGTGAGCAGTGACATGACCTGCCGCGCGGGACCGACGGCCGTGTCGAACACGCGAGCCATCGTCGTGGTCTGCTGCACCGCCATATCGGGCGCGACACGTTGAACGATGCGGCGCGCTGCATCGAGCACGCCGGATGCGTCCTGCGGACGCGCGGTGCGGAGCACGAGCGAGACCCCACTCTCCCACCCCACCTGGTCGCCCAGATAATAGGCCGTCGGCGCCGGGGCATCGGTGAGCCCGGCCTCCGCCACGTTCGACACGACGCCGACGATCCGCTGTCGCTGGTCGAAGCCGCCAAGCAGGTGCCGGCCGATCGGGTTCTCCCCGGGGAAGAACGTGCGCGCGAGCGTCTCGTTCACGACGATCGAGGCCTCACGCGTACTGTCCGCCTGTGCTGCGCTATCGAAAATCATGGGGGGATCGGAGACGTCGAAGGCGCGCCCCTGGCGGAGCGCGATCCCCATCGTCTTGAAGTAGCCGGGCGAGACGATGCGAAAGTAGGTGATGACCTGGGACATCTCCGGGTGCCCCTCGGCGCGCATGCCGAAACTGTCGCCTGCGCCGCGCAGCGGGAGCTTGGCCGTCGCCGCGACGGAGCGCACGCTGGGGATCGACCCGAGCTCCGCGAGCAACGACCGGACAACGCGAGCGCGGTCGGCGTCGTGCATCGTGGGACTCGACAGGAGATCCACCACCGCGATGTGCTGCGTGTCGACGCCGGGATCGATAGCGTAGAGGTTCGAGACGCTGCGCACGAGGAGCGCCGCTCCCGACGCGATGAGCATCGCCAGCGCGACCTCGGCAACCACGAGTCCGCGCTCCAGCCGTCCGCCGCGTCCCTGGATGCCGCCGGTTCGCGCACCGCTCAGCGCGATGCGCAGATCCCCGCGCCAGAGCGACATCGCGGGCACCAGCACCACGAGCAACACCGCGACGAGGGCGATTCCGAGCGCTGCCGCGAAGAGTTGCCAGTCGAACGCCGCGCGCTCCGCCCACGCGCCGATGGGGAGTGCGCCGGCGAGCAGGTGGAAGCCGGCCGCCGCCAGCGCGGCGCCGAGCAGACCAGCGCCGAGGCCGAGGAGGAGTGCTTCGATGACCAGTTGCTGCACGAGCCGCCGGCGGTTCGCGCCAAGCGCTGAGCGCACCGCCAGCTCGGAGGCGCGCCCCTCCACCTGCCCGAGCATCAACGCGGCGACGTTCGCGCAGGCGATGAGCAGAATGAGGCCCATCGCGGCGAGCGTCGCCATGAGCGCGGGCCGCATCGACCCGACCAGCGCGTCGCGCAGCGGCGTCAGCGCCGGCGCCCTCCGCTTGTCCGCGTCGCCGAAGTAATCGCTCGCGAAACGCACGGCGAGCGTCTGCACGATTCGGTGCATCTCGGCGTCCATGTGTCGCACGTCGTGTCCGGGGGCAACGCGTCCCACGAGCGTGAAGCTGCCATTCATCCGCTGCGGATTGATCGGCTGCGGGCGCCAGATGCGCACGCTCGGATCGGGGAACCAGAAGCCGCGCGGCATCACACCGACGACCGTCGTCGGCGTCCCGTCGAGGATGAGACGCGTGCCGACGACGGCGGGTGTGCCGCCAAGCTCCTGCCAGAGGCCGTAGCTGATCACGGCCACCGGTGCGGCGCCGCGCACGTCCTCGCCGGCGTGGAACCCGCGGCCGAGGAAGGGACGCGCGCCGAGCACATCGAACAGCTCCACCGAGGTGGCGATCCCGGGGACGAGGCGTGCGGGCGAATTGCCCTGGCGCATGGTGACGTCGGCGGGCCGGTACGCGGCGACATTGCGGAAGCCGGAAAAGCGACCGCGCATCTCGCTGAACTCCGCCTCGTACCACCACCCCGGCATCCAGAACATGCCGACCTCGCTCGCGTGCGCATAGGGGAGCGGCTCGAACATGAGCGGGCGCGCGATGCCGAAGACGGCGGCCGTGCCGCCCACGCCGAGCGCGAGCGTGAGCACAGCGACGAGCGTGTAGACCGGCCGCGCGCGCAGCCGGCGCGCGGTGTATCGTGCGTCAGCCATCCAGTGCTTCAGCATGAGTCCTCCAGGTCGATATGCATTGGCGCGCGGCTCGAATCCGCTCCAGCCGCGCCACCAGTTCCATCCGAGCAGAGCAGGCGCGGAGGCGAGCGCCTGCCGCCACACCCAGCGCCGTGCGGCGGCCCGCCCGCCAGCCGCGGCGTGCTGCGCGAACTCGGCGGCCAGATCGGCGATCACCTCATCGCGCTCGGGGCGCGGCAGGAGTAGTCGGAGCAGGGCGAGGGGGAGCGCGGGGAGCCAGCGGTGCGGCTCATCGTGATCGGGTGGGTGCATCGGTGCTCCGCCGTGCGAGGTGAGGCGCGGGCGATGTGCGAGGAACGCCAGGCGAATCCAGGCGAGGCGCGTGATGCTCGCGCGTGGCCCGCGTGATTTGGGCGTTGTGCGCACTGATCGCGTTCGGCTCGCGCGATTCCGGGCGACACGTGCGATGTCCGCGTGAGGCACCCGCGACGTTCCCGCGATTCTACATTGTAGAATACACCGGCAGGTCAATGCCCGCCAGGGTCCTGGCTATTAGACTCCGCGCGCGGGCCGATGGTTTATGGGGGCGGAGCGTGCGCGATCGCGCGTTATCGGCGCACGCTGCGCCACGCCTCGTCGCATTCGTTGCACCCCGAGCCCTGCGGGTGGAGAAAGACGAACGGGTCGCGCTCCAGGTGCGGCAGCGCGGCCTGAACAATGTCGCGCGATCGGGCGAGCCGGGCGTGCGCGTGTCCTACCGTCCCTTCGCGCTGGATGCCGGCCTCGCGGAGCCAGTCGTCCATGAGCGCGAAGCGCGCGCAGCAGTGATCGTTCTCGTCATAGTCGACGCGCACTGCGCGGCCATGCTCGAGCACCGTGACGTACTTCCGAATGCGATACGGCACTCCTGCGCTGACCTCCGCCAAGTGCATGGTCGTATCGGCATCGTGGCCGACGCCGAGCAACAGCACCTGTCCGTCGAGCTCGTGCACGCGTCCCACCGGGCTCTGCGGGATATGAGGTGGGAGGGGCGGGCGCGGCAGCGGATCGCCGGTGACGTGCGCGGCCCGCGGCCCGCTCGCCGCGAAGGCGTGCGGGTGGTTGCTACGAAGGACGCCGGGCAGTTGCCGGAACGTATCGGCCACCACACCGAGGCCGCTTGCGGCGGGAGTCATCGCCGGATCGAACGGCGCATCGTCGTCGCCCGTCCACGACGGCATCACCAGCGTGCCCTGCGGGCCGAGCGCCGTGAGCAGTGCGTCGATCAGGCCGCGCGTGCCGCCCTCGACGGGACGCACCGCGCGATACGAGGTATGGACGAGCAGCACGCCGGCGGGCGAAACGCCGAGCGAGAGGAGGTGCGCGGTGATGTCCGCGCGGGTCAGTTCATGACCATCCGTCCGAGGGTGCATCGCCCCTCCCCAGAGGCGCGGGCCGGAATCGAACCGGCGAATAGCGGTTTTGCAGACCGCTGCCTTACCACTTGGCTACCGCGCCAGATGAGCTTTCTAACGTAGCCCCCCACCTCCGGCCGCTCAAGGTCCGGCGCCCGCGCCCACCCGACGCCCAGCCCACCGTAACCCCGCCGCCCCCCGGCGCGCGCACCTGCTCGTCACCCGCCTGGCAGCCCGGCTCCACCGCTGCATCGCCGACAAGTTGCAACGTCAGCAGCACAATGAGCATCGTCCACACCGGCCGCCACCGCGCCCCGCGCGGCAGCGACCGCCGATACCAGAGCCATCCTGCCAGCAGCACCGCACCCTCCAGCACGAAGTCCGTGGCGGGATGGCAGTAGAGATGTAGACCGACGTGCGGGCCGCCGATCCAGGTGGGTTTGTAGCCCGTGATGTAGTCGAGCAGTACGTGCGACAGCGTTACGGCACCCACGAGCAGCCCGCCCGCCGCGCTGCGCCGTGCGATTCCGTACAGCAGCGCCAGCGCGGCCGCCAGGCAGACGACGGCCGCAACGGAGTGTGTCCAGCGCTGCAGCTCGCCGTAGGAGAGCGGCGTCACGAGCAGCAGGATCGCGTTCGCCCAGTCGGGCGCCTGGGCGGCGATGATCAGTACCCACAGGGGCACGTCGCGTCGCATGCCCCTGGCCCCCAGCGCAGCGCCGAGGTGGCCGACGTACACCTAGCGGCGCCGGGCCTGCCGGTCGAGCACGATCGCGATCAGCGCTGGAACCAGGAGAAGAGCGATGAGGCGGAGCCCGGTCACTGCGCGGCGCTCTCATAGCTACGGTAGTACGAATAGGACTCGTGTGCCGTCGTCTTGCGATCCGGATCGTTGAGCACTCCACCGATCACTCGCGCACCCACGTCGATCAACTGTTGCATGGCCAGCTGCGCGGTCGCGCGATTGGTCTTCCCGGCGCGCACGGCCAGCAGCACGCCATCCACCATGGCGGCGAGGATGGCCGCGTCGGTCACGGCCAGCACTGGCGGCGAATCGAGAATCACCACGTCGAACATCTCGGAGAGCGTCGCGAGCACGGTGCGCATGCGCGGACTGCCCAGCAGCTCGCTGGGCTCGGATGCCGGCCGGCCCGCGCTGATCAGGGAGAGTCCTTCGACCGCGGTCTGCTGAATGACCCAAGTGCCGGGCTCCTCATGCAGCAACTCGGTGAGTCCCGGCTCACGCGGCACGCCGAACAGGGTGTGCTGGGCTGGACGACGCAGGTCGCAGTCGATGAGCAGCACGCGCATCTTCTGCTGTGCGAAGGTGGTGGCAAGATTCGCGGCGATCGTCGTCTTTCCGTCCTGCGGCAGCGCGCTCGTGATGGCCATGGTCTTCATGGGCCGATCGAGCTGCGAGAAGAGCAGCTTGGTGCGCAGCTGCCGATACGCCTCGGCGGCCTCCGACCGCAGGTCGGAGACGGTGATGAGCGCATCTCCGACGGCAGGGGCCGAGGGCACTCCGGGCTTGCGCGTCTTCCGCTTTCCGTTGCGACGGCGGAGCCTGCCGCGCCGCAGCGCGAAGCGCGGAATCACGGCGAGTCCCGGAAGTTGCAATGCCGCCTCCATCTCCTCGCGGCGACGAATGGAGGTGTTCAGATATTCGACCACGAAGGCGCCGCCGCCGCCAAGGAGCAGCCCGAGCAGCGCGCCGAAGACGATCTTTCGCATGCCGCCGGCGCCGATCGGCTTGCGCGGGAGCGCCGCGAGATCCAGCACTTCCACCGGTCCCACTTCGGCCGCCTCGGCGAGGCGCGCTTTCTGATACTCCTCGCGAAGCTGGTCCCCCAGCTGGCTGTAGCTCGCTTCCTGCTCAACCAGGCGCGCCTCCTCCGCCTCCTGGTCCGCCAGACGCCCCAACACGGCGGTATTCCGCGTCTCGAACTCGGCCAGGCTGCCGATGCGGGAATCGAGGGAGTGTACAACGCCCCCTACCGTGCCCACGAGCTTGGCGCGCGTGGACGTGAGCAGGGAGGCCAGGCGCGCGACATCCGGGTCGGTGGCGGAGCGTCCCCACTGGCCGGCGGTGAGCGAGTCCCGCTTCACCTCGTACGCGGCCATCTGCTGGAAGAGCGCCATCACCACCGGGTTGGGGGTAACCCCGGGCGCCGACAGACGGGCCTGCAGATCCGCGTCGCCGTTCTCGGTGGGCGGCTGCTGGAGTCCGCTCAGGACGCTGGCATACAGTGCACGGTCCGCCTCCAACTGTGCCCGCTGCGTCTCGACGTTGGCGAGCCCGGTCTGCTCGGACGAGAACTTCTCCTTCGCGCTGTATGCCTGCTCGTGCGTCCGGAACGCGCTCAGCGCCAGCCGGGCCCGCACCAACAGGGAGTCGTTCTCCAGCAGCTGCCGTCCCACGAACTCACGTCGCAGGCGTGATTGCCGCTGCGCCGCCGCAAGGCTGGAAGCCTGATAGACCTGCAGCACGGCATTGGCAACGCGTTGTGCCAACCACGGATTCGTGCCGGTATAGGCGACATCGATGATGTCGGTGTTGGGTCGCGGCTTCACCTGAAGCGCGCCCAACAGGTTCGTGACCGCATCTTCCAAGGGCAGCACGGTGATCGTACCACTCTCCATGGCCGGCTGCGTGTCCACGGTGAATCGCACACCGTCGAGCGCCACGGGAGCTCCGTATGTACCGCGCTGCACGTGGCGCAGGCTGTCCCGCACCAGCATGCCGTTCCGACTGAACGTGAGCTGGAGGAGCCTCGGCCGCAGCGTGTCCACGCCCGGTTCCGGCACGATGTCTACCGCGCGGAGAGCCGTCATCGGAATGTCCTGCGTCTGGACGCGCAGAATGGGGAGACTCTCGACCACCGCGCGCGCCACGCCCCGGCTGGCCAGCACCTCCACCTGCGACAGCACGGGATCCACGGAGGGCATGGACGAGCGGTTCGTGGGATCCTCCAGACCGCTCGTGAGCTCCTGACGCGCATTGGTCAGCCGTACGGCGGCGTTTGCCTGATAGATCGGCGGGGTGCTGTGCACGATGTAGACGGCCAGCGCGGTGACCGTCCCAGCGATGGCCAGGGCGATCAGGAGGTGGCGCCGGAGAATGCCGATGAACTGGCGCGGGTCCAGTGGCACGAGCGTCACCGCCGGTCCGTCCAGGTGCTGCCATTGCTCCTGCGGTGCGGGATGCACTACCGCCGCACGGCGCGGATTCATGGGAATCAACTGGGACATTGCAGATACCGGGGAACGGGAGAGGCCGGAACGGGCCAATCGGCGGCGGCCAGCCGCTCAGGCTCCGAGCGCATCGCGAGCATACGGTGCCGCCATCGAGGTGCTGAGGGCGGCGGGCTGGGCCACGCGCAGCGGTGGAACGCATTCCGGGACGAGCGCGCGCAGCTCGGTCAGGATGCGGTGATAGTTGCCCAGCGCAACGGCGGCGGTGAGACGTTTGATGCCACGCTCCAGCGCGGCCCCGTCCATGTCGTCGGTCTGCACGACGCGCACCTTGTCCACGGAGGTGGGAATCGCTGCCTCGAGTTCGGACATCAGATCCTCGTGCAGCTTCTCGCCCGGACGCAATCCGGTGAACACGATCTGTACGTCGCGGTGCGGCTCCAGCCCGGAGAGCCGGATGAGATTCTCGGCCAGGTCCACGATCCTGACCGGTTCCCCCATGTCGAGCAGCGCGATACGACCGGCGGCCTCGGGGAGCGCCGCGGACTGCAACACCAGCTGCGCCGCTTCGGGAAGCGTCATGAAGTAGCGCTCGATGTCGGGGTGTGTGACGGTGAGCGGGCCGCCGACCGCGAGCTGCCGCTTGAACAGCGGCACCACGCTTCCCTCGCTGCCCAGGACATTGCCGAAGCGGACCGCGCGGAAATCGGTGGCCGAGTTGCAGACGTATGGCCACCCCAACACAAGGCGTTCCGCCACGCGCTTGGTCGCCCCCATGATGCTCGACGGGTGCACGGCCTTGTCCGTGGAGATCAGCACGAACTTTCGCACGCCGAACTGCATCGCGCACTGGGCCACCCGGAGCGTGCCGAGCACGTTGTTCCGGATCGCCTCCACCGGATTCGCTTCCATCATCGGCACGTGTTTGTAGGCCGCGGCGTGGAACACGTGGTCGGGGTGGTAGAGGGAGAAGAAGTGCGCCATGCGCTCCCGGTCGGCGATGTCACCGATGATGGGAACGAGATCGAGATCGGGGTACGCCTGGCGCAGCTCGAGGTCCACGAAGTACAGCGGGCTCTCCGCCTGGTCGAGCAACACGAGCCGCGCCGGGCGGAAGCGCGCGATCTGGCGCGCCAGCTCCGATCCCACAGAGCCGGCCCCGCCGGTGATGAGCACCACGCGTCCCTCGATGTCACGCCACACGGGTGTGGCGTCGAGCATCACGGGAGCGCGCGCCAGCAGATGCTCCACCTCCACCGGTCGCAGCTGGCCGAATTTCACCTGCCCGCCCAGCATCTCCCGAAGCGGCGGCAGCTGCTTGAACTCGACCTTCGCGGCGAGACATTGCCCCACGATCGTGCGCAACTGCTCAGGCGTCGCCGACGGGATGGCGATCACCACCAGCTCCACATGGAAGCGCTCGACGAGTGCCGGTATGGCCGCCGTGGTGCCAGCCACGCGAATGCCGTGCAGCATCATCCCGCGCTTGGCCGGGTCGTCGTCGGCAAGGGCGACGATGTGCTCCGAGCGCTCCCGCCCATAGCGGGTGAGCCGGACGAAGCGATCGGCGGACTCACCCGCGCCGATCACGAGCACACGCCGGCCCGTCGATCCCCGGAAGGGGATGTAGCCCTCCCGGACACACCGCCACGCAAAGCGAACGCCGCCCGCGCCCAGTACGATCACCATCCAGTCGATCACGAACACGGAGCGGGGAACGGCGCGGAGCACACCGCCCACGGCGAGCCCAAGAACGAACAGCGCCGAGCTGAGGGTCGCCGCCTTGGCCACGGCAATGAGATCATGCAGCCCCACATGGTGCCAGTATCCCCGGTACAGTCCATAGCGCGCGAAAGTCGCGAGCCGGATGACGAGCAGCCACGGCAGGGTGATGGCGAACAGCCGCAACGCGCGCGGCGGCACCCGCAGGTCGAAGCGCAGCGCGTAGGCGAGGAGATAGGCGAGGGAGATCAGCACCACGTGCGTGGCCACGATCACCGGGCGCCGGTGTCGCAGCAGCGCGGTGGCGAGCCACTCGGCGGCCGGCGCGCCCCTCGCGCGGGGGTGCTGGCGGCTCGGTGCGCTCGAGATCGGTGCACTGTCCGGCTCGAACATGTGCTGGAGCGTCTCCAGCACCACGCGCACGTCGCTCCATCGCGTTGCGCGCGCCGCGTATTCCAGATTGATCCTGATCTTCTCGGGCATGATCTCCCGCACATACGTCGCTTCCGGATCGTGCGAGTGCGCGAGCAGATCGGATTCTCGGCGATACCTGATGGAGGCCGGATCCGTGATCCCCGGGACAAGGCGCAGCACGCGCCGGTGCTCCGCCGTGTAACGCTCCACGTAGCGCTGGACTTCCGGCCGGGGACCCACCAGGCTCATCTCCCCGGCGAGCACGTTGATGAGCTGCGGCAACTCGTCCAGCTTGTAGGCACGCAGCCATCGGCCCAGCGTGGTCACGCGCGTGTCCTCGCCCACCGTGAGCAACGGGCCACGCTGCTCGGCGTCCGCGGACATCGTGCGGAACTTCCACATGCGGAAGGGCCGGCCGTGGCGACCCACGCGCTGCTGCCGGAAGAACACCGGACCACGATCGTGCAGCTTGATCGCGATGCCGATGACCACGAAGACCGGAGCGAGCATCGCCATCCCTACACCGGCTGCGCCAACGTCGATCACCCGTTTGATGGTGGTCATCGGCGCGCGTCCTCCACCACGTCCAGCACGGCGGTGATGACGTCCTCCACGTCGGCGTCCGTCATCCTCGGATTGAGCGGCAGGCTGATCATGCGTCGATAGTTCTCGAAGGCCACCGGAAAGGCGTGGGGGGGATAGCCGTACCGGTCGCGGTAGTAGGGATGCAGATGGATGGGAATGAAGTGCACGGAGGTGCCGATGTTCCGCGCCGTGAGCGCCTGAATGAACTCATCGCGCCCGACGCGCAGTGCCTCGAGCCGCAGCCGCAGCACGTAGAGATGCCATGCATGCTCCACCTCCGGCCGCTCGCAAGGGAGCTCCAGGGCGTCGGTGTGGGAGAACGCGGCCGTGTACGCCGCCACGATCTGGCGGCGGCGCTGCTGGAAGCGCGACAGCTTGCGGAGCTGCCAGAGTCCCAGCGAGGCCGAGATGTCCGTCATGTTGTACTTGAAGCCCGGAAAGGAGACCTCGTAATACCAGGTGCCGCCCTCGTGATGGCGCTTGTGCGCGTCGCGACTCATGCCGTGGAGGCTGATCATCCGGGCGCGCTCGAGCAGATCGGGCTCGCCGGTCAGCATCCCGCCCTCCCCGGTGGTCAGGTTCTTCGTGGCGTAGAAGCTGAACGCCGCCGGATTGGGGCGGGCGCCGATGAAGCGGCCTCTGTAGCGCGCGGGAAGCGCGTGCGCGGCGTCCTCGATGACCGTGATGCCGTGCGCCGCCGCGAGCTGGTCGATGGCGTCGAGCTCCACGGGATGACCCGCGTAGTGCACGGCGATGATCGCGCGGGTGCGCGGCGTGATCGCCTGCTCGACGCGGAGTGGGTCGATGTTGAGCGTGTCAGCCTCCACGTCGGCCAGCACGGGCCGGGCGCCCACGTGCTCGATGACGTTGGCCGACGCGGCGAACGTCATGGGCGTGGTGATCACCTCATCACCCGCGCCGATACCGAGGGTGGCGAGCGCGGTGTGCAGCCCGGCGGTGCAGGAATTGAGGGCCAGCGCATCGGGCGCACCCACCATCCGGGCGAAATCCAGCTCGAAGCGGCGTGTCTTGGGCCCCGTGCTCAACCAATCGGAGCGGAGCGTGTCCACCACCTCGTCAATCTCCTCGGCGCCAATGAGCGGTGGCGAGAAGGAGAGGAAGCTGTTCCGCCGGCGAGATGGGACGCTCGGCGGCGCGAATGGATCGGCGAACACAGGGAGTGACGCCGCACGCTCCAGCGGCGCCGACGCGGCTCCGTTCTCCGCGTCCGGGATGGCCCGCAGTCCGGGATCGCCGGACGACATGGCTCGCGGAACGACATCCATTCGGCCCACACCCTCGCGCTCGGCGATCAGCGCGACCTCATGACGTCCGGAGCATCCACCGCGCGTACGGCCCAATCCGGCATGGTGCCGGGCATACCGGACGGCGCGGTGCGCGACCGCAATGGCGACCACCTACGGGGCGGCCCGCCTCGACGCCGTGCGACATGTCTGGGCTCGCGTGGCGCCGGTGAGAGCGTCCTCACCGGGTGGCCGACGCCCCCTGTAGGCGCAGAAGGCAACGCGTATACCAGTGCCGCGCATCCGTCCCCGTGGTGCAAGTCACGACAGCGTTTGCGGTAAGGTCACATCGAGCAGTGCGGGAGTGCGCCCGTGTTGCACCGGATGGCGGGGCCGCGCGACAGTGCTGTGGTGTCAGTGCAGCGAGGACCAGCGATGCATCAAGGCGTCAGTTTGCCGATGTTCGCCGGCTGGTGCGTTGCCACACGTACCATCGGTACAGCGGCGGGCAGCTGAGCCGCACCGCATCCTTCGCTCGGCGCACGGCAAGTGCCTGGTGCCATCCGTTGAAGCGCGCCAGCGTGCGCACATATGTCGGAGACGTCGTCGCCTTCGCGCAGAAACGGCCGAGCACCCGGCAGCTGCCATGGTGGCCGGGTGACAGGCGGGGCACGGAGGTGAAGAGATAGGTCATACCCGCCATTGCCGCCGATCGCACAGCCCGCGCGGACCCATCCCCGCCCGGAATGGAGGCCATGATGCAGGCGTCGCCCAGGAGACCGGCGAGCACGCCGCAGCTCGTGGTCCATTCTTCGATCATCCGCGCCAGTGGCTGGTCACGGAAGATGTCGGGATGAGTGTGGGAGTGACTTCCGATGAGGTGCCCGCAGCTGTGGAGATAGCGGATGTCGTCGGCGCTCAGAAAGCCGGCAGTCCCGATGAGGCTGGTGACGATGAAAAAATGACCCCGCCATCCCCGCTCGGAGAGGGCGTCAGCCACGTACAGGGCGCTCCTGCCGCCGTCGTCGAAGGTGAGCAGCAGGTGCCGGCCGGGCTGCCGATAGTCCACGTCCACAACGCGCTCCGGTGTTGCCGGTGCGCCGGCAATCGCCTCGAGGTGCTCCGCGAACGCGCGCGTGGAATGCCGGTATGGGGCGGCGCCCGGCCGCTGGAATCCCGAGCTCGCCGGTTCGTCGGTCACTTCGTGATACAGGAGCGTGGCGACCTGCAGCGACCGCGATGCGCCGCGTGCCGGAAGAGAGACGCTGGTCATCACCGCGAGACCGGAATGGCGCTCGCGTCGCGTGCGCGCGGTATGCGCCGGAGAGCACCCGGCACGCCGCGCAGAAAGCCCACCCCATAGCTCAGGTGGAGCACGGGGAACGCAGCGGCGGCCGCCAGCGCGGTGCGCGCGCCATGCTTCACCGCAAGTGCGACAGCGCACGCAAGGACGGCCAGCAGATAGAGCGCGGCGAGTACAACACCGGCGATGGCGAAGCCGGCGGACAACGTGCTCAGGACGAGCGCGCTCCCCAGCGCCAGGATGAACGCCGCGGGGACGAGCTGCCGGCCGGTCAGCACGCCGCCCACTTTGCGCACCACCAGCGGCTTGAAGAAGCCGTACTGATAGTACATCCGGGCAAGCTGCCGCAGCGACCGCCGGGCGTAGTACTGCGATACCACATCGGGCACAAGCAGGATGCGCCCGCCGCTGCGGATGAGCCGCGCATTCAATTCATCATCCTGATTTCGCACCAGCGCCTCATCGAACATCCCGATGCGTGTGAACACCTCCCGCCAATAGCACCCGAATGGCACGGTGTCGACCCAGCGCGGTTCCCGCACGCCGATGCGGAAATGGGCGTTGCCGACGCCGAATGGGTGTGCAAGAACCAGCGCGATGCCCCGTGCCGTGGGCGTCTCGTCGCCCGGCACCGTGCGACAGACGCCGCCCACGTTGTCCGCGCCGCTGCGCTGGAGCCACTCCACAAGGCGCGGGATGTATTCAGGCGGGTAGCGCACGTGCGCGTCCATTCGCATCACGATCTCCCCGCTGGCCACGGCAAGCCCGAGGTTCAGCGCCACGGGGGTGATCCGTCGCTCGTTGTTCAGGATCCGGACGATGGGATGGCGGCCGGCGTATGCGTCGAGAATCTCTCGTGTGCCGTCATCGCTCATGCCGTCCACCACCAGCAACTCGAGATGGGCCTGGTCATAGCCGCTGGCGAGAATGGAATCCAGGCAGTCGGCGATGAAGCGGGCCTCATTGCGGCACGGAATGATGATCGACACGTGCGGAACCGCGGTCGTGCTCACACGGGCTCCTGCGCGCCGTCCTGCCGGCGCGACGCGCGAAGCAACTCGGCCAGGCGGCGTCCGTTCTCCCAGAGGTCGAACGTACGCTCCACGTGCCGGCGACCAGCCGCGGCCAGCCGAGCACGCAGCGCGTCGTCCCGGAGCAGGCGCTCGACGGCGTGCGTGAGCGCCTGCACGTCACCAGCCGGCACCAGGATGCCGCACCGGCCGTCGTCCAGAATCTCGGGGGCGCCGGCGAGCGCCGACGCGACCACCGGGGTGCCGAGCGCCATGGCTTCCTTGAGGACAGTCGGCATGGCGTCCAACTCGATAGGAGGATGGGCCAGCAGCGTGGCGCGCTGCATGGCGGCTTTCACGTCGTCCGAGCGCAGCCAGCCGAGAAAGCGGACACGATCCGCAATGCCCAACTGCGCCGCCAGCGCACGGAGCGGAGCGAGCTCCTCTCCGTCGCCCACGATCTCGAGCGTCACATCCATGCCCTTCGAGACCAGCAGATGGATGGCCCGGACAAGGTTGTGAAAGCCTTTCAGCCGTTCCAACCGCCCCACTGCGATCACCGTGCCGGAGCGCCGCCCCCCCGGCTCGTATCGGAAGCTGTCCAGGTCGAGCCCCAGATGGTGGACCCGGATTCTGGGCGCAATGCGATTGAAGATCTCCGGGTAGTGCTGCCGGATGTACCGCCGGTTGAACTCGCACACGAGGAAGATGTTGTCCGCGTACAGCATCTTCTGCGACAGGTACGCCGGCTTGCGGTACAGATCCATGCGCGCCTGGACGAACATGGAGAAGGGGAGCCGCGGATCGGTGAGCCGCTGGTACAGGTAGGCGCACGTTGCCGAATAGTTGCCCCAGTACGCGAGGACATGATCGTAACTGCCGGCGGGAAAGCGCCGGGCCCACGCCCATGCCTGCGCGGAAACGTACAGACTCCTGGCGATGGTCCCGGCGCCATAGCGTGCCGATGCCGCGCCAACGGCTCCGGTGTCCCGCACCAGGCGTCCGAATGGGCCGGCCGGATGCGGGCTGGCAAATCGGAGCATCTGTCGAGCGCTCAGGTGATGCACCCGCTCCCTGGGCAGGATGTGCTCGTCGAGGATGGACGGCACGTAGCGCCACAGTTCCGGCTCGACGGGGTATATGGCGAAGACGTCGACCGTGATACCGGCCTCGATCCACGTACGCACATCGCGAGCGAAAAACGTGTTGACGAAACCCGGAAACCGGTTCGTGAAGACGGCGAGCCGCACGGCAGGAGGCCCTCAGTCGCGGGTGATCGCGGTGCGCGGCAATGGAATCTAGAGCGCTCGAGCAACGCCCGCCACGCGCTGGGACATGCGGCGAGATCGACACCAGGGATGGCGCGGATGTTACCTGCGGTCCCCTTCGTGCATCCTCATCATGAGGTGCGGCGGATGTGTGCTGGGCACGCCGCGCTCGTGCATGCACCCTTTCCAGGGTCGCGACAACGGCACACCCGTCGAAAGACGGGGCCGCAAAGCTCCGAGGCTACCGCGCAGCACGTCGCGCCACGCCGGTCGAGCCGCCGAACGGAAGTCCCGTGTGAGGGTACAGGCATGTGTCCTCGTCCGAAGAGAGACCTCCCGGTGCTCGTGCTGCTCCTCCTTCCCCTGCTCGCCTGCACGGAGCACGGCGGCGGCTTTGTCATGCCACGCGATGACGCCGGACCGCCCGTCGCGGAGCTGGCGATCCGCCCCATGGCCGCCACGATAGCGGTCGACTCGAGCCTCGCCCTCCTCGCCATCCCCGAAGACGCGAACGGAAATCGGCTCTTCTCCCGCGATGTCCGCTGGATGAGCGCTGACACGAGCGTCGCAATGGTATCCGACCACGGAGTGGTGACTGCCCTTCGACAGGGCGTGGACACCATCACGGCGGAAAGTGGAGGCGAATCCGCCCGCGCGATCATCCAGGTGGCCAAGGATCCCATCCTGGATTCCGCATCATCGCCGTCACCCCGCAGGGCGCCGATGGGCTACTACGTGGCGGTGGATGGGAGCAGTGGGGGGGATGGGAGCCAGGGGCGGCCGTGGGACCTGCGCACCGCGCTCGCGCAGCCCGGTGCCGTCGGGGCGGGGGATACGATCTGGGTGCGGGGCGGCACCTACCGGGGCTGCTTCACGAGCCAGTTGAGCGGGGTGGTGCTGCGGGCC
>DASUKA010000178.1:0-6814 GCA_036278935.1 Gemmatimonadaceae bacterium
TGGCGCATACCATGATGGCGCTCGGCCTGCTCCGCGCTGACCAGGCGCGATTCAAGGAGGCGGAGCAACTCGTGCGCGATGGACTGGCCATGAGCCGCCGCCACCTGCCGGAGTCCCACGCCGACGAGATCAAGGGAACCGCAGCGCTGGGCCTCGTGCTGGAGGATCGCGGCGAGTACGACCAGGCCATTCCCGTCCTGCGGGAGGCCGTGCATCTGGATTCGGCGTCTGGCGCCCAGCCGACTGATCTCTCCGCCGCGATCACCCTTCTGGCGAACACCTATTTCTACGCGGGCCGATATCCGGAGGCTGACTCGCTGAACCGGCGCGTACTGGGCATGGACCGCGCCATCTACGGCCCGCGCCATCCTAATGTGGCCGACGACCTCATCAATCTGGGTGCGGTGCAGTTTCAGGCAGGACGCTACGCAGAGGCAGCGCAGTTCGACGCGCAGGCGCTGGACATCGACCAGGCGTGGTACGGACCCGAGCACCCGGAAACCGCGTCGGCAATGACGATTCTCGCGCGGGCGCTCGTGGCCCAGTCGCGCAACGACACCGCGCTGGTGCTGCTGCATCGCGCGCTCGCCATCCAGGAGCGCGTGTACGGCCCCGTGCATCCGCGCGTGGCCTCCGCGCTCAACGAGCTGGGTCACGTGGCGCAGAGCGAGGGGCGACTGGACAGCGCCGCCGCCGATTTCCGCCGGATGGCCGATATCTACCGCCACGTCTATGGCGACAATCACTATCTCATAGGTATAGCCGTATCGAATCTCGGTGGGGTGTATCTGGATGAAGGACAGCCGTCACGCGCCGAGCAACTCTTTCGCGAGGCCATCCGGCGCTACTCGACGGCCCTGTCGCCGGAGCATCAGTACACCGCCGTGGCGAGGATCAAGCTCGGGCGCGCGCTGCTCGTGCAACACCGCTTCGCGGAGGCGGAACGGGAGAGCCGCGCGGGATACGAGATTCTGCTGAAGGAAGCCAGTCCGCCGGCCGACTGGCTGGCGAACGCGAGAAAGGACCTCGCCGCCGAGTACGATGCGTTGCATCAGCCCGCGAACGCCGCGCGCTTCCGAACGGGCACATAACGTGCGACGCGGAATCGGAGCCGTCGCTCCCGCCCCGACCCATCGCGCCGGGCACGGAGGGAGCACCGGATCCATCCTGCCGGATCACGCCGCCTCATGAGAGCCATGTCCCATCAGCGACAACGCGCCGCCACTGCGGCGGCGATAGCCACGGGCGTAACCCTCATACTCGTGTATGTGGGGTCGCGCGGGCTGCGCGACTTCGACGCGGCGCTCATCGGCTACGCCGTGGCCTCCGTGTTCGTGATCGCGGCGCTCACGTACCGATACACCCTGTGGATCGGGCGGCCGCCGACACGGCTCTACTTTCTGGCCGGCTGGCGCGAGTTTCTGAGCTGGAAGAACTTCCGCCGCTACACGCTGCTCATCCCGAAGGCATGGTGGACGGACATCTTCGGGCAGACGTTCCTCTTCCGGCGCAGCCCCACGCGCTGGCTCATGCACGAATGCATCTTCTGGGGCGTGGTAATCTCGGTGCTCGTCACCGTGCCGCTCACCTTCGGCTGGATTCGCTTCACCCTGGTGCCGCCCGATCACTACCAGGCCTGGTTCTTCGGAATTCCCGTCCTGGTCTTTCCCATCTCCTCGGGAATCGGCTTCAGCGCCTTTCATATCCTCGACTTTTCCGCGGTGCTGCTGCTGGTCGGGCTCTCGATCGCCACCTGGCGGCGAATCACCAATGCGGGGCTCATCACCACGCAGCGCTTCGGGTTCGACCTGATGCCGCTCTTCCTGCTCGCCGCCATCGCGGTGACGGGGCTCGCGCTCACCGCTTCCTCCAACTGGTGGGGCGGCTCCTTCTACTGGTTCATCGCGCTCACGCACCAGGTGGTGGTAGTGCTCTGGCTGCTCTCCCTGCCCTTCGGCAAGTTCTTTCACATCGTGCAGCGACCGGCCAGTATTGGCGTGACGTTGTACCAGCAGGTGAGCCAGGACATGGGGCCGTACGGACCACAGCTACCGGTGCGAGCGGCGCCGTCCGATTCGATCGCTCAAACACCCGCGGCGCCGCTGACGGTGAACACCGCCCGCACGGATACACCCAACGCCGCCCCCGCGACGGTACATCGTGGCCAGCCAGCTCTGCCATCGGCTCGGCACTGCCGTCACTGTGGGACCGCGCTCCCCTCCGCGCAGTTCGTCACCGATCTGAAGCAGGTGCTCGGCGAGCTCGGGCAGGACTACGACTTGCGGAACGGATTGGGCACCTTGCAGGACTACTGTCCAACGTGTAAGCGCGTGTTGCGCGCTCGCGCGTACTACGAGCTGATGCAGCAGCGCTTCCTGTAGCGTCACACCATGACGGTCAACAAGGACTTCTTCGAGCCGGAGCGCTCGTTCAACTACGACTTCCAGTCAGCCGGTACGCCCGCCACCGGGTGGGTCGAGGCGGATCGCATTGCGGACGGTCTGGTGCCCACGCACTGCGCATTCTGCGGCGTGCAGTGCGGCATGCATCTGCGCGTGGCGGATGGCAAGGTGGTGGGCGTGGAACCGCGCGACTTTCCGCACAACCGTGGCTCCCTCTGCCCCAAGGGCGTCGTGGCGTATCAGCAGGCGGGACACCCCGATCGCCTGCTGTATCCCATGATGCGGCGCGACGGCAAGCTCGCTCGCGTGAGCTGGGACGCGGCGCTCAGCTACATCGTGGAGCGGTGGCAGGAGATCCAGGCCACGCATGGACGCGATGCAGTGGCGATCTACAGCGGCTCGTCCATGACCAATGAGAAATGCTACCTCATGGGCAAGTTCGCGCGCGTCGCGCTCGGCACACGGCACGTCGACTACAACGGACGGCTGTGCATGTCATCGGCGGCCGGCGCGTACGAAAAGGCGTTCGGCATCGACCGCGCGCCGCTCCCCATGACGGACTTCCCGCTCGCGGACGCGCTCTTCGTGGTCGGCAGCAACACGGCCGAATGCTTTCCAGTGATGATGCAGTGGCTGTGGAAGGCGCGCGACCGCGGGGCGAAGCTGATCGTCGCGGACCCGCGCCAGACCGCCACCGCACGCACCGCCGATCTCTGGCTCGCCCTCCGCCCCGGCACCGACGTCGCGCTACTGAATGCCATCCTGCGCATCCTCATTCACGAAGGGATGACGGACGAGGCGTACCTCGCGGCGCGCACCAACGGCTGGGATGCGGTGCGCGCCGCCGTCGAGCCGTACACACCGGAGATGGCGGAGCGCATCACCGGCGTGCCGGCCGCTCGCATCGTGACCGCGGCGCAACTCTATGGTCGGGCCCCCACCTCGCTCATCATGCACGCGCGCGGAATCGAGCACAGCACGCACGGCGTCGACAACTGCCTCGCGTGCATCAACCTCGCGCTCGCGCGCGGCCAGTTGGGCAAACCGGGCGGAGGCGCGACCATGCTCACCGGCCAGGGGAATGGGCAGGGCGGGCGCGAGATGGGGCAGAAGGCGCATCAGCTCCCAGGCTACCGCCACATCGACAACATGGAAGACCGGCGCTACATCGCGCAGGTCTGGGGCGTTCCCGAAGAGGAGTTGCCGGGGCGCGGCGCGGCCGCCACCGAGATGGTGCACCTCATGGCCGACGGTGAGATCCGAAGCTGCATGATCATGTGCTCGAACCTCATGGTCTCGCTCCCCGACAACGCCATCGTGCAGCGCGCGCTCGAGCAGCTCGATCCGCTCATCGTCGTCGACTTCTTCATGTCCGAGACGGCCGAGCTGGCCGACGTGGTGTTGCCCAGCGCCATCTGGTGCGAGGATGAGGGGACGACGACCAACCTCGAGGGGCGCGTCATCAAGATCAACAAGGCGCAGCAGCCGCCGGGCGAGGCACGTACCGACTGGCAGATCGCGGTGGAGATCGCGCACCGGTTGGGCCGCGGCGAGTTCTTCCAGTTCCGCACGGTGCGCGATATCTGGGAGGAGTTGCGCGTCGCCACGCGCGGCGGCGTGGCCGACTACTCCGGCATCACGTGGGAGAAGATCGACGAGCAGGGCGGCGTCTTCTGGCCCTGCCCGAGCGACGACCACGCCGGTACGCCGCGGCTCTTCACCGAGCGCTTTCATCATCCCGATGGACGCGCGCGCATGTTCGCGCTCACGTATCGTCCGCCCGCGGAGGAGCCGAGTGACGACTATCCCTTCCGGCTCACCAGCGGGCGCGTCGTCTACCAGTATCTGAGCGGGAATCAGACGCGCCGGCTGGGTTTCCTCAACTCGCAGGCACCCGAGCCCTGGGTCGAGATCCATCCGCAGGCGGCCGCGCGCCTGGGCGTTACGGACGGCGAGATGGTGCGCGTGCGCACACCACGCGGCGCCATGGAGGTGAAGGCGCTCGTCACGCCCACCATTCGCCCGGACACGCTCTTCATCCCGTTTCACTACGGCCATCGGCAGTCGGTGAACCAGCTCACGAATCCGGCGTGTGAGCCGGACGTGAAGATTCCCGAGTTCAAGGCGTGCGCGGCGCGCGTGGAGAAGCTCGCCACCTCTCCGCCGCCACTTGCGCCGAGTGCCACCGAGAACCTCACGCCGGACAATGCACCGCGCATGTTCCCCTACGCGGTCGGCGAGATCCGGGAGCACTCGACGCATGATGCACATGCGTGAGACTGGATCGCTTGGATTCACCACAGAGAAGAGCGGTTGTGAGTTATGAGTTATGCGTTGTGAGTTGTGAGCAGTGGGGGGACAAGGCTGGAATGGTGAGGCCTCACAGTTCTAAGCCTGAATTCCAGTTCGCCGGAAAAGAGCTGTTGGCCGTTCTCCGTGTCTCTGTGGTGAACCGCCTTTCATTCCGCGTCTCCGTGATGCACCGCAGTCCCCGAGGAAATGCCAGATGCAAGTGAAGACGATGTTCATCGATCCGTCGCGCTGTATCGGATGCCGGGCGTGCGAGGCCGCATGCCGCGAGTGCGACTCGCACAAGGGCGAGAGCATGATCATGGTCGATTTCCTGGATCGCACCGTGAACGTTGCCACGCAGCCCACGCTGTGCATGCATTGCGAGGACCCCGTTGCGCCCTGTGCGCAGGTGTGTCCCGTGCTGGCCATCACCATCACGGCGGACGGCGTGGTGCAGCAGGCGGAGACGTCGCGCTGCATCGGATGCCGCAACTGCGTGTACGCCTGCCCCTTCGGCGTGCCGAAGTTCGACACCGAAGCGCGGCTCATGAAGAAGTGCAACCTCTGTTACGACCGCACGAGCCAGGGCCTCAAGCCCTGGTGTGCGCAGGCCTGTCCCACGCAGGCGATCTGGTACGGCACGTACGAGGAGTTCGTGGAGGAGCGCGAAGGGAGGCCCGTGAACGTCACCGCGTTCGGCGAGCAATCAGTGCGCACCAGAGTCTATCATGTGCTCCCGGAGGACGTGCCGCGCCTCGATATCTCCGCGCTGCTGGCCGAGGCGGAGGCGAGCGTGGCGAGCGCGCTCGGCGAGCAGACGCCGGAGGAGCCGTGGGTGCTATGAGCGACGAGCGCGATCCCGACGAGCTGCTCAGCAATCGATCGAGCGCGGGACGGTGGGGGGTCGCCTTCCCGTACGAGTGGGACGCGGACGATCTGGTCTCGCGCCGCGAGTTGCTGCGATGGGCGGTGGGAGCGTCGGGTGCCCTCTTTGTCGCGACCGCCGGCATTGCCGGGCTGAGTCTCGTGCCGGGACGTCGGCCGGCCGCGGCGCAGCCGATCATCCAGGCAGGTTCGCTAGCGATCGGCGACGTGCACTACTTCACGTATCCCGATCCGGGCGATCAGGCCATCCTGTTGCGCCTGGCCGAGCGCCGCTTCGTCGCGTACAGCGGCAAGTGCACACACCTCTCCTGCGCCGTGTACTGGGACGCCGAGCGTGGCGAGCTGCGCTGTCCATGTCACGAGGGCGTGTTCGATCCCGAAACCGGCGCCGTGTTGGCCGGCCCGCCGCCGCGGCCGTTGCCGAAGATTGCGCTGCGCGAGCAGGACGGCATGCTCTACGCCACGCGCAAGACGCCCTCGTGAGATGCGCACGGTAAGGACGCGCGACGCCGGCGTTCGCGTGGAACGGCGCACACCCGCGGTGTCCGCTCCGCCGCCGGGCCAGGGCCCGCTCGCCATGCTGGCCCTTGCGGTGGGCCTGCTGCTCATGACCGTGCAGCTCTGGCTTCTCACCCTCGCGCTCAACCTCTACCTCGCCGGCATTCGCGAGGGCACCATCATCGCCGCGATCATCTCGGGTCTCATCTTCCTCGGCGGGCTGCTGGTACTCCGGCTGCTCCGGCACCGGTCCGTTCATCGGAGCTGAGCGGAGCGTGCCCCAGGAGCAAGAGCCGAATTCGGAGCGAACCTCCGGCCAGGCGCCATCGGCCGACCAGCTGCGCTCACGAGGACCGTCCGGCGAGCCCAACTCGCACGAAAGCTCCCGCGAGCTGCGCGCGGGCCCGATCGGTGGGCAGCTCTGGGTCGTTGCGCGCGGCGTGCTGTTGCGGCTCCGGCTCCCCGCCCTGGCTCAGCGCTACGATTCCACGGCGGTCCTGGCCGCCTTCAGCTTCATCAACGGCTGCATCTCCATCGCGTTGATGGCCGCCGTGGCGCTCATCAGCCGCCAGCCCTTCGTGTTCCCGTCGCTGGGCCCGACGGCCTTTCTCTTCTTCTACACGCCGCTCGCGCCGTCGGCCAGTCCGCGGAACGCGGTCGTCGGACATCTCATCGGCGTGGCCGCCGGCTGGGCGAGCCTCGCCGCCTTCCACCTGCTACACGCGCCACCCGCCATG